>JACRLJ010000085.1 GCA_016215105.1 Candidatus Hydrogenedentota bacterium
TACGGCAGTCCCACTTTGAGGAGAAGCAGCAAAATGACCACTATCGATACGTCTTACGCATTGACAGAAGCTCAGGTTCGTCAATATCACGAAGACGGCTTCCTCGTGTTCGAGAACCTCATCCGCGGCGGCAAACTGCGCCGCTACGTCGCGCTTTTTGACGAACTCGTTGAACAATCCAAAACCCGCGAACAAGACGGCGCGTGGACCTTCGAGCGCGACGCAACCGGAGCGTTGGACCCGAGGCGCATCCTGCACAAAATCCAAGGCGTCTGCGTGGTCGAACCGCGCGTACTCGAGTTGGCCAAGGAACCCGAAATTATCGGCCCCATCAGCTCCTTGATTGGCTCCAACCTCGACATTTTCGGCACGAAGTTCTTCCCCATGATCCCCGGCGGCGGCACTTCGACCATGTGGCATCAGGACAATTATTACTTCTCGAGCGAATCCGAGCAGATCGTCACCTGCGGCATTTATCTGCAAGACACCGATCGCGAGAACGGCTGCCTCAAAGTCATCCCGCGCAGCCACACCCGCGGACGATTCACACACAATCCCAATCCCGCGACGTACGGCAGTTGGGTGGACGTCGACGAATCGGAGGCGGTGAATCTGGTCATTCCCGGCGGCACGGTCATTCTGTTCTCCGCCAACTTGCTCCACGGCGCCAATCCAAACGTCAGCAACCGCACGCGCTACAGCACCGCCTGGCACTACCTGCCCGGCGATATGGTCCTGCCGCCGTTCAATCGCGGCGAGTATCCCGATAGACACATCGTCCTGGGCGCCTAACGCAATGATTCACAAGACGACCGCTACGCCGGCAAAGTCCAAGTCCGCACTCTCGTCCCGGCCCAGACCCCAGACCCCAACTTACTTCCCGGCCGCAAGGCGTGTATACTAGCGCCTTCACCTCGTCGAAGACCGGATCGAGGCGCCGCCTCGCGCCATGAAGGAGTACCCGAATGAGAGTGTTCTCAAAAATGTCTCTGATCGCCTTGGCCATAGTGATTTGCCCGAAGGCGTGGCCGGACGAAGCGTTGGACGCCGCCAAGAAGGATTTGGCCGCAAAATGGAACTCCGTCAATTCGTATTCGGCGGCGCTTGAAATGAAGCTGGAGGAAACGCGCGGCGACACCAAGCGGACCGCCTCCGGCGAAGGCAAAGTGGAGTGCATCAAGAAGAACGGCGTCGAGTTGTCGCGCGTGGAAGTCGCCATGGAGGTCGCTGCGCCCGGCGCCGCGGCCGATGCGCCAAAGACCAAGCAGACTAGCCTGCGCGTCTTTGACGGAACCACTTTGTTCACCGAAAACAGCATGATGGGAATGACGCGGGCCTTCAAGTCCACAAAGGGCTCGGGCGCCATCGTCGGTGGCGGGAAAGCCCTCTTTGATCAAATTGAGCAGAATTTCACGCTCGCGGTTCGGCCCAACGAAAAGCTCGGAGACCGGATGGCGCTCGTCATCGAAGGAGCGCCGAAGCCTGAAACCCAGCAGAAAGCGAAACCGATCCGTTTCTACTTCGACCTCGAAAGCGGCGCCGTACTGAGAACCGATATCCTGGACGAAACCGGAAAGCCGCGCGTCATTACACTTGTCAAAGACGTCAAGATCAACCCGCAAATCGGCGAGGAACGGTTTAAGTACACGCCCCCGGCGGCGCCCGCCGCGCCGGCGCCAGCGGCGCCTGCTCCCGCGGCGGCCGCGAAATAACGGCGTGAAACCGCGCGCGGATGGCGAATGAACGCGCTGGAAATAGTACAGGGTTACCACGCGGCGACGAAGCATCATGCGAACCGGTATGCGCGCTCCCCGGGCTACTTGGATTGGGCTACCCAGCCCGATCCGTTCCGGCGCTACGCGGGCGCGCCGCGCGTCCTGTTTCCCTTTCGCGACACGGACGAGTCCGCTCCTTACGAAGAAATCTATGAGCCGGGCCGAGTGACGGCCCGGCCAATTTCCATCCATACCGTAGCGGCGTTTCTCGAGTGCAGCCTAGCTATTTCAGCATGGAAGCAGTACGGCGACTCACGCTGGGCGCTGCGCTGCAACCCGTCCAGCGGCAACCTGCATCCGACAGAAGGATATCTGATAGCGCCTGCGCTGGCCGGCCTCAACGACAGCCCGGGGGTTTACCATTACGCGCCGCGCGAGCACGCCCTGGAACTCCGATGCGGGTTCTCGGAACCGGCGTGGAATTCGCTTCGCGCAGGGTTCCCCGGCGGGACCTTCTTTGCCGGTCTCTCGTCCATCCATTGGCGCGAGGCCTGGAAGTACGGCGAACGCGCCTACCGCTACTGCCAGCACGACGTGGGCCATGCCTTGGCCGCGCTCGTAGTCGCCGCCGCCGCGCTCGGCTGGTCCGTGCGCCATCTCAATGGCCTCAGCGACACGGATGTCACCGCGCTGCTGGGCCTCGACCGCGTCGCGGACTTTGACAAGGCCGAACGCGAGTGTCCCGATCTTATCGCGGCGATCATTCCATCGAGCGCGTCGGCTCAGATACCCGGAACGCTTACCGAGCCTGCCATTCGCGGCATCGCCCAGGGCGGCTGGCGCGGCCAAGCCAATGCGCTCAGTTCCGATCACGTCCAGTGGGAGATTATAGATCGCGTCGCGGCGGCCTGCGCCAAGCCGCGCACGGCTGCTACCGCCGGCCCCCCTGCTCCCGTAGCCGCCGCGGCCACTATACCGCGCCGCGAGCCGTGTGGCGCGACAGTAAAGCGCATCGTCCAGCAGCGCCGCAGCGCAGTGGACATGGATGGCGCAACATCGATCTCGCGCGAAACCTTCTACGGCATGCTGCTGCGTACGATGCCTTTCCCCGGCTCGGTTCCATGGAGCGCCGTCGGCTGGCCTGCCGCAATACACCTTGGCTTGTTCGTTCACCGCGTTACGGGTATTGCGCCCGGTATCTATTGCCTCGTTCGGAATCGCGCGCACGAATCGGAACTACGGTCCGCAATGAACCCGCGATTCCTGTGGGAAACGCCCGATGCGTGCCCTGAAGCGCTTCCGTTGTTCCGCCTGCTGACCGCCGACTGCCGCGATGCGGCCGTGCAGGTCAGTTGCGGACAGGACATCGCCGGGGACGGCGCGTTCGGTCTTGGTATGCTCGCCCGTTTCGAGAACAGCCTTCTCGAAAACGGTCCGTGGTTCTACCGGAACCTGTTCTGGGAAGCCGGCATGATTGGACAGGTCCTCTACCTCGAAGCCGAGGCCGCCGGCGTGCGCGGTACCGGAATCGGTTGCTTCTTCGACGACTCTGTCCACCAGATCTTCGGTCTGCGAGACGGGCGCTATCAGTCGCTTTACCATTTCACAGTCGGCGGACCCGTTGACGATCCGCGCCTAACCACCCTCCCCGCGTACGGCGCGGACCGCAAGCAACTTGAAGGACCCGCGAAGCCCGACTAGAATACGCCTCCGTGCGGGGCAGATACCGTGTTCGACCGCACATATCTTGGACGTTTCGTCCAAGCCAACGCAGCTTTCCGCTACGAAGGGTTACGCGCTGTGCTCATTTCCGACTTCTATCGCAATGGACGTTTTGGCCTCTCGTTCGAGGTGTTTCCACCTCGAACCGACGAAGGCATGGCCGACCTCTTCCGCAACCTCACCGACTTGGTCACCTTCTCGCCGTCGTTTGTCACCTGTACGTACGGAGCCGGCGGCTCCACGCGCGACAAGACCCTGGACATTGTCACTCGCGTCAAACGCGAGTTTAGTCTACCTGTTGCGGCGCACCTCACCTGTGTCGGCGCGACCGTGGCCAACTTGCGCGAGTACCTTCGCGAAGCAGCCACGCGCGGTGTCGACTACATCATGGCGTTGCGAGGCGATCCGCCGAAAGGCGAATCGGAGTTCCGGCCCGTTGACGGAGGCTTCAGCCACGCCAACGAGTTGGTCGCGCTGATTCGCGCCGAATTCCCAGCCTTTGGCGTAGCTGTCGCCGGGTATCCCGAGGTGCATCAGGAGGCCGCAAGCCCGGAAGCCGATCTGGAGCACCTCAAGCGCAAAGTCGATACTGGTGGAGACATCGTCATAACGCAATTGTTCTACGTGAATGACGACTTCTTCCGCTTCCGCGACCGGTGCGTGGCGGCGGGCATACGCGTCCCTATCATTCCGGGCGTGCTTCCTGTCACGAGCGCGGACCAACTCAAGCGCGTCATCAAGAACTGTGGCGCCCGCCTGCCGCAAGCGCTACTCGCGAAGATGGAGGCCCATACGAACGATCCCCAAGGCCAGTACGACGTGGGTATCTACTCCGCAACGCGCCAAGTCGAGGAACTCGTCGAGAGCGGCTGCCCCGGCGTCCACTTCTACGTCCTCAACCGGTCCCAAGCCGCGTCACAAATACTTCGGTCTCTGACCCTCCCGCCCAAGACCAAGCGAGGAGTCTAACCGAAACCCCAGACCCCAAACCAATGTTCAGCGCCCTCAAACAAACCGCGCGCCGCCTCACTCGGGAACTCTCCGCGCTCTCACTTGCCTGCCGTGACCCGCGCGTGCCCTGGTACGCTAAGGCGCTAGTCCTATTCGTCATCGCGTATGCCGTAAGCCCCATCGACCTCATTCCCGACCCGATCCCCGTACTGGGATATCTCGATGACCTGCTGATAGTGCCGTTGGGCATCGCCTTGGCGTTACGCATGATTCCGGCGGGAGTGATAGCGGAATGCCGCGTCAAAGCCCTCGACCAGCCTCCAAGAGCCACAGCGCTGTCGTGGACAATTGCGGGCGCTATTGTGCTCTTCTGGATCGGGCTTTCCCTAATCGTCGTCCGATTTGGCTGGCGCTATTTCCGCGGCAAGTAGAAGCGCAACGGGACCGTCACCCTACTTGGATTAGGACCATCGTCTGATCATCCGTCGGCCGCTGGTTGCCCTCGTGTTCGCGGAGTTTGCGCACGATGGAGTCGAGGACGTGCTGCGCGCTACCCTCACTCTGGGCAAAGACCTGGCGCAACCCCTCCTCAGCGAACATGGCGCCCTTGGGTGAGCGCGCTTCCGTCACGCCATCGGTATAGAGCAAGACGGCGTCCCCCGGCTCAGCCGTCCGCGTTACATCGGGATACCGGCTCGACGTGGCGATCCCCAGCGGAAGGCCCGCTTCCGGTTGAAGCATTTTCACGCACTGGCCGTTGCGTAGCAGCGGCCAATTGTGTCCCGCGCTCGCATACGTCATTCGCTTATCTTCACAGTTGACCGTCACCAGGAAGGCGGTCACGAAGGAATGATGCACGGACAGCGCGGTCAGCCGCCGATTCAGATACTCAAGTATCTCCCCGGGGCTGCGCGTCACGTGGGGATAGCTTCGCAGTAGCGTAGACAGCATCGCCATCACCACCGCCGCCGATGGCCCGTGCCCGGATGCGTCGGCGATGAGAATGCCCCACTCCGGATGATCGGCCGGCGTCTCTTCTCCACGCACGACGCCTATGGGAAAGACGTCATAATAGTCGCCTCCCGCTCGGTCGAACGTCGCATAGGCCGCAGCCAATTGGAGACCGGAAATCTTGGGCATCTCCGCGGGCAGAAGTTTGCGCTGAATGTTGGCAATCTCATCCACCTCGCGCTGTATCCACTCCGTGGCCTCGAGCAATTCCTTCGCAATCCGCTTGTTGTTTGATAAGCCGCCCATCAAGTTCGTCTGAAGGAAGCGCGTCTCGATGTCTTCAGCGGATAACGCGCCGGGATCGGTGCTCACATAAATGACCCAGTTGGTAATGTCGCCCGCGAAGAACGTCGGCAGCGCCACCAGTAGCCGGTACGGGGCAAGCTGGGTACCCAGCACGGGGTCGTGATCGATGGAGACATTGCGGCGCACGACCGGCGCGTCACCGGCGATGATCTCTCCGACGATCCCTCCTGAATGCGCCGGGGCATCCGGACCGGCAAATGGCAAGTCCGGGTACTCCTCTTTCGGAAGCCCCTCTTGGTGGATAAAGCGCATGACTCGGTAGCGGCCGGGGTCCAGATTGCGCATGGAGATCGAGATCATACCTTGGCTGCCGTAGATTTCACGCATGGCGGCGGCATAGTTGTTGACGGAGCGCACGGGGTCCTGATCGCGGCCCAGTTCACGCAGTATTTCCGTCAGGCGTGTGAGCCGATCTGCGTCGGACAGAACTTCGGTCATACAATCATCCGCCTATTCTGGCTCCATCGAACACCTCAGGGGGAATCCTTTCTCTCGGGCGCGGTCGTGTACCGCATTGACCTTGGTTTCGGCCACTTCCGCAGTATAAACGCCGCATACGCCTATACCGCGCTTATGCACATCCAGCATGATCGCTAACGCGTCCGGTGTTGGCTTGTTGAAGACGCTCACCAGCACATGCACCACAAAGTCCATCGTGGTGTAGTCGTCGTTGTGCAGCAAGACCTTGAACTTCCGGGGCGGCTTAACCTTCGGTTTCGTCTTGACCGCGGTGCGCTCTCCCGGGCCAGGAATGTACTGAGCCACGCTACTTGTTTCCTCTCGACAACTCTCGCGTCACCTGTGCGGCGCCATTTCTATCGTACCACGCCGCCGAAGAGTCATCTCAAGCAAACACCTTCGCCGGACCCAGCGCCGTAGTCAATACCGAGTCACCGCGATACGAAGCCGGGGGTGTCGCGGGCTTCTCGGCAGGCGGCGTGACGGGAGAAGGACTGGCCGGAGCCGGTGGCGTCTCGGCTTTGGGCGTTTCCGGCGCGGGCTTGGACTCTGGCGTCGGCGCAGAAGGCGGAGGAGCCGCAGGCTTGGCTGCATCAGGGGCCGGCGCTGCCGGGGCTGGCGCTGCCGGGGCTGGCGCTGCTGGGGCTGGCGCTGCTGGGGCTGGCGCGGCCGGGGCTGGCGCGGCCGGGGCAGGCGCTGCTGGGGCCGGAGCGGCCGGGGCCGGAGCGGCCGGGGCCGGCGCGGCCGGGGCTGGAGCGGCTGGAGCTGGAGCAGTTGGGGCTGGTACCGGCGTCGGAGCCGGCGCCGCTGCGCCGCCGCTATCATCAACCGCCCCGGCGCTGATCCACTCGCGAATGAGGTGCAATTCGTCCTCGTTCAGAGGGTCTCTCCCGTTGGGCATACGCGGTGAGAACTCGCCCCGAATGTACTTCACCAAAGGACTCTCATCCGGGTTCCCCTTGACAATGCCGGGCCCTTTCTCTTCGCCCCCCTTGAGAATCGCCGGAACAGAAGTGACGTCGAAGCCACCCCGCAGCTTCTCCGGACGATGGCATGGAACACACCTTTGCTCGAGCAGGGGTTTAATATCCTTGGTGTAACTGACGCTCGACGCTTCCGCCGGATCAATTGGGCGCACGACGATCAACTGCAGCGCCCCCCCTTCGCCCGCGGCGCCGGGCTCGCCACCTTTCCCCTCAGGATCGCGCGTGGATGGCCGGCGATCACGTCCTCGATGCCTGCTTCTGCCTTCGGCCCAGGATTCCCGTGTTTCCGCGGCGCCCGGCGCAATCACACCTGCGCCGTGCTGATAGACCAGCGCGCCGCCGTAGTGCCCCGTAACCGCCACCCACGCGCCGGTAAACAGACTGGCGATCATCGCGACGGTCATGGTTCCGGTGCGGAACCACGAGACCTTCACTGAACTCAGCGCGAGCAGGAACATGGTTGCTACGGCGAACATCCATATCTTCTCGCCCATCTCCTCGTGTGTGTTTATCATGGTCCAGACATTGTCGGGAATGTTTTTCAATTCGTCCAGCGCAGCAGATCCCGCCAATTGAGCCAAGTACGCCGCAATGGCTATGACCGCGTACACCCCGACCGTCACCCAACGGAGGATATCGCGTTCACTTGAAGTCACCGCGCACACGTAGACCAGCGGTATGCCGAGGAACACCAGAGCAATCGGGAGATGCACCGCTATTGCGTGGAGCATGTGCGGATTCGTTATCGAATCCTGGATGTTCGCATTCTTAACCCAATAGAAGACTTCCATTCCGCGCGATTCCTATAGATTCTTGCCAGCTCTGTCTGGGGCAAGGATCATGGGCGCCGCCGACAATGAAGTCACACCCACAACCCGCAGTCACTGTTGAGGCGCCTATCTGCTGAGGCCTCATCGAAGTTGAATGGACTCAACGTACCACAGGTCCGAGGAGCAGTCAACATGACAAACTCGACAGGCGACTCCGAGGCCGGTTTTATGGTAGAGTACGGGGCCTTGCTCATTCAGCAAATCACTTGAAGCGCGCGAGTACTAATACTAGGAAGCACCATGAAATACATGCACCGAGTAAGCAGGCGTCCAGGCCGTGACCGATATGCCACCGCAAGTCCATTTCACCGGCCTGCCGCCGCGTTGCGGTTTGCGGCCTTACTGGCCGTTCTTCTCATTGCTTCTCTTGCCGCCCCGGGAGACGCTCCGGCGCCAGCCGCTCCTCCACCCGCGGCGGCAGCGGCGCCAGCTCCCGCCCCAGCGCCGCCTCCAACGCCGCCGGTTACACCAGCCCCTGCGCCCGCAGCTCCCGCGCCTGCGGCCCCCGCGCCTGCGGCCCCTGCTCCCGCGGCCCCTGCTCCCGCGGCCCCCGCGCCTGCGGCCCCTGCTCCCGCGGCCCCTGCTCCCGCGGCCCCCGCGCCCGCAGCCCCTGCTCCCACGGCCCCCGCGCCCACGGCCCCCGCTCCCGCGGCCCCCGCGCCCGCGGCCCCTGCTCCGGCGGCGCCTGCGCCAGCCCCGACCCCTGCACCGATACCTGTCCAAAAGGCGTTGCCTGCGGAAGTCTACATTCGCTCCTGGTTTCTTTGCGGCCCCTTCCCGGATGCCCCGGGAAAGACGGGGGACACTTCTTCTCTGCACTTGGAGGGCTTTGAGAAAGACTACCTCGCGGCGCACGGCGGCGAGGCGCGACCACAAGTCGCCGACGGGCAGGCCGAGTCGTTCGAGGGAGGAACGGCCAAGTGGATCGCGCATACCTCGAATGCCGATATCGTGAGCCTCGACCAGGCGCTTTCCCCTGCCAGCAACGTGCTGGGCTATGCCTACTGCGAGATCGAGGCCGACGCCGATATGGCTTGCCTGCTGGCGCTCGGGACGAACGATGGCTGCCGCATGTGGCTGAACGGGGAGCAGGTTTTTGACTATCCCGGCGCACGGACGCTCAAGCTCGATGATAATCTGATTCCCGTCTTCCTCAACAAGGGCAGAAATCCGGTCGTGCTCAAGGTTGAGCAGCGCGGCAATAAGTGGGAATTCGCGTTGCGTTTGCTGACGCTTGACCATCAACTTGCATCGAACAAGATCCAACTGTTCGATGTGGTCACACGGGAGGACGGCACGGTGGCGCTTCATTTCCTTCAGGCTAAGTCTCTGGTCGGACGCCTCATCCAGAAAGTGGACTTGCAGGCGGCGTCCACGATCACTCCAACCGTTGTTGCGTGGCAACAGCCCTGGAATCAGGAACGGGAGATGCCGATAGCGGTGGATACCAGCACCTACGGCGATTACGTCCTGAAGATGACCGCTACCTTAGTTGGCGGCGCCGAAGAAAAGTCCGAAATTCCGTTTAGCGCCGGCAAGCGCGTCGATTACACGTTGTTTGCCGGGGGTAAGTCCGACTACTCGATCACGATCGGCAAAGGGGCGTCCGCATCGGAAAAATGGGCGGCTGACGAGCTGAAACGTTGGCTCAAAGAAGTGAGCGGGGCCGACCTTGCCATCCACGACGACAGCGCGGCGCCTGCCGGAAATGAGATCGTGGTAGGGTTCAATGAACACGCGAAGACCATTTTCGGCGCCGGCGCGGCTGCTCCCGCGGACGGCGACGAGTCGTTCACGTACCGGAATATGGGACCTCACATCGTGATTCTCGGCGGGAAGCAGCGGGGAACGATGTATGGCGTGATGTCCTTCCTTGAACGCGAATTGGGGTGCCGCTGGTATACCCCAAAAGTCACGGTAGCGCCGAAGAAGGGCCAATACCAGTTCCACTACCTGCACCACACCGAAGCGCCGAGCATTCGCGTCCGCAATGACTTCTATTTTGAGGCGTTCGACCCGGCGTGGGCGGCGCACAATCGTATCAACGGCGCCATGACCCACCGCGAACAGCCCGGCGGAGTCGAATGCTATTGGTCGGTACACACATTTTACCCGCTCGTGCCCCCGGCGGAATTCTTTGCATCCCATCCCGAGTACTACAGTCTTATTGCCGGTAAGCGCACCGCCGACAACGCGCAGTTGTGCGTCACCAATCCCGACGTGTTGAAGATCGTGGTCGAGCGCATCAAGAAGACGATGAAGGACAGTCCGCAGTACCTCATCTACGACGTTTCTCAGAACGACTGGGGCAATCCCTGCCAATGCGACGCATGTCAGGCCATTGCCAAGAAAGAGGGCAGCGAGTCGGGTCCAATCATCTGGTTTGTGAACCAAGTGGCGGAACAGGTTCAGGCGGAATTCCCGGACAAATTCATTGGAACGCTTGCCTACCAGTACACGCGCAAACCGCCCGCCACAATTCAGCCTCGCGATAACGTGGGGGTCCGGCTTTGCAGCATCGAATGCTGTTTCGCGCACGACTTCCGCACCTGCAAGCAAAACGCAACGTTCCTTCAGGACACGGAAGGGTGGACGAAGCTCGCCAAGCACCTGTATATCTGGGACTACGTCGTCAACTTTTCTCATTACGTTATGCCGTACCCGAACTTCCGGGTCCTCCAACCGAATATCCAGTATTTCCGCGATCACCACGCCATCGGCGTGATGGAGCAGGCCGCCTACCAGGGCCGGGGAGGCGAATTCGCCGAATTGCGCGCGTATCTGATAGCGAAGCTCCTGTGGAATCCGGAATGCGACGTAAACGATGTAATTGGCGACTTCATGTACGGCTACTACGGCCGCAGCGGCCAGTATGTCCGGGCGTACTTTGATATGCTCCACAATCGCATCACGCCCGAGACCCACATTCATCTCGGGCTTGCGCCGGACGATGCCCTCTTCACGGACGCGTTCGTCCGGGACGCGGATCGTCTTTTCGAGAAGGCCGACGCCGTGGCGGACAATGCGGAAGTGCGCCAGCGCGTGGAGATGGCCCGCTTGCCGATTCTCTATCTCAAGTGCAAGCGCATGCCGCTCACCGCGAAGCGGGAAGGAAGCTATGGTCTTTTCAAGGCCATCGCCGAGCGCGAAGGCGTCACATTCTTCGCGGAGGCTGGCGAGCCGGTCCGGCAAGCCTTCTTCGCGGAGATGGAGGCGGTCAAGTAAGGGCGCCTGACAAGAACGCACGCCGTGGTTCGCGCGGTTGGGGACAACTACCCTCCCGTTCACTCCGGCGCGGGCTTTGTTGGAAGCGCTAAGTGAACGGTCCGGTGTTTCCGGATTCAGGTCCGTTACCACTTCAAAGCACACGCGCGGGAAGACACCAAGCGTATGGCGAATGCGAAAAAGGCTGCGCGCTTTGCCACCGGGTTGGCGCTCCTGCTGGCCGCCTGCGCCGCATGCGCCGAAGACACGATCACGATTCGTGTTGGGTTTCTTCCGGTCGTTACCGCCCCGGGGCCCATGAACAAAGCCGCCCTCGCGGTGTTCAACGCCTTCTTCGAGCGCCATCCCAACTACGCCTACGAGTATGCGACAGAGCTGCAGCTTCCGGAAGGTTTGAGCGAAGCCCAGCAGATGATGGCGTTGGCGGGCGAACAGGGTCCCGATGTCTTCGACCTCAGCATCCGGCAGGTTCAGAACTACATTCGGCTGGGTCTTGTACACCCCATCGACGATCTCATTGCCGCACAGAGGGCCGCGCAGCCGGATTGGCAGTTGCCCGGCGACGGCGTGACGGAATTCCACCGCGATTCCGCCCGCGACGATGATGGCAAGCTTTACGCGCTGGTTCACGACTACTGGATATTGACGCTGTGGTACCGGCGCGATCTGTTCGAGCAAGCCGGAATTGTCCCGCCTCGGCCGCCCAAGGACTGGGACGAGTACTTCGATTTCGCGCAGCGTCTCACCTTTCCGAGCAAGAGAGTGAAGACCGCGCGGTTCCAAGCCGGCCAGTACGGCACCTATATCAACTCCGGCTATACCGCGGGTTACATATTCTCCAATTTTGTATTGCAGGCCGGCGGGAACATGACCCTGCAACGCCGCACGTGTCCTGATGACGGAACCCTCAACGAGTTCCCAAAAGAAGACAGAATTTGCGCCTGCGTGAAGTGTGGCCGCAGCCTCGCAGACCAACCGCGCTCGTGGATTCTGGCGTACGGACGCGAGGCGGGACAGAAGGCCCTAGCCTTCTACAAGCGATTGCGCTGGACCGAATGGACGCGGTGTCCCGATTGTGAGACCCCGAATGATCTCCCCGCCGCAACCTGTCCGACGTGCGGCGACCTCAACCCCATCCACCAGGGAGTCACCCAGCTCGAATGCCGGGTGTGTGGCACAACCGTGGCCGCTCCCGGCGACAAACAGCAATTCAACTGTTCGAAGTGCGGACGCGATCTCTGGAACACGCCGATACTCACGGGGGTGGTCCGCGTCGGCGGCGATGGGCGCGATATGTTCCTGCGCGGCGAAATCGCAATGATGATTAACCATGTCGAGCCCCAAGACATTGACGTGGTGATCACGCAGGGCGGACTCCGGCCCGATCAGATTGGATTTGGGCCGCCACCCGTCGCCGGGCCGGGCGGTGTTCCGGCGGTGCTGACCGGTGGCCGGGCCTGGTGTATCAATGCCTTGACCGCCAAGGACCCGAAACGCCTCAAGGCCGCCTGGGACTACATCGTCTTTATGTGCAGCGATGACGCGCTGCGCATTAGTACGGGCATCTATGTGAAAGGCGGCTACTCCTATCTCGTTCGTCCGCAATTACTCAAACGCCTTGGCTATAGCGTCGAATACGAGGACTACGAGCCTACGTTCCGAAGAGCAATGGAAGACGCGCCCAAGTACGGGCGCGTGCAGCCGCACGACCTCCACTACCAGCACGTCGAGGGAAATGAACTTGCCGTACCGATTGACACTGTCATCTATTCCGGCGGCGATCGCAAAGACCCCGCTAAGGTCATTCAAGCGAGCATGGAGGGCGCGAATGAAAAGCTCTACCGCATTCTCCCCCCGAAAGTCGAGCGGCAGCGGCGTTTTTGGGGGACGGCCGCGTTCTGCATCGCGGCGCCTCTGGTCCTGCTTGCGTTCTACCTGATCACGCGTGAACGCGCCGGCGTCATTGTCACCGCGCGCTCATCCGAAATTGTCGGGGGACGCTCGCTGCGCGCACGGAACACCATGATTGCGTGGATGCTCATGCTGCCCGCGCTGCTCACGGTGTTACTTTGGCAGTACATCCCCCTCCTGCGCGGCACGACCATGGCCTTCTTCAATTACCGGCTCTACGGCGGTGGCGCATTCATCGGACTCGACAACTTCATCGAGGTACTTACTAGTCCGGATTTCTGGAACTCTGTCCGAGCGACGTTCTTCTACGTTTCCATCAGCATGCTAATCGGATTTGTCGCGCCAATCGCGCTTGCGTTGCTGCTCGACGAAGTGCCGCGCGGAAAGATGCTGTTCCGCACGATCTTCTATTTGCCCGCGATCACGACCGGCCTCGTCATTATGTTCATCTGGAAAATGTTCTACGCCCCATCCTCGGACGGTCTGCTCAACCGATTGGCCATGCCCTTGTTGCATTTCTTCCACCTGGTCTCCGCGGACGTTCAATACATTGACTGGCTGCATACGCCGGGCTTGGCGATGCTGTGCGTAATCATTCCAGGCGTATGGGCCGGCGCGGGCCCTGGCAGTTTGATTTATCTTGCCGCGCTAAAGACGGTCCCCGAAGATCTCTACGAAGCTATCGCGCTCGACGGGGGCACGTTCGTGGACAAACTGCGCAACGTCACGTACCCGGCGCTGAAGCCGCTTATCCTGATCAACTTTATCGGAGCGTTTATCGGCAGCTTCCACGCGATGTCCAATGTCTTCGTGATGACCGGCGGTGGTCCGGCGAACTCGACCATGGTTCTCGGCATTCACATTTGGGCCAACGCCTTCCTTTACCTGCGCTTCGGCTATGCCACGGCAATGGCCTGGGTGCTTGGCTCAGTCCTCATCGGCTTCACCGTCCTGCAACTTCGCATTCTCAAACGCGTCGAGTTCCAGGCAGGCGCGTCCACGTCCATTTATGTAACGCTCACTCTCGGCTCGGTGACGATGGTATATCCCTTCTTGCTCATGCTTGGCGCCTCGATCAGTTCCGAAACCGATTTCGATCAGTGGCGCGTCGTGCCCGAGTATGTGTTCAACGATTTGGCGCTTTATCGCAAATGGATGGATGACCGTTATGGCGAAAACTTCGATGTCGGGCGGCGCATTCATCGCGTCGATATCCCTCATTTCCGTTTTCTGGAAACTTTTTCCCCCTACACGCCCTCCCAGCCCGAGGTCGTCACGCGCGTGAACGATTGGCTCGAATGCGTCGGCCAATTGCCGGACGATCTGGCGGTGGCGTTCAACACCGACAGCTTCCGGTACCGCGTCACGCATCAGAAACTTGCCGCCTGGCTCCAACAGCGGTATCACAACGACGTCGGCGCGTACAACCGAAAGTTCGGCACGGCGTTAACCCGTTTCTCCGAAGCGACGCCGGCCGAGGCCTATCTGTCTCACAAATGGCGGCCCGACATGTCACCGGCGCGGCAGGAATATCTCGAATTCCGCAGGACGCTCCCGCCGGATGAGATTATGCCTCTTCTCGCATCCGATGCATTCAGGGCCTTTCTCGAACGTCGAAGCGGCAGTCTAAGCGAAATCAATTCGACGCTCGGCACGCACTTCGAATCGCTGTCGGATATCGTCATGCCCATGGAGCGCCCGCTCGAGGGCCCCCTGCGCGATTTGTGGGACGACTACGTGAACAAACGCTACCCGCTGGAGTTCATCCGAGTGGAAGGCGATTTCAGTGACGCCTATCGCGTGTTTCTCGCCGCGCGATATCCCGACTACGATGACCGCGTACGCGCGTACAACGCCGAGCACGACACCACGCTGCCGCTCATCGCGGACACCACCTATCCCGCCGTTGCGCCGCTCGACGATTTCTCGTTTGCCGATTGGACCGATTTCACGGATCAGCGTGTGCCACCCGCCGCTAAACGCCTGATCTCTGTTGAGACTATTTGGCGGGACTGGCTTCGAGGCCGCTACCACAGCCTGGACGCCGTGAACGCCGCGCATCACGCCGTATGGACGAGTTGGTCCGAGGTGATGCCGCCTCGCGCCGAGACCGACGCCGTCGCGTTCTGGCGCACCAAATCGGCCGTCCGAAAGGACTACCTCGTTCACAATTACGCCATCGTGCTTGACTATATGCTCTACCACGGCCGCGCCGTCTGGAATACGTTCGTGCTCGTGGTCATGACCGTGCTCGGGCAATTGACGGTTCAACCACTCGCGGCTTATGGGCTTTCCCGATTCCGTTTGCGCTATGCGCACCGCATCTTGCTGGCCTTGCTCGCCACCATGGCGTTCCCGGCGGAGGTCGCCATGATTCCCAATTTCCTGCTCATCAAAGAACTTGGGCTGCTGAACACGTACTGGGCGCTCGTGCTCCCCGGTCTTGCGAGCGGTATGGGCATCTTTCTGCTTAAAGGGTACTTCGACAGTCTGCCACCTGAACTCTACGAAGCGGCCATGATCGACGGCGCAGGCGAACTCCGCCTGTTCTGGCAGATCACTATCCCATTGTCCAAGCCGATCCTGGCGGTGATTGCCCTGGGCGCGTTTACCGGCGCCTACGGCGGATTCATGTGGGCCTTCCTCATCTGCCAGAGTCCGAAAATGTGGACCATGATGGTCTACCTCTTCCAAATGGAACTTTACAGCTATCGCTGCGTGTGGATGGCGTCACTGGTGATCGCGGCCATCCCGACGCTTCTGGTCTTCGTCTTCTGCCAAAATATCATTCTTCGCGGTATTATCGTTCCGACTATGAAGTGACGCGTAGAATGCTCTTGGAACGAAACCGCGCGCTAGGTTTTCCAGGTCAGATCGGGTATAGTGGCGTCACGTCCTCGTCGTGAGGACATGCGGCGTTGTGTTCGGTCTTGAGAGAAACTTTGCATGCACACAGTAGATCTGCATTTGCACCGGAAGAAACAAGCCGTCCGCGAGGAAGTTGCTAACAGCGTCACGCACGGAATCGGGACCGCGTTGAGCATCGCCGGTCTCGTCTTCTTGGTCGTCTGGGCCAGCGCCACTCACGATGCGTACAAGATCGTCAGTCTCACCGCGTTTGGGGCCAGCATGGTCGCGCTTTACCTGGCCTCGACCCTGTACCACAGTTTCAGCGCGCCTAAGGTCAAGCACTTTTTCCGCATTTTGGATCACGCCTCGATCTATCTGCTCATCGCCGGAAGTTACACTCCCTTCGCGCTCGTCAGCATCCGTGGTCCTTGGGGCTGGACGATATTCGGCGTCGTGTGGGGCATCGCACTCGTTGGCGTGTGCTTCAAGATGTTCTTCGTCGCGCACTTCTCCGCACTCTCGACCATTCTCTATCTCGGGATGGGATGGATGGCGCTCATCGCGGCAAAACCGATTCTCATGTCGGTTCCCATGGGTGGCATTGGCCTGCTCGCCGCCGGCGGGATCATGTATACGGTGGGCGTCGCGTTCTATGCGTGGAACTCGCTCCCCTACAACCATGCCGTCTGGCACCTCTTCGTCATGGCCGGCACCGCATTCCATTTCATTGCCGTCAGCGAATTCGTCTTGCCGGCGTGAACTCGCGTTACTTTATCCAGACACTTCCAATGCGGTAAGCTCGTCCCATGGAAGTCATCATTCGAGATACCCGCGAACAAGCCGCCGCGCTGGCCGCTGCGGTCATCGCCAAGGCGTTGCGCGACAAGCCCAACCTCGTGCTCGGTCTAGCCACCGGCAGAACCATGGAAACCCTGTACCAGTTGCTCGTCGACAAGCACCGCAACGAGGGGCTGAGTTTCGCGGCGGTTCGCACGTTCAATCTCGATGAATACATTGGCCTCGAAGCGCGCGATCCCCATTCGTACCGCTACTACATGAACCACCACCTGTTCTCCCGCGTCGATATCGACATCACCAACACGCACCTGCCCAACGGCATGGCCGAGGACATCGCCTCGGAATGCGCGGCGTACGAATACAAGATCCGCAGCTACGGCGGAATTGATCTGCAATTGCTCGGCATAGGGATTTCCGGACACATTGGATTCAACGAACCCCTCTCGGCCATGTTGTCCCGCACCCGCGCCAAGGCCCTCACGCCCCAAACCCAACACCAGAACGCGCAGTTCTTCGGCGGACCTGACGGCGTCCCCAAACGCGCGATTACGATGGGGGTCGGCACCATCCTCGATTCAAAACGCTGCCTAGTTCTCGTCACCGGCGCGGAGAAAGCTGACGTGATCGCCAAAGCCGTCGAAGGCCCGGTGACCTCGATGATCTCCGCCACCGCCCTCCAACTCCACGCCCGCTGCACCGTCATCGTGGACAGCGCCGCCGCCTCCAGACTCGAGAACCAGGAATACTACCGCTGGATTTTCGACAACGAACCCGAGTGGCAGGATTTTGATTGAGAGCACTCACGGTCTGCTAAGGGCTTCGCGTATCGTATTGGGGTGATGTCGTACGAGTCACTGCATGAATTCCTTGGCGTGGCGATAAGAAAACCTCTTATTATTTGACAAGATTTAATAACTAGGGTATCCTTCCTTCAAGGAGTACGTTTCGTTAAGAGCGCGTAACCAGATGTCACGGAGTGGCCCCGGCGGTTGAGGACACCCCCTCCCGTTCGCTCCGACGCGGGTTTTATTAGGGCCTCTAAGGAGTTTGACGCATGGCAACCATTACCATCTCCCTTCCGGAATCCCTCAAGGCGTTCATCGAGGATCAGGTGAGCCGGGAAGGGTTCGGCACGGTCAGCGAGTACCTACGCTCCCTGGTGCGGGATGAGCAAAAACGCACTGCGCAGACCCGGATCGAATCTCTTCTGCTTGAAGGCCTTCAGAGCGAAGCATCTGAGATGACCGCGGAAGATTGGACGGATATCCGAAATGAAGTCCGCCAGCGCCAACTGAAGAGAATGACCGGCGGCGCATGACGCTGAAGCTCATCAAGCGAGAAATAGCAAAGCGAGATATCATCGAGCTTGCCGACTATATCGCACGCGACAGCCTGGAGGCCGCGGAGCAATTCATCGTTGCGGTCGTGGCCGCTTTCCGATTCCTCACCCAAACGCCTGGCGCCGGGGCGCGCCGCGATTACCTAGACCCATCACTTACCGGCCTTCGCATATGGCCCGTACGTGGCTTCGAAAAGCACCTTGTTTTCTACCGAGAGACCGTTGAGGGACTGGAAATCGTCCGAGTTCTCCATGCGACGCGCGACATCGAGGCCCTATTCCGCTCGGAAGACGAACCGTAACGCAAGGCGACTCCAGCCCGCTGCACGGTCATCGTGGACAGCGCCGCCGCCTCCAAACTCGATAACCAGGAATACTACCGCTGGATCTTCGACAACGAGCCCGAGTGGCAGGATTTGTATTGAGCAAGAGAGGTATTGCCGGTTCGCCCCGTTCGTGCTATGCTTCATATATGGACAGGGCGAAATCTGACGACCATGTTTGCTGGCACGACGAGATCGAAGTCGTACGCTCAGGCACAGCCCAAGAGTCGCATTCTAGTATTGAGAAACTCGAAAGGCTTTATGCGATTTTCACCGAGGTCGCTGGACTGCTAGGCTCGGCGCTCCTGGGAAGCGCCGTTTATACCGTCCTCGCCTGGTGCAGCGGCCTGCCGGGGACAGGAACTGACGGACTTGCTATACATGGCGCGTGTGTTGGCGCCCTGATCTGGGTCAATCCATTCTCGTGCTACAAGCTACTCAGATCGCGTACGCGAGTACTTGTGGCGGCGATCGCTTTTCAGATATTCGTCTACCTTTGCTTTTGCATCGCGGGCACGGTGTAGCGCGGCGCAAGGAAGTCGCACACTGCCCGTACCCACCGTTCTGCAGCCAGACAAGACTCTGAGACGACTCACGCGGCCGTTGGATCTTCGACAACAAACCCGAGTGGCAGGACTTCGATTGAGAGCAATCGATCGTCCGACCTGTCCGACTAGCCAGACCGGTCCACCTCATTCGACAGACCTCCCTTTGCGCCTTTTTTGAACCCTCCCCTGCTTGTGTGCTATTCTCGCCCCCGTCTACGCTCACTGGGTTTCTTCCCACGGGTCATGCCTCACCTTCGTATCCCGTGTGGACATCACCGCCCGGGCGCGTTCTACTACTGGGCTCCGCGGATGCCCCGCATCCCCGGCTATACGCAACATGATTCACGCAGGGAGATTTACGACGATGAAAGTTCCATTCTACGGCCACGTCAGGCAGTACCACAATCTGAAGGCCGAACTCGACAAGGCCATCACCGACGTGCTCGAAAGCGGCGCGTATGTCATGGGGCCGACGCTGACGCGCTTTGAAAGCGAATTGGCCGCCTACCACGGCGCGAAACACGCGATCGGCGTGAACTCCGGCACGGACGGTCTCTGGCTCGTGCTCATGGCGCTCGGGATCGGCGCGGGTGACGAAGTCATCACGACGTCGAACACGTTTTTCGCGACCGCCGAGGCCATCTGGATCGCCGGCGCGACCGCCGTCCTCGTGGACAGCGATCCGAAGACCAACAACATTGACACCACCAAGATCGAAGCCGCTATCACCCCCAAGACCAAGGCGATCATCCCCGTACACCTCTACGGTCAGTGCGCCGAGATGGACAAGGTCGCGGCCATCGCGAAGAAACACAATTTGCGCGTCATCGAAGACAACGCACAGTCCATTGACGCGGCGGGCGCCAACTTCAAGATCGGCGAGTTGTCCGACGCGGTGTCGCTCAGCTTTATCATCCAGAAGAACCTCGGCACCTTCGGCGACGGCGGCGCAGTGGTCACCAACAATCCCGACATCGCGGCTGAAGTGAAACGCCTGCGCAACCACGGTTCGACGAAGCGCTCCGTTCACTCCTACGGCTTCAACAGCCGCCTTGACGACATCCACGCGGGCATCCTCAGCGTGAAGCTCAAGCACATCACCAAGTGGTCCGATCGCCGCCGCGAAATCGCAGCCATGTACACCAAGGCCCTCAAAGGCACGGCGTTGACGCTGCCCACCGAGTTGCCTGGCTACCGCCACGTGTACCACCTCTACGTCGTCGAAATCGCCGGTGGAAAACGCGACGCGTTCCTTTCCTGGCTCGAAGGCGAAGGCATCGACGCGAAGTGCCATTACCCGATCGCCATCCACCAGCAAGCCGGATATCCGTGGGGTAAAGGCGCCCGCATCGTCGGCCCGCTCACGAACAACGAGCGCAACGCCGCGAACTGCATTTCGTTGCCGATGTTCCCCGAATTGACGCAGGAAGAGATCGACTACACCATCGAGAAAGTTCTCGAAGGCGTCAAGAAATTCGCATAACACAGACTTCGTTCCCAAGTACCCCGGCGCTCGACGAGCGCCGGGCCTTGGGTGACTCTGTAATATGAGTTTGAATTCACCGTTTCGGACTAGAGCTGCGCACCGTGTCATTCTGAGCGAAGCGAGGAATCTACTGCCAACGTGCAACTTCTCGCCGTAAAGAGCAGTACCTTCAATGAGTAAAGTAGATTCTTCACTCCGCTCAGTGTGACACGATGGACGCCATAGGGATGTCTTGCCAAGACGTCCTCAATCGGGTAGGGACGTTTTGCCGAAACGTCCTCCTCACACGGAGACACCTCAATGAGCAAAGTCTACTCAGTACTGGTCGTGGGCATGGGGAAACGCGGACAGCACCACGCATCCGCCTTCCAGGCCAATCCCCAATTCAAAGTCGCGGGCGTGTGCGACATCGACGCATCCCGGCTCGAAGCCGCTGCCGCCAAATACGGCGCCCAGGAATACGGCACGGACGCCGCCGCGCTCGCCGCCAAGATTAAGCCGGACGTTTTCTGCTTCTGCACCCTTCCGAACATTCGCTACGACATGGTGAAGATTGGCGTGGAGTGCGGCGCGAAACTCATCGCGTACGAAAAGCCCATCGCGCTGAGCACCAGCGAAGGCTTGAAGATCATGGACTTGGTCCGCAAGAAGAAGGTCAAGACCGTGGTCAGCCACCAACACCGCTACGGTGTCCACTACCAGAAGGTCAAGGAGATCATCGCCAGCGGCGCCATCGGACGTGTGCATACCGTGTACGGTCACTCCACGGGTTGGATGGCCCACATGATGACTCACATGATCGATTACGCCATGTGGTACAACGACTATGCCGACGCCGAGTGGGTCATGGCCCAGGCCGCCGGTAAAGGTAAGTTCACCGACATCCACTCGTCGCCCGACTACATCGCCGGTTTCATTCAGTTCAAGAACGGCGTGCGTGGCATCATCGAGACCGGCGCCGGCGCGCCCGACGTCCCCGAAGTGGATTATTGGTGGCGCAAATGCCGCATCGGCGCCCAGGGAACCGAAGGCTTCGCCGAAGTCCTCACCGGCGGCGGCTGGCGCGCTATCACCCGCGACTCGAACGGCCCCATCTCCGGTGAAGGCTGCATGAACTACGACAACGACATGCCTCCCTACATCGCCGACATGGCCAAGTGGCTTGACGACGACAAGGCGGTCCACCCCTGCAATGGCGAGAACGCCTACAAGGGCTTCGAAGTGATGCAGGCCCTCTGCCGCTCGGTGATCGAGCACGGCCAAGTTGCTCTACCGCTCGCCGACGGCCCCGCCGAGCTCGAAGGCCTCAAGAACGCCATCTCCGACAAACCGGTGCTGCTCTCCATGGAAGCGAACCGCAAAGAGTACCCCGCGTAACTGCTATTTCAACCGGGACCGGCAAAACGGTATCCATTTTGCCGGTCCTGGTTCCCACAATTCTGAAGCCCCCCTTCCAAGAAGCGCACCTGAAGAAATCATTTTGACTCTGTAGACCAGATGCATATACTAAGGTCATGCTTTTCGTCGAGACTACGGTGTTCACAAAGGACATCAAGGCCTTTCTGCCCGACGAGGAATACAGGCAACTGCAATTGGCGCTGATGCTGCGCTCCGATTCAGGTGAACTGATTCAGCATAGCGGTGGACTTCGCAAGATTCGATGGAATCTTCCCGGAGGAGGCAAACGCGGTGGATTGCGCATAATTTACTATTGGGATCAACCCGATACAATCTACTTGCTGCTTGCTTATCAGAAGTCTGCGCAAGAAGACCTTACCAGCGGCCAGCTCAAAATGCTAAGACGCTTTGTAAAGGAATGGATACAATGAACGAACGTGACTTCGCAAAACTCGTAGCGAGCGTAAGAGAGGCTGGCGAGATTAAGGCTGGACGGAAGAAGCCCAGCCGAATTCGAGAGATCAAGACTCCAGACATTAAGGCCATTCGGGAAAAGCTTTGTCTATCTCATATCGAACTTGCGCAGCTAATCGGTGTCAGTCCCCGCACCCTGCAGAACTGGGAACACGGCCGCCGCACTCCCGATGGCCCCGCCAAGGCTCTCCTCCAAATCGCGTCAAAGAACCCTAAAGCAGTTCTCGAGGCTCTCCACCACGCCTAGGAATCCGGCTAGAAAATCGGCTTCTTGAACCGGCGCGCTGACCTCCGCGAGCGGCTTCCGCGCCTCTCGCGTTGTGGATTTGAAGTCCATTTGCGGAGCCTTCGAAGAAGTTCAGATCTCTGGCGCGGCTCTCCTCAACTGCGTAACGCACTCACATCCGAGCGGCCCTAAGAAGCCCGACGCGCAGGTTCATTGGGGCTTGACAAGCGCCTCATTGTGTGGTAAATTTGGATTGTTAGTGATTGAATAATTAATTAACTAAATAATGGAGTTCTCGACGAATGAACCGGTGTGAATGCGGGTCGGGCGCCAAATGCGGGGACCTCGTGGGTCTTTGCATCGCGTTGGGCAAGGCCATGTACCGGCGGGCCGAGAAGTTCTTCGCGGCATATGACGTAACGCCTTCCCAGTTTGACATACTGACCGTCCTTTCCGAGGAGGGCATGATTCCGCTCAATCGACTGAGTGAGAGTCTGTGCTGCGCGTGCAGCAACATTACCGGGATAGTGGATCGCCTTGAACGCGACGGCCTAGTCAAGCGCGAACGCAGCCAGGAAGACCGCCGCGTGATTCTCTTGGGTTTGACCCAGAAGGGTCAGGACCTCTGGAAGACCGTGCCGCGCGACGGCTGCTGCGGATTCCAGTTCGATACCATCTTGAACGAACACGAGCAATCCGAGCTTCGGCGTATTCTGGAGAAGCTGATTAGCGGGATGCAGTAGAGCTCTTTTTTTTGTCCAAATACTTCATACATGAAGTGTACATTAGTGAATAAAATAGGCCATAGGCCGAATTGGAGGGAGGTGATCTTCGAGCGGGTCCATTGGTTCGTGAATCGTATCTCAACATTAACAACGGCTACATCAAAAAAGGAGTAAGCAGAATGTCTATCACAAAGAAGTCGTGCTGTGGAACGCGCGAAGCCGCGCCTCAGCAACAGAATGACGTTAAGGAGTTCGTGAAAAAGCGCTACGCCGACAGAGTAAAGGCCCCCGGAATGACCTCCTGTTGCGGAACGGCAAGCGGGTCATGCGACAGCGCTGTTGCGCTTTCGGCGGGCTACACCGAGGAGCAGCTAGCGGGAGTGCCGGCGCACGCAGCTGAACATTCGTTCGGCTGCGGTAATCCGGTGGCCCTGGCCGGCATTCGACCGGGTCAAACGGTGCTGGATATCGGCTCCGGCGCAGGGATAGATGTCTTGCTCGCCGCACGTAAAGCGGGACCAGAGGGTCATGTGATCGGCCTCGATATGACGATCGAAATGATCGAGGCGGCCACAAAGAACGCTGTCGAAGCCGGTCTGTCGAACGTCGAGTTCCGCCTCGGAGATGCCGAAGACATGCCGGTCGAGTCCGGAACGGTGGACTGGATCATAAGCAACTGCGTGATCAACTTGGCGCCGGATAAGGCCAAGGTCTTCGCCGAGGCCTACCGCGTGCTGCGTCCGGGCGGCCGGATTCTGGTGTCCGACCTCGTGACACACGGCCTTCCGGAAACCGCCCGCAAGAGCCTTGAAGCCTGGGCCTTCTGTGTGGGAGGCGCGCTTGAAGAGGAAGACTATCTCGCCGCCATCCGCGGGGCCGGTTTCAAATCAATCCCGGACGAACTCGCCCGCCTGGCCCCCAGCCTGGCGGGAAAGGTGTCAAGCATCAAAATCGGCGCCGTCAAGTTCTAAGCGCGCGACGCCAACTGCGAACGCGGCAAGGAGGACAGACAATGTTGGACACCAAGACTAAAGAGTTGGTCGCGATAGGCGCCTCGGTGGTGGCGAACTGCCAGCCGTGCCTGGACTACCACGCAGAGGAAGCCCGGAAGGCAGGCGCTTCTGATAGCGAAATGAGAGATGCGGCCGGCATAGCGCGCATGGTGCGCAAGGCCGGCGCTGAAAAAATGGACACGTACGCCGGCGAAAGACTCGGCGAACCGGCGCCGGAACGTACGGCTCCCGGCGCCTGCTGCGGCAGCGCCAAACGCGAAAAGTGACCCAATACTCGAATGAAGGGGTAGCATGGCAGCCACGACGTGTCCGCACGCTTCGTGGCTGTCTACTTGCACCTCATTCTCAAACTGACAGGAGGTCTCTTAAGTGCCTGATTTTTGCGAAGTGCTCAAGACGCGCCGGAGCGTGCGCGTCTATTCTGACAGAGCGGTCGACGAGGGTGAATTAGAAGAACTCATCCAACTTGCCACCTTTGCCCCCAGCGGCGGGAACAGACAACCCTGGACATTTACAGTCATCACCGACAAAGAACTTATGCACAAGCTGAATGAGCGGACAAAGGCGATATTGAGAGATTCCAACGCGGAGTTCGCCAGATCGGCGTTCTTGACCGGTAGCCTCAACAACCCTGAATTCAGCATCTTCTACAATGCGCCGGTCTTGATTCTTATCAACGGCAAGACCGAGACGCTCACCGCGTTGATCGATTGTCAGCTCGCGGCCGAGAACCTCTTTCTCGCCGCACACGCACGAGGCCTCGGTACATGCTATATGGGGTTCCTGCTGTACGGAAGAGACGACGCAGAAGTGAGACGCTTGCTGCGCATCCCGGAAGGCCAGGAGCTGATGGCTGCCGCAATAGTCGGACATCCCTCCGTTGCTCTCACGCCCCCGATGCGCGATCCGGCGCGGATCACGTGGATTCGGTAAACAGACCGCCGAATGGGAGGCTAGAACTCCGGCCAGAAGGCCCGCCACTTGACGCGGTGCGGCCCAAGAGCGTTTGCAGGTATTTTGACATCAGAGCTGGCTGTTGTGGAGTCTTTTTATACGGAGGTCCTCTGACTGCGCTTCCGGAGAAACTCGAGGTGGGCTTTACTGAAACGAGGACAAAGGGTAGTTGACTGATGAATATCATATTGATTCCGATCGGCAGCGCGGGGGACGTCCACCCTCTTGTGGGCATAGGACGTGAGCTCAAGCGCCGCGGGCATTCGGTCACGGTCTTTACCAATGAATACTTTGGCGCGCTGACGAAGAGCGCGGGATTGGAGTTCGCGCCATCCGCCAGCGCGGAGGATTTCAAGAGATCAATGGAAGATCCGCGGCTTTGGCATCCGGTGCACGGCTTCGAATTCGTAGCGCGTCACGCCTACTTGCCGCTGCTTCCCATCGTCTACCGTTTTCTTGAAGAACGATATATACCGGGCCAAACGCTGGTAGCGGGGTCCACGATGGCGTGGGGCGCGCGGACGGCGCAGGAAAAGCTCGGTATTCCCCTGGTTGCGCTGAACCTTCAACCCTCGATCTTCATGAGTCTCTACGAGACGCCGGTCTATAGCGCCATGGCTTGGATCTCGAGAATGCCGAAGACACTCAAGAGAGGATATTTTCATCTTGTGGATTCCATCACGGATCGCGTTGTGGCGCCGGAGCTCAATCGATTTCGGGCGTCGTTGGGGTTGCCGCCTGTCCGCCGTGTCTTACGGGAATGGATGCATCCTCCGCTAAGGATACTCGGCCTGTTCCCCGAGTGGTTTGCGGCGCCGCAGCCTGACTGGCCTTCCCAGACGCAGCTTACGAATTTCCCTTTGTATGACGTAGACGATATTCAGACCATGCCGCCGGATCTCGAAGCGTTCCTGAACGCGGGCCCGCCTCCCGTGGTCTTCACCGCGGGATCGGCGATGAAGCAGGCGCGGGCGATGTTCGACGTGTCCGCTCAAGCCTGCGGGCGCCTTGGCTGCCGGGGAGTCCTAGTCAATAACTTCCCCGATCAACTGCCCGCGGCATTGCCGCCGGGAATAATGGCGGTCAGTTACGCGCCATTCAGCCAGCTTTTCCGGCGCGCGGCCGCGGTCGTCCATCACGGCGGCATAGGCACGACGGCGCAGGCGCTTGCGGCCGGAGTCCCGCAATTGGTGACGCCGTTCGCGCACGATCAATTTGACAACGCCTCACGTGTGATCCGGCTGGGGGTCGGTGAACAAGTCTTTCCCAAGAGCTACACGATAGCGGCCGTGACCGCCGCGTTGCGTCGATTGACAAATGACAAGGCCGTAACGGCCCGAGCGACTGACATCAGCGCCCGCCTAAAAGACTCCGATGCCATTTCCCGGACGTGTGACCTCATCCTGGAGGCGGTCTTCGACAAAGCGACGGAGAGCCCGTAACCGGCTTCCTGTAATGCAGGCAATTTGGCGGACTTGCGCCGAAAACCTCCCCGATTTCGCGTCCAGTAACATGCGCTGGCCATTTTGTCCGTAAAGTGGCGCAAAGCAGTTCATTTATCTGTCACCTGTGATAAAGGATTCATCTACCTTGGCCAGTCTCTCATGGTTCGGTAACTCGCTCGGAGCTCTTGACGCTGTTCAAGACGTACGGACAGCCTGTCGCCCGACGACAGAACTCAGTCCATGAGAGCACTGGTATTAAACAACTTACGAAAGGCTCCTCGCCCCCTGCGGGAGAGAGCGCTAGCGCGGGGATACAGTCCTGGCCATGGAGTTTGGGGCCACTTCAGACCTGGAATGCTAAATGCAGCCCCCCTAGAGTCGTCGGTGTAAAATTAACGATTAGTGCTTGAACTCCCCTAATAAGCTAAGGAGGAGAAAAACATGAAACTCTTGACAAGAACTAGAGCAGTGGTGGTTCTGTTGCTGGTGATGACGCCTATCGCCAGCGCAACTGTAATCAACGATGTATGGGCGCCAACGACCTCCGACCCCCGAGAAGTCAATTTGTACGGAATCTACAACAGCCTGTACGGCACGGCATATTCGGACAGTAACGCCATTCCTCAGGTGAGCCCCGACGAGGTCTTTGCTCTGCTGGCCTCAGCGGCCTCGGTCGAGGCAACCGCCCGGTACGCTGCGTTAGGCCAGCAATTTGGGTACTACCAGCCCACCAGCGGCGGGCCGATCACCTACACACAACTGTTTGATGTGCAGGATCCCAATTCCGGGTACCCCCTGAGCGGCTTCACGACCACGATTTCGCCTACGGGCAATTTTGGGTTTTATGACCTGGCCGGCGGTGTGTACTGGCATTCGCAAGCGGCCCTGAACCCGAATGGCGAGGACCATCTCGTCACTCTGGCCACCGCCGATCCCAACGTCTTTCTTCTGGCGTGGGAGGACTTGCCACTCGCGCTGGCGGACGGGGACTTCAATGACTTGGTGGTCGAGGTCACCTTACAAGTCATCCCGGAGCCCACAACGATGGCGCTTCTCGGCATGGGGCTGGCCTGTGTAGTTGTCCGCCAGATTCGCGCGCGCAAGTTGATGTGACGCCTTTTTCTGCCGTGTCTACTTCCCAATGAGGGTCACGGCGACTCCGGTAAGAGCAGGTCCGGTGGAGGTCCGGACCTGCTTTGTCGCGCACGCACACTCCTGATCGACCCAGAGCGCTGTTCCAATTCGTTTTCAAAGACCCTGGCGCCGTTCCCAGCGCTCTCTGCGGCGCGCGGACGTATCGTGAAGCAGTAATCCCGCGCGCCTACTAACGCCCGGCGTAGACACGCGCTTCACTCCTCTCCTTTCGTCTCATTCGTCCGAGTCCGCTCATCGTCCCCGCCAATGCGACACCATCGCCAATTCGGCAAGTGTGAAACTTTTCCTCGTCTTGGGAAATTAATCGTCCGGGCTCCAATACCGGTATTGTGAACTTCACAGCATCGAGCGCTCCGCAAAAGGCAAAGAACGAAGATACACTCATTCACTTGAAAGGATTACACCATGAACGCGAAAGCGAGCCAGTTACACGTTCTGACGGCGATCGTCACTACGCTCACACTGCTCACTGCCAGTGGCTGCCACACTCAAGGCTCGCGCCCGGCCAACTTCGGCGGAAGCGCGGGAAACGAAGGCGGGACCACGCTCGAGCAGAATGGGCTTGATCATGACGATGACGGCTCGATACCCGCGCCAGGGCCTGGTATACAGGTCATCTACTTCGACTACGATAGCGCAGTGTTGCGCGCCGATGCCCGCGAATCATTGAAGGCCAACGCGGAAAGATTCAGACGTATGCCGAAAGTGACGGTACAGATAGCCGGTCATTGCGACGAGCGCGGTACACAGCAGTACAATCTGGCGCTCGGTGAACACCGCGCCATCGCCGCCCGCGAGTATCTCGTCCAACTGGGTATTCCAGCGGAACGCCTAATCACGATCAGTTACGGAAGCGAACAACCCGCGGACCCGGGGAAGGATGAAGCGGCGTGGGCCAAGAACCGGCGTTGCGAATTCAATCGGGCAATGTAGCCTGAAGCCACAGTACGAGAACCACGTACGACGTTCTCGGGCTTTGTAGATCCAGATAGATTTGAATTGTCTTCCCATCGAGCGCGGGGCTACAATCCGGATGTGGGGGCCCGTTCAATTCGGAGGAACGCCGACATGCTGGAAACGATTGATGTCAACGCCGAACTCTCCAAGAAGGATTACCAAAAGCTCGTCGAATCCATTGATGTGCGGTTGGGTGAATGCCAGCGCGCGATTCGCGAGGCCGGCATTCCGGTCATCATCGTGTTCGAGGGATGGGAGGCCGCGGGCAAAGGCACGGCGATTGGCCGCCTCCTGCAACACCTCGACCCGCGCGGCTACAAGGTCCACCTAATCAAGCCTGCCAACGAGGAGGAATTGCTGCGCCCGCCGATGTGGCGATTTTGGAACTGCCTGCCCTCGGACGGCGCGATGGGAATCTTCGAGGGAAGCTGGTACCGGCACGTGTTGCAGGATCGCGTGAAAAAGCTGCTCGGCAAGCGTGAATGGGAATCCGCATACGAGCGGGCGCGCACCTTCGAGCGGCAACTTACCGATGATGGCGCGGTGATCCTCAAGTTCTGGCTGCACATCACGCAGCAGGAACAAGCCAAACGCTTCAAGAAACTCGAGAAGGACCCCGCGCTGGCCTGGAAGGTCAAGAAAGAGGATTGGCGGCAGCACAAGGCGTACGCGAAGTACCTGCGCGCCGTGGAAGACATGCTGCGCGAGACCTCGACCGCGAATGCGCCGTGGACGGTCGTCCCTACGCATTGCGACCGGTATGCCAGCGCGCAGATCGCGCAGACCTTGTTGGCCGCAATGAGCGCCGCGCTGGACGCTCACGGAAAGGCCAAGGCGGCGCCTCCTCCGCAGCCGGTGGCGCAGGCGAAACGCATGGACAGCGTCTTGGACCGCGTGGACCTGTCGCGCACGGTTCCGCGCGCCGAATACGAGCGGCTCATGCCGAAACTGCAGCTCGAATTGCGCCGACTCGAACACCTGATCTACATCAAACGCATTCCCGTCGTGATCATGTACGAGGGCTGGGACGCGGCGGGCAAGGGGGGAAACATCAAGCGCCTAACCCACGAACTGGACCGGCGCGGCGTCGAGGTTATTTCCATTGCGGCGCCGGAAGGCGAGGAAAAGCGTCATCACTATCTCTGGCGCTTCTGGCGCCACGTGCCCAAGGCGGGCCACATAACCATCTTCGACCGAAGTTGGTACGGACGAGTGCTGGTCGAGCGTGTGGAAGGCTTCGCGGCGCCCGCGGAATGGCAACGCGCGTATCGGGAGATTAACGAGTTTGAGGCGGAGCTGACGTCCTTTGGCGCGGTGCTCGTGAAGTTCTGGGTACATCTGTCGGGCGAAGAGCAGTTGAAGCGATTCGAGTTGCGCCAGGAAATCCCGTATAAGCAGTGGAAACTAACTGAAGAAGATTGGCGCAATCGCGAGAAATGGCAGGACTACTACCTCGCCGTATCCGACATGATCGAGAAGACCTCCACCCTGCACGCCCCGTGGACCATCATCGAAGGCAACGACAAACGTCACGCGCGGCTCAAAGCGATACGGACCGTTAATGCCGCGGTAGCGAACGCGCTGAAGAAGCGATGATCTCGCGGCGGCATGCCGCGTACGTCACTTATGAGGCGCTTCCCGGGGTTTACAGCGCGCGCGGATGAAGATTTGAGGCCCGAGCGGGATGAAATCGTGGATGAAGTAGAGGTAGTAGACCAACGCGAAGAGAGCGCGCTTGCTCGGTGACAGCGGTGTGTCCAGCACGTGCTTTTCAATTTGCCGGTAGCACCTGGCAGTAATGTACTTCTGAAGCGTGAAGAACGGAAATCCCCAACGCGCCGCGTACTCGATATGGAATCCAATGTCTTCGAGAAGGACGCGCAATTCCGCCAACACGAAATGCTGAGTGTGCCCATAGGTGGCGTCCGGCGGGTCCATCGGCACGCTGGGTGTGGTCAGGATCAGCATCCCGCCCGGTTTCAGATGACGGTGCAGCCATTCGAGAATCAAACTGTACTCGGGCGTGTGTTCGATCACCTCGGTGCAGACCGCCACATCAATCGGGCGGGTGAGTTCCGGATACGATCCAACGAAGAAGTCCGGCGATTGGAACTGCCGCTGCACGATTTCAATTGCCTCGGGACTCAGGTCGCAACCGCCCAACTGCGCGTCACGCAGTTGGAGCAGCGCCTTCGCGTCACGCAGCACGGCCCCCGAGCCACAGCCGTAATCGAAAAGGAAAAGTTCTGATGTAACCGCAAGACGCCGCAGTGATTCGAGGACAAAACGCCGGCGATGCCGACTCGTGGGGTGACTTTCGTATACCTGGATATCCCCTTTCCAGAAGCGCTGAAAGAACTGGAGATTAGTCTGCTGCGGCGTACGGTTCACGGATGGGACCTGTGGTCCAGTGAATCGGCGACGACATACCTTGGCCGGGCCTTCGTCTCGCCATAGACCCGCGACAGATATTCTCCGATGATGCCCAGCGCGATCATGGTAACGCTTCCGATGCCGAGTTGCAGAATGATGACGGTGGCGATACCTGGGACGGCCTCGCCCCGTAACCACGTCCACAGGGTCTTAACGGTGAGGACAATCGCAGCGATGAGAAACATCATCCCCATCAAGGAGACCAGATGCATTGCCGCGGTCGAAAACGACGTCAGCCCCGTGACGGCGAGTCCCAGCAAACGCAACAACGACCAAGTCGAGCGGCCTGCCATACGCGGCTTCACGATCATCGGCAGGCGGGCGTGGCGAAACCCCAGCCACGCCACGAGGCCACGATAAAACGTTTGCCGCTCTGACAAGCGGAGAAATGCCGTGACGACCCGGCGGTCCAGAAGTTTGAAATCGCTGGCGTCGGCCAGATCAAAACCGGACAGGCGGCTCATGACTTGGTTAAACAGGCGCGCATGGAACCGGTACCATGCCGGCTCTTCACCGCGGTCCGCCTTCACGGCGTCGACCACATCAAACCCTTCGACGGTCCACAGCCGCACCATTTCGGGAATGAGTTCGGGCGGATGCTGAAGGTCCCCGTCCATTACGATGACCGCGGCGCCATGCGCGTGCTCGATGCCGGCGCAAATCGCGGCCTCCTTGCCAAAATTCCGGCTTAAGCGCAGGCAAACACACTTGGCATGAACCGAGGCAAAGCGGCCGATGGCCTCCCACGTATTATCAGACGAGCCATCGTCCACCAAGACAAATTCGACGTCCTGCACCCCCATGTCCGCGACAGTGCGCGTGTGCGCATAACGCCCGATTTCAGAAAGGCTCGACTCAACGTGATCGCCCTCGTTGTAGAGGGGAATTACAATGGAGAGCGACTTTGGCCCATTCCCCGAGTATTGGTCCGCGGATACCATGGAGCGAAGCGTATGAGAATGGCAGGGCGAATTCAAATCCGTCCTCGTTCCAGGAAGAACTCGAGTGCCTTGGTATTAGGTGCGTGTTCCCACTATGATTCAGGCGCCATAGTTCGAGGCGATCTCAATTCGTTGACGGAGACGCCGGCACTTAGCCGTAAGTGTTTGGCGAGCGCTGGCCTGCTCGTGTGAAAGGCGTGGAAAGTCGCAATGGGAGAGTCCAATCTCGGTCCGGACCGGCGGATGGGAGACCAAGTCGAGATCGACGGCGGCTATCAGTACCGCGCGTTGACCTCGGGCAATCCGGTACAACGATTCTGGCATGAATCCAAGCAACTCGTTATCGGCGACTTCCTACCGCCGGCGCCCACCGACTTCGTCCTGGACGTGGGGTGCGGCTCCGGGGTCATATCGCAGTATCTCGGTGGTTTCGGGGCCAAAGTCCTTGGCGTGGACGGGTCCAACGCGGCAATCGATTTTGCTCGAACCCGCTTCTCAGCGGACAACGTCACGTTCGTCCATGGCTACGTGGACGAACATCTGGACCTGGAGCAAGGCGTGGATAAGATCTACTGTCTCGAAGTGATCGAGCACGTATTCCAAGACCAGGGATTGAAAATGCTTCGCGCGTTTCACGATCTGCTCAAGCCAGGCGGCAAAGCGCTGCTATCCACGCCCAACTATCATAGCCTGTGGCCTGTCATCGAATGGGGAATGGACCGTTTTTCTGGCGCTGCGCACATGGACAAGGACCAGCACGTCTGTCACTACACTCCCCGGCGTCTGACGGAAGCGTGTGAGCGCGCGGGATTCGCCGTGGAAACACTGAAAACGTGGTGCTTCGTGGCCCCGTGGCTTGCTCCCCTGAACGTCCGCGCAGCGCGGGCCGTTCATCGTATCGAACTAAAGAGTCCTGTTCCGGTCGGCTCGCTTATCCTGGCGGTCGCAACCAAGCCGGTCTAGTCAACGGGATTGGTTAAAGCGCCTTGATCTTTCCGCGTCATCGGGGCGGTACCCCGCCGGAGCCCAGGGCGGCGTGCTTGAACCATTGCCGTGAGTTGGAGTTAAGTACCTTGAGCCGGTTGAGCGCGATCGGATGAGCCGGCGGTCTATGCGGGTGTCGTGTTGGAGGCATTACGGTGGGAGTGACGTTTCGGAGTGTGGCCATAGCGCTGGCGTTGATGCCGTTCAATGCGCTTTGGCTTGCTTCGACACAGGTGATCTGGATTTCTGGACAACCCACGACACTGAGTCTGTTTTACAATGTCGTCTTCCTATTGTTCTGGATTATTCTGTTGAATCTGGCGGTGAAGCGGTGGATACCGGGGTGGGAACTGTCGCCGCCGGAACTGCTAGTCATCTATACGATGCTGAGCATCGCTAGCGCGCTGGCGAGTATCGATTTCATCGACGTGCTCGTGCCGATGCTGCCGTTCCTGGATCACTTCGGTCCGCTGGAGGGACGGTATGGGGCGATCCGGGGGAGTATGCCGGAGTGGTTGTTGGTGCAGGACAGGGACGCGTTGCGGAGTTATTACATCGGCCAGGAATCGTTTTACACGCCGGCGAATTTCGTGCCCTGGCTGCTTCCGCTTGCGTGGTGGTCGGCGTTCATCATCGCCTTATGCGCGGTGATGTGGGGCTTGAATCTGGTGTTCCGGAAGCAGTGGACGGAAAATGAAAAGCTGTCGTATCCAGTGATCCAGGTGCCAATGCTGCTGGCGACGGAACCGGAGACGCTTTTCAAGAACAAAGTGTTCTGGACTGCGTTCGCGCTGGCTGCGGGGATCGATCTGTTGAACGGACTGCAGTTCTTGTTTCCGTTGCTGCCGCGACTGCCGCTGGTGCATATCGTGAACTTGCAGGCGTTCTTCCCTGAGCGCCCGTGGCTGGATATGGGCGCAACGTGGGTATCGTTCTATCCTTTCGCGATCGGGATGTGCTTCTTCATGCCGACGGATCTCGCGTTTTCGTGCTGGTTCTTCTACATCTTCTGGAAGGCGCAGAGGGTGCTGGCCAGCCATATCGGGATGCACGGGATGCCGGGGTTTCCGTTCATTGAGGAGCAGACGGCAGGGGGCTACTACGCGATTGCTCTGCTGGCGCTGTGGTTGAGCCGGCGCCAGATCAAACGCATGGCGCTGCTTGCGCTGGGGAAGCCCGCCGAGGAGCACGAGACGCCATGGGAACGGCGCGAGGCGCGGCTCGCGGCGCTGCTGATCTGCGGCGGCTTCACGTTTCTGCTGTACTTCTGCTGGCGCGCGCAGATGACGATGTCCATTGCGCTGGCGTTCTTCGTCTTGTATTTTCTGCTGTCGGTGGCGATCACGCGTATGCGGGCGGAGCTGGGGCCTCCTTCGCATGACCTGCCTGCTATTGGGCCGGGCTTTCAGATCGTGAACCTGCTGGGACCCACGGCAATGGCCAAGAGCAATCCTGCGGATCTGCCCATGATGGGCATGCTCAATTTCTTCAACCGCGCCTATAGAAGCCATCCCATGCCGCACGGCCTCGAAGCGCTCCGCATCGCGGAACGTCTCCACATGGATTACCTGCGCTACCTTCTTGCGATGGCGACGGCTGTCGCCGCCGGGACAGTGTTTGCTTTCTGGGGGTTGCTCGTGATGATGGAGAAGTACGGGGCAACGCAGGTATCGGGCCTCGGCGAGTGGTTCGGACGTGAGCAGTGGGATAATGTGAACCTGTGGCTCACGAATCCGCCGCCGCACATGGCGCAGCCGACAATGGCAATCGGCATCGGCCTATTGTGCTCATTTGGTCTTGCGGCGCTGCGTATGAACCTGGCGTGGTGGCCGTTTCATCCCGTTGGATACGCGGTCAGCGGGTCGTGGTCGATGGATCAGTTGTGGGCATCGATCTTGGCGGTGTGGATTATCAAGTCGCTGGTACTGAAGTACGGCGGGGCAAAGGCATACCGTCCCGCGATCCCGTTCTTCGTGGGGCTGCTCATGGGGGATTTCATCGCGGGGGCTTTCTGGAACCTGTACGGCACGTTTCTCGGGGTGGAGACCTATCATTTCTGGCCGTATTGACACTGCAATCCGCGCACACAAGGAGCGATACGACGTGTCACTTTCTGCTTGCAGGCCGCAACGTTTCGCAGTGTGGGAAGAGATGGCAGGATCGGCAGCGCTATCCCGGCTCCCGTCCTTGCTGAGAATTCGCACTGACTGACAACAGTCCATGCCCGTAATCAACCGGTGATCTCACGCACGCTGAAGGTGTCTTTTGGTCTTCGCATGGCATACCGTATACTGTACGCAGCGCGTCAAACGTAGCCAGAGGAGCCTGCGCTCGTCATTGCGTACCGGAAACCCTTTCCACGGATTTCGCGCGTTTGAAATCCGGCTCGTGAGCGCGCACAGAGGGATCATCATGAAATTGCAGTGGTTTGCGTTGGTCGTGGTCCTGTCAATGCCGAACGGCGCAGCCCAGGCCAATCCGAAGGATTTGGTGGATGACAAGAACCTGGAGCCGAGCGAGACCTTCGTGCCGGACGCCTTCTCGCTACGCGTATCGTATCGGCGCCAGGTGGACTTGAATGGCGTTTGGGAGTTCAGACGAGATCCGGGCAGAGTGGGCGAGAGCCAGGGGTGGCACGAAGGGAAAGTTGCGTTTGACGAGACCATGAGGGTTCCAGGGGCGCCCCAAGCGCAAGGCCACGGGGAACCGCACAAGTACCAGCGGACGGCGTTCATGGAACTCTTTTGGATTCGCCGTCCTTTCTCTGTCCCCCATATGGAAAGTAACGAGCGTCTTTGGCTGCGTGTCGGAGCCATCCTTCCGGCGGCAAAGATCTACGTCAATGGACGTGAGGTGGGCTACACAAAAAGTTCCCGAACACCGCAACGTGTGGATATCACGGACTTCGTGAGAGCCGATGCGGAGAACGCAATTGCCATCAAGGTGTGTGAACCGCCGGAAGTCCGCATGGACGGGTTGCTCGAGTGGAACGAAGGCACGCAATTGTGGAGCGGCCCCTACCGCCCCATCTATTGCGAGATCGCCAATCGATGCTCCGTCATTGACGCTTTTCTCACCACAAATCTCAACGACGGCGTAGTGGACGTTGATGTTGACCTGAGCCAGGCGCCGGACGTTCCGTCCGAGATTGAGCTGATCGTCAAAGATGGCGGCAAGCGCTTGGGACGAGTGAAGACGGCCATACCCGAGGGCCAACGTCACGCGCGGACCTCGGTGAAACTGCGCACGTTCGAGACCTGGTCGCCGGATCACCCGAAATTGTACACGCTCGAGATCAGCATGAAGGCTCGTGGCGCATCCCGCGAGTCGGACAAGGCCGGCCTGCGATTTGGGATGCGTGAGATCAGGTCCGAAGGCGGAAAGTTCCATCTGAACGGGAAGCCGCTGTACGTGCGATGCTTCGGCGAAAACCACTACTATCCCGATACGCTGTGCCCGCCTTCCGACATTGACTGGTACTTGCCTCGCCTCAAGCGCGCGCGCGAATACGGCATGAATGCGGTCAAGGGGTGTGTGGAAGTCATTCCGCCCGACTTCCTTGACGCCTGCGACGAGGCGGGAATCCTAGTTATTCAGGAGATGCCATTCGGTCTTTCGACGTTGCGCGCGAACCGTTATACGATTGATGAACGATTCAAGAACTATTACTCCTATGAATTGGACGGCCTTGTGCGCGTCAGCCGAAACCATCCGGCCATCATGGCCTACAGCATGTCAAGCGAACTGTCCTTTGAAAGCCAGACTCAGGCGTCGTTCGATTTCTTTAGCGGCGCCAGCGGACTGCCGGGGCAGACCCGGCGCCTTGCCCCACACACGCTGGTCATTGACTGCACCGGCTACGTCAATACCAAGGAGACGACAAAGGGCACGCGCGACACCGACTTCTATGCTTCGATACACCCCCTGTGGTTGAAGGATGTGTTCGAAGAAGTCGACATGCAGTCGGATGGCCAAGCCCCGATGATCCTGCACGAGTACAATTGGTGGCACAACTATCCCGACCTTGCCCTCAGGGAGAAGTACGCCCATTCGCAGTTGAAACCATTCTGGCTCGACACTCTCGAGAAGACCGCCTGGGCGCAGGGCCAGGCGGAACTTATTCCTCTCTATCACAAGAATTCACTCTTGTTGCACGCGATCGCCGTGAAAGATGGGATGGAATATGCGCGCCGGGGCCGACTCATTGAAGGATTCATTTTCTGGCTGATGATCGACTTTGGCCACTGGACCGAAGGCATCCTGGATGATTTCTGGGACCCGAAAGACCTCTCGGCTCAGGAGTTCAAGAAGTACAACGCCGACACCGTCATCGTGCTGGCCCAGGACGGCAACCGATGTCTGCCCATGGGCGCCAAGACGGACATCCCGTTGGGCGTTAGTCATTATGGGGAAGCCAATCTCGACGGAAGCATCCTGAGGTGGAAGACGACGGGGTACCAGGGTGGGGACGAAGGCGAGCTTCTTATCGCGAAAGCGCCGCGCGGCGCTTTCACGCGCGTGGGGACTGTTCAGTTCGTGCCACCGGTTCTGGACAGAGCAATTAGGATTGACCTGGAGGTGGCCCTCTATCACAAAGGCAGAATCGTCAATACCAATAACTGGTCGTTCTGGGCATTTCCGGAGGTCGAAGAACCACTTCGCTCAGCGGCGCTTCCTGAGAATGCTGGAAAGCTTTTCGACAACGGCCTTTTTCTCCGCGCCAATTCCTCGGCAGCGGCGCCAATCCCGGCGTCGGCTCAGATTGTCATTGCCGACGCCGCTGATGAAGCATTGGCGGACTATGTTGAAAAGGGAGGCCGGTGCCTGCTTTCTACGCATGGGGCCGAAATCGAGAACATGACGATGTACTACGAAAAAATCAGCTTTTATCCGCTTTTTCGCACGATTCCGTGGGGTGCGGGCGACAGTGGCAACTGAACGCTCATTAGCCCTCATCCCGCGCTGGAGGCGTTTCCCAACGAAGGGATGTGCGGCCTGCCTTTCATCAATATGCTCAAAGGCCCAATCATCGTACGACAAACTCGATGCGTTCTGTCCGAACGAGACCATTGAGGCGCGGTATCTTCTGCAGTGCTTCTGGCAGTACATGAAGAGCGACCGCTTTTCACCGGCGGGTAGCCTGCCTCGCGCAGAATTTGTGCGGCTATTCAGACCGCGTATTCCTGCGCCGTGAGTGCGGAACCCTTTCGTTTCCATGTGGTCGCCCGCTAGAGTGCTCTTGTAGGCAACGTTTTTCCGGCTTCTAGGCGGCGCTGGACGCGCCAAGAGTAGAGAATAGGTTGCGCGCTCGGTCACAATACGGTCATGAGGCAAGGATTACTGGCAAATCCAGTCGATTGATGCATCACGACATATTCTGCGGAAGGTACTCATGGTGTTCGCGTCGAGACGCACTTCTTGACGGTCCATGGCGCGGCGGCCCGCGCTCATCGAACGTGGGCGCGATTGGACGAGCTGGATGGAGTGGAATGGGTGAACTGGCCTGTTGAAGCCGGCTCGACTGCGCAGAGCCATTAGGCGCGCTGAGGACCTGGAAGGAGCCTTGATTTGGATTGCACTGCGCGGATGGAACCAGAGAGTCAACCGCACCTGAGAGCGGGCCATGCGCTGCGCGCAGCCTGCGGCTATATCGTCATTGGGGCGCTGTTCTTCTGGCCCATGCTGATCCGTATCAGCACTCATCTAATGTCGGTTGAGCAGTTCGTGATTCCTGGATCGGGCGGCGACGAGAACCGGTTCCTCTGGCTGTATTGGTGGTTTCAGAAGGCCTTGAGCACCGGTCACTCTCCGTTGAACTGCGATTGGATCTGGCCGCCAACCGGCGGGAACCTGACCTACGGCTCGATTCCATTTCTCCCGGCGCTGCTCACGTATCCGGTGGGACGGCTCTTTGGACCTGTCGTCGGCAGCAACGTCATGGTCTTTCTCATGATGGCCGGCGGCGCGTTTACGTACTACGTATTTCTGAAGCGCACGTTCGTAGTAAGCGAGCTTGCGGCATTCTGCGGTGGCGCGCTATTCGGATACGGTCCCCATTTGGTCTGGAAGGCCACCGGAGGGCAGTACAATCTTATCGGAGCGTGTTGGTGGGCGACGTGTCTTGGCGCGGTGGTAACCGCGTACTACCGCAACGCGTTCACGTGGCAGAATGCGCTGCTCTTCGCTATCTTCCTCTGGGCAACCTTCTGGAGTTCATTTATCGAGTTCTTCATGCTGGGGATCACGCTCCTGTTAACGGTAGCCCTTTGGGAAGCCACGTACTGGTGTACCGGACAGCGGAAGGGTATTGAAAGACGCATCGCGTTCTTCCTGCTTGCGGCGCCGGGACTCATTTCATTCCTGATCTTGCGCGGTGCTCCGCATCAAGTCCTCGAAGCCCCGATCTGGACGAAAATTTCGCTTCTTGATCTCATTCCGTGCGCCAAGATGAGCGTGTTCTCCTGGTTGGGACTGCCGAGACGCACAGAAGCGGTTATGCCGCACTCATTTGTATACCTGGGTATCATAGGCGTCTATGCGCTTGCAGTGCGGAGGACGAAACTGATCTGGCCCACGGCCATCATGGCGCTTCTGCTGGTCGCGTTTTCCGTGGATCTATTTGGTATTTCCACCTACGGACTGCGCGCCGTGCCCGTCGTTGGAAAGGGCTATCGTTACTTCTCGCGGTTTCTTCCTTTCGCATTCTTCTTTCTCTTGGTGTTCTCCTGTTACGGAATCGATTTTCTCCAGCGCGCCTGCCGTTCGACAGGTTTACGCCCAACGCTAAAATCTATCGCGCTATGCGGCCTCCTGGTATTCGCTACGCTGGAGCTCTATCCATTCATGTTAGCAGTAGTCCCGGTCAAACACCTGCCGCTCACAGAAGAGGCGCGCAAAGAACTCCATACCGGCCAGTACTGCATGCTCATACCGAAGAACCTGTTCGTACCCAACCATGAGGACTACCAGGTCACTCTCGATGTCCCCTGTGTCTTTTTTGCGTATTGGTGGTACATGGATTTGCAGGCGTTGAAGTGGCGCGAGGAGCATTACCCGGCAATCTACAACGCCGTTCCAATGCCGTTTCCGGCGACATCGCTTCCCAACCCCCTGGCGGAAGATTTCTTACAGGAATGCCGCGATCTTCGGATAGGGTTCCTGCTCTTCGAGGACAAGTCGAAAGCGCAGGCGCTGCGCGAACGCGGGAGCGTCCTGTATGAAGACGATCAGAGGCTCCTGCTCAAGCTGGCGCAATCCGAGAGCGCACTGACAGCCGGAACGCGCTAATGTGTTCGGCGGCGAGAGATAGGCGCCGCCGGTCCCGGCGAATCGCCGGACTAAGGATGAATCGAGGAAGACATCGTGGAGCGAAGTGACGAGCAAGTCAGCGGCGAACTCAAGGCGCTATACGACAGTTACTACAGCGGCCCGTCGGATTGGCGTTGGTTGGGCGCCATTGCCAAGGCCGCCAACATCATCCGTTTGTGTCAAGGACGCGCTCATGGCACCGTTCTCGATATTGGATGCGGCGAGGGCGCCGTATTGCTGCGGTTAAGCGATCTGGGTTTCGGCAGCGAGTTGTACGGGTTGGAGATTTCCGGATCCGGCGTGAAGGCCACACTTGAACGGAAAATCCCGCGCTTGACCGCATGCGCGCTATTCGACGGATACCACATCCCCTATGAGGACGGCCGCTTTGACCTGGCAATCCTGAGTCACGTGGTAGAGCACTTGGAATACCCCGAGCGCCTGTTGAGGGAGGCCTCGCGCGTCGCCCGGTTGGTATTCGTCGAGATCCCCCTTGAAGACAACGCGCTGGCCAAACTTGGAATCATCCCTTACGGCACGGGACACCTCGTCTATTACTCCCGAAAGACGCTGCGGGCCTTGTTGGCGCGAAGTGATCTGACTATTCTCGGACAAACCACTGTCAACTCCACCTACCGGCAGTATCTGCATTTGTACGGACGAAAGGGCAGTGTGGTATTCCTTGCCAAGCAGTTGGCGCTCTTGGTGGTTCCGCCGCTGGCCACGCGTTTGATGACGTTCAATTGCGCAACGTTGTGCGCGCCGGCGAATCCGGGCGCGCCTCACCTGCCTGAGTAGTCAGACCTGTCAGACTTGTCGGACCTGTCAGACGGGTCGAAACACGGTGACACAACTTCAGCGGCTGAGTGAGGAAATCGTAGAGTTCTTTGCCGAAGTTCGAGGGGCCAGAGCCTATTCGCGCCGGGGGGGACGGGCATTCCGTTCTTGCGGACGCGCCTCGTTGACCTTCAAGGTCCGGCCCATCATGGGTTTACCATCGAGACCGGCAATGGCGGCCTGCCCGCCCGCGTTATCGGCCATTTCCACAAAGGCAAAACCGCGCGGTTTCCCGGTCATCTTGTCTTTAATGATGCTGACTTTCGTGACCTGGCCAAAGGCCTCGAAGGTCTGTTTTACGTCCGCTTCGGTGGCGTCAAACGACAGATTTCCCACGTAAATGTTCATTCCAAACTCCTCACTCGTTCCACATGACACAAAGATACCGCGCCCATGAAAAGCGGGGTTTCAAGATGGAAGGGTAGCGCAGAATGACGATGCGACGCGGGCCGCAGTACGCGTGCTATCGAGGAATGATTGTCAGCCATAGAACGCACAAACAAAGCAAACCAACCTAGTCCCAAGACCCTTACCTTATAGCACAATTATCGTTTTTGCGCAAGGCCCCTCTCCTCAGGCCAACTGCGCACGTGGTCCGCTCGGCACGGTTCGAGAGGACACAGGCACGCCTCTATTAAGACTCCAGCGTCCTTGAAGTGAGCGACTGCCGAATATGGGGCAAGTCAGCGGAGGAACTGCAGACCCTCGTTCAAGACGCGTTCACCCGCCTGTTTTATGGCTGAATCGGCAACCTTGACCAGCGGAGTATAGCGGGGATGGCCCGATTCTTTGTAGGGGTTGTTCCGGGCGGCGTTGTAGCAGCAGATCAGCGCCCAGCGTGGGTTGGGAGAGGTGTTCTGGTCCGAACGGTGCAGTAAATTGCAGTGAAAGATGAGCGCGTCTCCCGGCTCCATCTCGACGTAGACTTTTTCGAGGATTTTCTCGGCTTCTTTGGTGCGTTCCGGGTCGGCGCCGGTTTGGCCCGCAACCTGGATGTGCTCGATGCGACCCATCAGATGCGACCCGCGTAACACCTGCAAACACCCGTTCTCACGGGTACACGGGTCAACGGCAATGAAACAACTCGCCATGTAAGGGAACAGGCAACCGTTCTTGTACCAGTAACCGTAATCCTGGTGCCAGATCCAAGCGCCGCCCTTGAAGGGCTCCTTTTGCATCATTTTCGAGTGATAATGGTAGACCTCGCCGTCCAGGAACCGCTCCATGGCGTTTACGACACGCTCCGACCGCGAAATCATTCCGAAGAAATCGTCACCAGCCTCATTCCACAACGTGATCCGGCTCTTTCCGCCTTCACCGTCTTCGCGATCTACGGCGTGCGTCGCGATCGCGGGGTCTTTCCGTGCTTCGCGCCGCAGCAATTCCGTCTCGTCTTTATCCAAGAGCGCCTTGATCAGCACATAGCCGTCTGCATTGAAACGGGCAACTTGAGCGTCCGAAATCATTACAATTCTCCCGTGATTGGAGTAGCAGCCACCACACAACCGCCGTCATTAGCGCGGTCCACCGAAGGAACTAGGTTAGGCCGTTTTGCGGCGCCAGTCAAGCCGAACTTGCGGCGGACGCCTCCCGGCCCGTATAGTGTTTCAAATCCTTCATGCCTTCGCTTCTTCTTGGGATACCATACGTTCAATGATCTCCAACGATTGCCCTGTGCGATTTGCCGTCGAGACGCAGTCAGGCGATTGCGCCGCGCGGACCGGCCGTATTTCCACGCCTCACGGGGACATCGAGACGCCTATCTTCATGCCCGTCGGAACTCAAGGCAGCGTCAAAGCGCTGTCTCAGGAGGATCTGCGGGATATCGGAGCTCAGATCATCCTCGGCAACGCGTACCACCTTTATCTGCGGCCGGGCCTGGATATCCTGGAGCGATCGGGTGGCTTGCACCGGTTCATGAACTGGAATTGCCCGTTGCTCACCGACTCGGGCGGGTTTCAAGTGTTCAGTCTCTCCCGATTAAACAAGGTGACCGCGGAAGGGGTGACCTTCCGGAGCCACCTCGATGGCTCGACCCATTTCTTTGCGCCCGAGCGCGCAATCGACGTGCAGCGGACAATAGGCGCGGACATCATGATGTGCTTCGACGAATGCACCGGCTACCCGGCGAAGCATGACACCGCGGCACAGTCCATGCGGATGACGCTCGATTGGGCCCGCCGCTGCAAGGCGCGTTGGCTTGAAGACGGTCCGCGCGGACAGGCGCTGTTCGGTATCGTACAGGGCAGCACGTTTGAAGACTTGCGCCGAGAGAGCGCGGCGGGAACGGTGGAAATAGGTTTTCCCGGATACGCCATTGGCGGCGTCAGCGTGGGCGAAGGCAAAGAGGAGATGTTCAAGGCGGTGGACTGCGTGGCGCCCTTGCTGCCCGAGGAGAAGCCGCGCTATCTCATGGGAGTCGGTCCGCCGGAAGATATCCTGGACGCTGTCGAACGCGGCATCGATATGTTCGATTGCGTGATGCCCACGCGCAACGCGCGCAATGGCAGCCTGTTTACGTCCGAGGGACGGCTGAACATCAAGAACCAGCGGTTCGGCGCGGATTTCGGCCCGTTGGACCCAGAGTGCTCGTGTCCAGTATGCCAAACGTACACGCGCGCGTACTTGAGCCATTTGTACCGCGCGGGTGAGATCGCCGTGTTGCGGCTGAATACTTTACATAACCTATTCTTCATGCTACAATTAACGGCTAACATCCGGCAGGCAATTCGCGCCGGCCGGTTCCTGGAATTCAAACGGGACTTTCTCAGCAGGTACAACGCCTCGGGCGGCTGAGCCGCAACCGTATGATCAAGGGTGTGACTTGTTTGCCGGGGTCTCTGCGTTTTCCGTGCGGAGCATGCTGTCGAAGAAGCCCCTGGGTTTCTTTTTGTCTTTGAACATAGGAGTACTACTCAAGTGTGGTATAGCGCGTACGCCCAAGAGGCGGCCAGTACACCGGCGCAGGGAGCCCCAAGCCCGCAAGGCCTCGGAGGTTTGATGGGTTCCGCGTTCCCCATCATCATGTTGGTAGCGATCTTCTACTTCTTGATGATCCGTCCAAACCAGAAGCAGGAGAAAAAGCGCCGGGACATGCTGGCGTCGCTTGCCAAGGGCGACAAAGTGGTCACGAGCGGCGGTATCTGCGGAACGGTAGTGGGGCTGAGCGAGAAGAATGTTGTACTTCGGGTGAGCGATGAGCCCGCCGTTAAGATGGAATTCGTGAGGGGCGCCGTATCCAAGGTGCTGTCGCGCGAGGACGAAAGCAAGAGCTAGTAGAGATTCGGATCACCGAGGGAGTTGTGAAGCGCTTACCCTTCTCGGGGGGTAGACCCTGGCGTTTCTAGTGGAGCCGTCCATGAAAAAGCATTTGTACCGTACCCTGGCCAACATCGCCATCATCATCGTTTCACTGGTCCTGTGCTATCCGACCATTGGCTGGATGATGATGTCGCCGGAGCGCAAGGAAGCCGTCAAGGCGTTGAGGAAAGCGGAAGACGAGCAGGAAAAACGTCATACGTATTGGGGCGACAACTTGCTCGCGGTCAAACGCTGGGCGCGGTGCGATCCCGACTTTAGCGTTAAGCTGGGTCTCGACTTACAGGGCGGCATCCATATGGTGCTCGGTCTGGATAAGGACGCGGTTGACAAGCTCGTGAAAGAACAGAACACAACGGTCAAAGATATCCAGCAGATGGCGCTGCGGAAGATTCAACGCCGCGTGGACGAGTTCGAGGCCAAGGAGCCCATCATCTCGACCGTAGGCGATAGCCAGATTCAGGTGCAGCTTCCGGGCGAGAAGGACGTGGACCGCGCCAAGACTCTGATCATGAAGGTCGCTTACTTGACCTTCCATATTGTCTCCGGAACGGACGAAACGACCAAGGTCTTCAATGCAATCAACGACCACTTCAATAAGGAGTTCATTCCGTACCTGAGCAAACCGGTTCGCGGATCTTTTGTTCAGGTCAAACCCGAGAATTATGCACGGGTGAGGCGAATTGTCGAGCAAGCGGCGCAAGTCCCGGGCCTCATTCCAGATGGAAAAACGATTGCTTTCTCTCAAAAGCCCAATGCGTGGGACCCGGAGCAGGTGTACACGATTTATCTCATGACCAAAGACCCGGCCATGACGGGAGAAACGCTCAGCCGCGCGATGGCCCGCACGGATACCTCGAGCGGCGCCGGGTGGATGATCAATTTCGAGAACAACGCGGAGGGCGCCAAGAAATGCCGCGAAGTGACCAAAGCGAACATCAACAAACCGATGGCCATCACACTTGACGGCTATGTCATTTCCGCGCCGACTATTCAAGGCGTCATCGGAGCTAGCGGACAGATCACGGGAAACTTTACCCAGGAGCAGGCTTCTGACTTGGCGATTGCGCTGAATTCCGGAGCCATGCCCGTGCCGTTGAAGGAAGATTTCACGGGAATTGTGGGGGCCTCATTGGGTGAGGACTCGATACGCGCCGGTGTCACTTCCTCGATCGCCGGGCTCTTGTGCGTGGTCGGGTTCATGCTCGTGTACTACCGGTTCGCGGGTCTGGTAGCCAACATCGGACTGTTCGTCAACGGTATCATGCTGCTCGGCGCAATGGCCTACACGGGATCGACCTTGACCCTGCCCGGCATCGCGGGTTTCATCCTGACCATGGGTATGGCCGTAGACGCCAACGTGCTGATCTACGAGCGTATCCGCGAAGAACTCCGCAATGGCAAGTCGTTGCTCGCGGCAGTCGAGAGCGGGTATACGCGCGCAACGGGGACGATTATCGACACGCACGCGACTACGCTCATCGCCGCGCTGGTACTGATGCAGTTCGGAACCGGTCCGGTTCAGGGTTTCGCGATCACGTTGTGTATCGGCGTGCTGACTAGTGTCTATTCGTCACTTTTCATTACCCACGCCGTATTCAACTTCTGGACCGATCGCGGTTGGCTCAAGAAGCTTACGATGATGAGCCTCATCCCGCACGGCACCAAGTTCCCATTCATCGAAAAGCGGATGATCGGCTTCATCGTCACGGCGGTGCTAATCGTAATCGGATTGGTCTCCTTCGGCATCCGCGGCTCCAATAATTTTGGCGTGGACTTCACCAGCGGCACCAACATGCAAATCCGGCTGGCCGCCGACACTCCGATCCATCCGGGAAAAGTGCGCGAGCTGCTTGCCGCGAAGGGATTCAAGGACGCGACCGTTCAGGAGTTCAGCCAAGGGGGCGCCCTGAATAGTAACGAATTCCTGATTCGCTTCGGCGACATTGGCGTGAATGAAGCCGGCGCCGCCGTTGACGGTTCGGGCAAGCCTGTCGAAGCCCCTGCGACGGCAGCGGGCGCCACCGCCGCCCCCGATACGATATCGAGCCGCGTACAGCAAACGCTGGCGCCACTGTGCAAGGTCCAGGAACCCAATCAGGTCGAGCTCAAGCAAGTAAGCACCGTTGGGCCGGTAGTAGGCGCGCAACTCAAGAAGGACGCCGTCCTCGCGAACGTCTACTCTTGGTTCTTCATCATTCTGTATCTGACTTTCCGGTTCGAGTACAAATTCGGAATCATGGCGGTGTTCGCTGTCGTACACGACGTGCTTATCGCTGTCGGCGCCCTGTCTATCACTGGCAGGCAGATTTCCATGCCGGTCATCGCGGCGGTCTTGACGATCATCGGCTACTCCGTCAACGATACCGTCGTGGTGTTCGACCGAATACGCGAAGAGCTCAAGGCGTATCGAGGACGCGGGTACTCACTACTGCAAATCATGAATATCAGTATCAACGAGACGCTGAGTCGAACTATTCTGACCAGTTTGACGGTATTCTTTGTTGTGGTCGTCTTGTACTTCTTCGGCGGATCGTCCATGCAGGATTTCGCCTTCGTCATGATCGTTGGCGTAGTTACGGGAACGTATTCGTCTATCTTCGTGGCCAGCGCTCTGGTGTACGAATGGCAGCGTAGAATTAAAGCCCCCGGCGCCACCATCGTCGGCGTGAAATCGGAAACGACGCCCAGCACGCGCCGCCGTAACATCCCGAAGAACAGAACGATCACGGAAAAGACCGAGGAACCGACATCCACGCAGGGCTAGTAATCGCTTCACAAAACGATCCACAATACAGCGGGTACGCGAAATGACGGCGTGCCCGCTTTGCTTTTTGGTTCAGGGTTCGGCGTGCAGCGTCTGGCCAGAAAGCGTACGATTCAGCCGGCGCCGGCTGCCGCCGGCGCGACCAGGAAGAGCATCAAGAGGGACCTCCGTTCCTTATCCGGAGAAAGTGCAATGCAACGTGTCATTCTGAGCGTCAGCGAAGAATCTGCGGCCAACGTGCTACGGCCACGCGTAATAGGTAGAGCGCTTGATCTGTGTGGGGTAGATTCTTCGCTGGCGCTCAGAATGACACGCTGCGCAAGCCCTCCAATTAATATCTGGAACGGCTGATTCCGTTTGATTCGGACCGGCAGGGCCAATGGACTAGCTTGGATGTAGAGCGAGATTTGTATGCGCATTTTGATTATGGGCGCGGGGTCGATCGGTACGGTGGTTGGCGGGTTCATGGCGCAGGCCGGCCATCGCGTAACCCTCATCGGCCGCGCGAGTCACATGACCGCCATTCGCGAATCGGGACTCCGCATTTCCGGTATCTGGGGCGGCCATCACGTCAATACGCTTGACACACGCACTGACTTGGCAGGACTTCAGCGCGGCGATTATGACTTAGTACTGATTACCGTCAAGTCTTACGATACCCGGCAGGCCGTGGAATCGATCGCGCCGCTCGTGGACTCTCATACGCTGGTGTGTTCCTACCAGAACGGCTTGGGTAACGCCGAGGTCATCGCGGAATTCGTGGGCTGGGAGCGCACCGTGGGCGCGCGGGCAATCTACGGTGTATGGCTGCCCGAACCAGGGCACGCCGAAGTGACCGTCATCGCGAATCCGACAGCGTTGGGCGTATACCGTCCCACTGCCCCGGCCGAACGCGTACGCGAAATCGCGGCGGCCATGGACGAGGCCGGGCTGCCTACCATATACACGGAATCCATCGCGACAGTTCTATGGAACAAGGTCGCCTACAACTGCGCGCTCAACCCCTTATCCGCGTTGTTGGATGTGCCCTACGGCGCGCTGCTGGACACCGAACACACCCGCGAGATCATGAGGGAAGTCGTGCGCGAACTGTACGCCGTCGCCAACGCCATGAGTATTCGCCTCGATCCCCCCACCCCCGAAGAGTACATCCCCCTGTTCTTCGAACGCCTCATCCCCCCAACCGCCGCTCACTACGCGAGCATGCGTGAAGACTTCCGTCAACACCGCCGCACCGAAATCGACGCTCTGAATGGCGCCATAGTCCGTTACGCGCAACGGTATGGGGTCCCCTGCCCCACGAACACTCTGCTAACCCGGCTAGTCCATGCGCGTGAGTATAGCTATAGTGTTCGCGCGCGTTGACGGAATGAAGTTATGCGCCCCCGTATTCGTGAAGCGCGTCAAACATAGCCACGATGTTTTCGGGCAGGACGTTGGCGAGGATGTTGTGGACTTGCTGGAACACAAAGCCGCCTCCGGGACCCAACGTGCGCACTTGTTCCAGGACGTGCTGGCGCACTTCGGCGGGCGCGCCGTTGGGCAGAACATGCTGCGTATCGCAGCCGCCTCCCCAGAAAGTGATGTCGCGGCCAAAATCTTTCTTCAGCCCCGCCGCGCTCATGCCGGCGCACGATATCTGCACCGGATTGATAGCATCTAGCCCGGCGTCAATCAGGTCCGGCAACAGTTCGCGCACGCCGCCGCAACAGTGCAACATCACCTTGACGTTCGCCAGCTGCTTGGCGCGGGTCCACATGCGCTGGTGGCACGGCTTGAAGTATTCGCGGTACATCGCCGGCGAAATCTGCGGACCACCCTGCATCCCGAGATCGTCGCCAAACAGGATCACGTCGATCGAGTCCCCAACCGCACCAAGGAAACGCTCCAGATTCGCCAAATGGATCTCGACGAGCCGGTCCAGAAACGCATGCACTTTGTCCGGGTCTTCCGCCAGCAGAGTCAGGAAGCGATCGTTGCGCCAGAAGAACTGTCCCATCTCGAGCGTGTTTCCGCCGAATAGTCCGATGGTCGCCCGGTCCGTCGCGGCGCGCAGCTTCCTGGCCCCCGCCGCCAGCCGCTCCAGACCTCCCGGCCCGTCCACAAGCGGCCCCGGCGGCGAGGCCACCGCGCACCACATGCTCTCGCGCATCGCCCCGGGAATGTCGTCGAGATCGTCCTGCTCGTAATAGGGATAGTTGGTCTGCTCAAAATACAGCGCCCCGTCCGGCATCTGTGCGATCACTCGTCCGCTGCTTGAACGCAACACCCAACGCGCGCCGTCGCGCTCGGGCAACGCCCACGCCGGCATTTGACACGGCGTCCCGTCCGGCAGCGTCCAGTCCGCCCAGTCACGGTCATCGAGCGCGAACGCGCGGCCCAACTCGATGGTGTCCACGCCGAAGCGATCTAGCACGTCGTCGTCCACGATGGCCAGTTGCTGCACCGGATCGTAGACGCGGATGGTCCGGGGTGGAAGGCCGATGAACTCGCGCAGACGTCCGTAGGCAATGGCCGAGATGCCGCTTGACCGATGGCCGGAGAAGTCCACAGCTACCCGGTCCGGTTCGCGATGGTTCAATGCCGCCAGCACGCGTTCCCGCGAAGTCATAATCGATATCCTTTCCTCCAATCGCAGTTACTCATCGGCTCCCCAAGTGAAAATTCACAGGGCTCCATCTCAGCGTCTCTTCGGACGCGAGACACTAACCTGTTTCGCCGTCAGCCATCAACGTGTCATTCTGAACGAAGTGAAGAATCTACTTCACACCTACCGATAGCCCTGCCCTAAACGCGTATCGTCCGCACGTTAGACGGAGATTCTTCACTTCGTACAGAATGACACGTTGCGTATCGCATTTCGAGGATCGACTTGCGCTGGCCATTCCTGGGACCGTTGTTGTCCCACCGGCTCTGCCGGTGACTCTCGAGTTATGTGATGAACGTGAATTCATTCCCGTTCGAGTTTCTTGAACCAAACGAAATACAGGACGACTGATAGCGAAACAACGACAACGCCCGCCGCTGCCGCTTCGGTGAAGCGGTGTAACACCACATATACCGGAAGAAGATACATCGCGATCAACCACGGAATGCCGGCGAAGACGGTTCCCAAGTCCCACGCCGCGCCCGACGGCGCCAAGGCGCCCGCCTCACGCGCGACCGGCCCCCAGAATCCCCAAGGCCGGACCTCGCGATAGAATTTCACCAGCGTCTCGCGATCCGTGGGCGCCGTCAACAACGCGGTGGCGGTGGCGACGACCATCACCCCAAGCGCAATCGCCGGGAACGTCACGTACAACGGTAGATTGGAGAAGTACGGCGTTAGCGCCTGGATCAGCGATAGCGCCATGCCGGTCACCGTGCCAACGGCATATCCGGTCCCGTTCATGCGCCACCAGTACCAGCGCAGCACGTTCGGCATCAACACTCCCGCGCCCAGCGTGCCCATGATCCAGGTGAACATCTGGTTGATCGAACTCGCCGCGAAACCAACGCTCACACCCAACACGATCAGCAGCGCCGACGAAATGTAACTGACGTGGATCAGACGCCGCTGCGACGCCTGCGGGTCGAGATACTTGTGATAAATATCCTTCACGATATAACTCGCCCCGCCGTTCACCGTCGAGTTGAACGTCGCGAGGAATCCGGATAGCAACGCCGCCAGCACCAGCCCGCGCACGCCTACGGGCAACATGTCCTGGATCACGTTGGGCAATACTTTCTCCGGATCGCCCTTCTCGGCAAGCCCTGCAATACCCATGATCGCCAGCGCCATGGCCATGGGCCAGCGCACGGTGTGTATCACACCCCACAATGCGCCCAACTTCGCGGCGTCCCGTGGATTCTTCGCGGCGAGGAAGCGTTGGAAATCGTACAACTGCTCCGGGCCAGAAAGGGAAAGCAGCACGCCTTTAACGACCCATACCATGAGCAGCGCGCCAAACAGTTGGTACTCCGTTCCGCTCAAATAGCCGAGCTCCCAATGCGGCGTCAGACTCCCCCACTCCGCCGGAACCTTCGCCTGGAGCGCGTCCGGAGTGACGTGACCAAACCCAAGCCACGCAATCAAGATCGCGCCCGCGCTCAAGATCACCGTCTGGAAAATCTCGACCAGCACCACACCGTGGAACCCGCCCATAATCACGTAGATCCCCGTCATCCCGAGGACTAGCGCCGCGCACACGTGCTCGTTGAAAGGCAGGAACACCGCCCCAAACTTGCCCATGCCCGTCGCGCCGTAGGCCAGGAACGCCGTGATGGTCAGCACCGCGTACAACGTGTAGGACGCGCGCGCCAGCTCGCCCGCCCTTCCTGAGCCGAAGCGCGTCTCCATCCACTCGGCGCCGGTCATCACACCCGAGCGCCGTATCCACTTCCCCATGTAGGCCATGTAGAACACGGGGATGATGAACCCCCAGATCCACTGCACCCAGAACCCCTTCATCCCGATGACTACGAAAAGACTCACTATCCACATCGTACCAGTGATGTCGAAATACGATGAACTGCCCGACATCGCCAGAGCCCACCAGGGCAACTGGCGTTCGCCGAGAAAGTAGCTCCCGATGTTCTTCGCCGCGCGCCGCTTCATCACCGTGCCGAGGGTGATCACCACTGCGAGGTACACCACCACCACGGCGATATCCACACCGCTCAATCGGATAGACATGCTGACGTTTCTCCCGTGGCCCGTCTAGCGATGCGCCGTTTCGATAGCAATGGTCGCGATACTGCGCGCCGGAACGCAAGCCGATACGCGGCGTCCCGACGCCGCGATGGATTCCTCGTGACGCCCGAAGAGATCCGTCTTGCGCGCCTGTTTAATCGCCAGCCCCGGAAACTCCAGCGCCGTCGTGGCATCCGCATTCGACGGATTGTACAAGCGCGCCAGCAGTCGCCCGTTGTCGTCCCGAGCGAGTTCGGCGAGGATCACCGGGCCGTCGCTCACCCGCGCAAACGCGCCTTGCGCGCGCCCCGGCGCCTTCTTGGGGTTCACAGGTTTGCACAGAAACTCCGCCACGCTGTCCGCCGCCAGACATTCCGCACCGAACCGAACCCCGGCCACGGGGTCGAACGCCTCTTCCCGCAACTTCACCGACAGCGTAAAGGGAATCCGCCCGCCCTGGGACGCTTTATAGTTCGTGTGCCAGTAGTTGTTGAACACGTACGCGAAGACCAAGCCGTGGTTGTTGTCCAGATTTCCCGGCCACACTCCGCGGTTCATCGCGCCGATGGTAAACAGCGGCGCTTCCCGCGTGGCGACGTATGCCGCGAGACCGCCGTCCGTCACGGCCATGAAACTGTTGGCCGAGTACCATTCGCGGCAGCCACCGGGCAACTGTTCGCGATCCGCTTCCACCACGCCGTAGGGCAGGTCCAGGAAGGTCCGGGCCGCCTCGGGCTTGTCCAGCTTGAACGGAAATGCGAAGTATCCGGCCTCTTTCTGCGTCGTCTCCGGTTTATCTAGCACGTTCGCGAAATCCAGCCGCCCATCGTCATGTATCGTGCACGTAGTCTCCACCGTCGCCAGCCCCGCGCCCTTTCGGCTAATGTGCAGCACGGCGGAGAAGGGGCCATTGGCCTCGAGGCGCGCGCTGGCCTCGGTGTGTGTGACCGGTTGAAGCAGCGCCGCGGGCTTGGCGCCCGCCGAATGCACCAGCGATGTGCCTTCACCACCGGTAACATACAGGAACTGGTTTACGCCATATCCCGTGGACGCGTCCACCCATTCCCGATGGCTCTTCAGATCCTCGATGCTGGTGAACGCGCCGGTCTTCAGATCAATTCGATACCGGAAGCGCGGCGATTCCCAGGTATAGGCATCCGCGCCGGAGCGCAGCAGTCCCGCCGACGCCTTCTCGGCCTTTTTCGACCCCAATTTGTAGCGCCGATATCCCATGCCGGGAACGCCTAACGCCGTAAAGAGCGTTCCGCCACCAACCTGATACGACGGCGCGGTTTTCCCCGTGACCGAGTCGCGTACGCTATAGACGCCATCAACGGAGGCCACAATGTCGCGCGTCCAGGAGCACTCGTTCGACACCGTAACCGTGCGGCCGCCGCTTTGTTCGCGAGTTCCCGTCAAGGCCTCAAACGCCGCCTTGCCGGAATGCAGCGCCAGGTCGTCGGCTTCCTTTTGGGCGCGTTGCGCGTACGCGGCCTTGTACGCCCACTGCTGGACGGTAAGGTCGCGCTTGGGCTCGCTGATACTGCAATACGCGCCCCACGTGTGCTCGTCGTAGTAGATGGCGTCATTCCACGCCTCGGCCAACGCCGCGCTGGGATACTCCCATTTCGCGCTGTGCGCCGCCGCCAACGCATGCCAACGCGCCGCCGTGTTCAGCCGTGCCTTGGCGAGGCGCACCACACCCGTTTCCAGCGCCGACGAGGCCGCTCCATCCTCCCAATAGGCCCCCATGTCGCCTCGGAACACCGGCAGGGCCGCGCCAAAATTCTGCTCGACATACTCGAAGAACTCCGCCGCGCACGAGACGATGATCTGCGGATAGGTCCAGGCCTTGTTCCATTCGTCCGCGACCTCGATGAAGTGGGGCGTCACCAATTCGTTGTCCCAGAACGCCCCGTTCCCATAAATCGCGTCACCGGGATAGTCGGGCCGATCAATGGCCTTGATCCAGCCCGGCAGCTTCGCTTCCAACACATCAACGCTGTCGCGCAGCCCCATCACCTGCGCTTGGCCGTACGACTTGGTGAACACGGCCATCACGCGCGAACCGTCCAAGGCTTCCCACCAGAATGGCGATTGAACCATACGCGCGTCAGCATGATCCCACACCGGACCGCGATCATGGTTAATTCCGTCCGCGAAATACTTCACCCCGGCTTGCTTGAGGAACATAGGCAGCGTACCCGCCATACTGGGCACATCGGTCACCGTGCCCACCGTTACCGGGACGTTGTGCGCCGCGGCAAAGTCCTGCGCCGGCGCCAACACCTTCACCATTTCCTCGCCCGTACACAGGCCCGTGAGCATATTCAGATACATGCCAGTGAGCCCGACGCGTCCTTCCGTGATCCGGCGATCGAGTTCCGCGTAGGCTTCGGGACCGCGCTGACGGTACCAATCCAGCTGCGCGAAGACCTCCAAGTTCCATCTGAACCCCGAATTGCTCTCACACGCCTTCAACGCCGCCGCCGTATTCTCCTGATGACGAACAAAGATCTTCTCTTGAAGATCCGTGTAGCCGATATCGGTATGCGTGGACGGAGCCACATAGATTTTCCAATGCCGCTCAGGACGTCCTTCAAACGCCGCCTCCATGGTCTTACCCGCCACCTGCACGGTGACACGATGCGGCGCTGCTTGCGTATACGGCGGCACGAGCAGACAGACGTTATTCGCGCCCTGCCGCAGATGAACCTTCTTCGTCGAGTCCGGTGAATCCGCCACGGCAATAACCGCATCGCCATCGATCCCTGTATTTTGCACGATAACCCGGACGGCCTGTTTCAGATTGGGATCGGCCCCCGCAAACAGCGGCGTGCATGCCGCCTCGACCTCATCTACGTGCGCCCCTCGAATATCTGTCGTCTCCAAGGTTACTGCGTCGTACAACAGCCAGCTTCCCTGCGAGATGGTAAGCGTAATCACGTTATGGCCCGCGTGCAGCAATGTCCCCGGGAACAGGAATGACTGCGTTTGGCGATGGCCGATCTTCGGGTCCGCCAAGGACCGGTCGTCCGCGCCCGGCTGAAAAGCGAATATCCAGTCCGGCGCGTCGTTGATCTTCACCTGCAACTGCGGGGGAAACCCGCTGTGTGTATTGGCCGCATGCACCGCGAGCCGGTACGCCCCGGAATTCACCGCACCCAAGTTGAACTCGATGCGGAACGGATGCGTCCGCGCCCCAGCCCACGCGTCCGCCGGTCCCGGATGAACATACGGCCAGCCCTTTGCTTCCGGACCTCGCCCGATCGCCAACACAGGGTCACTCGCGAACCGGGCGGTGTATTGATCGAACTTTCCCGCCATCGCAAACTCGCTATAGGAGCCGTCCACCTGGCCAATGCTCCACACCGCATCTGCCTGCACGTTCCCGGCGCCGACCGCCAAAAAGACTGCCGCCCACAACACTCCACTCGAACGCGTACCCATGATCGTGTGTTCCTCCGTGTGTCGTACCGGACCAAGAACCCCGCGCCATGATACACCAAGATGGCCCAGCCGGAGCGAGGCCGTTTACGGAATGGATTTCTCTCGGGGTGGCCCAATTCGGTATACTACCGGATTCCTGGTGGGAGAACGGTAACTACGTATAGGGAGATTTGGTGATGTCAGCAGGTAAGCGATTCAAAATTGCATGTGTGGGCGCGGGTAACGTGGGAGCGTCGGTGGCTCAGTACTGCGCGGAGATGGAACTCGGGGACATCGTCATCACCGATATCGTCGAGGGACTGCCGCAGGGCAAAGCGCTCGATCTAACCGAAGCGGGTCCGATTCGCGGCTACAGCACCTTGGTGACGGGATCGAACGACTACAAAGACATTGAGGGAAGCGACGTCGTCGTCGTGACGGCGGGCCTGGCGCGGAAACCCGGCATGACCCGGCTGGACCTGCTGGAAAAGAACGGCAACATCATCTCGGGAATCTGCGAGAGCATCAAGAAGCACGCGCCCAACAGCGTCGTGATCATCGTGACGAACCCGCTCGACGTGATGGTGTACGTCGCGTTCAAGAAACTCGGATTCCCGGCGGAACGCGTGGTCGGCATGGCCGGCTGCCTGGATAGCGCGCGCATGCGCTCCTTCGTCGCCATGGAGTTGGGTGTCAGCATGAAGAACGTTGACACCATGGTGCTGGGCTCGCACGGGGACGACATGGTGCCCCTGCCTCACTACACCACCGTGTCCGGCATTCCGATCACGAAACTGATGCCCAAGGAGCGCGTAGACGCGATTGTCGAGCGCACCCGCAAAGGCGGTGGCGAAATCGTCGCGCTGCTCAAGACCGGCAGCGCCTATTACGCCCCCGGCGCCAGCGCCGCCCGCATGGTGCAGAGCATTATCCGCGACGAGAAACAACTGTTGCCGTGCGCAGCCTACCTGACCGGCCAATACGGATTGGACGACGTGTTCATGGGCGTTCCGGTAGTGTTGGGCAAGAGTGGCGTCGAGAAGATTCTCGAACTCGAGTTGACCGACGCCGAGCGCACCGCGCTACATAAATCGGCCGGTGAGGTCCGGACAGGTATTCAGGGACTGAAAGAACTGAAACTCCTGTAGCATTCGTGTCAGCGTTTTCCGCGCGTGAAACGTAGATACCGCTGACGACATGGACATACCCACAGCCTGCCCTGTTGCGGTCGAGCCGCCGAGGAGGTTCACAACCTATGCGCTCCAATCTACGGAAAAGCGTGATGTTCATTGGGACGGCGGCGGCGCTTTGCCTCATCGTGGGTGGCGCCGCCGTGGCGGATTCCGTCGGAAGAGAGGTGGATGATGCGGTCATCACAACGCGTATTGACACCACCCTTCTTCTGAACGAGCATCTAAGCCCGTTTAGTATCAAAGTCAGTACAAAGGCCGGCGTAGTGACGCTCGTCGGCGGCGTTTCCGACACCTCTGAGCGTCAGTTGGCGGAGGATTTGGCGAGGTCAGTCGACGGCGTCAAAGACGTGGTTAATAAGATAACCGTGGTTCCCGCAACGAAGCCGCTGGCCCCCAAGCGCGGGCTGAAGCAGAAGGCGGAAGACTTGACGGTAAGCGCGTCGGTGCGCGGCCAGCTCTTGTACTACAGCGAACTCAAGGGGCTCACGATTGGAGTAAAGACGGAGAACAATGTCGTGACGTTGAGCGGTGTTGTCGAGACCGAGGAGCAGAAGAAGCGCATCGGCGAACTTGCCAACGATACGCGCGGTGTGGACGGGGTCGTGAACAATCTCACCGTCGCGGCGAAGAAGGGTATCGACTCGGCCAACGACGTAGGCCGTGCGCTCAATGACCAATGGATAGCGGACCGTATTCGCACGCGCATTTTGATGAATCGCTACGTGAGCATCCGAAAACTCGACGTCAATGTACGGGCTAAGGAATGCATTCTGACGGGCACTGTGGACACGGCGGAGCAGCGGCAGTTGGCCGGGTCGATCGCGGAGAACACCCCCGGTGTCAAGAGTGTCCGAAATGAGATCCGATTGCGCAGTGAAAACACTCCGGAGCCGCCACTGGACCAGAAGGCGCCGGAACAGAAGCCCCCAATGCCCGAATTGCCTCCTCTAGACAAGCCGCTTGATACGGCGCCGCCCGCGCCGGAAATGATCGAGCCGTCGGATACGCCCTCCGGTTCAGCCCCCGCCGTCAAGGAAGAGCGGCTGCCTGCGCCCAACGCCGCCAAGTAGGCGTTGGCGGCGCAACGTAAGGACTGCGGAAGAATTGCAGAACGCTGGCGCGATGTACCGGAGTTACGGTCTGGCGTGAAGGAAATGAATCCCGTGTTCCGAGCGCACGCCAAGACTCGTTCTGCCGGCGCTATCCACATCTTCCTGAAATTCGATACCGATCACGGGCTCGGGGAGTGATATCGTCTGCATTGGCTCTCCCTGCAAGCCCTGCCGGGAACTCCACACCAGCACGGTCTTGTCATCAGCGCAGAACGCTATGTCCGTCTTCCCGTCGCCGTCAAAATCCCGCAAAGCGCAATCGCGAAGCGGCGTTCCATTCTGCATATCAAAGAACCACCTGACCGGAATACGCCGCTCAATTCGGGCAAGAGTTCGCGCCCCATAGCTATTCTTCTCGGGGGAAAACAGGTGAATCGTAAGCCGTATGGGCCAGTCTGCGCCGGTGGCCGCTTGAGTCAGCGCGTCCAGGCTGACACCGGGAAGCGGCGCGCTCCACAGAACCAAGTCCGCGTTCCCGTCACCATTGAAATCCGGCTCGGTGTTCTCCAACACCACGGGCGAACCGGGATACCTGCGCTCGGGTCCGGGAGGACTTATCTCGCCGGGCGTCTTGGTTGGACCCGTCTGAGCGATCCGAATCAACGTTTCGGCCCCGGAAGATGCGTAATACACGCGCCGCGCGTTCTCGCGGGCCTGCGTCAACGGAAACCACGGCCACGCCATCGCGTCGTCATCCGCGGCGTCCCGCGCCTGAGCGGGCGTGCCTCTTCGGTAAGACGGCGGCCCCGCGTCAAAGGAGATCAAGTCCGGAGGCAAATCCGGTTCGTAGTCGAGCACGCGGCTGACTTCGATGTCCAACGCCTTGCGGGAACCGAGCTCGGGCGGATCGTGACTCCAAAATTCAAACGGGCGTCCATACGAAACACGCCGGGGCGCATCCGGACCAGTCGGATAGCTGGTGACCGTCGCTCCCTCCAGCGTTCTCACTTCGAGTGTGGTCTCGCACGGCAGCGCTAGAACCGTCTTGGCGCCGCGCCGAACCGATAGAACGACAGGAACCGGGTTCCCGCGCGGCTCGGAAAGAAGCGAGTGCAGTTCAAACAACGTGCGCGGGGCTGCGGTCTTCCCATTTATCGGGATAGGACACATCACAATGCGATCTCCGCACACCGCAATGACTTCACCACGCCCGTCACCATCAACATCCGCGATGTCGAAGGCCGACGTTCCGGGTGGAAGCGGTATTGATACCGGCTTGTACGCGGAAGCGCTGGGATAAACCGTAAGTGACCCGGCGTCCGACGCGAACAGGTCAGCGACGGAATCCGCGTCAACACACGCAAGAAAGACGATCGCATCCGGACTGGTCAGCGGGAAGGAGTGTACATCGAAAACAGGGGCGCTTCCGCAACACAGCAGAGTTGCGAGGACAGCAATCATGGCGCGGCCTCCCGTGTCAGATACGCTCGACACCGTTCCACCGGCGGGGACTGCGACGAATCGCGCCACTGGACAACGATATCGCTTCGTCCATCGCCATCGAGGTCCAACGCGTCAAAGCGGTGGTCCGGGTCAAACGGAATGGTAATGTCGGGTCGCGAAGAGAGGCCGCTGCCGGTATTGAGGTAGATCGCGAGCCGGTTCGGCAGGTCATGCGCCACCACGTCCCGGTAGCCGTCCTTGTTGAAGTCGCCGGACGCATCCAACAACACCCCAGATTGATACCACCTGAATCGCTTGTCGTTTTGGATCGGCGGATGCGTCATCTCGATGTGGAAACTGGCCGTCCACGATGGAACGGGCGGAAACCGACCCTGATCATCCTGGATGTAGACCCGCAATTCATGCTGCACTGAGGTCCCGTTCGTGAATCGTTCGATACTCTCGCGCACGCCTCCTTTGAACAGGTCTGAGGCCTCCGCGACGATGTCCAAACGGTCGTCTCCATTCATGTCGACAAAAGAGCCGCGGGACGACCGGAAGAACGGAGCCCGAAAACTCTCGACATGCGCGCCATTGTCCGTGGTCACTTGCGTCACAAAGATCGGTTGCGGAAGGACGGACGTTTCGGCGTACTCCCAGTCGCCTCCAGCAAAATCCACGTCGCCCGGGCGCAAGGCAAGCGGCTGCATATACCTGTTCATTGGCTCTGTAATGATCTGCGACGTCTTGTCAGGAATGACCGCGTATTGGTGTTGCGGATCGACTTCATAGCGCGTCACCCGGTAGCGCACTTGTTTTCCCGGCAATTCTTCCGGCGCAATCAGCGTCAGACGCGTCCCATCGACCACACAGCGGCAGGACATCTGTCGCGGCGGAAACGCAATGCGCCGCGCCTCAGGGGGCCACAAGCGTTGCCGCGGAATAGAGCCATAGTGGAGTCCAGGAAAAATCTTGAGTGTTGAGACGCGACGGTAGGTCTTGCCGTTCCTGGCGAATATCGTGATGCCACTCTCCTCAGGAAAAGCGATCTCGGGAACTCCGTCACCGTTAAGGTCATGCAAAAAGGGCATGAAGAAGATGCGCCGGCCGGCCGGTGTAGCGCGGTTGGCCGAAGAAGCAGCGGAGGGCGATTCCATATCCTGCTCAAGCCGGCGTTCCCATCCCTTGTCGGTCCAACGCATGATTTCCAGGTGACCGGAACCGAAGAAATAGAATTCACCTTTCCACAGGTCGTACGTGGATCGGCTGTGATCCGGCACGGGAATTGGGGAGTCGATGTTAAAGCGGCCATTTCGCTGGAGCAGAATGCGATCCGGCAGAATGAGATCAGGCACACCGTCGCCGTCCACGTCCGCAGTATGAAAGAAATTGCCCGTGGCAATGCTTTCTGGCGGCACGACGACCGGAAGCTCCTGCTCCACAAAGGTCAGGCCCCCGAACATCGCGAGCAACGCCGCGGCAATCATCCGTGCAAATCCTTGCGCCGGAAGATGGCCACGGCGGCGGCGCAGAAGACCAGCAGCGCGCCAACGGACGCCAGCATCGCATGGGTCGCCATGGGAAACCAAGCCGAATCGAGTCCATCGCAGCGATCTTTGAAGACCTGCCACGGGCTCTCCAGATAGCTCGAAAACAAGAAGGCCGAAATATGCAGCCGGTGCTTTACGATATCCACCACAAGCCAAATGCCAATCGACCCGGTGACCGCGGCCGCGGTGCTGCGCGTTAGGCACGATACCGTGATTGCGTAGGCCACCCCCGCGCTTAGCGGAACGAGCGCCAACGCCACGGCCAGGCAATACGAGCGTACCATGTCGTAGGCGGTGTAAATTACTTCGCCGCCGTAGCTCACCGCGGTCACATCGCCAAACCCTTTCGCAATCGCCCAACTGGCGGCCCCGGTGGTAAGTGTGATGAGAAGGGCGTAGGACATGCCCAACAGAAGTTTCGCAGCCAGGAATTCATGGCGGTACAGCGGACGCACCATCACGTTGCGGATCGCGCCGCTGGACAATTCGGAAGACACCAGACTCGCGGAGTACGAGAGAATCAGAATGAGTCCCAGGACGTTCACGATCGAGGTCGCATACGCCACAAACCCGAAACCATTGGAATGCTCACCGCCCAGCGAGTACTGCAACGGCGCGCACACCACGACAAACAGCACGAGCGCCGGTCCAAGGTACACATGCCGCTGCCGGATCGCCTTTGCGATCTCCACCGCATACGCCGACCAAATGCGGGAAATCATGGGTTCAACACCTTCAAGAAGTACTCCTGCAAGGTCCGCCGGCGCGGTATGATTCCGGAGATCCGGTAGCCTCCAGCGACCAGGAACGCCGTGAGCTGATGGACGGTCGCCCCGTCCAACGTTACCCGCACCGTGAATCCTTCGAGCGCGGCCTCTTCAACCCAATCTTGCTCCGCAAGCCGCTTGGCGGCGGCCTCGGGCGCATCCAGCAGCACATCCACGTGCGTGGAATCGTAGGACAGCAGCGACTCCGTCTCCTCGCAGGCGACCAGCCGGCCCCGATTGATGATGGCGACCCGATCGCACAGGGCCTCGACCTCGTGCATCATGTGACTGGAAAAAATGATGGTTACGTTCGCCTCTTTGGCCAAGTGACGTAGCAGCCGCAGCATCTCTTGGGATGATTCGATGTCCAGTCCGCTGGTTGGCTCATCCAAAACCAACAGTTCCGGCTCGGTCAGGAGCGCCTGCGCCAACGCCAAGCGCTGACGCATGCCATGGGAATACCCCGCCACTTTCTGCCGGGCCACGCGCAGCAAGCCCACCAGATCCAGGGCGCGATCCACCGTCACTTCACGGCCCGACAAACGCGCTAAGAGTTTTAGATTGTCACGCGCGGATAAGTAGCCGTAGAAGGCCGGCCGCTCCACGACAACCCCCATCCGGCCCGCAATCTCAATGAAATGGCGCTCCAGGTTGCGCTCGAACACCATCACCTGGCCCGACGTCGGCCGAATGAGTCCGGTCAACAGATAGAGCGTCGTCGTCTTGCCGGCGCCATTGGGACCCAGCAGCCCGAGCACCTCGCCAGTCTGCACCTCGAGACACAGCCCGCTCAGCGCAACGGCGGAACCGTAGCATTTGGTTAGGTCCTTGAGTTGGACGCACGTCGGCATGGGGCCTAGTCTAGCATTTGTGATTGCGGGATGTCAGATAGGTGGCCAACACGACTCGAAGCGCTCAGTCCCGCGCCGAACGCACATCTTTGAGCATGAGCTGGATCGTTGTCGTTCCTTGCCACGTATTGAACTTGGGCGTAAACGCGACATCTACGCTTCCAGGAGTCCAATCATATCGCTCCGGGTCGGCCATGTTGAAGCCGACCGCCGTGAACACCCGCCCGCTCTCCTTCAAGGCGACACGAATATGGCCGCCGCGCAACTCCCGCACCGATCCGGGGACCAGTTCGGCCCCGTACGTGCAAAATACTGGGGAAGGATTCGCGTGTCCGAAAGGCTCAAGACGCTCCAACGTGGCCACCAACGCGGAATCGATCTCGCTGAACGAAACTTGGGCGTCGACCGCTAACTCGGGAGTCAAATCTCCCGACGGCAATAGACGCGCTGCCTCGGCCTCGAATGCGCACCGAAACGCTTCGATTCGGTCCTCGGCCAAGGTCAGGCCGGCGGCGCTGCGATGACCGCCAAATCGTTCGAGATGTTCCCGGCACGCGGCCAGCGCGCCAACCAAATCAAAACCGGGGATATTGTTGCGCGCCGACCCGCGGCCAACGCCGTCCTCATTGACACTCAGGAGTACCGTGGGACGGAAATACTTGCTGTGAATGCGCGCCGCGACGATACCGATGACGCCGGGATGCCATCCCCTCCGCGCCATCACGATGCTGCGTTGCTCGGGACGGAACAGTTGGTCCAGCTCTTCCACCGCTTCGTCGAAAATCATCTTTTCGGTTTCGCGGCGTTCTTCATTCGCCGCATTCAGTTCCGTGGCCAAACGCTGCGCCTCGCCGGGATCGTCGGCCAGAAGCAAATGCAGGCCGGCGAGCCCGTCACCCATGCGGCCAATGGCGTTGATGCGCGGCGCCAACTGAAAGGCGATATTCTCCGCGGTAAGCGTCTCCACCCGAATTCCGGCGACGGACGCAAGTTTCTGCAAGCCCAAACGCGGCGCGTTCCGAATCGACTCGATGCCGTGGGCGACCAGAATACGATTCTCGGCCTGGAGCGGGACGATATCCGCGACGGTTCCAAGGGCAACGAGATCCAGGTCGTGCGTTTCACCGGTCAGCGCGGTGGCCAGTTTGAACGCGACCGCCACTCCCGACGCGTGTGCGCCAGGATAGGACGGCCCTTCCCGTTTGGGATTGATCACCGCCAGCGCGTCCGGCAAGGCGCCGTCGATTTGATGGTGGTCGGTGACGATCAGATCAACACCCAAACGCCGGGCTTCCTTCGCAGCGGCATGCGCCGCAATACCGTTGTCCACCGTAATGATAAGCGTGACGCCCGACTCGGCCAGCGCCCGCACATGGTCGGCGACAAGCCCATAGCCATCGGCAAGCCGATTCGGCATTCCGTACGATGCGCGGGCGAGTCCGAAACGGCGAAGCGCCCGATAGAGCACCGCCGTGCCCGAAATCCCATCCACATCGTAGTCGCCAAAAACCACCACAGACTCCTCGCGGCTGCGGGCCTCGGCAATGCGGTCCACCGCGCGGCGCATATCCGTCAACTGGAATGGATCGCTGAGGTCTTCCAGGCGCGGGTTCAGGAAGCGTTCCACCTCCGCGGCGCCCTCGATTCCACGAAGTACCAGGAGTTGGGCCACCGTCCGCGGGATACCTGTGGATGCGACTCGCGCAACGACCGCGCGGTCCGCCTCTGCGACGCGCCAGAAGCGCCGGTTCACAATCGGGATCATAAGCGGGTACGGGCTAAATGGACAATGGCGTCCACCGCTTGCTCGATCGTCAGACGCGTGGTATCCACGAGCGCCGCGTCGTCCGCACGGCGCAACGGCGCAACGGCCCGGGTACGAGTCTTCTCATCGCGCTCATGAATCTCCGCCTTGAGCGCATCCAGGTCGATAGCCACACCTTTGGCCGCCAGCTCAGCGGCCCGGCGGCGCGTCCGCTCATCCAAGGAGGCGTCCAGAAAGACTTTGCATCGCGCTTTCGGGAATACGACCGTGCCCATGTCCCGGCCCTCCGCCACGGTAGGCCCGCGTCCGCCGAACACTCGCTGCAATTCCACCAAGTGCTCCCGAACCTGGGCGTTCTGGTCAAGCCGGTAGATTTGGCGCGTCACTTCCGGTGTACGAATCGCGTCCGTAATATCGTGACCGTTCACCCGGACTCGCAACACGCCCTCTTCTTCGTTCAAGTCCAATTGCATCGAGCGCGTCGCTTCCGCCAACGCAACGGGATCGTCAAGATCAATCCGTTGCTCGAGCGCCCACCATGTGGCGGCGCGGTACATCGCGCCGGTGTCCAGAAACGCGAAGTTCATCGCTTCGGCGACCTTGCGCGCCACCGTGCTTTTTCCTGCGCCCGCGGGACCGTCGATAGCGATGATTTGTGTGAGACTGTTCATGAGCTTCCTGTGGCTGACTGATTGAGACTGAAGGACCGCCGCCAACGCGCGGACAGACTACGGTAGCCTTCACGCGATGTCAATTGTGCCATCCTCGCCGCGCTTGTAGGTCATCGCCTCACCTGCTCTGGACTCGGGCGTTAGCACTGCGAACCGGTCTGGCGCATTGTCCTCTGTTAGCAGAAATGGATCGCTAAGAATTCGGACCCCATGCTCAAAGCGCCCGGTAACCCGCGTCGCGTGCCCCGGACGCGCGTTTTGTGTGCCCCACGGCACCAGAAAGCTCGCCTGAAGCTCGTTAACTATGGTCTGGTACTCGGAGCGCGCCGAGGCCGCCGCCATGCGCGAGTTCTTGAGCCGCTCGACTCGCGTGCCAATGGATCGTGTCATGAGACGCACAAAGGCGGACTGCGCACGCGTCACAAAAATGTCCGTCGATGGCCGGCTCTTGAGCGCCGCAAGCACGCGCATCAGGGTCTGAACCTTCGTATCCTTCTCGAAAGTCCGCTCGATGACCTGCGCCGATTCAAGGACCTCCTGGACCTCGTTTTCCAACGCCGAAATCCGGTTGAGCAGTTTCTCGCGTTCGGAAATCCAGCCGGCCTCCTTATCCCGCAGGCGCGTAAGCAACAATGACGTCACGCGCCGATCCGGCTCGCGCGCCTCCATTTCCACGTGCGTTTCGATGAGGCTGGATTTTTCGTTGGCCAGGTCCGGATCAATCTCGCCTTCCTGTTCGAGGGCCTTCATCTCCGTGTCGAGATCCTGAAAGAACGACTTCGCCTCCGACTCGCAAGGCCGTCCGCCGTTCGCCGGAACCGCGGAACGCGAAAGCGTGTTAAGGCTTTCCTGCGCGTTGCGGCTGAGCACGTGCAGGCCCGCCACGATACGATCGAGCACACTCAACCGCCGTTCCGCGGCCTGAATCGTCTGAATTCGATCTTTGGTCGTTTCGCCTCCGCAAATGTACATCAGCGCCCCGGAGGCGTAGTGCTCCAACTCGCGTTCGATACTCTGGATCAGTTCGTCAAGGGTCGTAATCCGCTCGCGAAGCCGGGCGCCGCGCGCCATGAGGCGTTCTGCGGAATCACTCGGCTGCTCTCCATAATCTTCACCGCTAATCTCGCGGCGCAGGACAATCGACAGAGGCCGCGCATCCGATCTCCGGAAATTATTCGCAATGAGGAATTCGGAGACTTGATACTCTCCGCCGAATGCATGCTCCACCACCTGCACGCGCGGTGAAATGTAGCGCCCCATCAGCGCCGTCGTCGAAATGCGAATTTGTACGCCGGAGAAAATCAGACGCGGCTGCAGCGCCGAGAGACAGAAGACACTACCAAGCTTAGAGACCACAAATGCGTTGTTGACGATGCTCCGGCACCGGATATCCCCCTTGCGCGTGACCACGACCCCGGATATATTCTCGCGGACTTCGCAGCTGCCCTTGGCGGCCACCCGCCCCATCACATACCCCTCGATAACACAGGCCCCGTCTTCAATTACAACGATGCAGTTCTCCGGAACGCTGCCCAACACCTTAACGTGCCCGGACAACGCCAGGACCGGACCTTGCGCGGGCATCGCAATGCCGGCAAACACTTTGATCTCGCGCGCCTTCGCATTCTTGATGTCCTCGGGCGTAACGACATGGTACAACGCCGAGAGCGTGGGCAGACCCGGCAAGGCCTTCGTGGTTGCCTGATGCATTCGTAACACGCTCACGTGCGGCTCGATAAGATCGTGAATGCGCCGGAATACTTCGGGCCGCGCCGCGCGCCCAGCCAGGTCGCACACCGCGATCAGAAAGTCCACTTCGTCCCGTTGCAGCAGGTCGACCTTGCCGCCCACCAGCACGTCCGCCTGAGCGCGCAAGACGGTCTGATGCCGCCGTCCTTCGGTCTGTTCATCGGCGACGGGAATATCCGCCAGCCACCGTTCAACGTTGGCCGGCAAATTGGGAAACGCCGCCCGTTCTTCGGAGCCAGGTGGATACGACTGAAGCCATGCCGTGCAAATCGCCGCATCCTGTATACACAGATCACGCAGCTCATCCGGCTGGCAGTCATTCACGTGTTCGAGCAAACGGTGAAACATACTATGTAAGGTCACACCCGTCGTTGTCGCTCAAAGCCATCGAGATATACTCTCGGTAAACGGAGGATACAGCACGGCTTTCTCCGTGATAATGCCCGCGATGAGACGCGCCGGGGTTACGTCAAAGGCCGGACTGTAGACCTTCACTTGGTCCGGCGCGGTCTGCGAACCGAATCCACGGGTAACCTCAGCCGGATCCCGTAACTCGATAGGGATACCCGAGCCGTCGGGAAGCGTTCTGTCAAATGTCGAGAACGGGGCGGCCACATAGAACGGTATGTTGTGCGCGTGCGCGATCAGCGCGACGTTGTAGGTGCCAATCTTGTTCGCCGTGTCACCATTGGCAGCGATGCGGTCCGCGCCGACAATAACGAGTTGAATCTTTCCTTCCCGCATGACCTGCGCCGCGGTGTTGTCGCAAATAAGGGTCACATCGATTCCCGCCCGCATCAACTCCCACGCGGTCAGGCGCGCCCCTTGTAACAGCGGGCGCGTTTCGTCCGCAAACACCTGGAAGGTTCGGCCCAGTTCGTGCGCCCGAAACATGACCGCCAGCGCCGTCCCGTAGTCCACGGTCGCCAGTCCGCCCGCATTACAATGAGTCAGCACCCCGGCCCCTTCAGCAATAAGCGGCGCACCGTGTTCGCCAATCGCGCGGCACACCTTACGGTCCTCTTCGCAAATCCGCAGCGCCTCCTCTTCCAGGCGCCGAAACAACCCTGCCGCGTCCTCCCCGGCCGGCGAGGCGTCGGCCACGCCGCGCATACGGTCCAAGGCCCAGAACAGATTGACTGCCGTGGGACGGGAGGTAGCGAGATAGTCCGCTGCGATATGCAATTCCCGAAGCGCCGCCTCCCGAGAGCCGGGTCGCTTTTCGCGCAACGCAACCAGCAGCCCGAACGCGGCGGAAACGCCGATGGCGGGGGCGCCCCGGACTTTCAACGTCTTGATGGCGTGCCACACCTGCTCCACCGTATCCAACGCTATCTCACTGTACTGCGTTGGCAGCAGAGTCTGATCTATGATGATGAGTGAACCGTTATCCCAGCGAATCGTCTGAACTGCCAACCTAAGACCTCCCGCATCTACTGCCATCCCCATGCTACATGACACGGGAGTTGAAGACAACCCGCGCCCCTTTGCCGGCGCCGCCTTCCGAACGGGAGGGCGGTTGTCCTCACGCCGGTTTCACGGCATGACCTCGTGTTAGCTTCTGTGTCCGCAACTTCCACGTTGTTCGCGTAGATGTTGCGGACAAAGAAGTCATACCAATGACTCTGCCGTTGCGGCCGGGCCGCCTTAGACCTTTCGGGCCCTGGAACTCGCACATCGACAAGACCCGGCGAATGCATTGTTCGCCTGCGTTCCGTGTACCACCGATTGAGACGCTGGAGCGAGGCCCAACGTAGACGCGCCGTCTCGCCGCGTCCGATAGCCTGCCCCGGCCGCAGCGCGCCACGCACGAACCCATATCTCAAACAAACGCGCCAAAGTAGACGCGCCGTCTCGCCGCGTCGCCGGAGCGCCCAACGCTCGGTCCACGACGATAGACCCGCCAAGCCGATCCCGCTTCCGCTCGGCCGCAATGGTCCTACTGAAAACCGGCGATGACCGCGGCCATCGCCTTACCCGCCCGCCGCGCCGCCTCCTCGGGACCCACCGCGCGCAACGTATCGTCAAACGTTTCCACTGCGACCGGGCCGTCATAGCTAATCCGGCCTAGCGCCTCCAGAAAGGCATTGAGATCGATCACGCCTTCCCCGGGCAGAAGTCGCTTCAGATCGAGCAACTCGTCAATGGGTCCCGGATACGCGTCGTTGATGTGAACGTGGACCACCTGCTCGGGCGCCAGGCGCGCGATGTCGTCCGTCGTAGCGTGCGAAGTGTACCAATGATAGCTGTCCAGCAACAGGCCGCAAACGTCGGGATTGATCTCCGCGCACAGATCCAACATGCCCGGCATGTCGTAGATAAACGGATTCCCGCTCTGACGGGAAGTCTTCGGACCGACAAACTCGAGACCCAACCGCAGGCCGTGCGCGGCCAGCACGCGGGCGACCTCCCGCAAGCGCGTAACGTGCATCGCGCGAAACTCCGCCACGTCAGTCGTCGTGGCAGGCGCAATCCACGTGGCCATGCCTCGCACACCCAACGCCTTGTTCACCGCGCAGACACCCGGAAACGTCTTCATATCCGTGCGAAACGCGTCCTCGCCTTCGCGGAAATTCACCGGCATACCGCCGTGCCCGACCGAACAGCGCTGCGCCGCACAAAAACCCCGCACGTGGTCAAGCGACGTCTTCTTCACCCAATCCGCCCAGAACGTTGCCCCGTGGTCCACGGCAGAGAAACCATTGGCCGCAGCCAGACGAACATACTCCTCCGGTTCCGGTAGCGACGCGGTAACAGGATTCAAACAGCTTTGCATAGTTCCATACCCTTCCTCATCGGCGTCCGCGACCCAATGCGCTCCCGCCTCAGCCAGCGCAATTTGAACAACATTCTCCACTTCCTCGAATAGAGACCCTACCCGCAACTCCCGGGGCTTCGGCAAAGCCCCCTCGGACAACCGCCGCAATTCCAATTACTCTGCGACAAAGCGAGCAACCGAGTCGGCCCGTCCAAGACCGAGCCATGGTACACCATCGTTCCCACTCGCATCACCTTCGCAAGCGAATCAAAGGGGCTGTCCGCGCCGCACACATAGGAGAGGCTTCACAGTATCTCCTTTCCGCACTACTCACGTTCAGTTTCGTGACTTCCTGTCGTGATATTGCTCTCTTCAATCCGTGAGAATCGGTGACATCCGTGAAGCAGTCTATTCTTCTTTCTCCCTATACCTTTGATTGGCCTGCGGCTGTATCCCTTCCCCTTGCCTCACTCTTCTCTGCGTTCCTCCGCGCCCTCCGCGTCTCCGCGTTCAGCTTGCTGTCCCATTCTGGTTGCGGTCACGCCGCGCTATGACATCTGTGGATCGCGCTCTCCTCTTTTCGTGCCTCTTTCTTCTTCCTGCACCCGCCTTTTCCACGGTTTTCAGCCCATTTTCCGCCCCAACAGCCGAAACAACTGCCCATCCTATATGGGGACATATCGCGAGACGACTGACCCATCGCCGCCCGCGGCCGTCCCTCCAGTTCCTGCGCAGACCGAACGCTACACGGGCCGTTTCGTTTTTGCCGTGACGGCTTCGTATAATGGAGTGGTACCGCGTGCAGGTGCAAAAGGAGGTTCGGTTGAAGCATCCAATTCTGATTTTAGGACTGTCAGCGATCGTGATGACTGGCTGCGCCACTGCCGGTCTGTCCGGACAGGGCGCGGTAATCCGCGCCAAAGAGCGGGTAGCCCCGGCGCTCGTATACATCCGCCCAGTCAAGGAAGTGTTCACGGAAGGCAAGCGCGAAGAAGTCGTCGTCGTGGGCAGCGGGTTCATCATATCCGCTGACGGGTATGTGGTCACCAACGAGCACGTCGCGGGCGAAAGCAAACTCGTTCGCTGCGTGTTGTACGACAAGAACGAACTCGAGGCCGATGTAGTGGGCGTCGATCCGTTCACCGACATCGCGGTCGTCAAGCTCAAGACCGACCGGAAAGACCTGCCCCATGTGAAACTTGGCAGTTCGAAGACGCTGGAAGCGGGTCAGGTCGTTCTCGCGCTGGGAAGCCCGCACGGGCTGGCCCGGTCGGTGTCGCAAGGTATCGTGAGCGTGACTGATCGCTATCTCGACGACAACGACGAGATGGTGTCGCCGTTCAATAACTGGATACAGACGGACGCCGCGATCAATCCCGGCAACAGCGGCGGCCCACTGGTCAACATCAATGGCGAAGTCATCGGAATCAACACACGGAAACTTGGCGGGGCCGACAATGTCGGTTTCGCCATTCCGATTGACATCGCGAAGGAAGTGATCAGCCAGATCATCGATCACGGACGTGTGATACGCAGTTGGCTGGGTATATCGCTGCAGGAAACGACGAGCAAGACCAACGACCCGAAACAGATGGGGGTCATCATCGGTGACGTCGATCCCCTTGGACCGGCGGCGGAGGCCAAGATTTTGCCGGGAGACATCATGCTCTCGATTGACGGAAAATCCACCAATGCCCGGTTCGTCGAAGACCTGCCCAAGGTGCGTAAGCTGATGGCCGACTTACCGGTGGGCAAGGCGGTCTCCATCGCCGTAAGCCGCGGCGGCGCCCCCATGGACATCACTCTGACCACCGTCGAAAAGAGCGCCTATAAGGGCGAGGAAGTCGAGTTCAAGGAATGGGGATTCACCGCGTCCGCCCTGACCCCGGTCGTGGTGCGGACGGCCCAGCTTTCCTCGAACCGCGGCGTGCTGGTGTCCGGCGCTCAGGCCACGGGTATCGCCGCCGAGGCGCGCCTGCAACCGGGCGACATCATCCTGAAAGTAGACGGCAAGGAGATTCAGGACTTGGCGGATTTCCGCAAGACCTATCAGGAATTGGTCGCCGCGAAAAAGCGCCTCACGCTGGTAGATGTCAAGCGCGGCGCCCTGAATATGTATCTAATCGTTAAGCAAGGCGCGGAAGAAAAAGCAAAGCCTGACACTGCCACAGCGGGAACACCGGGAGATGGTCACCATGAGTAGAGCGATGTTCCTCGTTAGTGTGGCGTGCCTGACACTTGGTATTCCGGCGTGGGCCGCGGGCGCTGTACCCGCAGAGACCGTTGCTCCGATTACCCCCGCGGTGGTCGCGCAGCAGTACGACCGAATCGTCCCCGCGATTTGCGTCATCACCTACTCATACGAGATGACCAATCCCGGATCGGGTGAAAAGTCGAAGAACACCAACACCGCGCTGGGGCTTATTGTGTCGAGCAACGGCCTGGTCATGGCGCGCGGCCACATGAATATCGAGAACGTGGAGCCGTTCAATATTCGCGTCAAAGTGGGCCGGGGCGGCGGCGAAAAAGAATACAGCGCCAAATTGCTCACGAAGCCCGATGATGTGAACGTGTGCTTTGTTCAAATCGAAGCCAAGGACAATAAGCAACAGACCTTCCCCGCCGTACGCTTCACTCGCGGCAAAGCGTTGAAGGTCGGCGAGCCCTTGCTCCTGGTGGGAATGCTGGGCGAGACCCTGGACTACACGCCGCTGGCGCGGGAGGCGCGCATCGGCGCAATCTTGACCGAGCCGCGGACCACCTACGTCCTAGATGAACCCATGTTGCCAATGGGGTTTATTGGCTGTCCCGCAATTGACGGGCAGGGCCAACTGGTCGGTGTAATGGGCTACGACCTCACGCCCAACGAAGGCGGTGATCTCTATGTGCATAGCGGTTACCCACTGCTCTTTCAGAGCGACTTGTTCGCCAAGTACATTGACGCGCCTCCAACGGAGAAAACGGAAAACCAACCCAAGGAAGATTCGTGGCTCGGCATATTCACCCAGCCGCTGACCGACGACTTGGCGGAGTACTGGAACTTGGACAAGACCGGAGGTGTCGTGGTCGCCACGCTTGTTCCCGGCGGCCCCGGGGAACAGGGAGGATTGCAGCGCGGCGATATCATCAAGGCGTTCAACAATGTGCCCATCAAGACGAAGCAAAACCGCGATGTCGTCGGCTTCACCAAACTCGTGCGCGAAACTCCGATCGGCAAGCCGGTTCCGCTCAAGGTGTTGCGAAACGGGCAGCCCACCGACGTGAACGTGACACTCGCGGGACGTCCCAAATCATCGAAAGACGCCGAGGAATTTGAAGACCAGACCTTTGGTCTGACCGTTCGCGAGATTACGACGGACGTCCGCATCCGCATGAACATGCCCGAGGATGTAAAGGGCGTGATCGTCTGGCGCGTCAAGTCGGGAAGTTGGGCGGCGCTGGCCAATATCCGTCCGGGTGTCGTCATCTTGCGGTTCGGCGATATCCCCGTCGCCAACCTTGCGGAATTCAAAGTAGCGATCGCCAAGGCGGCGGAATCCCAGCCCAGCGAGGTCGCGGTGTTCGCCCGTGTCGGCGCGCGTACCGGATTCTTCCGCATGATGCCGCGTTGGGAAAGCAATGTGGCAAAATAACCGGCCCCCAGCGCCCGGCTATCGGCGGGATAGTGTCGATCCCTGCAATTCGCTGGCGCCAGGTGTTCTACAGGCAGATGTTCGTAAGCGCGTCCCCGTAGTAGACGCGGCGTCTTGCCGCGTTGCCGGAGCGCCATGAACACCGACTACGACGATGGCTTGGCTTGGCGGACAGTACTGCGCAAGCTTCGGCTCATCTCCGTAGCAGCGTTGATACTCTGCGGGGCTGGCGCGTGTCATCGCCAGCCCCCCAAGGACTTGCTCGATGAAGGCGTCTATCTCTTCAACGAGACACGCTTCGAAGAGGCCATCCCGGTGCTGAAGAAGCGGCTTCTCGATCATCCCTGGGACCCCGGCGCCCACTACTACCTCGGGCGAAGCTATCTCAGTATCGCTCTGCACGACCCGTCAAAGGCCTATTTCGTAATCGCCGAGGGAGAACTAAAGACCGCCCTCCGCTTCTTCATTGACGGAGGCCGGCACAGCCCCATCAAGCGTTTCAGCGACGTCTACTTCGAAGTCACGTGCCATCTCCAGATCTCGAATGTCTACCTCGCGCAAGCGGCCGTGCTGGAAGGTTTCGGAGCGACGCGCGAATCCATCGACGAACTCCTCCAGAAGATCGAAAATGAAAACCGGGCAATACGCGCCCTCGTCCCAGAGTCCGCCGAAGTGAAACAGTACGAAGAGGAAATCGCCAACATCCGCAATCGGCTTGGCATCGCGCCGGCGCCAACGCGAACCGTATAGGCGGCATGGGTATGGGGTACGGGATCGCGGCTACTTGATGGGTAGGTGTTTCGCGAGGAACTGGTCCATCATGTACTGCGCGTGATTGTTGACGTCCTGCGCAAGGTCCATCGTGTGCGGCCAACCTTCAACGCGATCGTATTCAACAATGTTTCCCGTCTCCTTCAGTCTCGCCACGAGATCCTCCGACTGCTCGATAGGAACGGTAGTGTCGATCGAGCCGTGCAGCACCAACGTCGGAGGTAGCCCGGGCTTCACGTACGTGATGGGCGAGGCCTTTGCCCACAATTCCTTGGCTTCGTCATACGGTTTCTTCAGGAAATCCTTGACCACGCCGGCTTGCTGCGCGAAGGGTGTGGTAAGGTCGGCGGGTCCGTAGAAGTCCACCACGGCCTGCACCTTGCTGCTGACGCCTGCGTTGCCACCGCCGCCTTCGAATTCCGTCACGTCGGAAGTGTAGCCCAGCATGAGGACTAGGTAGCCGCCGGCCGATCCGCCGATGACACCAATCTGGTCCGGGTTCACATGGTACGTCGCCGCGTTGGCGCGCAGCCAGCGCACCGCGCACTTGACGTCCTCGAGCGCTGCGGGAAACGGCGCCTCATTGGAGAAACGGTAAGAGATGCCGACCGTCACATAGCCCTTCTTCGCGTAGGACACCAGATACACCCCGTAGTCGGTCTTCCCGCCGCTCTTCCAGCCGCCGCCGTGAATGAAGATCAACGCCGGAACCGGCTTCTTCATGTTCCTCGGCATGTAGATATCCGCCCTGAGCGGATGCTCGCCGCCTTTGCCGCAATCGAGATCGCTCATGAGTTCAACACTATCGCCCAAGGGTGGATTACGGTCGACGAGCTTCACTTTGCCGCCGAAAATCGCCGCCTGAACTTCCGCGTCCGTCTTAAATCCCGGCGGCGCGGGAACCGCCACGGAAACCGGAGCTGCCGCAACTGGCGCGGAAGGCGCAGCGGACGCGGAACGCGCAGCGGACGCCGGCGCCGTCGTGGAGGAAGGCCCGGCCGGCGCGCAAGCCAATGACGGCATAAGGCAAAGCGCGGTAACGAGCAGTAACGGGACGAAACGCCCTCGTAGCGTGATTCGGCATGGCATGGGATCGTTCCTTTCCTGGGGCAGGAGGTTTAGTCTTTTCGGGTGATGTCCGCGAGGTACTCCTCGATGGGAGTAAACTCCGCGCTTCGCGTCAGACCATAAATCCGGCACAACTCTACATAGTGCGGTATCAACGCCGCAACTTCCGGCGCATAGGTTCGCACGGCACGGTCATTGGACTCGTTGACCGAGTAGGCCGTCTCAAGAAGCGCCTTATACGCGCACAGCGACGCCTTTTCTACGCGCGCGCGAATGACTGCGTCCGGCGCCAGCGCCAAGGCCTCGTCGAACAGGGACTTTATGCGCGAGGCGGCAGCCGCGTCGAGACCCGTATCCTCCGCCGTGGACCAACACGTGGGATGCGCTCCCGCCCGCTGCGCGGTGTCGTACAAGAGGCGCAGATAATTGCGAATCGGTTCGGCTGAGGAACCGTAATGAAGGTCAAGAAACTCATTGATCAGGGTTTGCGAGTCGAGCCGCGGGTTCCAGAGCAAGCGCGAAGTCACGTAATTGCGCAGGTCGGACATTTCGCCCGCGTAGCACCGCCCATTGCCCTGCATGAATACTCCACGCGCACCCATGCGCGCGAAACAGCGCAAGTTGGGAGCGATGCTGTTTGCGTTGGGATAGGGCAAGTCCAACATCCGCAGATTGGTGTTGTAGCTCCAAATCCAGATGCTCGGACAGATGGCCCGCCATCTCTTGAAGTCCTTCATGAAGCCGGCGTTCTTCAGACACTTCCGATCGTCAATGGCGTGTAGGCCGCAACACTCGAAGCTACACAATTGAATTTCCACATTGCCCCGAGGCCGAAGATGCTTCGGAGGCTTGCGGGTATACGAGTAGGCCAGTGTCCCGATCTTGACCTTCGGATGAGTCTTCGCGATGCGTTCCGCGACGGTATTGACCAAGGTCAAATGCGCGCCCATAGGTGTTCCTTCACGCTCATTGATCGCGGCGCAAGCAGGGCATTGGCAATACAAGTCGTTGTCGTTCTGGCTAACCGATATCGAGGTCCGTTCCGGATGCTCCACCAACTCAGCAAGGACGGCCTGTGTCACGATATCGGCTACGTCCGGATTAATCGAACACACTTGTGGATCATTCTCCGCCTCCAGAAGGCGTTGGCCATCGACCAGCGCGAAATACTCCGGATGACTTGCGCCGTACTTCTCGACAGGTACCTGGCGATTAAGGCTGTGTTCGATCAGACGCTGCGGAGCAGCGCCACCGAGCTTCTCGTCAAACGTATAGTGATTCGCGCGTAACCGCGCTGCGAACTCCGGGAAATTGTTCTCCTCGAGGTAGAAACTCGCCCGGAACGAAAACGGAGGCGAGTACCGGACCGATCTGCGGGGAATCGGAAGCTGCAGACTCGGAACGACGGTGTGGTCCTGCGTCAGGAATCGCGCCCCCAGATAGTCCTCGGCGAACTGGTACACCCCGTACAACGTGCCGCGCGGCCGGCCTCCCGCAATGACGATGCCGTTCTTCCCGACCCGAGCGCGGAATTCCTCTGGCCCCAGCGAGTCTGTCCGAAATCCCAGACGGCTATTAGCCATCGCATCACTGGGCCCAACATAGATGTGGCGGTATTGCGGACCGACTACTGTACGAACGTCAAGAGTAGCGCCAGTGGCTTCCACAAGGAAATGCTGAAGTTCCTCGGCGCCATAGCGCTCCGCCGGAGTTGCGTCAGCGCCAATGACAATATCCCAACACCAATCAATCACGGTTCCCGGCGCGGCGTGCGCATTAACTGTGGCGAGCGCGCATGCGAAAACAGCAAGGCGGCGCGTGCATGTCAGCACGCGCCGCCGGATTTGAATCAAATGAAACCGCACTACTTCTTCACGGCCTCCAGCTTCTCCTGCTTGTAGCCGCCTTTCGACTTGTCGTTGAAGTACAGTACCGCGAAGACAATCGTTATAACGACGGGCAGGAAAGCCCAACGAACCAACGAGCCCCTGGGACCAAAATTGTCGCTCAGACCGCCCATAATCGGGCCTGCGAAGAACGTCGCGAAACTACCGGTCCCTCCGATGATCGCCAACCCAAGCGCGCCCGTCTTTGGACAACGTTCGGAGGTGATGCCCAGCATAGTGGGCCACCAGAAACAAACGCCGATATAGAGCAGGGTGGCCGCGAGAAAGAACATCGGAGGAGTTGCGGCGTAGTTGAACAAGAATAGTCCGGCGGCGGCGAGAGGCGCCGTAAGTGCGATAAGGGCGACCGGAGTAATGCTATGGGCGGCTTTGCTGAAGAACTGCCGCAAGATATACATGAGAATGCTACCCCATACCAGCGCAAGGATACCTTCCTTGCTCCCCATGACATCGTTGTAGATGTTGGAAATCCATTGCCCCGGCCCAAGCTCGGTGGTCGCCGTCAACCACATCATTGCGAATATGATCCAGAACAGCGGACGTCTCAGGGCCTCGGAGAACATTCCACTGAAAGAAACACCCGATGCCACGCGTTCGGTCGCGGGGAATTTCTGACCCAGGATCATCACGGTGTATATGACCGCCGGGATGAGCAACAATGCCATCTTAACCTTCCAACTCAATGACATCGCGGAGAACAGATACGATAGTACTCCGCCAATGACGATACCCCCCGGGAACCACGCGTGAAATAGGGTAAGTTTGTGTGTCTTCTCTTCAGGATAGATCGTTGCTATCAGTGGGTTGCACACCGCCTCGACCAGGCCATTGCCGGCTCCCACAATGAGCGTGGCGATCACCACAATCCAATAGCTCGGAGCGAATATGGTCAACAGCGTCCCTCCGATATGACATGCCGCCGCCAGGCGAAGAAGATTACCCATGCCGAGAAGATCGACCAGTGGCCCGCCAAATATGATTGCCAGCCCAAACGAGAAGAATGCCACGCCTCCAATGATACCGAGGCAGGTCTTCACCGGGTCTGTCTCCTGGCCCAGGCGGAAAATCGCGCGAAGGACTGGCATGACCGCGCCTTCACCTTGCGACCCGTGAGTTGACGCCACATAGGGGTTCACATAAACCTTCTCGAAGTCCCCCATGATGTCCCCTCGGATCGCGAAGGACATTGCGGTAGTGATTAGCGCCATACAACTGGCTAGGAACAGGCGTTGTGGATTCATACGAAACTCTCCCTCCCGCAGGTAGATGCGACTTGCTCGTGGTCACCCGAACGGATACCGAGGCTCCCCGGCATGGACCGAGATGATAGTACTTGGCTCCCAAGCCTGTTTCAAGCCGTTGGAGTCTGGTCGGCCTCGGCCTCATTCAGCGCGCGGCGCACCATGACAGCCAGGTCCTTCATGAGGTACGGTTTCAAGATGTACCCTCGCAGCCCTAGAGCCATGGCTCTCTCCTCAGTCATGGTGTCGCCGAGCCCAGTCGTAATGATGATGGGCATCCCCGGCTTCCGCCGGAGCACATCCTTTGCAAGCTGTTCACCGGTAAGCATGGGCATGGCGTGGTCGGTGATAATCAGATCGAACGCGTTCGGATCGGCGCAGAACGCCGCTAGCGCGTCGACGCTCCGGTTCATCACCGTGACGTGATATCCAAGACGCTCGAGCGCGGTGCGAGTAATGCGCCCAATGTCGGATTCATCATCCACTACGAGAATACGTTCCGTGCCTCCTGACGGAGACGCTGAGCCCGTTCCATTCATCGTTGTCTCTCCTGAATGACTGGACAAGTATACCGTGAAGGTGGACCCTTTGCCCAGAGCGGCATTCACCCTGGTTGTCCCACCCCTGCGCTTTCAAGCAATTCTGTCACTTTGGCGAGCCCAGGCCAGCGATCCAAAAATGACGCGGGACAGTCAACAGGCCCCGTTCGGCCTAACGTCTTTCCCGAACTTCCGCGGGCTTCCGGTGTCTCATATTATCGAGCGCGCCTGCATACAGCTTGGCTGCAATCCTGAAAAGCACGCTCGGAAGGTACGAGACCAACCCCGACAGAGGAGATACAACCAATGTGGACACCGAAGCGAACGAAACTGACCCTGCGGTTGACCTTGGCCTTGGCTGCGACGGCCGTAACGGCCTGGGCGGCGGGCTCGCCCCCGATTTCCGAGGGGTGTCTTCAGGTAATTCGTGAGAGGCAGCCCATAGGCATGTGCCCGTTGAAGCACACGGAAGTATCCGTTGACGTTTCCGGCTATGTAGCGCGAGTAACGGTCACTCAGCAATTTGAAAACCCCTATCCCCAGCCGATCGAGGCCGTTTACACTTTTCCACTCTCCGATCGGGCTGCGGTAGACGCGATGACGATGAAGATCGGCGACCGCACGATTAAGGGCCTGATCAAACGCCGGGAAGAGGCCCGGCGCATCTATGAGGCCGCGCGTGACGCCGGCAAGGCCGCCAGCTTGCTGGATCAGGAACGCCCCAACATTTTCACCCAGTCCGTGGCTAATATCCTTCCGGGAGCGGGTATTGAAATCACCATTTCTTACGTTGAATTGCTCAAGTACGAGGAGGGCGAGTACGAGTTCTCGTTTCCGATGGTCGTCGGTCCCCGATATATCCCCGGCCAGCCTAACGGACAAGGCGGAACAACTCAGGTTCCAGACGCGGGCAGAATTACTCCCCCCGTCACCCCAGAAGGGACCCGCGCGGGCCACGATATCTCGTTGACGGCCCGCATCGACGCGGGAATGCCCCTCCAGAACATCAAATCCGAGATTCATGAGGTGGACATCGAGCGTCCGGAAGATACGAAGGCGGTGGTCCGCCTGAAGAACCAAAAGGAAATCCCCAACCGGGACTTCGTGCTCCGCTATACCACCTCAGGGAAGGCAATTGAAGACGCCGTGCTTACCCACGCCGACCCCCGAGGCGGCTTCTTTACCTTGATTCTCCAGCCACCGGCGCGAGTAGCCCCGGAATCGGCCACCCCCAAGGAAATGATGTTCGTGATAGATTGCAGCGGTTCGATGAGCGGATTTCCCATCGAAAAGGCCAAGAAGACCATGCGCCAGTGCATCGAACAGATGAACCCGCGCGACACGTTCAACCTGGTGTCGTTCTCGGGCGGCACGGGCTACTGCTTCAGCCGTCCGGTCCCCAACACCCCTGACAACCGCAAGAAGGCGTTAGATTACCTGGCCAACCTGCAGGGCGGCGGCGGAACGGAAATGATGACGGCGATTCGTGCTGCTTTGGAAGGCCAGAATGACCCCGAACGGTTGCGTATTGTCTGCTTCATGACCGACGGCTTTATCGGCAATGACATGGAGATCTTGGACGCTATCCAGAAGAACGCCAGAACCGCTCGCGTGTTCGCATTTGGCGTCGGCAACGGCGTAAACCGCTTTCTCATCGAAGGCATGGGGCGCAGCGGCCGGGGCGCCTCTGAAGTCGTCAGTCTCGAATCCAACGCGGATGCGGCGGCCCAACGCTTTCACGAGCGCGTCCACAGCCCGATCTTAACCGACATATCCGTGGACTTTGGCGGCCTTGGCGTCGAGAATGTCTTTCCGGCACCGGACGCCATCCCAGACCTCTTCTCGGCGCAACCACTCGTATTGAAAGGCCGCTATACGGGTGTCGGAGACGGTGCCATCACGGTTCGCGGACAGACCGCCAACGGCCCGTTCGAGCGCAAGATTCAGGTGTCCTTTCCCCAAAGCGCGCCCGAACATGACGCGCTGGCCTCGATTTGGGCGCGCGCCAACGTGGATTTCCTCATGACGCAGGACTGGAAGGGCATGGAAACGGGCGTCCCAAACCCGGCGATCAAGGAGGCAATTACCAAGCTTGGCCTGGACTACGGGCTGATGACCCAGTTCACGAGCTTCGTGGCGGTCGAGGAGCGTCAGGTCACTCAAGGCGGTAAACCCACTACCGTGGAGGTACCGGTCGAAATGACCGACGGCGTGAGCTATGAGGGAGTGTTCGGCAGGCCAGGACCGCAGCCGCTCTCGCTGGGGCAACGCGTGGGAGCGCCCCGTAAGATGGCGGAGAGCTCCGCTGCCGCCCCAGCAACCTCCCCCAGCGTTTTCAGGGCCGGCTCCGAATTGGCGGACAAGACGAGCACGCTCGATTCTGTTCAGCCAGTCCGTACCGAGATTAATGGACCGGTCCGGCCGGCGGAAGCGGAAGCCAAGAGCCCAATCCCGGCATCGCCCAAGATCAACCCGGCGTTACGCGGACTTCAGGCGAAGCTAACGAACGGCAGCTATAACGACGGCGCGGTAACCGTCAAGAATGGCTGGGTAGTCGTGTATATTCGGATGTCCGACGACGGCCAGGAAAGCATGGACGCGCTCAAGAAGCTCGGCGTACGGATCACGTCGCACGCAGCTTCCCGCAAGACGGTCGCCGCAGAGGTCCGTATCGAGAACCTGGAAGCAGTCGCGAAGCTGGATTTCGTGACGCAGATCTCCCCCTGGAGCGAAGCAAAGTAGCAAACAGAAGCTAAACCAAGAGAGGCATCGGACTAACCGATGCCTCTCTTAATTCATTTAGCCTGAAGAACTTACCGGCTTCAGAAAGTCCGGAATGGCCTTTCCGAGGTCGTAGACCCGAACCTTAACCATACCAGCCCGGCTGTCCAGCTTCCTCATCGCCGCCTGGGATAGGTCGACGACGCGATTACGGATGTACGGGCCCCGATCGTTGAGGCGGCAAACGACAGACTTGCCGTTATCGGCGACGACCAGATAGTAGTCGCCAAACTTGCCGTTCCTTAGAGCGCAGGTATATTCGTGGTCTTTCAGTCTTTCTCCGGACGCGGTCATAGAACCGCTGCTCGAGACGGTGTAGTACGACGCCAATCCTTCCGCGACGGGCTGAATAGGCTGCTGAGACAACAGCATCAGCGCGAGGACCTGAAACATGGCTGGTCTCCTTTTGGTGTTGTGCGCCAAAAAAGGCCGGACAGGGCCACCGTGACCCCGTTTCCAAGCGGTGGTTATCGCATAATACCAAGGTTGTTGTCAACCCCTGGACGGGGAAAAAAGACGCGAATTTGCCAATAAAACTGACCCTGATACGAGTCCGACATTCACAAGACCCAATAAAATTAGGGGTATGAGCGAGGTCGGATCTAGAATTTCGGCCAATTCTGCGGATTTTCGGCCATGAATCCCCTCGATATTTCCCCATCGGAGTGAGGGGCGGCGCCCCAATTCACGCTTTGGAGGAGTCGGACAGAGGAAGGTCGCGGCCTCGAACGAAAAACCACAGCGTGCCGAGGATTCCGAACCCGAAGGCGGTCAATAGATTCGCCTCGGGCCCGAGCTTCCAGAGCAGTCCTCCCGAGAAGGCGGCTGCGGCCACAGGAATATCCCGCAGCAGGTAGTAGAGTCCGAACATAGCCGCTTTTCGGTTCTCCGGGGCCAAGTCCATAATCAGCGCCTTCCGGGTCGGCTCTCCGAATTCCTTGAGTCCGCGCAGCACAAAAGCGCCCACCAGCAACCAGAAAGAGTCGCAGAAGTAGAGAACAAGTGGAAACAATGTAAAAAAGATAAAGGTGGCGGCCACAAACGGCTTCTTCCCCATGCGGTCGGCAAAGTGAGCCACCGGCACATATACGAGGACGGCGGTGGCCATTTCTATGGTGCTGAGCAGGCCGAATTCGGTCGCCGACACCGGATGGACAATCGTATTCATGCACCAGACGGCCACGAAGACATCCGGAATCTGCTCGCAGAAGCGAATCAGAATATCGGAAATCAGCAGTGACCGCAGGTCTCCCCCCATTTCGCGCCACAGTTTGAAGGGGTTCATCTCCGCCCGAACGCGAGATTCTCCGTCTTTCTCGTGCGCCGCGCCACGCTCGATAAGGCGCTGCTGGAGAATGCAGGAAACAACCGCCATGACCAGCGCCACCCCGAACGCCAGCCGTACACCCGACTGCAACCCCCAAAGATCGATGAATATCCCGCCGATCACGGGACCAAGGGCCATGGGTATCCGACGGATCATCGAGTGCATGGAAACACCCATCGCGCGCTTGTGATTGGGGACGGCCTTGGAAACGATGCCCATAGTCGCCGGCAGGGATATAGCGGACCACGCCATAAAGAAGATCGCCCCCACCAGGACAGCCTGCCAAGCCGGAATAAGGATGACGATCAAGTATCCAATCATGGCCAGAACGTTGAACAGGAGTAACGCGCGTTTGGCCCCGAGCCGGTCGGAGAGGTACCCTCCGGCATAGGAATAGACGGCGGAAACGAGGTTGGTCAGGCCGTTCAGTCCGCCGACAGATACGAAGCCCCCGCCGAGCGCCAGGATATATATGGATAGGAAGCGGCCCGCGAGTCTCTCGCCCAGCCCAACCAGGATGACCATGGCAAGCAGGCCCACGATGCTTCGCCGCAACGCAAAGAAGTCCGCAGCCTTCAGAAGGCGGGACTTGGGTGACATGAACCCGTTACTCGAGAACGCCGGCAAGCCAGCGGCGTACTTGTTCGAGGGCGACGACGCTGCCGCGCACCTGGCCCCGCTCGTCCGTGCCATAATGGGTCATCTCCCACTCGTAGGAGTCCTCGGGAGTTACGAACACGACGGCGGTTGTCTTAGCGGCCGGATTTGCGATCAGCGCCAGACCGCAACTGGCTCCTTGGTCGGCCCTGACCTTATCCGCATAGGCGTGAGCAATCATCTTGGCGTTCGACCCGGCGACCTTGGACAGGGGAAGCACCATTCCGCCCGCAAAGCAGTTGGCCTTTACGGCCGTCAGCCGCTGAACAAGGGCGCCTCCGGTATTGGTCTCGACGACGGCAAGGGTCCAGCCCTTCTCGCTCAGGAGACCGTTGACGACGCCTTCCAACGTGTCATCGTCCACGCCCATAATCAGCCCCGGCAGCAGTTCCCTAACCTGCGCGTCCAGCGGATCGATGATCGCGTTCGCCGTATCGAGGTCTTCGGCCCGGGCGGTGATGCGGACTCGGACTGCGTCGAGGGAGGCCAGAACTCCGACGGTGGGATTCTGCTCGTTCTTGATGAGATGGCCAATCTTGTCGTCAATAGCGGATTCCCCCACTCCGCAAACCTTCAGAACGCGCGAGTGGATGACCCCTGAGATACCGAACTTCTCGCGCACGTACGGAAGAACGGAATCGGTAAGCATGGGGTATAACTCTTTGGGCACCCCAGGCATACAGATGATCACGCCGCGTGCATCTTCCACGATGAGGCCGGGGGCGGTTCCGTTGGGATTGTGGATGGACTTGGCGCCCTGCGGCGCGTGGGCTTGACGCTTATTGTTCTCCGTCATGGGGCGGCGGAACGCCGCGAAGCAGGCCGAGACGTGCTCGTAAAGGTCCTGACGGAACTCGAGTGGCCTTCCCAGCAGCTCAGCGATGCATTCGCGGGTGATGTCGTCCTCGGTCGGGCCGAGCCCGCCGGACGTGAGTACAACGTCGGAGCGCGTGAGCGCGGCGTCCAGCGCCTGCTTGATGCGTTCCGGATTATCCCCTACCGATGTCTTCTGATAGAGGTTAATTCCGTTTTCCGCCAGCACCCGTCCGATGTATGACGCATTGGTGTCCACAATCTGCCCGAGCAGCAACTCGGTGCCAATCATCACGATTTCCGCTTGCATGTGACCTTCACGACCCTTCAACCTTTACCTGCTCAGTACTCACCGACAATGGTACAGGATAGTAGCGGCTAGCCAAGTGCGATTCAATTGAAAAGTGATAAAAGAGAGTGGCCCAGGACTGGGCCGCGCCCGCATTCCAAGAACCTGACATATCCCGCCGTCTTTGCTGTTCCACGACCATCAAACGCCTGAGCGAGCCGAGCGAATCCTCTCTTACGCGTCAACAGGCCCGCCCGAACGGGCTATTCCTTGATGAATCCATGGTAACGCGCCATCCAATACGGCAGCAGGTAAGCGGCGCCGTCATCCTCGTGGCGGCCATCGCCGCCCTCGTCCGGCACGTAAGGATTTCGATTCCACTTCGCGATGCAGCGTTCATCGGCGGGCAGGACGTATAGCAACTGCCGTTCGCTAAACCGGTCCACCCGAGTATCGAAGGTCACGTCGTCGCGAATGCTATTCTTCACGGCCCACCCGCGCCGATCAGTCGGAATCTCCCGGAGGTTCTGGACTCCCGCAGGGATGTCGGCGTGATTCGGGTCGATGGTAGCGTAGGCGAAGATATAGAAGCTGGGCTTCTCCGGCTCGACCACCATATAGTGCCGCCGGACGCCCGCATGGAGGGCGGCGCGCACCTTCGGGTCCTTCTCCAATTGGAGAATGGGATACCAAGCTACAAATCCAAGCTGATCGTCCGAGTGGTTGTTTGTGTCGGGAAACGCCTTCTTGGATAGGAGCACGTTGCTCAGGTAGCCATGCTCGACAATGAGCTTCCGGTAGTGCTCCTTGTATTTGGCGTCGCCGGTGATGTGGTGGGCGACCTTGAGGAAGCTCAACATCTGGAGGGCATTCAGGCCATTCTCATCGCAGTCGTTCGGGTCCCCATTCAGGGTTTCCGGATTCCAGAACCCCCAACGCGTCCGCTTTCCATTCCAGTCGATCAACTGGTAGTTGTGGTCCACGATGTAGTCCGTTAGAGCGCGGACCTGTTTGACGCAGAGCTCCTTCTCGGCAGGGTCATCCTTGGCAATGTGCTCCCAGTAGGCGTAGAACGCAAGGTAATGGCCGTCGATTTCGTCGCTCGATGTGTCGCTTTTCCAGTAGTATTTCCCGTCGGGCGCCGGACGCCACTGGAATCCTGCCTGTATCTGGGCTTCGGTGGCTTTTGCCCGCCATGCCTCTTCCTTCTTCTTGCCTTCTTCGACGGGGACCACACTTCGCGCCACAAGGCCGGGCGTTCCCGAGGCATTTTGCAGCATATAGTCCGCGTGCATGCTTTGCTTCGCTGATTCCTTGGCGGCGGGGTCATGGGTTGCCGCGTAGCGGAGAGACATAGCTGCGACATGGTAGGCGGTCCACAGGCCGTCGTTGTCATTGTCGCCAATGATCGAAGCAGTGGGATTCTCGGCGTCGTTCAGGTCGCATTCGGCAACCAGCCCGAGGCGGCGATGGCGTTCGTTGACGCGCTTTTCAATGGTCTGCGCTTTTTCCAGCAGGGTCGTCTTTACGAATTTGATATGGCTGACACCGGCGCCGGTGACGAAATAGGGAGAATCATCGGGGGCGCAGGCCACCGCCAATATCTTGTCATCCGGCAGGTAGCGCTTTCCCTGCCGATAGAACCATTTCCGTCCTGTCTCCACGGGCTTGTACAGAATCGCGCCATGGGACGTTCCGATCCACAAATTGTCGTGACTGTCAACCGCCATCGCAGTTACATCCTCGATGGGCAGGCCCTGCTTACCGCGAATATGCATCCATACCGTATAGACGCCTGCTGAGGCCGTAACACTGATTCCGAGCGGGGTCCCGACCCAGAGCTTGCCTTTCGAGTCGAACACCAGCGCGGTGATTTGTGTGGCGAGCGGCCCCCCCGTGCCGTAGCTTTCGTGTCGCACGGCTGCCTTGTTCGCGGCATCGGAGTGATACAGGGCGTTCGGGGTACCATACCACGCGTCGGCGCCACGTTTCGCTGTCGCCGTGATCGTTACCCCTTGCGGTCTTTGGGGGTCAGCTTCAGCAGGTTGGCTGGCTCGGGACCACTGGCCGTTATCTTCCCGGACGGCAATTTCATTGCCGGTCAGGACCGCCAGGCGTCCTTTGGAATCGAAGCGAATCGACTTGACGTTTTCGACCGGGGCTCCGGGCACGGACTCGCGGACGTGTTCGATGAAGGGCTCGACGGCAATCGGGAGTTGTTTCGGGGCGCCCAGCGGTTCCAGGGGGGGCACGACATTGGCCAAGGTAAAGTCAGCGCCCAGGAGTTCATCAGCTGGAACCGGGTTAGCGTCTCCGGAAGCGGCGAGAAAAATGAATCCGAGCAGGGCGGCGTTGAGCATGTGAATTCTCCCTTCATTCGTAGTGGGGGCAAACTGCTTCGACGTGGGTCGGCGGAATGGCAGGGCATACGGAACACGTCTCCCCGCGCGCCGTCGTCTCAAAAAGCTACTGGCTTCGCCCGCAGCCGGGCGAAGCCACCGAATTCAGATTTGGACGCCGTTGCGCCGCAGGTTATTGCGCCGCCGGAGCGGAAGGCGCCGCTGGGACTTCTGCCGCCGGAACGGGAGGTGCGGGTTGCGGGGCGGCCGGCGGGTTAGCCGCCATTCTGGCGGCGGCCGACGAATGTGGCGGGCCATTTTTCGAGGATTTCCTTGTAGATACCCAGCGCGGTCTCGTGGTCCGCCTTGTTCTCGGCGATGAACCCGAGTCCCTCGACGGCCGACGGGGTGTTTACCGAGTTGGGAAACTCGGAACGGAGGCGTTCGTAGGCCGTCTTGGACTTGTCGTACTGTTGCGCCTGATAGGCGCTCTCGCCAAGCATATACAACGCCTGCGCGGCGAGATCGTCCTTGCCTATCGCCAGCGGCTCGAGCGCCGCGACGCGGAGATTGGCGTCCTCAGATTCGAGCGCTTTGGCGTACTTGGTCATGAAATCGCGCTGTCTCGACGCGGTGTTGGATCGATAGATCACGCCGGCCAAGACCACCAACACAATGACCAAGGCCCCGACCGCATACAATAGCGGGTTCGCCTGGACGTGCTCGATGAGTTGCTGCAAGTCCCCCTTCTTGTCCTCTTCCTCGAATAGCGGCCGCGAGCCTCGCGCGGTCTTGTTCACTTTGTTGGCCTTTTCTACCGTCATGCCGTGTACGTACCTTTATCAGTTCGCCCATTCCGTAATTTGCCACGTCCCGCCAACCTTTTGAAGATACACGGAGATCTGCCCTTGCAGATTGATCGGTGGATCTTTGGCGGCGTTGACCGGCTCCGCCAATGTACCGTACGTCTCGACCGCCAGCGCCCGCTCACCTTGCACGGTGATACGCGGAGGCACGCGGTTGATCTTGATTGTACGGTACCTCTCAAAAATCAAATTCAAATAGCGCTCGACCGCTGCGTAATCCCGGCCGTCCTTATCGTGATAGCTGTGCGAAACGTGCGCCAGCACTTTGAATATCCGGCGGGCCTGCATACCCCGCTGCACGTCGTCTAGCACTGCGGCGATTTGCTGTTCATCCGATTCGCCCGAGCCGGTTATTCCGGGTATCGAGACGGGAAATTTGTCACCGCACCCTGTCAGAAACAGGAGCGGCGTTACCGCGAGCGCGAAAACCAGCGCTACACGTTTCATACACCCGCGTCAGGCGTCAGGCTGATCGTCAGCGACCGGCCTTTGGTAATAGCGCCGCCCCGAATGATGACCGTCAGGCGTTTGCCGGGCTTTGTGAAAAAAAGATCCGCCCCGTCGGCCTGAACGACATTGTCCAGCTTCCAACCGGCCGCCGGGCATTCGCGGATGTAGAATTGAGCCAACTCATTGACACCCGCCTTCGACGTATAAGCCATCTTCCCGATCTGGAGCGATTGGGATTCGTAAATATAGCTGTGTTCGAGATCTTCTTTCACGCCCGATGGAAGCGGTACATCCTTGAAGCGCTGCTCGGGGGCCAGCTTGAGGCCCGGTTCCGGAGCAGGCGCGGCCGGCGCCGCGCTTGGCCCGCTATCCAGGGGCGCCAACTCGGCGGCCGGTTCAGCGGACTTCTTCTGGAACGGGTTCGTTTCGCACGCGGTGAGCGCCAACGCACAGATCATTAACAGACTCAGTACACGCGTCATGGTTCCACTTTGCTCCTCTTTTTCGAGCGGTTGCGCACGGTCTCAGCGTCTGAAACCGCATCCACTTAGCTTCCTTGGCCGCCTCCGAGCGCCGCATCCAATATCTTTGGCAGAATCATCTACACGCGAGGCGCGGATATTGCTGACAAAGAAGTCAGAGCGATGACCTCGTTAGCGCGGCTAAGCGGCCTTAGTATGGAATCATACCGAAGTCGCGCACAAAGTTCCATATTCCCCGAATAGCCTCAACGGACGGAGGGATAGGCCATCGGAGGCGGCGAGGACGCCACTTCTACTTTGGGCGGCGTGACGCTGCTCCGGCTACACTACCTTGGCGTCTTCGATGTGCTTGATCACTCCATCAACGTCGCTGGTTACTTCAAATCCGACGGCGATGGCGTCCACGCAGCCCAGACTTAGCACAAATTTGACGGACTCCGGTATCCGGTCCTTCAATTCGCCTTCGCCCACAATCTTCATTCCGAGTATCCCCTTGCCGTTGTCGTGGGCTTGGCGCAACACGGGAACCACTTCCTCGGGCTTCCCGTCCATCTTGACGCCATGGGGATTTATCCGCGCGAGAATGACGTCCACCCATGGAGAAGCGGCCGCCTCCTTGAGGCAGTCGAGGTTGTGATTCGAGCAACCGTGCGCGCGGATGATCTTCTTCTGCTTGGCTTCTTCGAGCACGTCCATACACGGTTTGAGCGACTCGGTCCAGCCCGGTTTCTCCAAACAGTGCAACAAGACAATGTCCAGACAGTCGGTATCGAGTTCCTTGCGGAAACGTTCGAGATCGGCCTTGAGCAGGCCCGGCTCGCGGGACACGGTCTTGGTAAGGAGCATTACTTTGTCACGGGAGATGCTGCGCTTGAGCGCCTCTTTCATGTAGTCGTGGGCGCCGTACATATCGGCCATATCGAAGTAGGTGACGCCCTTCGCGTGGGCGTGTTCGAGCACGCCGATAAAGGTATCCCGTCCACGGCGATTCTGGGCCGAGCTTCCATTCCACGCCTCTGTGCCTGTGCCCATTCCGAGGAGTGAGCACTTCAGACCGGTCTTGCCAAGGGTGCGCACCGTGGCGGCGGTCAACGGCGCGGGCGGCGCAACTTCCGCCGCCGCCAAAGCAGGCGCTATGAACGGCGCAGCCAAAGCCCCCGCCGACGTAAACTTCATGAAGTCCCGCCGATTGATTGGATTCATGGTCGCTGCCTTTCTCGTTGAACCAAACCCATTATACATAATGAAGGCGCATGTACAGATGACGAGTCAGGTTTCTGATTCGCATGAGAGCCAACGCCCCGGCGCCGCTCGTGTCGCGATATGCCTCTATATGTAATGGGCAGTCGTTTCGGCCGGCGAGGGGCTATGAGGCGCACGAGAAACTTCAACGCTGAGTCGCAGAGGGCGCAGAGGAACGCGGAGAGGCGTGTGTCCGATGGGCGCCGATGCTCGGAACGAGGGCACTTGAGAGAGGTATTCGGTTGGATGGGAACGAGTGAGCGGGTTTTCCAAACAAGGGGTTTGATGGGATAAGTTGTTGTGACGTATTGGGTTTATGAGGCGAGGGCGGGAAGAGCGTGAAGCGGGGTCTGGCCGGGGCAAATTCGCGAAACGAGGGTGATTTGATTGACAAAATTGTCGTTTAGTATAAATTCCAATGAAGCCGCTGCAATGTGGCGAAATGGGGCGGGTATCCAGATTTCCACCCTGCGCTATGCTTCTCTTGACCAAGTGCGTTCGAGTTCGGCCATATTGCGTCCTTCACCCGTGTATCCAACCTCGAAGCGTTTAATCGTTGGAATCATGAGGTCATCGCAAACATACCCCTCAACACTGCGAAGCTTACCTTCACGGATGAAGAGCCGGAATCCTATAATTTGATCGTCAGGAAGTAAAGAAGCTTCAACGTCGCCAAATTCGAAATCTGCATTAACTGGGAATTGCTCATGTACTCCAAGCGTTGAGGCGGGCAATTCGAAGTCCAACCAGAAACCGACCCCGGTCATTTCACGTTTGATGCCCTGCACTTGGGCTAGTTGCGCCCTTAGAGCGCAGAGGACGAAGTGATCTCCCTTCAAGAATAGATCGAGGACCTCTCGTTCGAGAGCAGCCTGCGTTTCCAGGTTCATCTCATTCGTTTCCCGTCAGACGTTGGAGAAGACGTTGTTCAAGGGAGAAAGAAGATGCAGACGCGAGTGACTGCTCGGCAGCGTTGTAGGCTGCGTCTCTGATTTCCCTCTTCCCTCTTCCATCGCATTCACGGCCGACCCCGATGGATGGTGGCTTGGATTTCCTCGGCGGTGAGCCCGTGCCCTTTCATGCGTTTTCGGAGCGCGTCCACCCGCCTCAGGATTCCCGCCGCGTCGGGGTGACGGGTTTCGTCGGAGCTGGCGGTAGTTTCCAGAATGGATAGGATTTCACCGTTCAGGTTGCGATGATGGGCCCGAGCGCGGCGCCTCAGCTCCGCGTGCAGATTGTCAGGCATGTTCTTGATGGTCAGGTTCTTCATGGCGACGTAATCGTACGATTCCTACTGCGTGCCGTCAAGACACGGAAGTTTGTTCTTTCGGAGGCGCCGACGCATCCCGTAGTGCGCGGTCACGGGATTTCGCGATGCGGGTTCTGCGACGGATGAGAGCAAAAGGAGTGAGGGCGAAACGGTCGGGTGGCGAGGGGGAATTTCTCTTTCCCTTTCAGGGAAATCGCGTTGGGTTGTGTCGTCTTTCCTGGGTAGACCGCCTTCGCATACCGATAAGACGGCGGTTTTGGCAAAACCGCCCTACCGGCGGCCAACCCAGGGCTGGGATATGTTTCGCCCTCAGCGAAATGAGGCCCGAGCGTAGTCCGGTCCCACGGCTCACGCCGTGGGCTACCCTCTGCCGCCCCTAACCGGGGCTGGGATTCGATTCGCCTTCAGCGAATCGGGGCCAGCGCCGACGGGGAAGCGAGTTCGCAAAGTAACAGCGGTCGGCGAGGACGCCGACCCTCCCGTGGCGCGTTGCCGCGAAATGCGCCATGTCGCGTGGGCTTTTGCGTGTGGCGCGAGTTTGTATTCGCGCACGCGACGCCGACCGTCTGCGTCGCGTGCGAAGGCGATGACGATTAGGGAAATTCTAACCGTTTGGCGTAAATCCGGGACGGTTTGGCAAACCGTCCCTACCCGGTTCTGCTTGATTGAGCGAGTCTCGGCGAAGACTTTTCAGACGGCGTGGGCCTTTTCGTAGGCGGCGATTTTGTCTTCGTGGACTAAGGTCAGGCCGATCTGGTCCAGGCCGTTCAGGAGGCAATGCTTCTTGAAGGGGTCCAGGTCGAACGAGATCGTAGAGCCGTCCGGTTTCGTGATCGTTTGTGACGCCAGGTCGACCGTTAACTTGTATCCCGCGGCAGCGCGCACTTCGTCGAACAATTGTTGGATGACCGAGCCCGGCAGGATCAACGGGGCCATGCCATTGTTGAAGCAATTGTTGTAGAAAATGTCGGCGTAGGACGGGGCCAGGATGCAGCGGATACCGAAATCGTTCAGCGCCCAGGGGGCGTGTTCGCGGGACGACCCGCAGCCGAAGTTGTCTTTGGCCAGCAGTATGCTCGCGCCTCGATACCGCGGGGCGTTCATCTCGAAATCGGGATTGGGCGTTCCGTCGTTCTTGAATCGCCAGTCGAAGAACAGGAAGTTCTCGTAACCCGTGCGCTCGATCCGTTTCAGGAATTGCTTGGGGATGATCTGGTCGGTGTCTACGTTCTGCGCCTCCAGCGGCGCTACGATTCCGGTCAGTGTGGTGAAGGGTTTCATGGTTTGCTCCTATAAGTCATATAGGTCGTATAGGACCTATGCTTAGTTGAATTTCCAGTCGCGGATGTCTACGAAGTGTCCTTTGATCGCGGCGGCTACGGCCATGGCAGGGCTGACAAGGTGCGTGCGGCCATCCTTGCCTTGGCGGCCTTCGAAGTTCCGATTGGAAGTCGAAGCACAGCGGTCGCCGGGGTTCAGCACGTCGGCGTTCATGGCCAGGCACATCGAGCATCCCGCTTCGCGCCACTCGAAACCGGCAGCCGTGAAGATCTTGTCGAGACCCTCTTTTTCGGCCTGCTGCTTCACTTGCCACGAGCCGGGCACGACCAACGCCAACTCGACTTTGGAGTGGACCTTGTAGCCTTTGACCAACTTTGCCGCGGCGCGCAGATCTTCGATGCGCCCATTAGTACACGACCCCAGGAACATCTTATTGATGGTTATGCCGCTGATGGGCATACCCTCTTTCAGGCCCATATACTTCAGCGCTTTGGCGGCGGACTGGCGGACGTTCTCATCGGAGAGCTCCGCCAGCACCGGCGTCTTGCTCGATATGCCGGTCACCATCCCAGGCGACGTGCCCCAAGTCACTTGCGGCTCGATGTCTTCCGCTTTCAGTTCGACGACCGTGTCGTAGCGGCAACCCGGATCGGACGCCCAAGCCTTCCATTGCTGGACTAACTCTTCCCACGGCTTGCCGCCGCGCAAGTACTCGCGGTCCTTCAAATACTCGAAGGTTTTCTCATCCGGCGAGATAAGCCCCGCGCGGGCGCCCGCTTCGATGGTCATGTTGCAGACCGTCATCCGGCCTTCCATGCTCAGATCGCGGATCACGTTGCCGGTGTACTCGATCACATAGCCAGTGCCACCCGCCGTGCCGATCTTGCCGATGATCGCCAGGATCACGTCTTTCGCGGTGATGCCGACCGGCAGTTTTCCGGTCACGCGGATTTCCATGGTCTTGGACTCTTTTTGCAGCAAGGTCTGTGTCGCCAGCACGTGCTCGACTTCGCTGGTCCCGATCCCGAACGCCAGCGCGCCGAACGCGCCGTGGGTCGAGGTGTGGGAGTCGCCGCACACGATCGTCGCGCCGGGAACCGTCAAACCCAACTCGGGTCCGATCACGTGAACGATACCGTTGCGCCGGTCCTTCATGTTGAAACAGGCCACTCCAAATTCGCGGCAGTTGTTTTCAAGCGTCTCCACTTGCTGTTTCGACATTGGGTCCGCAATTGGCTGCGAGCGGTCTGTGGTCGGGATATTGTGGTCCATCGTCGCAAACGTGAGGTCGGGACGGCGCACTTTGCGTCCCGCCAAGCGAAGTCCCTCGAAGGCCTGCGGCGACGTGACTTCATGCACGAAGTGCCGGTCAATGTAGAGAATCGTGTCTTTCCCTGGTTCGCTGTGAACAACGTGGGCATCCCAGATCTTTTCGTAAATGTTCTTCGCCATACTCTGCATCCTTATCTCCGCAGCCCGCCGTAGGCCGCCTTACGAGTTGTATTTCCGCAATAGATCGTCCAGCGCCTCGCGCAGGAGGACCGCTTCACCGAAACCTTCGCGCTTCGCCAACCGCGATAACCCTTCGAGTTGGCCCAGCGTGTAATGACTCGTCTTGGTCACCATCTTCTCTCCGCGGGCGAGGCAGACCTTGTTGCGTCCGCTTACCTTGGCCCTGTACAGGGCCTCGTTCGCCTTGCGCACCAACTCCTGAGCGCGGGCGCCGTCATCGGGATACGCCGCCACGCCAACACTGACGGTCAGGGCCGCCGACTCGGCGCCTTCTCCTTCGAGCATGACGGGCGTTGCGCTAAATTGCTGACGAAACTCTTCAAAGAGCAGAAACGCCTTCTCTTTCTCTGCGGCCACAAGCACGGAAAACGCGTCGCCGCCGTAGCGATAGACTTTGCCGGCTTTCCCGAACGACTCCACCAGCGCGCGTCCCAGCGACGCGATAACCGCGTCCCCCACGGCCCTGCCCCGCTCCGCGTCGAGTTTCCCGAACAGGTCCAGATCCACCAGCCCCATTGAAACCGGCGAATCGTTCGCTTCGACAGACGTCAGGCCCTCTTCAAGCCGCGCCACAAATACTTCGTAGGTGGGCAGGCCCGTTAAGGCGTCAACGCCTCTATTGTCATGACTAAGCATTTCGCGTGTCCAAGCTTCTTGATGTTATGTTTTCGCGTTCGATCCGAAGATCTTGTGTGTCTTGCTTGTGTTGTACCATACTTAATATACATTTGTCAATATATGTATGTTATAAATAATATGCGAACTGAGTTGTGCTTTTTCCGGTGGACGGGATACCGACTCAGGCGCCTCGCCAAGCAGTCGCCTGCGCCACATTCTTGAAGTGCCGCGGGCCGCCATGCGACACTACGCCCTTGCGTTACAATGGAAAAGAGTGAGGCGGCCCAGCCGCATCGACAAAGAAGCTAAGGAGCTCTCATGACTCGTGGACCAGGAGATGGCCGAGCGGGTCATTTCGCAGTTGCTGGTGATGGATGCGGAGTCACACGACCCGATCCGGGTCATTATTACTTCCCAGGGGGGGCACGTCGATTCCGGGTTCGCCATTCACGATATACTGCGTTTTGTTCAATCCGAGATAATTGGCATAGGCGCAGGCTGGGTAGCCAGCATCGCGGTGCCGATTTTGTTCGGCGCGGAGAAAAAGAACCGTTTTGCGCTTCCGAACACCCGCTTTCTCCTTCACCAGCCCAGCGGCGGGGCCGGCGGCCAGGCGGCGGATATACGAATCGAGGCGCAAGAGATTCTCAAAATCCGCGAGAAACTCAATCAGATGATCGCGAAGGAAACCGGCCAGACGGTAGATCGGGTGGCAACGGACAGTGATCGGAACTATTGGATGAACGCCGAAGAGGCGCTGAAATACGGCCTTATTTCGAAGGTTGTTCAATCGTCGAAGGAACTGAGCTAACTGCGCGCGTCAAGCCCGGCGGGCGTTACTTCTTGTTGATGAGGGAGCCCAACGTCTCGACGTAGATACCGTGCGCGACGCGCTTGTGATACAGGACCACTTCAGCCAAGTCTCCTTCGATTTGCAGCCGCGCCGCGAGGTCGGCGCGCGCATCGGTATCCTCGTACAATTCGGTTCCTGGCCGGCCATGCATCATGCGGATGCGATTTTCGATGCGGCGAAACACGGTGTACGCCGTGAGCAGCGCGTTGGCGTTGCTCCACGTAATCAGGTTGTAGTCCGCCAACGCCTGTAATGCTTCCGCGAAGTTGCCTTCCATGAGTTCGGGGTAGTCGGGATAGTGCCGCAATTGCAGGAGCCGCACGGTAAACTCGATCTCGGCGAGTCCGCCTTCGTGTTTCTTGAGGTCGAGAGGCGACGCGGCCTCGACCATCTTGAGGCGGATCTCTTCGATATTATCGAGTGACTCGCGCGTCAAGGGAGTCCCGAAGGCAATCGCGCGGGCTTCGGTTTCCACGGATTTGGCAAACTCATCGTCCCCCGCGACGGCGCGCACTTTCACGAGCGCCAATCGTTCCCAGGCTTGAGCTTCCTCAACGTAGTACTGCCGCAGCCGGCTGTGGCTGATGGTCAGCATACCCTTCTTGCCATCTGGCCGGAGCCGGGCGTCAATATCGTAGAGAATCCCGTAGCGCGTCGGCTCTTTGAGCGCGCGCATGATGTACTGCGCGACCCACGCAAAATACTCGTTGGCGCCGAGGCCGCACTCCAGCTCCCGGTCTTTGTCGTACACAAATACGAGGTCGAGATCGCTGCCATACCCCATCTCGCCTCCCCCCAGTTTCCCCAATCCGAGCACGGCAAACGCGGCCTTGGTTTGGCCGTAGCGCTGCACAGCCGCGGCGCGCGCCGCCGCGACAGTGTGATTGAGACAGACCTCCGCGAGCTGGGTCAGTTCCCTTCCGATTTGCAGGACACCCACGTCCGCGATCAGGTCCCGCATACCGATGCGCAAGGTGTGGCCGTCTCGGAGACGATACGGCGCCGCGCTAGGATCGTAGGCGCGGGAAAGCGCTTCAAGTTCCGATTCCATTTCGGACCGGGTCGCGGCTTCGTCAAAGGTGTTCGAATCGCCAAACGACTCGAACAGCCCAGGGTCGCGGATAAGCATCTCGGCCAGGTACTCGCTGTTTGATACCAGCGTGACGAGGTGTCCGCTTAGACTGGGATTCCAGTTGAGTAGATCGTACACCGACCCGGGCGCCTGGAGATTCATGAACACCTGACCGAGCCGGGTCAGCGTTGCGTCGGGATCATCGGAATCGGCCAGCGCGCGCAGCAGCGCAGGGACGATTGCGGTGAATTGCTGGCGAATCCGCATGCCGTACGGATGTTCAGCCGGGCCGCTGTACAACAGGCGCAACTCTTCGCGCGCACGCTCCGGATCGTGAAAGCCCAACGCCCGCAAACGTGACAAGCCCACGGAGCCGTCGGCATGCGGGTGAAGCAGGTCGTTCACCCAAAGGTTGCCCGCGCCTTGGGTGGCGAAGAACTGATCGAGTATGCGCCGGGTGGCCTCCGCTCGCTCACGGTAGTGCCCCATGAACGACGTCCCGCTGGCGTAGCCCAGGCGGCCCGCGAACTCATCGAGCGCCTCGGGCTGGGCGGGAAGCACGTGGCGCTGTTGGCTCCCTTCGATTTGCAGCCGATGCTCGACTTGACGCAGAAAGACGTAGTTCGCGGCCAACATCGTTGCATCCAACGGCCTCAGCAGATTACGGTCCCCCAGCACGCGAATAGCCTCGAGCGTGTTTGGTGTGCGCAACTCGGGAAAACGTCCGCCGTTGAGCAACTGGAGCATCTGCACGGTGAACTCGATGTCGCGGATCCCGCCCCGGCCCAATTTCACCTCGCTCGCGGTCTCGCCGCGTTGTTCGATTTGAATCTCCATCTGGCGCTTTACGGAGCGAATCTCTTCAAGCGTTTCGTCGTCGAAGTACCGTGGAAAAACGAAGGGACGCGTCCGCTCGATGAAGTGTTCTCCGAGTTCAAGGTCGCCCGCCGCAGGGCGCGCTTTGATCATCGCCTGCCGTTCCCATGCTTGGCCTTGAAGCTCGTAGTAGGCAATGGCCGCCTCCAGGCTGACCGACAACGGACCGCGCCGGCCATGCGGACGCAAGCGCATATCGATGCGAAACACCTGACCCTCGCCGGTCTGCGCGGAAACGGCGTGGATGACTTGTTCGCCGAGCTTATGAAAGTACTCGGCGTGACTCAGCGCGCCTGCGCTGCCCCCGGTGGATTCGCCCTCGTCGGTATAGATGAATAGCAGGTCAATATCCGAACTGAAATTGAGTTCGCGTCCTCCGAGTTTTCCCATCGCCAGCACAACGAAACCACAGTCGCTGCCGGGCGCGCCGAACCGCGGTGTAAGGTTGTCGTGCGCGCATACAATCGCCGCTTCGAGCGCGGCGTCCGCCAGATTCGACAAGTCCTCGGTGATGGAAGCAAGCGCGGCATGGGCGAAGATGTCGCGCGTGGCGATGCGAAGGATTTCGCGCCGCTTAAAACGCCTCATGGTGTTGCAGCGGTGATCGAACGACTCGACCGCGCGAACTTGACTGAGCAATTCGCTGACCATGGACTCGCGGCCCGGCAATTGGTTGAGATTGCTCTCGTGCCAAAGCCAACTCATGAATTCCGGATTGCGGCAGACGATATCGGTCAGGAATTGACTCTGGCTGAAGATGGTAGCCAATAGGCGGCTGTAGGCGGGAACCGTGGCGATGGCGTCGAATTCGGAGCGCGCGTCGAGGCAGGAGTCCAGGAAATGTTCGAGCCGCACCAACACCATTTCGGCGTCGTGAACATTACGAAGCGCGTCGCTGAGATTCTCGGCGAGATCTTCGCGGTCGGTCCGTCCAAGAATCGACACGAATCGGCTCCAAGCAGAGGCCGAGAGTTCCGAATGTCCGGGAGTCACTGCAACACCTCTTCCATCATGTCCACGCCGCGCAACGAATCATCTTGGCGTTATGACCAGCCGGCTATGACTAGACCGGATGTTCAACTGAGGCCCGCCACACGCGCGCGATAGATTCAGCCAAGTCTGCGATCAATTCAGGCGCGCGCGCCATCGCGTCCGTCAGAGTCATTGGAGACGGACAAATGGAGAACGCAGCATCTATACCAAGATCGCGTAACCCGGCGCATCCTTCGCCAAGACTGCCGGCAATCGCGATGACGGGAATTCCGTAGCGCTTAGCGATACGCGCAACGCCTACGGGAGTCTTGCCGTGCGCCGACTGATGGTCGAGTCTCCCCTCTCCCGTGATCACCAATTGGGCGCCGCGCACCGCGTCATCCAGTCCGCACGCGTCCGCTACGATGTCCACGCCGGGCTTCAAGACGCCGTGCGCGAATGCGGCAAGGCCCGCGCCCAAACCGCCGGCGGCGCCTCCGCCGGCCAAGGTAAGGATCGGCGCGCCGAGTTCACGCTCGACGATGTTACCAAAGTGACGCAGGGCCGAGTCGAGCTGCTCGACACTATCCGGTGTAGCGCCCTTCTGCGGCCCGTAGATTTGCGACGCGCCGGACTCGCCACACAGGGGATTGGAAACGTCGCACGCGATGAGCACATCACACGCTTTCAGCCGCGGGTCGGCTTGTCCGGAGTCAATCGCTGCCAGACGTTCAAGCGCGGCGCCGCCCCAGGGCAGTTCAACTCCCGCAGCGTCCCGCAACGAATACCCGAGCGCCTGGGCCATTCCGGCGCCCCCGTCATTGGTTGCGCTGCCTCCCAAACCGATAATGATCCGCTGTACGCCGTGAGTAAGCGCATGCCGCATGAGTTCGCCGGTTCCAAACGTGGTCGTTATACACGGGTCACGCTTGGCGGGAGGCACGAGCGCCAACCCCGACGCCGACGCCATTTCGATGATCGCCGTCTTTCCGTCACCCAGCACGCCGTAGACGGCCTCGACAGGACTGCCCAGCGGACCGGTCACCGTAACGCTTACCGTATTTCCAGAGGTTGCAGCGACCAGCGTTTCGACCGTGCCTTCACCGCCATCGGCCATGGGAATGAGCTTAAGCTCGGCCTCGGGCGCCGCGCGGCGCCACCCTTCAGCGATAGCCTGAGCGACAACGACAGCCGAGGCGCATTCCTTGTAGGAATCCGGCGCGATTACGATGCGCACCGGCGCCGCCATTTGCTGGTTGACTGCTTCCTCATGGACTTCATGCTTTCGCGGCCGTCAACGTTGAGGATTCGTCCACCACACGCTTGACCGCGTCGAGAATGATACGAACCGCATTCGGAACTGGGTTGCTGAGGCGCGGAAAAAAGATAGTTCGGTCATACGACAAATCCGCTTTCGGAAAGTCACCGGCCTTGTACCCCGTGTAGCCCTCACTTGCGCAGAGCGGACCGCGATTTCGGGTAAAGATATCAAAGCCTTTCGCAAATAGAGGTAAGGTATGCAGGTTCGGATAGCCCGTCCGGTTCACATCCAATCCTTTTTCTCTCAGCGCGGCGATCAGAGTGTCCGTCGTGAGACCGTTCATCTTTTTCGGCTCGTGGATCACGGGAAACGCATAGTATCCCCCACGTTCGGCGCCTTCGTAGACTCGCACCGGACGAAGACCAGGAATCTCGGAAAGACCCGCTTCCATTTCCTCGAAATAGGCCTTCCGGCGCCGGTTCAACTCGTCGAGTTTGCGCAACTGAACCGTAGCAATGCCGATTCCCAGGGGGTGCGCGCGAAACTTCATCCCCAAGCCGAGCGGTTGGAGTTCTTCATATTTGGCTCCCACCAAGTCGATGCCGATCACGCGGTTCACCTGGCCAACCAGGCACGCGCGTTCAAATACATCCACCTGGTTCGTCGCGATGACCCCGCCCTCTCCCGCGCTCAGGGCCTTCGAGCCTTGCAGACTCCAGCACGCGGCGTCGCCGATCGATCCGCACATCCTGCCTTTGTACTTGGCGCCGTGCGCGTGCGAGCAGTCTTCGATAACGGGGATCTTGTACTCGCGGCCGATCTCCATTATGGCCTCGAGATCGCAGACGTTACCCCATAGATGCACCGCGCAGATACACGTGGTCTTCTTTGTGATTTTGGCCCGCACATCTGCAGGGTCCAGCTGGAGGGTCTCTGGGTCCACATCGCAGAAAACCGGTTTCGCTCCCAGCAGCAGCGCCGGCGCAATGCTGCAGATCCACGTGTTCACCGGGCAAATCACTTCGTCGCCCGGTCCGACGCCGAGACCGAAGTAGGCGCTGTATAGCGCAGAAGTGCCATTGACGGTAGTAATCGAGTACTTAACCCCAATCCATTCCCGCCACGCCTTTTCAAAATCGCGAACGACCGGAGTACCGCCGGAAATCTCATTGCGGCGCGTCATGTCCGCGACCATCGCGACTTCGTCGTCGGTGATCTGAGACCACGTGTCCAATTTGTCCAGCGCCTCCGAGGCCGTCTGAATGAAGGTGCGAGCCTTGAACGAAGATTCGGGTTGGTCGGGGGCCATTGGTGACTCCTTCGGTAGCGGCTGCACGTGGTCCAAATACTATTTACACCGAGCATAGCAAATAGGTTTTTTGCAGTCCAATCCCCTCGACTGCGGCGGTTCACGTATCACCGCACAATCGCGCAATGTCTGGAGCACCGCCCCCTTTGATTCGCAGATCTTGGGGGGCGTTCAAAATAATAAAAACACGACTTGATTACTTTACAGACATGACATTATAATATGAAAAGCACGTATTACGAGATATCGGATAGGGCCACAGATGGAAGGAAGTTTCGCAAACCCTGCGAGGGGCATCTAATGTCGGACGCTATGCGCATTTCGCCTCGGAAGTATAGTCTCCAGGTACGCTTAGTCGCGCTCCTGGTTGCGAGTCTCGTTCTGGTCTTTGGAATCGCCGGCGCCGTGGTCACGTGGCGGTCCAGCGCCATCGCGGAAAAGCAGAGCCGAGACGCGGCAATCTTGCTTGCGGATTCGGTGGCAGACGCGATTCAAGCGTTCGGTCAGACTGGAAACATGGACGGGCTTCGGCAGTTTCTGGCCAATCTGAAACAACGTGGCGAATTGAAAGAAGTGCATACCGTTCGAGGTCCGGGCGCCGTTCTCGATTACAAGGAGCGCGAAGGGGCGGCGCCGCAGGACGACATTGACAGAGAAGCGCTGAACAGCGGAGAGGCCAGGGTAATTGAAGATGCCGTGAATCAGGCCGTGCGATTCGTTTCGCCGTCACTCAACCAGGAAAGCTGTCAGGGGTGTCATAGCTCAGCCGCGCCGAACGCCGTTCTCGGCGTTTCCAGCGTCACCATCAGCACCGAGGAGGTTACGAGCGCGTTGGCGTCTCTCCGTATGATCATGATCGCAATACTGCTTGGAGCGGCCTCGTGCGAGGTCCTGCTGTTCAGCGTCGCGCTTTCTCGATCCACCATTCGACCGCTAGGCCGAGTGATAGTTAACCTCGGACAGAGGGTGCAATGGGTCAACCAGGCCGCTGAACAGATGAGACAAGTGTCGACCGAGTTGGCTGAGGCCGCGAGCAATCAGGCCTCGTCGCTCGAGGAGACCTCGGCTACTCTTACGGAAGTCTCGTCCGTCACCAGCCGGACCGTCAATGAGACGAAGAAAGCCAACGCCATGGCGGACGACGCGCGCCAGGTCGCGGAGGCCGGCCGAACCGCGATGGACAAGCTGTCCGGCGCTATTCAACAAATCAAGACCGCCTCGAACGATACGGCGCGAATCATCAAGAGCATCAATGACATCGCGTTCCAGACGAATCTGCTGGCGCTTAACGCTGCCGTGGAAGCCGCGCGCGCCGGCGCCGCCGGCCAAGGGTTCGCGGTCGTTGCAAACGAGGTGCGTCACCTCGCGCAACAGAGCGCGGCCGCGGCCCAGCACACCGAAGGGATTATCGGCGGAGCTCAGCAAAGCGCCGACAATGGGGTCGCGGCGAGCGAGGAAGTTCACAGCGTACTAACGCGACTCGCAAAATCCGTGGAGGAACTGTCGCTGCTGATAGGCCAAATCTCGAAGGCCAGCAGCGAACAGGCCGAAAGCATCAACCAGATATCCATCGCCACGTCGAACCTTGATTCGGTTACCCAGGCGAATGCGTCCAACTCTGACAACGCCGCCGAAACGAGTAAGGATCTGTCGGAGCAGGCACACCATTTGAGTGAGTTGCTGACGGAACTCAGCGGTATGATTGGCGCGCAAGCCCAGTCCGGGGATGGCTCGGCCCTGGCGCCTGCTCCAGATCATTAGGAGTTCGGCCAGAAAGTCGGCTTTTTAACGCGGCGCAGCCAGAAAGCATCTGTAAGTTGTTTAACACCAGTAATCGCTTTTGTAGGGTTTTGGCAAACGGAGGCTTTCTGGCCGCGCCTCTAGGCCGCGTCCTCGAATTCGCCAGCGCCGTACGGCCCGTTCGCCTCGAATCAGTTGACTCTCTTGCCTTGCCTGTCACAATTGGATTGTCAGATTCCGTTGAATGGACGGTTATAGCGCCCGAATGTCCGTGCGCTATCCAGCGTCATGGGGAACTTGTCTGCCGGGTAGCGCATAAAAGTCACATGGCCGTCCAAGTACAGCACGTTGCCGCCGCCGGGAACGTGCGCGAAGTCCGCGGCCGCCGTAGTGATGTGATCCCACAATACAGCAATGGTCGTGGAAGCGCCGGCGCCGGCAGCGGGATTGTTGATGTCGGTGATCAGAAATCGTTCGATACCGTCGCGTAGACGAAACAATGTCGCGCCCCCGCCGGCCTGGGTTCCAGCATAGGCTGCCGATACCGTGAAGTCACGGTTGCTCGCTGCGCCGCCGGAGGACACATTGGCCAAGGCCAGTTCACCCCACGGCGTGCCCGAGAACTCGCTCTCCTCGAATCGTCCATTGGGACCTGAGCCGGCTGTTCCCGCCAGGGGTCCGAGAATGTTCACATCCGAGACAATCAGCCAGCCGGTATAATCATACGGTTCCTTGGTGAGCTCTTGAGGTTCTACGATCCCATTCTTGTTCCCTTTCCCGTCGTACCATTCGACTGCGCCGGACGCCCCTGCCCATGACGGGCACCACACCACGTTAACGTCCGTCAGGTATTCCGGCATAGCGGAGGGTCCATTGAAGATCATGGTGTCGCTCAGCGATCCATTGGGCTTGTACATCATGCGCGGCGGATACATGCCCCGGTTCTCACCGGAATACATGGCAAACGTAAGTCCCATCTGCTTGAGGTTGTTTTGGCAGGCCGCACGCCGCGCGGCCTCTCGCGCGCGGGCCAGCGCGGGCAACAGAATTGCCGCGAGTATACTAATGATAGCGATGACGACAAGCAGTTCAATTAGGGTAAATCCATTCCTTCTTGACGACTTCATCTTGATTCCGTCCTTTCGAGTTTCTCGGCATTGGCCGCTTCGCTCCTGACACACATCCGTAATTCATTTGTGCTAAAACACTTAACACGTGATTATTCATACAGCATCAAGTAGTATTCTATGCTATCTATTGATAGCTATACTTAACATCTGACTTGCAGTATACTCATTTGTATTCAAATGTCAACAAGAATTATTTCTACGAATCTTACTTCGTTCCTGCGAGACTGGCGCAACAGGAGAGTTGAAAGGAGACGGCCATTCCAGGGGAAAGGCAACCCGGACTGTCAAGCTGGGTAAGATTTTGACTCGGTCGGCGCCATCTGCGTGGAGTACACGTATGGCGCATACCGCGACAGCCCCGCGCCCCCTGCATCGCGGTCAGTTCGTTCTGCTCTGAGGCTCGTCCGCCCCGAACAAGCCTAATACGTGTTCAGCCTCTTCTAATTTATCCAGGGCGTTGGCGATCATGCGGTAGTTGGCGCGGACGACCGGCATGAAGGGATCCAGATAGAGGGCTTCGCGGATGCGAAACCAGGCGCTGTCGAGTTCATGTACTGAAAACATTGCCGCCGCGAGATTACTAAAATAGAGCGCCTCCTCATTCCATGACGCGATCGCCTCCGCAAAAGCGGCTACGGCGCCATTGATATCGCCTTTCGCAAAACGGCGCTCGCCAATGCGGTTCGACAAGTCCGCCCGGCGCTTTCGGTCACGCCGCGACTCCGCGTACGGACTTAGCCGCTTGGGCCGCGGGCGGGCGCAGATTACCCAGGCGCACACGGTAACATCCTCGATACCGCCGGTTGCGTTGATCTGCTCCGTTTCGATCGACAGCGCGCGCACCGCGACGCGGGACGCAGCTTCGAGGCCGCTACGGGAAAGGGCTATTTCGACACCGGCGCGCGAGAACTCGCCAACGAGCGCAGGCGGCTCGCCGTTAGGCTTTGGAGGCGCCCACTCGCCGGCCTGAAAGGCGTCGAGCGCTTCGGCGCTCGCGCCGTGTCGAAACGCCGTGACAACACTCCCTGAATCCCCGACTACCTCGCGAGCGCGAGCCAAGTACTCGACGCCGCGAGCCGAATGCGGAATGGGATCGCAAAACACCACAGTATCGTACACGGCCTCACCCATTTCGATAGTCCGCCCCAAGCAAATCGCGGCGGACGGGAGCGTGTCTTGAAGGACCCACGCCACATGCTCAGCCGCTTGGCCAACCACGAGAATGCTGCGGCTATCCTTGGGGACCACTTGCGCGAACGCGGGCTCGAATTCCGGATACCTGTGGACGGGCGTGGTGTACTTCGCGTTTCCGCCGATCATGTCCAAGGCGAGCGCGCACAGGCGTTCAGCCGCTTGGCCATCGTTCGCGAAGTTGAGCCGCCGTATGGTATCGGGGCGGGCTTCAAGCAGGCGCTCTCGCGTGGCGGGATCCGTCAGGGCAGCCTCTACCGCAGGGGCGAGGTCCTCGGCCAGACGCACGTGGAGCACGGCGTCGCCGTCGAGGAACAGTGGCCCTATCCCCTCGTGGAATACCGGCCCCCCGAAAGCGTCAAGCGCGACATTGACCACGGGCAGGCCCCGAAGAAGCGCTTCGATTCCCATGTTGGAGTGGGTGCATAGGAAGACATCCACCGCGCTCACTATGTCCACCGACGACTCGCTATCGATCGCCAGATGGTGCAAGCCGGCGGTCATTGCCCGTTCGACGAAACGTTCAACCGGTATCGGCTCGATGGGATGCGGACGCAACACAAACTGCCAATCCGGATGGCGCTTCGACAGCGCGGCAAACGAATCAATCACGGCTTCAGCAATGGCGAAGTGATACTGCGGATGCGTTTGGCTTACCGCGCTAAAGCGGTGAACGCCCGTCATCGCGTACTCGATAATGGGCCGAGCCGGATCGAGTTTCAGACTCGCGCACACGCGCTGCTTGGAACCCGGATTGGGGGGATCGGCATAGATGTCCCACGCCGGATTGCCCGTGACGACGACCTGGTCCGCCTGGGCCCCAAAGGACTCGACGATGGCCTTGCAGTGTTCGCTGTACACGGCAGTGACGTTGGCCGACACGACGTCGTGAGCATTCTGAGTCTGATAGGGATATCCGTGCAGGAGATGCAGTGCAGGTACCCCCATGCGCTGGGCGGACAGGATTGCCGCGCGCGTGTCGCGCCCGTAGTCCTCGGGCACGAGCACGAGACGCAAGTCCGCGGCACAGACGCACCGGCGCATCGTCTCGACCACGAACATCTCTTCCAAGAGATCCCGCTTCAGAAACTTCATCAATTGGCCGCGTAGCGCGGGCCACGTGACCGCGTCGATCTGCGGCCACTGCCGGCGGAAATCCTCCTTGTAGAACTGGCGGGCGATAGCCTGCGCATGGAGTTCCGTGCGGTGCGCAAGGTCTGTCCGATGCGCCTCCGTGGCAAAATCGTCAAGACGGCGGTGAGGTATACCGGCGCTCGTGAGCAGCGAACTGGCGGGGTCGTACAGGGTGATGATTTCGAGGGCGGCCCGGCGCTGCAGCTCGCGCGCGATGCGATCCGCCCCTCGAATCATGCCCAACAGCACAGCGGGCTTCACCGAATCCGTCCCTGTTCCCGTTCGACCAACGCCGTAATGACCTCGCAGATGAGCATATACTCGTCTACTTCGCCAAGATTGACGCCGTGATACCAAATCGCGCTGTGAATCCCCGGATACCGATGCCAGCTCTTGGTGAACCGCAGGGCTTCGGCGTCAAGCGGGTCCACTTCGGGCGGATACGGTTTGTGCTTCAGTTCCTCGAATTCGTGTGTCATTGCTCATGCTTCCGCGTCAACGCCAAGGCTGTTTCGATTCTAAAGCTTCGACGGCACGGACGCAATTCGCGCCTGGACACTCCGAAATCACAGCGAAGCCGCTTACGACGCCAGAAGTTCCTGTTCGACGAATTCGCCGCGCTCCAGCCCGTCTTCGGGAGGCTGAACATCCAGGAGCAAGACCAGACCCTCGTGTTTCAATCGGCGCGCAAAGCCTGCGACCGACGAAACCGCCTCGGCGCCACCGATAGCGGGAATCTGCTGGATGTCGGACGACAAGCGCTCGACAGACTCGATGGCGTCCACCACGACGGCGAAAACGGAATTCCGCTTATGCATCACGATGGCGATTTCGCGCTCAGACTCGCGCATGGCGTCCCGCGCCTGAGCAAACAACGCGATCAAAACGCCTAGTGTCGTGTTGCGAGTGTGCGCGATGCACTCCTGCGCGCCAGACACATCGCCTTTCTTGACCATGGAAATCACACGCTCGCCCAGCGCGTGAATGGCCTTGTGCGGCTCGTCAAAGCGCTTCAGCAACGAAGCGAGCATAAGATTGTCCGTCCTAAACGCGTCGTACCAGCGGCCGAAAGCGCACTGATGCGGATTCGTTGTCAGCTTGAATTCGCGGCTCTCGCGAACGCTGGCCTCGAGTTCATTGATCCAGTTCTTGTGGTCTTGTTCGCGCTGGCGCAGGGTCTCGATCAATTCTTCGGTCTCGGTGTGGTGCGATTTGAGACCAAGGCGGACACGAAGGTCAATCAGCGGCAACACCCGGCCTCGCTGATTGACAACGCCACGGATATCGCTCTGCGCGCCCGGAACGGGAGTGACTTCGCCGCAGCGGACCAGGGCGCCCACTTCCGTCGTGGGTATCGCGTAGAGACCGGTACCCAGTGAAAACACCACCCAGAGTTGCTCTGTCGAGTTCATGAAACCTGTCCTCCCAGAAGCGCGGCAGAAAGCATTCCAAACGCAGGACCTCACAAATCCGGGGGCTGTTACCAAACAGCCTGCGGGCGCTTTCTGCCCTTTGCTAGGACGTGATTCGTGTCTTTCCCGGAATCCTGCTATTCAACACACCTTTCCAGTATCGGTTCAGTAGAATGTCAATAATTATCATCGCGAAAATCGCATAATTATACTATTACGCTTTCAAGAAATCAAGAAGTTTCTTCGCTCCCAGATCGAGCCTGAGTAGCCCGGCGGATTTCGGCCTGTAAAGTAACCTGTTGCAAAATATGAAGATAAGACACAGTCCTTGTCGCCGCACGTGGCTGTTTGTCGGGGTGTATTGAAGGCAGGCGAAACGCCCCTATGTCAAAATAGGTCAATTGCCGATAATGTTATATCTAATAATGTGTATATCTACCCACGTACTCTCTTCCTCCGTCTTACTTCGCTCGTTGCGCCGGTAGCGGCATACTTGAGGCGCTCAGGCGGAACTGCCTCACGATAGAGGCAAGCAGCTTAGATACGTGGCTAAGCGGCTCTGTCTGCTAGACTTAGGATACATCGGAGTTAACTCAATCGCAATATGCGTATTATGCGAATATCCAATCTAATTGACATTCCGCCAAGAGAAGCGCACAATCAGTTTACGGAGGTGTCCGCAGTACTTGCGCGCACACCGTAGGGTTTCGCAGCGAGGACGCCGGCTTGGGAAGCGGAGTGTTTGACGCGGCGCAGCCTGAAAGCGCCTGCATGTGGCGCATCACGAGTACGGGCATGCGTGGAGTTCTGCTAGACGGAGGCTTACCAGCCGCGCCTCTAGTGACTGTTGGGAGAGAAAGCGGGAGTACGCGGACCTTAGGGCGCCTCGCTCTGTGCTGCAACCGGGCTCTGTCAGTCCGCATTGGGAGCTGTCTTTTCCCCGACTCCGTGCCGGAGGTTTCGAGCAATGACAGTTCCCTCTGACTTTGACAAACCAACAGGGCAGGTGATTCACGGGGCGACGGAGTTCACGGAACTGCGGGACCGGTCGGTCTGGTTCGTGTTGTTCTTTGTTGCGGCCGCGTTTCTGGTCGAAATCATCGGACGGTTCTTCAGATCCTCTATTCCAGTGCCTGTCCCGGAAGTCATCTCCTTTGTAGCAATTCTGATGCTTCTAGCGCCAGCGTTATATCTGATACTACGCCGTAAAGCGGACATCGTTCTCCGGTGCTCGATCGTACTGGCGGTCACTTTCGCCATTCTGTCTCAAATGACGATTATTTGCGAAAGCACGCCGTACTGCGACGCGTGGCCTATCCTGTCCCGGCACAGCAGGTGGCACGGTACTGCAAGATCGATCTGTCAAGTCTTCGGCCTGGTACTGCTTCTGGGCACCTTCTATTTTGCGCTGTTGAGCGCCTTGCGCACTAAGGCAGTCCTGCTCCGGCACGGTCAGAATCTGGCGCGCGAAGTCGTGGAGCGCCAGCGGGCCGAAGAAATGTATCGCATGGAGAACATTTTCCGCGAAGCGATCATCGAGAAGGAAGTCAATCGCTTGGGGTGGTACGAGTGTATGTACCCCGATGAAGAGTCGCGAACGCGGGCTGCCGAGCGCATAGCCCGCGCCAGCAATGGAGATAATTTCGAGAAAGAAGAATGGCTGATGACCCGCAGGGACGGAGGTAGCCGCACCTTGTGTATTTCGACGTCGGTTATGGAAGGCTTTGGCGAACAACCCCAAGTCTTAGCAATCGTATTGGATATTACCGCGCACAAGACCGCGGAAGAAGCGTTGGTGAGAGAGGCAATGCTTCGGCGCGCGCTATTTGAGAAATCCAAGGACGGCATTGCCGTGTTGACCTTGGACGGCTCCGTTTTCGAGGCCAACGAAGCAATGGCCGATATGCTGGGATACACCCCGGAGGAGTTGAGCGGGCTCCGGGTATCGGATTGGGACGCGCAATGGACACTTGATGAGCTCGTGGAGAAACTTCGAGAGCTTTCCCGTGTGAACGCCACCTTCGAAACCGTACACCGGCGCAAGGACGGGGCCCTATATAATGTCGAGGTCAGCGCGAACGGAGTGACCAGTGGCGAACAGATTCTTGTATACTGCGTGCATCGCGATATCACCCGCCGCAAACGTGCGGAATCGGCGCTCCTGGAAAGTGAAACGCGATACCGGCGCATTGTAGACACGGCGACGGAGGGAATTTGGGCATTCGACGAAGATCGAATGACAACGTTTGTGAACGCTCGTGCGGCCGAAATGCTTGGATACCGGGAAGAGGATATCTTGGGTAGATGCGTTGACGAGTTCGTATGGGCTGAGGACGTGCCAACCGCTCACACCCAGTTTTCCCTTCGCCGCGAAGGCGCCCCTGGCCGTTACGAGATTCGTTGCCGCCACCGGAATGGCTCTGCCGTCTGGATGATCGTTTCGGGAGCGCCGATATGGGACAATGAGGGCCGATTTTCCGGCTCCTTCGCGATGCTGACCGACATCACAACACGCAAACACGCGGAGGATGCGCTTCGGGAACGCGAGGAAAAATACCGGCTTATTTTCGAAGGAACCAAAGAGGCGATTTTCTTTCTGGATTGCGGTAATCGCCTGGACTTCTTCAATGACCGGTTGGCTGAGATTTGCGGTTACGCAGTCGAGGAATTGACCAGCAAGCCAGTCATGTCGTTGGTCCATCCCGAGGACTTAGCCTGCATTCAGGAAAACAACCGCCGGCGGTTCGCCGGGGAACCGATCGAGCACACGTACGAATTCAGCGTAGTCCACAGGAACGGACACCCGGTCGAGGTCGAAGGCACCTTCAATGCCATTACGCGCGATGACAAGGTGATTGGCATCTGCGGACTACTCCGAGACATTAGCGACCGCAAACGCGCCCAAGCTGAGCTGGAATTGATTCGCGCGTATGCGCCTTGCCTCCTGTGGCACGCCGATGTCGAATCGCTGGACGGGAAGCCGCAGTGGTCCATCAGTGTTTCCAGCGAAGAGGCGGCGCAACGCTTCATGCCCCTCAATCTAGAGGCCGGCCAATCCTACTACGACGCGCTCGCGGAGAACCGGGAGGAATTTGCCACAGAAGCCCATCAACTGCACGAGGACGCCGCGCGCGCGTTCCGGGAAGGCGCTACTCACCTCCGGCACGAGTTCCCGTGCCGCCGAAGTGACGGTGAAATACGCTGGATCGACGAGAACGCATATATTCAATCTGTCGCGCCCGGGCGTTGGAGGGTCATTGGCGTCAGTACAGACATAACGGAGCGAAAGAAAGCGGAGGAAGAACGCCTCAAACTCGAGTCACAGCTACTCTATGCTCAGAAGATGGAGAGCATAGGTATCCTGGCTGGCGGCATCGCGCACGACTTCAACAATATTCTCGCCAGCATACTCGGCAACGCCGAGCTTGCGCTTGTCGACGTGGACCAAGCCTCACCCGCACACGCAAACCTTCAAGAGATCGAGTCATCGGCGCAGCGCGCCGCGGACCTCACTCGGCAAATGCTTGCGTACTCCGGCAAAGGCAAGTTCATGGTCCGTCCAGTCCTCATCTCAGACGAGATCCCGGAACTTGTAAAGCTGCTAACGGCGTCCATCTCGAAAAAGTGCGCGCTAGAATGCGATTTTCCTTCAGACCTGCCTAGAATCGAAGCGGATGTTTCGCAGATTCACCAAATCATCATCAATTTAGTAGTCAACGCCGCAGAAGCTATCGGTGACAAAGAGGGCACGATTACCCTCAGAGGCCGTGCAATGGAATGCGATCGAGACTATCTATCTGAATGCTACATTGACGATCAGCTGCCCACGGGACACTACGTGGCCCTCGAGGTAACCGATACTGGCGGGGGAATTGCGCCTGAGGTGTATCCAAGACTCTTCGATCCTTTTTTCTCAACGAGATTTGTTGGACGAGGGCTCGGTTTGGCCGCGGTTATGGGTATCGTCCGCAGCCACCATGGCGCGATACGAGTAACCAGCGAACCGGGAGTACGCGCCACGTTCACCGTCCTGTTCCCAGCGTGTGACCCAGGGCGCATCGCCACGACGG
>JACRLJ010000058.1 GCA_016215105.1 Candidatus Hydrogenedentota bacterium
GCTTCGTCTCAGGCCACCGCGGCGCTCGGGTCGCTTCCCAGCGTTGCCCTATCCTCCGCGGCGGCAGGGACAGTTTACCATTGAATGAAGGTAGGGAATCGGAAACTTGGAAGTGTCAACTTTTCTTAGGACTTGACAGGGGTCTGGGTGACAGACAGGTCGGACAGGTCGGATAGGTCTGATAGGTCTGATAGGTCGGATAGGTCGGATAGGTCGGATAGGTCGGATAGGTCTGACAGGTCGGACAGGTCGGACAGGTCGGACGGACTTAACCGATGTCGCAAGCTATTTATATAATTTCATTTAGGTGCGATTTGTGGCGTTGGCGGCGAGGGCGGAGAGAATTGTGGCGCCATGCTGCCGCCGCGATGAGCATTGCGAGCAACGCGAGGCTGATCGGACTGGAGGCTGGCAAATCGGGGACGCCGCCGTCCGGTATTTCAGGTCCCTCGGCGTGCAGGTTTCCGAGTGTGACGCCGCCGTAGGGTGGATTGCCTGCGGGTGTGCCCCAGGACATGACGACCATGCCGGCGCGGTCGGGCTGGGCGGCTAGTTGATGGTTGGTGAGGATGGCGGCGCCGTTAAGTAAGAACGTCGCCGAGGCCGATGCGTTGAAGTCTATTCGGAATTCGGTGTCTCCAATCGCGCCCGCGGGGATGGGTTGGACGGCCAATACCGTGGCGTTGGAGAGGGCGTTAAGTTCCCACACGGCAAAGTACCCGGTTCCGGGTGTCAGCAGGCCGCGGTTTACGACGCCTCCAACGGTGATGTTGTCGAAGTAGTCAGCGCCTGCGGTAGTTCGGTTGATGGCGGCGAACATGTAGGTCGCAGATGCGGTGTCAACCATGGTCGTCCCTATGGCCAAACCAGGGTATGCGCCGTCGCGAACCGCGGCGATGGCTGTGCCAGCTATGCGGCAGCGGAATGTGGCGCCGCCTGTAAATGCGTTGGTGGGCGGCCCGGCCGTCAGCGCCAGCGCGCTGTATTCGCCTGCGGCGCCACCGGTGGGATCGGATGCGACGAGGTTTCCGCCGAGAATCTGCAGTACGGTGTCGTCGGAGAGTCCCTGATAGACGCCTGCGGGCGCGAGGACGGTCGCAGGGGGATTTCCAAAGATGTCGAAAGGAAGGATCTGGTCAGGCAGGTTAAATGATATGTTGTAGGTTCCTGCCCAAACGGGTAGAGTCGTGGCAAGGACAAGGGTCAGTGTTGGGGCGAGTCTACGGAAGTTCATGGCGAAATCTCCAAGCGTCTTGCCACAGTTGTTCAGGCGCTGCGCCGATTGCACACTAAGGGCGCGTCTCCCGATTAACGGAGCGTTCGGTATTCTAAGCGGACGGCTGGGCCTCGTCAATTCCGATTCGGGACGCCATGGGGAAGTTCGGTTGGATTTAATGGAGGCGGATTTGACGCCGCTATGACAGGAGAGTTGTCGAGGAATGGACAAATATTTGGAAGTAAACCGCGCGATATGGAATGCATCGACGCCGATTCACGTCGCGTCAGCATTTTATGACGTGCCGGGATTCAAGGCTGGCCGGTGTACCGTGTTCGAGGTCGAGCGGGCTGAGGTGGGGGACGTGTCGGGGAAGAGCCTGCTGCATCTTCAGTGTCATTTTGGGATGGATACACTGTCGTGGGCGCGTCTGGGGGCGCGGGTTGTGGGGGTGGATTTTTCTGACGTGGCGATTGCGCAGGCGCAGGCTCTGGCGGCGGAAACGGGAATTGACGCACGGTTTGTGTGTAGTGATGTCTATGCGTTGCGCGAGCGAGTACACGAACAGTTTGATGTGGTGTTCACATCACAAGGCGTGTTGTGTTGGCTACCCGACGTGATGGAATGGGGGCGGATTGCCGCGCATTTTCTGCGTCCCGGTGGCGTGTTCTACATACACGAATTCCATCCAATCGGCCTGTTCTACCAGCCGCCGGGTGTGGTGGCCGTGCTCGACGGGGAAACGTACGCGCGCCGGGGCGAACCGATTCGGTCCGAGCAGCGGGGGACCTACGCGGACCTGGACGCGGACATCTGCATGCCGGAATACGAGTGGCCGTACACTTTGGGTGACGTGGTGACGGCGCTGGCTTCGGCGGGGCTGCGAATCGAATTCCTGCACGAGTTCGATCACTGCGCGTATCCGGCGCAACCGGGATTCGTGCGCCGCGCCGACGGATTTTGGTATTGCCCCCACAATTCCAGTGGGCTGCCGCTGATGTTTTCGATTCGGGCCACAAAGGAATGACGCATCGAGAGGACTACAGATCAAATCCCGTATAGCCCCGACGATTGGTGTAATTATCGCGGCTATACGGGAAAAATGACTCTTTTTGCGCGGTGGCCGAATTCGCACGGCCGCGCCGTCATATCGTGTTGAATCAGCCTAGCACCACAACGCTATTCGCCATAGTAGACGCGGCGGCTCGCCGCGTCGTCTGGGCGCATTAGCTGTCCTAGTGAAAGCGCCCCGGGCAGGCGGCGCGCCTGCCAGAAGATCCTGCGCCTCGGTGACGCGGCGAGCCGCCGCGTCTACTATGGCGGGATCTTCTTTGGTCATGCGCGACTGCCATATATGCCAAATGGTTGCGGCGCACTATGGCGTCTTGGATAGCGTTGTAGTGCTAGGAATACGGCCAGATAGTCAGCTTTATGACCGCGCCTCTAGACGGATTCGAGCTTGCGCAACAGCGCCCTGAAATCGTTGTCCAGCATTTGGACTGCGCGGGTGAGGCGCTCGCGTTCTTCGCGGTTGCGGCCCATTTGCTTCAGGATCTCGACGGTATCATCACCGTGGCCCAAAGCGGCCGATGCTGCGGCGCGCGGCGCCTTGGACTTGCCGGATGACTTCTTGGTCAGCGTCCTGACCCAATAATAGTAGTTGCTAATGGTGAGTTTGCTGGACTTGACCGCGTCATTCAGGCTTTGGCCCGCCTTGCGCATTTGGTCGATCTGATCGAGCACGGCCTGCATCTTGGCCGCCTTTGCGCCGCGTTTGCCCGATGCGGGCGCCGCAGACTTGCCCTTGCCGGCGGATTGCCGGCCTTGCCTCTTTATCCAATAGTTGTAGTTGTTGTACGGGATTTTGATGTCGCGCAGCGCCGCGGTGAGCGATTTACCCTCCGCGCGCAGCGCCGCTACTTTATCCAATATCGCCTGCACTTCTTCCTTGGTGCGGCGCGCCTTTCCGGCTTTCTTGTGTGCTGCCTTCTTTGCGGTTCTAGGCATGAATACCTCCTCGCTTATGTGTACTACGGTTTGATTGCCAAGACCTCCGCCAGAATACAGAAAGTCTCGACTTCTCCATGAATTGAACTATAGCATAATTTTTATTGAGTTTCGCAACTATTTCGTCGCGCGAGTAGATTCCAGCGATTACCACTTGCGGGACTATAGATAGTCTCTTGTACGCACACGTCCTGTGTTTGGAAGTCCGTGGCGGCAAGACAGGGAAGTTTCGTGCGCTTGCTGTCAAACGCGAGGAAGCGTTAGCGCCGAATCGGCGCGGCGTTGGCGGGGCGGCTGCCGCCCATCGAGCCATAGCCTACGCCGTGCGCGATGGGATTCTCGCCGATCCAGCGCTCGTCAACGGGCTCGGACGCAAGTTGGTAGCGCGTATCGGAGGAGAGGCGGAACCGATTCTGGGGCGAGCAATTGTCCAGCGAACCGTGCAGCATGAACATAGTCATAATCAGCACGTCGCCGGCGTGAAAATCGGTGGTAATCAAGCGCGCGCCACGCTCGCGCGCCAACGTAACGGGTTCGGTGGTGACGTGGCCGGGGCGCGACTTATCCTTGTCCACGTCGAAGCCACGGTATTGGGCGATGAGATCGTCCCATTTGTGGGAGCCTTCGACCAACAAGATGGGGCCGTCGCAAATGGGGACCTCGCCGAGGGGCGTCCACACGGTGAACAAGTGATCGGTTCCGCGATTCATGTAGACGTGATCGAAGTGAAACGCGGAGGCCCGGCGGGGCGGCATGGGGCGAAGCCAGAGGAAATCGAAGGGGCGAACGGGGCCTCCAAGCAGCGTCGCCATGAGGTCGAGCATGGGGCCTGCGTGAGTGACACTGCGGAGAACTGGACCTTCACAGACCGAACGCCAGAAGGCGCCCAAGTCATCGCACAGTTCCTTGCGTCGGCTGGTTCCGGTGCTGACGCCTTCGATGGCGGGCTCGCGGACTTCGCCGACTTCGAGGAGGCGCCCGAAGACCTCGGCGCGGGCGGCCAGCACATCGTCCGGATTGAGGGCGCCGCGAACGAGCACATAGCCGTCTTCTTCGAGGCGCTTGCGCATGAGCGCGCCATCGCGCAACGCGCCCGGCGTTTCGCGCAGTTCGCCCATGATTTCTTCGGGGATTTCCTGTTGATGGGACGTCAGACCTTTGACCCAGGGCATGGCTCAACACTCCAAATTAGACACGACAGATAGACGCCGCATTTCACCGAACAACCTCGACAAATCTTAGCACATCCAGGAGTCTGACTCCGAATCGAAGATCTCCGGGTCTGAGCGATCGTGGGTCTACAGGTGAAAACTACGCGTCCAGTTCGCGTTCCGACAGGCCGAGGGGCAATGCCGCCGGACGCTCGCACCGGCTCTTGATAGCCACGTGTTTGCCAGAGGTGGACGCGTCGTTGAAGGCATGCATTACGTCGAGAACGTGGTAGGCCATCTCGCCATTGGCGCGGTGTTTTCGGCCGCTGCGCAGCGCGTAGGCCATATCGGCGACGCCGATGCCGCGGCTTTGCTTGGCGTAGCCATGAGAGTGGGGGACTTCGCGCCACTCGGGATCGCCCGCTCGGCGAATCTTGATGACGCCACCAAAACCGTTGGGATCGGGTACGGCGAGAGACCCGCGCGTGCCGTGAATCTCGATGCAGGGAAGGTTGTGGGCCCAGACGTCGAAGCTGGTGACGATCGTGCCGATGGCGCCGTTCGCGAAATCCATGACGCCGGCGAGGTGGGTCGGTGTGTTGACCTTGATTTGGGTCCCGTACTTGGCCTCGCTGGTGATGGTGCGTTCCGGGAACGTGGCGCGCGTCGAGCCCGTGACACGTTTGATCGGGCCGATCAAGGTGACCAGGGCCGTCAGGTAGTAGGGACCCATATCGAACATCGGGCCGCCGCCCGGCTGGTAATAGAAATCGGGGTCGGGATGCCAGCTTTCGTGTCCGTGGCACATCATGAAGGCGTTGGCCGCGACCGGCTCGCCGATCCATCCATCGTCGATCAACTTTCGACAGGTCTGGATTCCCGCGCCCATGAACGTATCGGGGGCGCAGCCCACCAAGAGCCGCTTTTCGTCGGCAAGCTCGAGCATGGCCTGACCCTCCGCGCGGGTGACGGCGAGGGGCTTCTCGTTATGTACGCATTTCCCGGCCTCGAGGGCAGCAAGTCCAATCTCGCCGTGGGCTTTGGGAATGGTCAGGTTGATAACAATTTCAATGTCGCGGTCAGCGAGAAGCTTGGCGACGGTGGGCGCTTTCGGAATGCCGTGTTTCTTGGCTTTTTCCTTCGCGCGCTCGGGCACGAGGTCCGCACACGCGACGATGTCGAGGATGCCGAATGTTTTTCCGGAGTTGAAATAGACCTCGGAGATGTTGCCGCACCCGACGATACCGACCTTGACCGGCTTTATCATGCGATTTTCCCCTCGTTCTAGCGGCTGGCCCAGAGCATACCGCGTTTCATGATCTCGAAGACTTCGGGCACGTCAAAATCCGTGGCTTGATGACCTACCGAGAAGTAGAATACCCGGCCCTCGCCCCATTTCCGTTTCCAAACGACCGGCATGACACAGCCCTTGGTCCAAGGCGCGTCAATTCCGGAGAACGTCGTTGTAGCGAGGACTTCATTCGACGGATCGACGTGGAGGTAATAGGCCTCCGATACGACCTTGAAGTCTTGAAGGCCCTTCGTAATCGGATCTGAGTGGTTGGTGATGTTGACTTGGTATTCGTGGATGTTTCCAGGGTGCGCGACCCATTGGCCGCCAACCATCCACTGATAACCGGTGTTGTTGCGAAACGAATCGCCCATTCCCCCGTGCCACCCTGCGATACCCACGCCGGACTGAACCGCGTCGAGTAACCCCTTTTCCTGCTCGTTGGTGATCGTGCCCATGGTCCAGCACGGTACGACGAGGGCTAAGCTGGTCATGTAGTCCTTATCGAGATAAACCTCCATGCCGTTTTCAGCGCGCACGTCGTAACCCTGTTCTTGTAGAACGGGGATGAAACGGTCGACACATTGCTTGGGCTGGTGTCCATCCCAGCCGCCCCAAACCACCAAGGCGGACTTCATGATGCAATTCCTCCTTTACATGCGGGTACCTAAGACGTGTCTACCGTACGACGGAAATCACGACGGCGGGGGGGAGATTCAGCCAGACAGGCCTCGATACCTTGACGTTTCCGAATCGGGCTTTGAGCTGGCGAATAAAGCGGCGTCCGGCGGGCAACGCAGGGCTCATAAGGTACATGAAGGTGGCGAAACGGCCTCCGGGTCTGAGGACGTTGTAGGTCGCGTTCAGCAGATCTTGCTGGAGGTCGGGGTTGAAGGTGGACCATGGCAGGCCTGATACGATGCAATCGCAGTGAGAGGCGCCCAGTTCGCTCAGGTACTTTCCGGTGTTCACGGCGGAATCATGAACCACATTGACACCGGGGAAGCGCTTCCGGGTCGCTTGGACGAATTTTTCGCTCACTTCCATGGCGACGAAAGTGGCGTCGCGCTGAAGCTTGTCCACGATAGCGCCGGTAATGGCGCCGGTACCGGGTCCGAACTCGACCACTACCGAGGAGCGGGAAACGCCGGCGATTTCCGTAACCGATTCCGCCAGTCCAGGAGAACTTGCCGCGATGGCGCCCACCAGCGCGGGCGCGGCAATAAACTCCTTCAGGAACCGTAAGGTCTCGGACTCGATGAGTTTCCCAACCACTAGAATTACCCTTTCAACGCTCCCCGCGTTATGCCTTCTACGAATTGCCTCTGTGCGGCCACATAAAGACCGATCATAGGAATAATAACGTAGATTGCCGCCGCCATCAAGATATTCCAGCGGCCCTCGTTCTCCTTGAGGTAGTTGAGACCGATGGGAAGGGTGCGCATGACGGTTCGATTGGTCACGATCAGGGGCCACAGGAAGTCGTTCCAACGACCTAGGAAGGCCACCAGCGCGGTCGCTGCGAGGACGGGCCGCGCCATTGGCGCAATGATTTGAATCAGAATTCGCAGATGGCCTGCCCCGTCCACATGCGCCGCGTCAAGCAGATCGGGCGGAACGGTGCGAAAATACTGATAGAGGACAAAAACCGGAAAAGCGTGGGCGGCGGGCGGGATAATGAGGGCCCAGTAGGTGTCCACCCAGTGCAGGCGGCTGAGAAGTATGTAATTGGGCACGAGTTTCATTTCATCGGGGATCATCATCGTCGAGATCACCGCCAGGAGTATGGCGCCTTTCCCTGGGAAACGAATTACCGCGAACGCATACGCCATCAAGAGCGCGAATATGATCTGAAGCGAAGTTGCGGCAGCGCCGGTAACCACGCTGTTTATGTAGTACCGTCCAAACGGCGCGGCGTTCCACGCATCGCGGTAATTACTCCACGTGAATTCAGATGGCCACCACGACGGGGGATAGGCGGCCACGGCTGCGGAAGATTTTAGAGACGTGAGCGCCATCCAAAAGAAGGGCAGCGCGAGCATGACCGCGGAAAAGACTAGACCCGCATAGACGAGCAAAGCGCTCGGAATACAGCTTCCGGCCGGGGCAATTCGCGTGATCTGGCGATCAGTCGCCATAGTGTACCCACTTTCGAGCCAGCCGGAACTGAAGGCCGGTGATCGCGACGGTAATGACGAAGAACACCACCGCGAACGCGGAGGCGTCTCCGGCGCGGAATTCCTGGAAGGCCAAGCGGTACAGGTGGTAAACGTAGGTGCTTGACGCCGGATAGACCGGGCCGCCTTGGGTCATGACACTGACCACGTCAAAGGCTTTGATCGCGGCGATAAAGCCGCTCACGGAGAGAAAGAAGACGACGGGGCTCATCAGCGGGAGCGTGAGGTGGCGAAAAACCTTCCAACCCGAATCCGTTTCGAGTTCCGCCGCTTCGTAGCAATCGCGCGGGAGGGTTTGCAGCCCGGCAAGAAAGAAAATGGAAGCGAACCCCACCTCTTTCCAGACTCCAATGGACACGATGGCCCATAGCGCGAGCTTGGAACTTGCGAGGAAATGCGGACCGTGTATGCCCAGTGCGTTGTAGAGCACGCTCGAGGGACCCAGGTCGGGATCAAGCAAGAGCACCCACACGAGCGCGGCGGCGGCGGTGGTGGTTACATGCGGCGCGAACGCCAGTGTGCGAAAGAAGACCTGTCCCCGCACGTTGCGGTTCAGCAACAACGCCAATGCGAACGCAAGGGCTTGGGCGACACAGACCACGGCGCACGCGTATATCAGCGTGTTACCGATTACCGTCCGGATCTGGGGGTCAGTGAAGACCACGCGGTAATTCGCGAGTTCCACGAAGGCGCCGCGGGCGGTGAGCAGGTTCCAGTCCATGAAACTGAGATACGCGCTGTAGACAATGGGCCAGTACGTGAACAGCGCGAACAGGACAAGATTGGGGGAAACGAACGCCAGAAACGTAAGCCACTCGGCCCGGTTTCGCTTCCACGACTGTTTTGTGCGCCGTCCCATGTCCTGGACCCGAATCTACTTCTTGTTCTTGGCGATTTCGTTTTGGATACGCTGTTGCGCCTTGGCGTTCGCGGCGTCGAGCGCGGTGTTCACATCCGCCAAATCGACGAGGATTTTCTGGATGGCTTCGCTGAAGGACTCGCGCACCGCGGGCGACATGTTGATCGAGAAATCTCCTTTGAGATGGGGTAGGGCCTCGTGTACAACGGCAAACCGCGCTTCCTTGAGGGTATCCCCTGCGGCCTTCCGTGACGCCTCGGTGAAAGCGGCGTAGCCTGATTCCTTGGCGAAGAACGCCAATTGCTGCGGAGCAAGCAGAAACCGGATGAAGGACCATGCCGCCGCGCGCTTGTTCTCCGGGGTAACCGCGAGCATCGCGAGTCCGCCGCCGCCGGGAGCCAGAATCGTGCCGGCGGCGCCGGTGGGATACGCTGCGACAGCGGGGGTGAAGCCCGCGGACTGCGCAAAAATGTCGGTGAAGGACGCGGGCGAGTCCAGGATCATCGCGGCCCGCCCATTCTTGAACGCGGCCCGATGCCCGCCGGACGCGGTGTCGGGAACGATCGCGGCGCCGTCTCTGACGAGGCCCTGGAACTCCGAAAGCACGCGCACCGCGACGGGGTCGTTGAGGGTGATGCGGCTGTAGTCCTTGGAGGTCAGTTCGCCGCCTTCCGACCAGATGGCGGAAAGGTAGGGCCAAACATCGGTCCATAGGGCGGTTCCCGCACGTTGGACTCTTCCCGACGAATCCTTGGTTGTCAGGGCGCGCGTGTCGGCAAAGAACTCGGTCCAGGTTTTCGGCGCCGCCGCGATGGAAGCGGTCTTGAAGGCGTCGGTGTTGATATACAGCACCGGCGCGGCGACGTTGAACGGCAGCCAGTAGACGCCGCCGTCAACTTCGCCGGCTTCGCGCATGGTTCCGGGCCAGTCGCTCGTGTCGATGCCGTCCGGACCATCGAGAAAGGGTTTGAGGTCGACCAGTACCCCCGACCGGACGAACTGCAGTATCTCGTAAGTGCCGAGCTGGGTTACGTCGGGTCCCGTGTGCGCCGCCGACGCGGTGATGAGTTTCTTTCCGAGATCCGTGTAGCTGCCTTGAAACTCCGCGGTGACGCGGACAGCTTGCTGCGAATCGTTGAATTGCGCGACGAGTTTGTCCTGGGCGTTTCCCGCGGCGCCGCTTAGGGTCCGCCAATAGGTGATAGCGACCGGCCCGGAGGGGTCTTCAGATCGAGGCGAGCTGCACTGGACGCACGTCACGCACAGAATGGCGCATGCAATGACGCGAGAATGGTCCGCATGGTAGTGGAGAATCTTCTTCATTTTCCTCGGGATAGTGTGGGCGCGACGTGTGACCAATGGATTCAATGCGTGCAGTCTTCCGAACGCGTCATTATTCCGGCGGGGACGCGCGAAATCAACCGGAGCCCGGATCGCGGGCAGCCGGTTGACTGATAATGAGCCGCAGCCTATCATCGGGCGGACAAGTTGGACGCTACGAGTGGCGCGGGTCCTGATATTCGGTCCGTTGTCAGCAATACCCACGTTATTCGCTTTGGGGATGCTGGCACTACGGTCACGCTGCAAACATTGCTATCGCGGTTCGGCTGCCTCAGTGCCTCGAGCAAGACTTTGGGGCGGCTGGCGCCAACGTGACAGTCGCCATGAAGCTGGCAAGATGCCGGCGCTACGGCCGATGAATAACGGTCTGATTAGAAATTCCTAGGAGTTCCGATGCCGATACACCGATTTGTCTGGCTTCAACTTGCCTCGATTCTCTCGGTATCCTCCGGCGCGTCTGCCATACCGCCCTCGGACGCTGCCCTGGACCCGCCCCGGGTAGTCGAGAATCCGGGGCCGGAGTATGCCGCCAGCACGCGGCCATTCCAGGGGATTCCGGGGATAGAATGCGCCGCGAATGGGCGTCTTTGGGCCACGTGGTATGGTGGCGGGCCCACGGAATGCCGGGAGAACTACGCCATGCTGGCCACCAGCGCCGGCGACCCCGCCAAATGGTCCGATGTGAAGCTCGTCGTTGACGTGCCCGGATTGGTGAGGGTGTTCGATCCGTGTCTCTGGCATGATCCCGACGGGCGGCTGTGGTTCTTCTGGGCGCAGGGGTTCACGTGGTGGGACGGCCGCGCGGGCGTTTGGGCTATGGTCACGAGCAATTCCAGTGATGAAAAGCCCACGTGGTCCAAACCGCGCAGGCTGTGCGACGGCATTATGATGAACAAACCCATCGCGCTCAGCAACGGCGATTGGCTGCTGCCGGTTTCCATCTGGTCCCGTCCGCCTCAGGTGACGGACCCCGCCCATGTTCACGATACAACAGCGACTACCGGGTCGCACGTGTACGCCTCGTCAGATCATGGCAAAACATGGACGCTGCGCGGCACTTCCAACGTGGACGAGCGCATGTTCGACGAGCACATGGTCGTCGAGAGGAAGGACGGCGTGTTGTGGGAGCTTGTCCGCACCAACTATGGGATAGGAGAGGCGTTTTCCAAGGATCGCGGCGCGACATGGGAGGGCGCTGGGCCATCGAAGACCGTTACGCACATTCCCTCTGCCCGGTTCTTCATTCGGCGGCTCGCTTCCGGGAAGTTGCTCCTTGTTCGTCACAATCCGCCGGACATGAAGACCCGTAGCCATCTTACGGCCTACCTATCCGAAGACGATGGTCGGACGTGGACGGGCGGTTTCCTCCTGGATGACCGCGAGTGCTCGTATCCCGATGGCGTTCAGGCCTCCGACGGGACCGTCCACGTCATCTACGACCACGAGCGCAAGGGCGCGAAGCAGATACTTGTCGCTACGTTCATGGAGACCGATATCGCCGCGGGCAAACCTGTGAGCGGCAAGACGAAGCTGCGCATGCTTGTGAACCAGGCTACCGGGACCGATCCCTCCGCGAAAGAACCGGCGCGTTAGCGATGGGCCTGGTTTCACACGAGTGGATTTTGCGCCGTCGCCAACGCGGAGAGTAGAATTTGCTTGGTTGTATTGATCGTCAATACCAGCAGAGGCGGTGGTATTGGGAAGCTCCCAATTGGGACCTGCTCTACCAATCGGAGACACACTTGCCAACGTGTCATTCTGAGCGTCAGCGAAGAATCTGCCGCCACTGTGCATGAGCCACGCGTCAAAGGCAGGGCGCATGAACCGCACGGAGTAGATTCTTCGCTAACGCTCAGAATGACACGTTGCGCAGGTCTTGCTGGAGAACTAGGGAAGCCAGACCCTGAAGATTGCTCGCCCGCCTTGGTGGCGAGGGGGCCATGGAGTATTCCGGAGCGGATCGGTCAAAATAGGAGTGAAAACATGGGCAACGGGACGTCGTCGCGATTTCCCCGCAGTTGGCTTGACAGCCTCCCGCACTGGTTTAACCACCTGACTCATACGCTGATGGGCGCGGTGAGCGGCGCCTGCATCGGTACTTGGCTTCTCGCTGTCTTTTTTGACGTATCATTGGAAAGGTTATTTAGTGGTCTTTTGGGGTCTACCACAGGAGCCTCGATCATCTACCGTGCCATCTACGCATATTTGAGCAGTCGATTTAAGCGTGCCGCGATCAGCGAATGATGCGGAGCGGCTTCGCATTTGATGTGTCCTTGCTCTGCCCCGTTTGCTGGAAATCGGTTCCGAGCGTGCGCTGTTTCACCGAGTAGTCAAAGGAGTATTCATGAGTTTTATTGCCGAACGTATGGGCCGCATCGACGCCAGTGGAATTCGCAAGATCTTTGCGCTGGCGGCGAATATGAAAGACCCGATCAACCTGAGCATAGGCCAGCCGGATTACGACGTGGCGGACGCGGTCAAGGAGGTGGCGGTCCGGGAGATTCAGTCGGGGTTCAATAGCTACACGCAAACCCAAGGTATTCAGGAATTGCGTGACGAAGCGTCCGCGTACTATCAGCAGCGATTTGGCGCGCCGTTGGAGAATGTACTGATCACGTCCGGCGTATCCGGAGGACTGTTTCTTGCTCTCTTGGCGACGGTGAATCCTGGCGACGAAGTGATCTTCGCCGATCCGTATTTCGTGATGTACAAGCACCTGGTCAATCTGCTCGGTGGCGTCTGCAAGCCGGTCAATACCTATCCGGACTTCAAGCTGCGCCCGGACGCGGTCGAGGCGGTTATTACGAAGAAGACCAAGCTGTTGCTGGTGAATTCGCCGTCGAATCCCACCGGGGTGACGCTGACGAAACCGGAATTGGCGGCGTTGGCGGCGGTGGCGAAGAAGCACAATCTGTTGGTGATATCCGACGAGATTTACGAGCAGTTCTCCTATGACGGGACGCCGAGCACGATGGTGGGGCTGTACGACAATCTCATTTTGCTCAACGGTTTCTCGAAGATGGCGGCCATGACCGGCTGGCGCGTGGGGTTCGCGGCGGGCCCGGAAGATATCATTCAGAAGATGACGACGCTCCAGCAGTATACCTTTGTGTGTGCGCCGTCGTTTGCGCAGAAGGCCGCCGTTACGGCGTTGCGCGCCGACCCATCGGAAAAGACCGCTCAATATCGGAAGAAACGCGACCTCATCAGCGAGGGGTTGAAGGACCGCTTTACAATCGTTCAGCCCGGCGGGGCGTTCTACATTTTTCCGCAAGCCCCGGGCGGCGACGGTGACGCGTTTGTGGCAAAGGCCATCGAGAATAACGTGCTGGTGATTCCTGGAAGTGTGTTCAGCGACCGCAAGACCCATTTCCGCATTAGCTTCGCCGCCACGGACGACACGATTCGCCGTGGCGTCGAAGTCCTGAACCGGCTGGCCGCAGAATATTCATGAAGCGTCGCGGCAAACGAAGGAATGGGGGCGCGACGAAGCCGGCTAAGGTGCGCCGGACCTTATCAGATGACTTGCAGGACCTCATCGCCAAAGCAAAAGGGAACGCATTGACCCTGGGCCAGGTGCTGGAGATTTTCTCGCGCCGCGGCGACGCCATCATCATGGTGTTTCTGAGTCTTCCGTTCTGCCAACCGATCATGATACCCGGATTCTCCACGCCGTTTGGGTTGGCGTTAGCGATCCTGGGCGCGCACTACATGGTTGGACGAAAGCCGTGGCTTCCGCGCCGTCTTCGCGATCATAGTATTTCGTTCAAGACACTCTCGCATACCGTGAATGGCATGCTCGTGGTGACGCGCAAGCTGGAGAAGCTGCTTCACCCGCGCCTGACGCGCCTGTGTACCGAGCCGGCGCTGAACCGGGTTCACGGGGCGCTCATCGTCGCTTGCGCCATTTTATTGTCATTGCCGCTACCCATCCCCGCCAGCAATATGCTTGCCGCGCTCCCGATTCTTCTCATTGCGCTAGGCGTGCTTGAAAGCGACGGCGTGTTCGTGATCGCCGGCTACGCGGTCGCCGCCTTGTGTCTCGCGGCGTTTGGGGCGTTGGCGTGGCTCGGGACCGAAGGGTTCGAGCGATTGCTGCGCTGGGCGTAGCGCTACAACGCTATCTTCTCCTGGAAGCTGTTGCGTAATCGGCTCATCTGGACATCTCACACGAGAGCGCAGCGCTATTCAGAACGAAACGCCACGGCGGAGCACGGGGGTATGCTGCGCCCCGTCGGGGCTGTCCGATGGGTTGCGCTTTGATCCGGGGGTTCCCTACCGGTCACCCCCGGCTACTTTCCTGTCGTCCCTACGGGACTTGGCCCCGGGACTTGGCTCCGGGCTCTCGCGTCCAATTCGCCATTCGAGAAATCTCTGCCGCGGGGAACTGAAATCGAAATCCTGGACATCGGGCGACGAATCTAGCGTTGTGGTAGTAGTAAGACGATACGAAACTGGACATCGGTCGTTTGGACGCCCGGCGCTCATCGAGCGCCGGGGTACGGTTGCGATCAGAATGAAGCTATGCGGGTTCGTCGGCGGAGGGTCCGTAAAGCGACGGCAGGAGCACGTTGTGCATCCGCAGATAGACCGTCAGTTGGCCGCGATGATGGTACGCGTGGTTGAACACCATAGTCCGCAATACGGCGGCGCGGGGCATTTCGATGACGGTTTTGCCGCCCGCCTTCAAGCGCCACGTGGTCATGAGATGGGCGTCGGTCTGCCCGGTGAGCGCTTTGGTGAAGTCCGCTGAAAACGCGTCAAACTGCTCCAGGACTTCCTCTAAGCTTGCCGCGTCAAACGCCTTCTGGGTTTTGTCGATCACAAACTCGTCTTGACAGATGATCGCTGTACCCCAGCGCGAGGTCTCGGCGATGTGCGACGCGAGGCGGCCCAGAGTCATGGATTTATCGTGGGGCTTCCAGCCGAAGTGTTGTTCCGGGACGCGCTCCAGCAACTTTCGGGTTTGTCTGGATTCGTGCGAGAACTCGTTCAGTAATCCTTCGCTAAGACTCATGGCGTGGTTTCTCCTTATCCTTGATTGAACAACGGGGCGCTGTGCTTATTGAGACAGGCCGGCGCACGTTGGCAGTAGAATCTTCGCTACCGCTGCTAACACTACAACGCAATTCGCCATAGTAGACGCGGCGGCTCGCCGCGTCGTCTGGGCACCGAAAGCTTCGTACGTTGAGACGCCTATCCTCGGCGCGAAAGCTGAACAACATGCAAGCGAATCTGTCTTCTGGATAGCCTTGCTGCGCGAGGAAGCTCCTGGCGCCTATGCTGACGCGGCGAGCCGCCGCGTCTACTATGGCGAGATCTTCTTTGGTCACGCTCAACTGCCATATACGCCAATTGGCTGCGGCGCGCTATGCCATCTTGGATAGCGTTGTAGTACTAAGAACACGATTGTGTAAGTCACTTGTTTTCAACAGGCAAGATTCACTAACCGCGGCTTGGCCGAGGTATCGAGCTTAACGTCGCTCACAAGACGACACAGGTTGATGCGCTCCGACCGGCGAATGAGGACATTCGCCCTCCCGGCCACGGCGCCTCGCTCGGCCTTTTTTTCTAACAAACAGCTCCGTCCCGGGATTCTCGGCTCGGAATGACACGTTGCTGGGGGGATATCGCAATTCAGATTGCACGGCCACTTCTAAGAACCTTCCTATTACCAGCAACTCCGCCGGTGGTAGCTAATCTACCCGAACCACAGTACCGTTCTCGATGGATTCGATGGCGGCGGCGAGGACTTTCTGGGCCGCTAATCCATCGTGTCCGGCGCCGTCAATGTCTTCGGGGGCGCAGCCTTGTGCCACTTGTTCGACAAAGCGGTTGATTCGGTTGCGAAACGTGTCTTCGAACGTCTTCTCCTGAATCGAGCAGAACACGGTATTGGAGATTACCGTTTTTTCCTCACTGTCCGCCGGGTAGAAGGTCAGATTCATGAACAGATCTTCGAGCACGAACCGTCCACCGGTTCCGGCGACCTCGCACCGTTCCATGGGATGGCCGCGCGCGATGTCGTAGCTGCCGGTGAGGCCGCCCACGACGCCGTTGGCGAACTGCATGTTGAAATGCGCCGTGGACCAGATGGTACGGCCCGGCGCTTTCGTGGCGAAACACTGGACGGCGGTGATGTCGCCGCAGAAGTAGCGCATGATGTCGATGGTGTGCGGGTGGAGCGCTTTGATCTGGAACCAGGGGGAAGATTCACGCGGATTCATGATCCACATGGCCATATTGATAAAGAGGAGATGACCGAGACGCCCTTGGGTCACCCATTCTTTGGCCTTGCGCGCGAGGGGGGTAAACCGGTGGTTCAGGTTGATGCCGTAACAGAGTCCCTTCGATTTTGCGAGAGCGACCATTTCCTCGGCCTTGGATATCTCGTTCGAGATGGGCTTCTCACCGAGAACGTGGCACCCGGCCTCGAGCGCCTGAATGGTGGGGAGGTAGTGGTCGCTTCCATATTCGTGTCCACCCGTGGAGATATCGCAGATGTCGGGGCTGAGTTGGCGAAGCATCTCTTGCGCGTCGTAAAACGCCGGGACACCGAAACGCGCCGCGGCGGCGTCCGCCCGCTCCTTGTTGATGTCGCAGACGCCCGCCAACTGGCACTGGGGGTTGGCGGTATAGACCGTGGCGTGAAGATTCCCAATAGGGCCCAATCCGATAATGGCTACGCGTAACACGGAATTCTCCTGATGCGGAACTCTGCTCACTTAGGCGCTGACTACTCCATCTACTGCGTCCGACGTGTCGGACCAGTCGGACGAATCAGACCAGTACGCCCCCGCTCGATGAGCGTGGGCCGCCAATTGTAGCGCGCGAAGACCACTGAATCCACACCGCGCCTGCGGTTCGCAACGGCCCCGTGTGGTGTGCTAGAATATCACCCATGGCTTTGACGTTGACTTTGACAGAACTGTACCGTCCCATCGAGGACGAGCTAAACCTTGTGCGCTCCAACGTTTCCGAACTGTGGGTGGAGGCGTTACGGCTGGTACACGGGACTGCCTTGCCGCAGCCCAACGTCGGCGGGAAAATGCTTCGTCCGGCGCTGTGCCTGCTCTCTTCCGGGGCGGCGGGCGCGACGGATTTGGGGAAGTTCGTCGACTTGGCGACGGCGATGGAACTCCTGCACTTGGCCGCGCTGGCGCACGACGACGTTATCGACGGCGCATCCCTCCGGCACGGCACGACATCCTTGAACGCGCGGTGGGACAACCATACCGCGGTTCTGGGCGGAGACTATCTGGTAGCTCGGGCGGTTGCGATCATGACCAGCTATAGGTCGTGCGCGGTCATCGGGAACGCCATCGATTCGGTACGGCAGATGGCGGAGGGTGAACTCCGGAATTTTGGGCGGGGAACGACGCATGCGACTTACGACGGGTGTCTGCGTCTGGCCGAACAGAAGACGGCCAGCCTGTTTGCAGTGACGTGCAGCACCCCGACCTATCTCTTGGACACCCAGGCCCGCGACGGCTTGCACCATTATGGACTCGCCCTGGGCGTCGCGTTCCAATTGGTTGACGACATCTTGGACCTCAAACAGAATTCCGAGGCGCTGGGGAAGCCTTCCTGCGGCGATGTCGTCGAAGGTAAGGAGACGTTGCCTATCCTTTATCTTCGGGAGTGCCTGAATCCCGCGGAGATTGCCCGTTTGGATTCGCTGAAGGGAAGCCAAATCACCGACGCGGATCGGGAGTGGATTTCGTCGATGCTCGAGACCACGGGCGCGCGGGAACGCACCGAGGCCGTTGCGCGCGGGTTTATTGACACGGCTCAGAACTGTCTGGATTGTCTTCCCCCCAGCGTTTTCCGCGATTCGATGCACAGTGTCGCGGAGTTCGTTCTGGTCCGAGGGGCGTAGCGCCGCTTCCCGCCGACTATTCGACGGGGAGTGTGAACGTGAAGCGCGTTTTGGCCGAGTCGGATTCGACCCAGATTCGGCCTCCCCAGAGTTCCACCACCTTCCTCGAATTATAAAGCCCCAATCCCGAGCCTTTGGTTCCTTGAGTCGAATCCAACCGAACAAATTTTTCGAACAGCTTGTCGAGATGGGACTGGGGGATGTTGGGGCCTTCATTTTCAACAGTAATCTCAAAGCCGTCCTGAGCAGAGCGAAGTACAACGGTGATACTGGTGTTTGGATGGCCGTATTTCAGCGCGTTCGAGATAAGGTTGCGCAATACAATCTCGACCTTTTCGGGGTCGGCGGTGATGGTAGGCTCTTCGGCTAAGTTAGGGCAATTGAATGTCAGTCTCATCCCTTTACGTTGAAGGCGAGGCTGAAACTCCCCCGCGAGTGGGTTAATCACGTCCTCGAAAATGCGGATGTCAGAAGGCACGATGGTCAAGATGCCGCTCTCGATTCGGGACAGGTTCAAATAGCGGTTAAGCATGTCCTCGGTGGCGTGGGCGTTGTTGCGAATCATTTCGAGCGAGGTCTTGACCCCTTCGAGGTTGCCCGCGGCGGCGTGCTCTTCGGCGTACTCGAGCGCGCCTAGAATGCACGCCAAGGGACTCTTGATCTCGTGGTTCGCAAGGCGAAACATGTATTCGTACAAGCGGCGGAGCTGCGTGTGCTCGGTGTCGTCCAGAAAGAGCAGCGTGAAATCCTGTTCGCCGTCGCTGTTCTGAATCACTCGCCCGCTGATGTGGAGATGATGGAGTTGGGAACCCCGGCGGAAATCGCCGCTCAGCGAGAATTCATTGTGTTCGGCAATCAGTTTTCGAACACGCCGGGCCACACGCCCGGGGAGTTCGACGTCCAGGACGACAATGCGATCCAGGTACTGGAAAATGTCAATATCTTCACGATCTCCGAGGGAAATGCCCAACAATTCGCCAAGAGAAGAGTGCAGGCTGTCTCCCAAGACCCTGCCTTGCTTGTCAAAACGAACTTGGTATTCAAGCTGGTTTATTTTCGATGGCGCTGGTATCTTGCTTTCCATTACACACCCCTGAGTTTTGTGAGCGGCGGATGATTTCGCTAGGCTTGCGCCGAAGGAGCGACTGTTGCCCCCTTTCCGCCACTAGGATTTGTGTCTAGTATACCACACTCCGCGGCGTTCGTTTCGTTGATATCGGCGGAACGGGATTGTTAGACTTCACACCTTACGCGGCGGAGCCGCAAGGAGCAGGGTTGGTGAGAGCGGTCGTGCAGCGCGTGACGGAGTCGTCGGTTTCGGTCGATGGAAAGGTTATTGGCGCCATTGGGCGGGGTTTGTTGGCGCTGCTCGGGGTTGCGGTCGAAGATGACGAGTCCGACGCGGCGCAGATGGCGGAGAAGATCGCCGGGCTGCGGTGTTTCGAAGACGACGACGGCAAGATCAATCTCTCCGTCGAGGAGATTGGCGGCGGGGTATTGGCCATTTCCCAATTCACGTTGTTGGCCGACTGCCGTAAGGGGCGGCGTCCTTCGCTGAACGCCGCGGCGCGCCCGGAACAGGCCATTCCGTTGTACGAGTCCGTCGTGGCCCACCTGCGAAACCGGAACTTGAGGGTGGAGACGGGTGAATTCGGCGCCCACATGGACGTACACTTAATCAACGATGGTCCAGTGACCCTTCTGCTCGATACAAAGAAAGTCTTCTGATGACTATCCTCTGCGGGATATTGGGACGCTGCGATTCGGGCGCCGTTCGCCGAATGGCGTCCGCGATGGGCGTTCGCGAGTCGGCGCTTCATGTGGACGAGGGTGACGCATACGCCGTCGCTAGCGCCGATCAACTGGGCAAACCCGTGTGCGTCGTTGACGGCTCGCCGCGGGGGCGGTCCGGGAATAGGCTGTCCGCGAGCGCCTTTTCGGCGCATTGCTGCGGTTTGAAGAGAGCGCGTGATGTGGATGTCGGCGGCGCCTTTGCCGCGGTGGTGAAGGTGGAAAGCGGACGCTGGTGGCTGCTGCGCGATCGATTGGGGCGGAAACCGCTTTACTATGCGGAGCGCGACGGGGCGCTGTTTTTTGCATCCCAACTAAAGGGGCTTCTGGCTTCCGGGCTTGTTCCGAAGCACCTCAATCTCGCCGCACTGGATCGCTATCTGACGCTGCGGTGTGTTCCGGGTCCGGAGTCTATCGTGCAGGGCGTGTATCGCGTTCCGCCCGGGCACGCCTTGGTGTATGACGCGGGGAAGATTTCCGACGAAACGTTCAGCGAGTTCGATCTTTCCACGCATGACGCGCCACGCGATGAGGCCGCCGAAGCGCTACTGGAATGTCTGCGCCAGTCTGTCGCTCGGACGGACTCGAGCGCGGTGCTGTTTTCCGGGGGCTTGGACAGCGCGGCGCTAACGGCGCTGCAACCGCGTTCCGAGGCGCTCTTTATACAGTTGGAGCGGTCCTGGCAAAACGAGGCGCGGTTCGCGCGGGAATCGGCCCGCCTGATGAAGCGTCCCCTGCGGAGCAGCGCGGCGCGCAAGCTCACGGAGGAGTCGTTCATTCGCGCTATACATGCGCTGGATGAGCCGCTCGCCGACGCGATGGCAATGCCGCTGTGGCTCCTGTTCGAGGAGGCGGCGCGGCACGCGCCTACGGTGATCTCGGGTCATGGCGCCGATGAATTGCTGGGAGGATTTCCCCGCTACCATTTCCTTCAAAAGACCCACGGCGCGCACGGGCTGATTCCCGTAACCCTGCTGGGTGACATTGCTCCGGTGCTTCCGCCGAACTCATTTATTCGCCGGGGCAGCCGTTATCTGACCGCGATACACGATGATTTGAGGGCCCACCTTTCCCTGATTGCGGTGTTTGATCGCGGCGAACGGGAGGCCATGTATACCGACGTGATGAAGTCGGCGCTTTCGGAGCCCAGCGGCGCGGAGATGATAGCGCGGCGCTATTTCACGCACGATGACTTGACGCGGAATCTGCTGTCATTTGACTTGGGAGTTGGGTTTCCGGATCTCCTGGTCGCGAAATGGGAGCGGCTGGCCGCGGCGAGTGGTCTCACGGTGGAGATGCCGTTTCTGGATGATTCGATGGTGGATTTTGCCGCCGCGCTGCCGCCGCAGACGAAATTCGGAGTGCGGAGCAAGCCGCTCCTGCGGATGGCGATGAAGGGCATTGTTCCGGCGCGAGTCCGGCTTCGGACGCGCCGGGATTTCAAGTTCCCGATGGAAGGGCGCCTCGTGCAAGTGATCGAGGGACTGTCCCGCCAAATCATCACGCGGGATCGTGTCGAAGGCATTGGCGTGTTCAAGTGGCCTCACATCGAGCAGGTGGTTCGCAGCTCGACGCACAATATTTACCGGCGCCGTCAATTCTGGGCGTTGCTAATGTTCTTTGCCTGGTACCGCGAATTCATGGAGGCGTAGTCCATGCGAATTGCCATGGCGTGCAGCGGGCGGCTGGGCGCGAGTCTGATGGAACCCTTGTTGCGGTCGCCGCATCAGGTGGTGGCGATGCTTCAAAACGGGCGGCAGTACCACGGGCTGCAACGGAAGCTGATGCCCATGCTCGCGGGGACGCTGTCGTCGAAAACGACGCCGACGGGCATGGCGCGGAGCAACGGTATCCCGATCATCTGGATCGACAAGATGACCGAGGTTGAACTCGCCCCGCTGCGCGCGCTCGAGCCGGACGTGCTCCTGGTCGGTGGGTTCAGCATCATCCTCAAGAAGCCGCTCTTGACGTTGCCGAAAATCGGGTGCGTGAACACGCACTCGTCCCTGCTGCCCCGGCGGCGGGGTCCGAATCCGTTTCACTGGATCATTCGCGACAACGATACGGAAACGGGTGTGACCTTTCATGTCATCGCGGAAGGCATCGATACCGGTGACATTATCCGGCAGTATCCCTATCCGGTGAGTCCCACGGATACCCTCATGGGAATCTACAAGACTTCGTGCGAGATTGCGGGCGAACACGTGCTGGAGGTGATGGACCTGGTCGAGAAAGAGGGGCTGCACGGAACACCGCAAGACGAATCGGCGGCCTCCTATGAGAAGAAACCTACCGGTGAGGATGTGACAATCCGTTGGGACGATTCTGCGGTGAATATCGAGCGGCTGATGCGGGCATCGGTCCCGGTTATCTGGCCGCGATTCTACTATCGCGGACGTCCCATCTACCTCTCCAAGGTCAAAGCGGAGAACGTCGCCACGGACGCGGAACCGGGGACCATACTCGAGGTGCGGCCGCGTGTGCGCATCGCGACAGGTGACGGCGTCCTTAGGGTGCTTTACGCCTACCAGGGATGGCCCCTGCCGTTCCTGTGGCCCATGCCGTGGAATCGTCCCGCCAAGGGGGAGAAAGTGAGCTGATTGGATGGCGCGCCCCATCTCAATCGTCATTCCCGCGTTCAACCAATTGGACTACTGCCGCCAGTGCGTTCTGTCAGTTCAACTCAATACGCGCCGCGAACATCGGCTCATACTGGTTGATAACGGTTCCACCGACGGCGTGGGCGAATACTTTGACGCCATTCCCGGGGCGGTGGTGATTCACTCGGAAACCAATCGGGGGTTCGCGGGCGGCGTCAACCTTGGACTCGAACGCGCCGACGGGCACGTAGTCTTGCTGAACAGCGACACATTGGTTCCCGAGGGTTGGCTTGAACGCCTCGAAGCCGCGCTGACGCGCGCCGAGGACATCGGTATGGTGGGGCCGATGAGCAATTGCGTGTCCGGAATTCAGCAAATCGACAATCTACAGTTTTCGTCCCTCGACGAGATCAGCGCCTACGCAAATCAACTTGCGCACGACAACGTCGGGAAATTGCGCGATACGGATCGCCTCGTCGGATTCTGTCTCGTGATTCGCGAAGAAGCGCGGCAAAAAGTCGGGCGGTTTGACGAACGATTCGGCATCGGCAATTTTGAGGACGACGATTATTGTTTGCGGGCGAGACGGGCCGGTTTTCGGTTGTGTGTGGCCGGGGACTGCTTCGTTTTTCACTATGGTAGCCGCACGTTCGCCGGGATGGGGATGGTGGGGGAGTCGTGGAAATCGCTGATGGACGAAAACGAGCAGCAGTTCCGCGCGAAGTGGACCGGGCAGAACGCGAAGGAGGCGCGAGATCTCGATGCCGCCGCGCGGCAAGCCCTCGAACGAGGCGAACTGCCCGAGGCGCTGCGTCTGCTCGCGAAAGCCATCGAACTCGCCCCCGCGGATGCCGTGATTCACAACGATCTAGGCGTGACCCTGTGGCGGCTCGGCGAGCGTGAACGAGCGCTCAGCAGCTTTGCACGCGCCGTCCGGCTCCAATCGGACTATACCGAGGCCCAGGAGAATCTGCGGGAGGCGCGAGAAGCGCTGTAGCTTCTTTGTCCGCAACTTCCACGTTGTTCGCATAGATGTTGCGGGCAAAGAAGTCATACCAATGACTCTGACGTTGCGGCCAGGCCGCCTTAGGAAGAAGCCCCTCACTCATTCGCTCCAAATACAGATATGTGAATTCGGTTGTGGTCTTCTCAGCGGCATGATTCATTCGGACACGAATTTCAACTTTCATGCGCCTCGACGCCCAAGCGCGGTGACTTGGCATGTCCACCACGTTAGTCTCAGCGCACGAAATCGGGGTAATTTGGTGAAAATTGCGCGGTTGGTGCGCGCGAATCCGCACATTTCGCTGCCATCATTAATCCAGATTCCACGCGAATAGGAGAGTAACATATTGAAGCAAGGGCACTTACCTCTGAGACGACGGTTTCGGGAGAATATGGCATTGCTCTTGCTCATAATCTGGTAAGGCGAGGCATAAGTTTATCTACAAGAACAAAGGCCTGCGCGAGAGTGATACCTCTCGCGCAGGCCTTTGTCGTTGCGTAGCGGTGTTCCCCGTGGACACGCCGGTACGAACAAGAAAGGAGGCCGCACTCCGCGAGGGCGTTGCGGAAAGAGATACGTGGCGGGGCGCCGGTGTTGGTCCGGTCAGTGCTGGTCTGGGTGGAGGACACCGGGACAGTTTGTCAATCGGAAAGGGAAGGCCTTTTATGTGGACGCTAGAACGAATTTTACTATTCCGCCCAAGGATCGTTCTCGTTGCCGCGGCGTGCGTGTTCGCTTTCGCTCCGGCGACGGCAAGCGCAACGATGTGGTATGAGTTCACCGGAACGGGCGCTAACCCGTTGCATCCGAATTATGAGTTGCACGCGTATGCGGGATTCGACATCATCGGGGATGAACTTCACATTCTTCTGATGAACACCGCTGAGTCCCCGGCTCTCGTGCCGTCGGACATTCTCACGGGCATGGTTTTCTCGTGGACCCCGGGACCCGCGCTTACACCGGTTTCGGCGCGGCTCTACGATGATCCCATGGACCTCCGGGACGCGCAGGTGATTCACGGTCCGGATGGGGGAGGGAATGTCGGAGGAGAGTGGGCCTACGCTGTCCTGGAGACACCCTACAACGGGGGCCGTCTGGGGGTAAGCAGTTCCGGATGGATCGATGCGTTTGGACAACCGAATTTTGGTGGGACCGATCTTTCCGGGCCGACCTCTACGGACGGGCTTCAATATGGAATCGCGCCATGGTCACAGGATCGAGGAACTGTTCCAGACGGCAACTCGCATGTAACGGATGAACCCCTCATTCGAAACGGGGTCGAGTTCACATTCTTATTTGCTCCGGGAATGTTCTCGCTCGATGACATTTCAAATGTTGGTTTTCAATACGGAACCGATGTGGGTGAACCATTCTTCCCTGGAACCCATACCGACAATCCACCTCCGCCCCCGGTCCCAGAACCCCTGACCATGGTCATGCTGGGGTGCATGGGCGCGGGGATGCTGGCGGCCCGGAGACTCCGGCGCAACTCGAGTTGATACGAAAGTACAAGTTGCTATCGTTCCTCCTATAGAGAGCGGAGAGATCTAAAATCTCTCCGCTCTTTGCCGTGTTGCGCGGCGCCCGATTTGACCGAAAAGACCGATAAAGAAGTCACGGCCGCCGAGGCCGGGGCCCGAGAGACTGCGGCCGGCTCTTCCTGCGAAATGCCGCCGAAGAATCCCATCAGTCCAACTTAGCGCGGCCATTGCCCGAACCAATTTGCCTTCTCCCGCCAGTTAGCAGCCCGTTGAAGAAGTACCGTTTTCGTTCCCTTCAGATGCGTGCGTCGTATCCCACCGGTTTCGTACATGTGCGCAACGTTGCGTTCCACGAACGCGCCGCGCCGCCTCGCGGCAGGCCCTGCAACGCGGCGAACTGCCCGAGCGTCGCCATCTGGCGCCACGGCGATCGTGAACGAGCGCTCAACAGCGTCGCCTGCGCGGTGCGGTTGCGGGCGGACCACGGCGAGGCCCAGGAAGATCTGTGGGAGGCGCAGGAAGCATTGGAGCGTAACGAGTTAGATAAGCGTATGCATGGAAAGCGCGTGTAGATGCGTGATGCCCCTCTTTTATTGGGGAGTATTTGGAAACGCCTGCGGGCCAAGGGAACCGTCCGCAACACTTTGACAACATAAACCAAGAGAGCAATAATTCAGGTGTCAGGTATTGCACGCCTGCTGCCGACCGAGTTCAAGAAAGGTTTGACCCGATGGATAGAATCAGGTTCTCGCCAATGATCGTCTGGGCTCTGATCCTGCTATACCTAATGGGAGACATTCTTTGGCGTTTTGGCTTGTCAAATTTTCCCAATTCAATTCGGACCGGTGATATTGTCGCTGTTGCAGATCTGAAAAGCAGTGGAATGGCGCTATTCGGACTCGCGGCCGCGTTACTGACCGCCAGATTTCGGAGAATCGGTGTAGAGTTGTTGTCCGTCATCGTGGTGTTTTCTTGTGTCGGCTTCATAATACAACTTGCCGGTCTGCTTGTGAAGCAAGCGCCTAACAGGTTCTTAATCTCAGTGGTCCTCGTTTGTGTCTACGGCGTAGTCTTGGTACCGCATGTCTATTGCCTTCTTTGGGCAAAACGCAATTGGATTCGATTTCGCTGATTGGGCAAAGCGACCAATTAAATGTGGACAGCAGCAAATTATTAGACCAGTGAAGTAGTTCTTCTGGCTCCTACAACGACTTTCCAACGCCCGTCGTAGACAACGAGTGTTAGGTATCGCGCGCCACAGCCCCTGATTGGGCTTGCGGCCGTATCCGTTCCCCGTATCTCACTCCTCTCTGCGTTCCTCCGCACCCTTTGCGTCTCTGCGTTGAATGACGCCATCTTCATTTGTTACGGGGCGGCGTCACGGCGCATTTCGGCGAAGTTTGACAGAATGCGCATATAGATGAATACGGTAGCGGGGGCGAAGGGTTGTCCGGGGCATTCCGCTAGTTGGGGTGATGAGCATGACTGGGGCAAGGGTAGCTCGCAATACGGTGTTGATTCTCCTGGGCGCAAGCGTCGCCGTCTGGGCCATCGGATCAACACTCAAGAGCCGCAAAACGATCGCGGATCTCCGTGAGAAACTTACCCAGAGTGAGTCCAACCGCCAAAACCTGCTCGAGGACAGACTCGACTCGCGATGATGAATGGTTCCGGCCTTTGCGTACGCAACTAGAAGGACCACAAAGACCCCTATCGCCACGATAAACGCTGCGGGCTCCGCTTCTAGCAGACAGCGCCCCCGCACAACGGCCACGAAGATATGCATACCCACGTAGGTCGCGGCCGTAACCAGAGCGAGGAGCAGATACGGCATGCGAAATTCGATACATAGTATCGTGGCCCATACGAGAAAATAGACGGCGATCGTACCCGATTGCGCGAACCGCTCAATGCGATGTCGAGTTGACGAACTCATATTTGATCCTCCCCAGGCAATGCCTATCCTAGATGAGAAGTTCGGAATCCTTCAAGCATGTTGACACAGATCTGGGTAATGATCGGGATCGGTTCGAGCGTAGCGCGCAATACAGCGCTCAATGTCGTCGGGGCGAATGGCGCCATTGCGTCCCCGCATGCATCTGTTTCACTCAAGCGCAAATCACGCTCGATTCTAGTTCAGCATCATGTATTCCCGCGGTGATTCGGCCGATAGAACGTTCTTTCCTGGCGGAACCGAACCTTTTGCGTACCTGCATGCACTTCTACGTAAACAGACACGACCGTAGCTCTTTCGTGGTCTATGCGTGTCGGTTAGCAAGACCATGTGCTCGTTTTTGTTCGCTCTTGACTCTATTATCCTGGAAGGTACAAGAATGAGTCACGCAAACCCAATAAGCAACACCGAGATGACTGCAATGCGGAACCCACCGTCCAAATTGCCCGACGAGGAATTCGTCTTGCGGGCCAGAGCAGGGGAAGTGCGGGCTTTTGACAGGCTCGTCGAACGCTACTTCGCCATGGTCTACTCCATTGCCTATATCCGTATGAGAAATCGTGAGACTGCCAAGGATCTAGCGCAGGAGGTGTTTCTGCGCGCTTTTCTTCATCTGGACGCGATTCGAGATCCGAAGCGGTTTTCCGCGTGGCTTTGTGAGGTCACCCGAAATCTGGCGTTCCGCTGGCAACGGGAACAACGAAGGTATTCCAGCCTGATCGCTACCGTTCCTATTGAGGAGCTCAAAATGGAGGTTGCTGATCACCAGACCAAGGAGGCGAGTGAGCAAATGGAATGCAGAGAGACCACCCAATTCGTTCGCCAGGCTTTGTTCCAACTTCCCGCGGAAGAAGCGGAGATCGTCCTGCTTCGCTTCGGTGAAGACATCAAACCCCCTGAAATTGCACGGCGCCTTGAACTGCACCCGACCACGGTTCGCCGCCGCCTAAAGAAAGCTCTGACCGCCATGAAGATGAAACTGCCGTCTCTGTTGGAGGAAGTTACACCGCTGATATCCCAGTCGCGTGAACAGGCAATTCGGACTATTCGGCTGATCGACGCCGTGGCCGTTCTTTCGCCACAACAAGTCAGCGACTTGGGCATGTTGTCAGCAGGCAGTTCCGAAAAAGGCGTCTGGGGTACAGGTATGCCCCTGCGTTCGTTCTACTACTGGGCCTACCAGACTACTCCTGGCCGCGTAATAATGCCGAGCCGGCTTGCCGACAGAGTCTTCAACATCACGCTGGAGGTATCGGAACCCGACTTCAGGGCTCTGTATCCAGCCATGCAGGAACTCCTCGCGGGAGAGACCGGTCTCACGGCGCGATGGGAAGTAAGGGAAATGAACGTATACGTCCTTTCTGCTCCTTGTCCGGAGCGTACCGAGCTCCGGCCACCTGGGCCTCTGCCCAACGGCTGGCGCAGCTTCATGAGACTCGACAGTACTCTGGGTTCGGAATGCCGCAATGCCCACCTTGTGGATATGGTCATCCATCTGGAGGAAAATCTTTGTTTTCCTGTGGTGGATGAGACGGGATTGAGCGGACAGTACGACTGGGACATTCAGTGGGACAAAGGGGCCTCCGCAAATCAAATCATCGAGGCCGTCCGCGCCATAGGGCTCGAACTTGTCCCCGAACGCCGCCGATTGGAAATGCTCGTACTGGAAGAACACATTCCAGCCTACGCCTGAGCTCCTACGGCTAACCTGCTACTGTTGGACGTTTGACAGAATGCGCATATAGATGAATACTGTAGCGGGGCGAAGGGTTGTCCGGGGCATTCTGCCAGTTGGGGTGATGAGCATGACTGGGTCAAGGGTAGCGCGCAATACGGTGTTGATTCTCCTGGGCGCAAGCGTCCTCGTCTGGGCCATCGGATCAACACTCAAGAGCCGCAAGACGATTGCGGATCTCCGTGAGAAACTTACCCAGAGTGAGTCCAACCGCCAAAACCTGCTCGAGGACAAACTCGCCAAGCCGCGGACCGGCGCCATTCGTGTTCCGGGAAAGATCGAGGCCGCGGAAGCGGTGGCGGTCACCCCGAGAGTCGAGGCGCCGATTGCGCGTGTCGCCATCCACGAGGGGCAAATCGTCGACGCGGGAGCGCTGCTCATCGAATTGGAGACGACGGAACTCGAGGCGCAGGTGGCCCAGAGTCAAAAGCGCCTTCATGAAATGACGCGGGCGCTTCATGATATCGAGCGGCTCTATCCGGACCGCGAGAGTCTGTACAAACAGGCGGTCGAGCGAGTCGCGTTGGCGTACCACAACGAAGAAGCGGCGTTCCAGGCGGAACTCGAGCAATCGGACCGCGCAGTCGAACGATCCGCGGTTGAGCTCAAGGCGAAGACGCTGGAACTCGAGCGGGCCCGGCTGCTCGCCGAAGAATCGCTTGCCTCGCAGGCAGACTACGATAACGCGAAACTCGCGCAGCGCAAGGCGGAAATCGAAGCCAAACAGCGCGAAGCCGAGTTTCGTGATTTGCGGCGCAAGGCCGATGGGGCGGCGGGTGACGCGAAGTATGCGCGCATTCGAGAGGCGGAACTCAAGCGCGACAACGAACTGAAACGGGTCGAGGAAGAGCGGATTACCGACGAGGACTTGGCGAAGGCCCGCGCGGCGTTGGAGGAATGCGGACAACGCGTGGAACTGGCCAAGGGCAATCTGGCCGCGGCGCAGATTCGGGCCTCCATTCGCGGTGTGGTGACGGCTGCCGCCAATTCGCCTCGGCTATCCAAACTCAGCGGGGTGAGCCAAATGACCAATGGGCGCGCGCTCAATTTCGAGGAACTTCGCGAGGTCGGAAAACGCGTGGGGCCCCAGGACGTGCTGCTGGTCGTCGAAGGGCTTGATGACGTGACCGTCAAAGTGGCTGTGGACGAGATGGACATTAATCGCCTGCGAATTGGTCAGGAGGCGCGAATTGAGGGCGTAGGGTTTCCCGGGGCGCCGCTGCGCGGTACGCTGGTGGACATCTCGCCGAAGGCGACTTATGTGGGCAAAGGCATCACGACGTTCGAGGCGACCGTGAAGATTCTCGAGCCGTTGGGCGCCGCCCGGCTTGGGATGTCGGCCGAGGTCGACATCCTATCGAAGGAGACACCGTGATTACGCTGACAGATATAACCAAAGTCTACGGCGAGGGCGCCGCGGCAATCCACGCCCTGGGTGGAGTGAGCATGACCGTCGAGCCCGGAGAGTCGGTGGCCATCATGGGGCCGTCGGGCTCGGGCAAGACGACCCTCTTGAACATCGTGGGGCTCCTGGACGCGCCCGACAACGGCGGCTACCGGCTCTTTGACCACGAAGTCTTCACGCGCGGAGATCGGGAATTGAGCCACCTCCGCAATGAGACCTTTGGTTTCGTGTTTCAAAGTTTCAACCTCTTGCCGCGCTACACCGCCGTCGAGAATGTCGAGGTCCCTCTGAGGTACTCGAACCGGCCGCGGAAGGACCGGCGCGAGCGAGCCATGGAAGCCCTTCGCAAGGTTGGCCTGGCTGACCGGGCCCTTCACACACCCTCGGAGTTGTCCGGCGGCCAGCAGCAGCGAGTCGCGATCGCCCGAGCACTGGCAAACGAACCGAAGGTCATCTTGGCCGACGAGCCCACGGGGAATCTGGATTCCACCTCGGCGCAAGGAATCATGGACGTGCTGGGGACGCTCAACGAGAACGGAATGACCTTGATCATGATTACGCACGCGCAGGAGATCGCCGCGCGGGCCAAGCGAATTGTGCAATTGCGCGACGGCCGTATAGCGGATGGAGGCGCCTAGAATGATCTGGGGGGATGATATCGCTTCCGCCCTGCGCTATTTCCGCGCCCACAAACTGCGCGCGGGCCTGGCGGTATTGGGTATCGCCGGATCAGTGGCCAGCGTCGTGGTGCTCATGGCGGTCGCCGACGCGATGCGCCGTGACAAAGCCGCTTATTTCGAGGAGGCGGGCTCCCGCATCGCGCAAGTCATCTTGTTGAACGAGCGGGGGATGGAACTCGAACGGGAACGGCCCTTCAAGTATGTGAATGAATGGTTTGGCTGTCCCTACGACGGGATCTCGGACTACCTTCCCATCAAAGATTGGCGCGAGGTCGAGCAGATCAAAGAGCAGCTTCCCGGCTCGATCCAAGCGATCTCGGCAATCATCAACAAGACCGACGCTCCTCCTATCATGGCGTGCGACCGGATGAAGGGGGATTTCCGCGTCTATGGCGTCACCGACGACTTCTTCAATTGCTTCAAACCCCAGCCCATCGCGGGACGCGTCATAACTCGGGAGGAACTGCTAAATAACGAGCGGGTGCTAGTCGCGTCTCACCAATTGAATCACGAGTACCTTGCGCAAATGGCCGGGAACTACAGCGATCTCGAAGCGCAGTACGGAAAGGGCTACGATCCGACCGCCTTGCCCATGACCCTCGTGGATGACGAGAAGAGCCTTCTTCTGAACGGCATCGGCTACAAGGTGATCGGGTTATTACCGCCTAACCGGCCGGCGCTGGAGTCATTCTTCCGCTACAACTGGTGCGGATTCGTTCCGTATCAGCAGACCCGTACCTTGAACGACAAGGCGGGCACGAACCGCTTCATCTTCTATCCGAAGACGACGGCCGCGGAAGCGTTCGCGGCGATGCAACCAATCCTGCGCAAGATGTATCCGGAAGCGACGCCGGTGCTGCGTTCGGCCGAAGCCTGGGCGGACGAGGAACGCCGTTCATTGGGGGTCGCGACCGCGGGTTTCCTGGTGATCGGAGCCGCTACGCTGGCCGTGGCGATTATCGGCATTATGAACACCATGTTGGTGTCGGTCCGCGAGCGTCGCCTCGAGATCGGTGTCCGCAGGGCCATGGGGGCCAGTTCTCAGGACATTCGCCGTCAGTTCATGGTCGAGACCTTGTTCTTGTGCACGCTGG
>JACRLJ010000095.1 GCA_016215105.1 Candidatus Hydrogenedentota bacterium
CGCTCGACTTCTTCTTGTATACGTTCTCGAAAGAAGCGGTGATTGTAAAGACCGGTCAGCCCGTCGGTCACTGCGAGCTGCGCCAGGCGTTCATTGGCTCGCTGAATGCTCTCAAAGAGATGGCCGCGTTCAAGAGCGTTCGACGCCGCCTCGGCGACAATCACGCAGAAGCTCACCTCGCGAAGCGTAAATCCGTGCGTGGAGCGCGCCGCGCGCAAGAAGAGCGACCCGTTGTTCTCGTCGAACAGACCGATTGGTATCACCAGCAACGATGCGATCTTGGCGGATTTCAGTTCTTTGGCGAATTTTCGAGTCAAGGGATCGTGCGCCACATCGTTGATGATGACCTTGCCCCGTGTGGTCATCGAGTTCCGAATTTCGGGATACTTATCCATTTCCAGTACGAGGTCATACACGCTTTCGTCTTCGTGAGACGCCAACACATGGCCAACTTTGTCATCTCCCCACACCCGAACCACTGAACAACGATCTACCTTGACGACCTCGGCAATTTGCTCCACGAAAACATAGAGAATATCGTGCGCGCGCCGTTGAGCGGAAATGGCTTTGAGGATATTCAGGACGGAGATCAGATCGTCCTTGTCCATTGCCATATCGCGCTGACGCAACGCGTCATGACGTGTATGGACCCCCATGAGATGCATGACCGCCGACAGTGGAAGCGTCGCGCTGCTTGCTCTGTCCGCCGACACTCCGTCCGGAGCGTCCAGACCCACGGCCGCGAACAAAGTCCGCGCCGCATTCTCGACATATCCGCGATCCGCGGACCAATAGCCCCACGCTGTATCGCGGATTGCTCCCTGCGCAATGCCGCCGCCCATCAACGCAAAGCCCACGGACTTCGATAGCACCACGAGGAACTGCGCATAGGGATAGTCTCGTGGCGTCGGCAGATGCGCAACCTTCTCCGAGGCGGGCCACGCATATGGCGGCGGACCGACAAGGTATACGGACTTCGCCATCGTTTGTACCGCTCCCAGCGCGTCCGTTTGTGCGGCAGTCTGAGTGTCGGCGATCAGGATTACCTCGTCGCGCGCCGACGCTGTGGCGATACGCGCTACTTCGCTGGTTAGCGTCATATACGTTGCGGCGTCGGCGATCGGCGCCAACACGTTAAAGTGCGTGTCCGCGAACTCAGCGCCGTTCGCGGCGGATGAAAAAGCGGTGTGTAAATCTTGAGGAGGCATTGGAAAACCGGCCTATCCTAACGTTAAGCGCCAGCGATATCTGCACGGAAACACTCCGTCTTGCTGGCAGGATTCATTCGGTCGAGGGATCTGACCCGTGTTGTCGGCAGATTATGGCGATGCGATTCGCGCGAAGTCAAGATGCTGCAAGCTCAAGAGACATCGTTGACCATGCGGTCCCGGGAAGGAAATTCGGACGCGCAACTCCTCATGTTGGTCGAGACGAATCCGCGTTCTGAGTGGTCCCCTTGGGATCGTAAACGTCCACGATGTCGACCGGCGTGGACCGGACGACCAGGTCGTACAACTCTTCGATGTCCTCTTTGTGCAGCCGGGCGCACCCGTGTGAAGCAAATTTACCGATGGTCTCGGGAGCAATTGTGCCGTGGATGCCGAGGTCGGTGGGAAGACCCTCGACTACGGGAACCAGCGGCATCCAACGCGTGCCCAATTCATTGCGCGGATCGCCGGCAGGTATCGGCCCTTCACCAGGCTTGTGCCAGATGGGGTCCTTCTGTTTGTCACCAATTTTGAAACTGCCGAGCGCCGTCTCATGGCCTGGCATGCCAAGGCCCGTGGAGTACCGCTTGAAGACCCCTTTCTTGTCGAGCAGGAACAGGCGGCACGTAGACCGTTCAATCACAATATGGAAATCTTTTGGGGTATATTTTAGCGTTTGGCCCTGCTGCAGCACCGTGTTTTCGTTCACGCCATTGGCCTTCATCAAGAGGCCTTGGGTGGTATTCAACTTGATGCCGATAACATTGAGATTGTCGCGTTTCCCTACCGTGTACGTCTTGCTATCGGGCGTGGCCGCCGGGGCAAAAATGAGGGCGACGTTGGTTCGCCCCAAGGCATCCAGGGCTTCGTTCCAACCTTCGCTGTTCCACGGCGAATCCGCGCAGGCCCGCTCGTACAAGTCGCGCGCGGCGAGCAAGTCCTTTCGGCGTTCCGCGTCACTTCCCAGTCCGGTCAGTGCGCGGGCGCGGATTTCCGGCGGCGCCGAGTTCTGGATTTCCTTGTAGATCGCCAGCGCCTCGTCGGTGTTCCCTGCATTTTCGATCAAACGTGCGTAGGCCAATGCGGCCTCGGGTCTATTCGGACTATCCGGGAATTCGGTTGCCGCTTTGTGCAGCCCGGCGATGGCCTGATCTGTTTTTCCTTCGGCCTGGTCCAACTTAGCCATGAGCATAAGGGCTGCCGGAGCGCTTGCGTCTTTCTTGCCTCGAGCCGCGATCTGACTCAGTAGATCTCTTGCCTCGGCCGTTTTTCCTTCGTCCACGAACTTCTTGGCCGTCTCGATTGTCGCGGCGGAAGAAGCGACCGCTGTGCTCTCCACCGAGCGATGTCCCACCGCATTGAACAGTAGTACTCCCCCCAATGCGATACCGCCGGTCACGACGGTATATCCGACAAGCCTGGCGACGGAAAGAGGCCGTTTGCGCGATCCCATAGGCATCAGATTCGTGACTCGGCGGTGCGGGTTAGGTCCATCAGCATTTCCGTGACCGACTGGTATCGGTTTTCAGGAGAACGACGGAGCGCCTTCAAGATAATTCGATCCAATTGAGGCGGAATGTCGCGGTTATACTTGGACGGCGGCTCGAATTTGTAGTTCTTGCTTCGAAGCTGCTTCTGAATCTCGAGTGTATCCTTGCCATTGCAGGGATGGCGCCCAGAAAACAATTCGTACATCGTGATTCCAAACGAGAAAATATCCGAACGGAAATCGACGTTCTGCTTGGCCAATTGTTCCGGCGCCATGTAGCGCCGCGTGCCGCCCTTGTCCCGGAACCAGCGGGATCTCCAGCTGGACGCCGACTTGGAGAGGCCGAAATCGACCACCTTAACCTTCTTCATATCGCGGGAGAAGAGAAAGTTCTCCGGCTTTACGTCTTTGTGGACGATTCCCTTTTGATGCAGGAAGTCGAGACCGTGGGCCAATTTGATGCAGAGATCGATCATCTGAGACACGGCCAGGGTTCGATTATTGATGAAGTACCGCAGGTTATCGCCGTCGATATACTCCATGAGCAGACAGCGCCGAACATGGCCCTTGGTGTCCTCCTGCTCGATAATCTCCTTACTCATGCGAATGATGTTTTCGTGATTGAGACCAGCGGCAATGAGGACTTCCCTGCCCAGGTAGTCGCGCTTCCGGCGCTTCTTATCCAGGTCGTAGCGCCGGTCCAGCACTTTGATAGCGACAGTCATATCTCGTTCGCGATCAATGGCTTTGTACACGGTTCCCATACCGCCGGAGCCGATGGGGGCGAGAATCTCGTATCGATCTACGTGGGTAAGCTCAAGGTCGGATTCGTTCGGATTCGGCGATTCTTCTTCGAGTTCCGCAGCTTTTCGGACGTCAGCCTTTTTCAAAAAGAACATGCGCATAGTACGTTGAACGGGCCTCCAGTTGCCCGGCAGCTATAGTATCAATCCAATTTCGCAAATAAGCAACAAAACGACCCGCAATTTCTGACTCGATATTGTCAGCGGCCCTCGGACACCCGGCCACACCGCAGCAGAACTCCTCAGCGCCAACCGGCGGTCCGCTTTCCCTTTCCTATCCCACCTTCCAACTTGTGCTACCCGCCGGAACGGCTACCTCAGTTAGTATATCACGTAGCACGCCCTGGGAGGTCGCCCTGCGGAGCCGCGCCTCGGGATTAAGTATAACCCGATGCTCGAGAACGGGATGCGCCAAGGCCTTGATATCGTCGGGCAGAACGTATCCGCGGCCTTGGACCGCGGCGTAGGCCTGCGCCGCGCGAAACAGGGCGATGCTCGCGCGAGGACTGGCGCCGAGGGACAGTTGAACTGAATCGCGGGTCCGATTGACCAAGCGCAGAATGTAATCGCGGACTTTTTCGTGGACGAAGATTTCCCGCACCGAGGTCTGCATTTTGAGTACTGTCTCGGCGTCCGATACGGGCTTCAGCGCGTCGATGGGGTGGGAGACACGGAGCAACTCCAGCATTTCCGCTTCGGCGACAATGCTGGGATAGCCCACGGAAAGGCGCATCATAAAGCGGTCCAACTGGGCTTCGGGGAGCGGAAAGGTCCCCTCGTGCTCGACGGGATTCTGCGTCGCAAACACGATGAACGGAAGCTTAAGGTGGTACGTCTTGCCGTCGGCGGAAACCTGTCCTTCGGCCATCGCTTCGAGAAGCGACGACTGGGTACGAGGCGTTGCGCGGTTTATTTCGTCGGCGACAACCATCTGGGCGAAAATGGGTCCCGGGCGAAACTCAAATTCCTGACTCTTCTGATTGTATACGGAGACGCCGGTAACATCCGACGGCAGTAGATCGGGCGTACACTGAATACGCGTGAACGAGCAGCCCGTCGAGACCGCGAGGGCGCGCACCAACATGGTCTTGGCGACCCCCGGCACATCCTCCAAGAGGACATGCCCCCCGGCCAGTATCGCTGAAAGCGCGGTCTTGATGACCGAGGTCTTCCCAAGCACCACTGTTTCGGTGTTGGCAATGACCGTCTTGATTATCTGGCGAAACTCTGCCATGAGGCGCGCTCCATTTATCGACGATGATACAAATGCGCGTCACTCAACGCAAACGCTTGTCCGACATGGCGGTTCACTGGGTTCCGGTCGTGCTATAATAGCTTTGGTGAATTGTGTCCAAGGGCGATCACAGTTAGAAGTAGGAGGTTGACGCCATGGTTCGCACAGGAATGCTTTGCGGCGGAGCGGTTTTGTTTCTCTCGGTGGCGGCATTGGCCGATACGATCACTGTCCAGGGTCAGACTTACCGCGACGTCTATGTCGCGGATAGCGCGACGAGGTACTACGTCCAATTCCCGGCTGACGGGCGTGTCCAGAGCTATGCGAAAGCCGAAGTAGCCAAAGACGCGCTCACGATCAGTTCTGACCCGGCGTTGCGCGCTTCGCTGCTTGAGACGTGGAAGGAGAACAACGACAAGCGCCACGGCAGAACCGAAACGGTTCCCGTAGCTCTGAGCGCGCCGAACATGCCGGAACCGCACGCCGCATTGGCGGGCGCTCCGCAGCAGAGCCCCGCGAACAGAGCGCTGACGGGTTCTAGCGCGGCTTCGTCCAATACGGACACGCGGGGTTCGGGATACGTAGGGCGTATCTCGCTCAAGGAAGTGCCGCTACGAGTCGCCATGAAAGCGATTCTGCGGCCGATGAACCTGGACTTCAAAGTTGAGGATGGGTTCATCCTGATTTCGAGTCCAGAGAACCTGCGGAAAGAAGCGTACGAGGAATTGCAGACTCGAATCTATGAACTGCAGAACGCCGGCGCGGAGACGCTGCCCAAGATCGTGGTGCAGAACACGGGTGGCAGCCAAGGCGCTTCGGGTATCGGAGCGGGCGCGTTTCCGGGGAACGGAGGGGCGAATTCTGCTTCGCGCGGCGCAGGTGCGGCTCAAGGTTTCTCGGGAGGCGCGGGCGTGGCGCAAGGTTATTCGGGCGGCTCGGCGGGCTTCGGGGGATTCACGGCCGGTGGTTCGGCGCAGTTCAGCAACATTTCGCAGCTATTCAGCACGATAGATGACCGGATGGTAGGCGAGGCCCCGAGCGCCCTGGGTACAGCCGGCGGAAGCGGCGACGGCGGTGGTGGCGGAAGCGCGGGCATGTTTGGGGCTGGCTACGGTGGCGGTGGCGCGGGTGGCGGAGGCGCCTACGGCAGAGCGGGTGTCGGTGGCGGCGGGATCGGCGGCGGAGGTGGAGTTGGCGGCGGCGGTTATGGTGGCGGAGGTGGAGGCTTCGGCGGAGGTGGTGGTGGCGGCGGATTCATGTTCACCAACATCTCTCAGTTGTTCAGCACCATTGATGACCGGCTTGTCGGCGAACCTCCTGCGTATATCGGGCGGTAGCTAGGCTACTAGTTCATGCCATAGGCGTCTTGGTGCGCACGGGCTACGTGGAAGGGCATAGATTTCTTTCGCCCTTCCAGGGCTGACACCTGGGGTGGGCTCGAACCCACGGTTTACACCGTGGGCTATCCTCTTGCGCCCCTGCCGGGGCTGAATAGGCATTTGGACCTCAGTACAATTCTGCCTGGTAGTGAATCATAACGCCGGCGACGTGGCGTAAAATATCCATCCTGCGAAATCGCTGACGGCGCTACCTGTCCGTCGCGGTCGGCGGGTCTATGGAGAGCGCGGTGATTTTGGCGCGCTGGTCGGGCGTTAGCGCCAGATCGACACACTCGAGGGTCTCGTTGAATTGCGCGACGCTGCGAGCTCCGACAATAGCGGAAGTGACCGCGGGATGGCTCGTGACCCATGCGACGGCGAGGGCTGCGGGCCGCAACTTGTGGGCATCGGCATAGGCCACGAATCGATCACTGACCTCGAAATAGGCGGGGTTTCTGTAGCGATCCCGGTACAGGTCGTTTTGGCGGATGCGCCCCTCTTCCCCACGCTGGTATTTCCCGCTGAGCAGTCCGGCGCCCATGGGGCTGTACGGGCATACCCCGATGCCTTCCGACAGCGCGAGCGGCAGTATCTCGACTTCCGCCTGGCGTTTCACAAGGCTGTACATGGGTTGAATGCAGACCGGCGGCGCGATGTGGTTCGCTCTGGCCGCGGCGATCGCTTTCATGATTTGCCACGCGGAGAAATTGGACACGGCCGCGTGAAGTATCTTGCCCTGTTGGACGAGCGTATCCATCGCGAACAGGGTTTCCTCGATCGCGGTATTGGCGTCCCAATGATGCACATAGTAGATGTCGAGCCATTTGGCCGATCGCTGGTGGGCGAATGGACCTTCGAGGCCAGGACGATCTCTTCGCGGTGCGCCGGCAACCAGCGTCCGATGATTTCTTCGGAGCGGCCTTGATTGTAGATGTTTGCGGTGTCGAAGAAGTTGATTCCGGCTTCGACGGCGCGATTCATGATCGCGACGGAAGCCGGTTCGCCGGCTTCGGCGCCGAAAGTCATCGTGCCGAGGCAGATTTCAGAGACCTGAATACCAGTCTTTCCAAGATAATTGTAACGCATAGGTCCTCGATTACGTCACGCAGCTCAGCGGTAAGCAAACCTGTCTCGCCGCAAAAGAACACAAAGAACGCAACGAGATTCACAGGTACGAACCACTCACTTCCAACTCCGTACTATACGAATGAGTCATCCTCAATGCAACGGCATATTGGGAGCTTCGCAAGCGTCGGGGTTGCATAGAGACAACGAATTGGCTACCGTGATTCCCGCCAACTGCTGCGAATTTAGAATCGTCCAGACCGAGGCGCGAGGGGTAACACAGTGACTATTCATCCAGCGGATACCTGTTTCACGGAGGAGTATGGACGGCTTCGCGCTGCGCGGGCAGTGACGCGCGAAGACGGCACGTCCGTGCCGGAAGACGTGGTGCAGTGCGTTTGGTACGACCATCTCTTTTCGGACAAGGACCTGCGCCTGGAAGACGGACGACCGTTGCGAGTCGTATCTCCGGGCTGGTGGAACCACGGCGAAGGGCCGGACTTCAAGGGCGCACAACTCGAGATCGGCGGAAAACTGCGAACGGGCGACATCGAGATTCACCTGAAACACGGGGCCTGGAAGCAGCACGGTCACCATCGCGACCGCCGGTACGACGAAGTCATCCTGGTGGCGGTGCTCGAGTCGCAACCGCCGAACGATCCCCCCATCACAAGCGAAGGACGGCGCATTCCCACGCTGTTGCTCGCCAACTACCTGACCTCCGACATCGGCGCGATCGCGGACAGACTGGCCGTGGACGAGTATCCCTACGAAACGCCGAGGACCTTTGGCGCGTGCGCGGCGTTGGTCGACTCGTACGGCGGCGGCCGGTTGGACTCCTTGCTCAAACTGGCCGGCGAATGGCGCGTGCTGAGCAAGGCGCGCGCGATCCGTGAGCGGATGGAGCGCGTGGGCGCGGAGCAGGCGGCCTACGAGGCGTTCATGACGGCCTGCGGGTTCAGCCGGTTCAAACACCAGTTCCGTATGATCGCGCAGGAACTGCCGTACGAGCGCGTGCGGCAACTGGCGCGCGAAGACCCCTTGCTCGTTGAGTCGGCGTACCTCAAGATCGCCGGGCTGATTCCGGACGAGGCGCCGGACGGGGGCAGTCTCCCCCACTTCGAGCGCATCCGTACGCTGGTCCGCAGCCGGTTTTCCGGATTGCAGCGTTTGCCCGTGACGTGGGAACGCGTCGGCGTGCGGCCGGTGAATTACCCCGAACGCAGGCTGGCGGGCGCCGCGCGGCTGCTGGCGCGGACCGCGCAACAGGGATTCCTTGACACGTTGGACCGTATCTGGCGCGACGACGTGACGCCGGTGAAGCGTCGCCGGGCGTTCGAGGCGCTCTTCCCGAACGCGCTCGGGTTCTGGGCGGAACATTGCACCTGGACGGGCACGCGGATGACCAAAGCTCTGGCCCCCTTGGGCGCCGGGCGCGTCCGGTCCATCATCGGGAACGTGTTCGTGCCCGTGGCGCTGGCGCGGGCGCGTCAAGCCAAAGATCGCGTGTTGGAGGAGCGGATCTTCCGCTTCTTCGCGGTCCTGCCCAAAGAGCCGGACAACCACATCCAAAAAATCATGGCGCCGCGCGCGTTCGGGACGGCCAAGCTGCCCAAACTCGACTTCCGCACTCAACAAGGTCTCTTGCAACTGTTTCACGATTGGTGTGAGCCCAATCCCTCCTGCCGCAATTGCGCGGTCATCCCCTACCTGAACGTCCAACCCGCAGGCGCCCCGGACGACGCGTCCGGCGCGAACCTGGGGCGCGCAGCCGTCTACGCACCGGATACGGACTGAACTCAGCCCGGTGAACTCCGCGTCACGAAGCGGGGCGTGGGGAGTCGGGCGGCGGTCGAACGCGAGGCCGTGAGCCTGACTCCACCAACTATCCCCCTATATATAAGGGGCAGCTGTTTCGGCTGTTGAAGCCGGTTAACCACGGGACGCGCTGAACACGGGGGAGATATGGCCGCAAGAGAACGCATAGAGCGCAGAGAGGACAACAAGATATTGGCGTCCGCAGATAGCATAGCGCGGCGCGGCCGCAACCATAATGGCGCTGGAAGTGGCTCTTTCAACGCAGAGACGCAGAGGGCGCGGAGGAACGCAGAGAAGAGTGAGACAAGGGGAAGGGATACGGCCGCAAGTCAATCAAAGGCGCAAGAAGAAAGAAGAAGAGATTGAGCCACAGATTTCGCCGATTTTCATAGCGCGGCGTAGCCGCCGTAACCAAACCAGAGACAGTTGACCACGGAACACACGGAAAACACGGAAAACATCGACGACAGGGACAGGAAAAGGCAGAGAGAGAGAAGAGAGGAGAGAACCATCCACAGATTTCACAGCTGGACACCGATCTAGGAAAAGGAAATCGCGACAGGAATTCACGATTTCGGACGTGAGTAGTACGAATTGGAGAAAGCGATATCACGACAGGGTCAGGCGTGCGCGGCGCCGGGGTTGGGAAGGTTTTCCAAACAAGGGGTCGTATTATATAAGTCAGTTGTACATATTTAGTTATGGCTTAGACCGCGGCATAGGATTCGAGGCGGGTTTGGCTTCGGTGCGTGGGGCAAATTGGCGAAACGAGGGTTATTTAGTTTACAAAATAAGTATAATTAGTATTTTGATGGGATGGGTTGGATCGGGGTTACTCTTGGAGATTCTCGGCGATGGCACCGAGGAAAATCGAAGGTGAGGGACAGCTCGAAGATGAGGGAAAGTCTGAAAATGGGGCACAGTCCCGTCTCCCTTCGGTCGCTTGGTACAGTCCCCCGTTTTCTAGTAGCGTCCGAAGCGTTGGATGGCGGCCATGGCGAGGCGCATGCTGGTTAGGCGGGTGCCGTTGTTGACGGAGCCGGCGGTGGCGAAGAGGAGGCCGCGGTGTTGGCGGGCCATGTCGAAGTCGCGGAGGAATTCGAGGACGATATTCTCTTCTTCGTTGCGGCAGTAGGTGAAGGGGGCGAGTTGTCCGGCGATCACGGCGCGCGGGAGGTGTTCGCGGATCTCGGATACGGTGAGGGTCGGGCCAAAGTTTGCGGAGTTCAGATGGACCTTCGCCAGAGTAGGAAGGTGATGTCCCATTGCGGAGTCGGAGTGCTGGTGCCGCAAGTCCTCGGGGGCGGGGCTGTAGCGGTCGAACATACCCTTGAGCACGGGGTAGCCGAAGAACTCGTACATATCCGGGCGTAGGAGGCAGCAGTTGTCGTCAGCGAAACCGAATCCGCGCGGGGCGGTCTCGGGGGTGTAGCCGGCCTCTTCGTCGAGGACGCGGGCGATTTCGAGCATGGTTCGGAGGATGGCGTCGCGAAAGCGGGCGGCCAGGTCGGGGTTCTCGATGATGAGCGAGACAAGGTTCTCGACGCCGTAGATCGAAGTAGCAAAGGTGATCGGTCCGCGCTGCCCGCGATACAGGGGACAGCGTATTCCTTGACTGAGTAGACGCTCTTTCACGTCGTCCCATCCTTCCGGGAGGATGAAGGGGCGAATGTCGCGCGCGTCGACTCGGTCGAGCAGGGCTGCGAGTTCGTCCTCGTTGTGGGCGCATTGCTGGAGCCACCAGGATTGGCCGTGATGCGTTCCGCGAGGTCGTTGAAGGCGATGTTGAGTTCGAGGCGCCAGCCGGCGTCTTCTTCGTAGCGGCGGCAATCTTCTTCGATGCCGAGTTCGTCGTAGACGCATTCGCCGGTGAGGATTGCGCCGAGGGGTACTTGTGGGATATCGGGACCGAATGGATCGCGTGTTGCGATTTCCTGATCGGCCCAGAATTGTTCGAGGTCGACTGGCGCCAGACCGTCGTGCGCGCGGGTTTCGGCGAGCAGTTGGCGTGCCATGGCGAGGTGTTCGGGGCGGTGCGGAACGTGGACAGACATAGAAATTGGTTCTCCGGTTTTGGAGAGGGACAGACCCTGACGGAGCGTGCGGAATCGATTCCCCGTTGTTCGCGCGGCTACAGGAACAGCGCGGCGTTGATGACCATCTGTACGTCTACCGCGTCGATCTCGCCGGAGCGGTCAATGTCGAAGTCGGGATTGGCGCTCTTGTCGAGCGCGGCGTTGATAACCAGTTGTATGTCCATGGAATTCACGACGCCATCATGATTCACGTCTTCGGGGCCGTCCGCGGGATTGAGCCACTTTTGAATTAGCGGGTAGGTAACATCAAAGCGACCGTAAGTATCTGGTGAATTGGGCGCGTTGCATGAGGCATAGCCGCCGTAGAGTTGGCCGATGATCTGTTGTGAGGACGTGAGCATGAGCGGGCTGCCGGAGGAGCCGGGTTCCGTGGTGCCCTGGTTCCATTGCACTTCGAAGAATCGTTCGGCGGGCCGCACGGTACTACCGCCGGTCAAGGTCCCGAAGCTGATGCGCTTGTAGTCGCCGCGGGGATGGTGAACGCAGGTCACCTCTGTTCCGGCGTTCCAAGGCAGATTGGACCATCCCAGGAGCGTCATTCCACCGGGAGGCGCGCTCCGCAGGCGCAGGAGCGCAAAGTCGGAGCCGGTATCGTTGTCGGTTCCGGCCAGGTAGTCGGCTCCACCCGTGGTGCGCGGCACGGTAGCCAGGGACGACACGCCGCCGCCGCAGGCGTCGCGCTGGTATAGCCAGTAGACCTCGATACTGGATGCGGAACCTGCCGTGCCGACGCAATGGTTGGCGGTCAGGAAGTACGGGATATCGTTGGTGGTGACTTGGTCAGCCAACAACGATCCGGTGCAGAAGATGAAGCCGGAGCTGGTGATCGAGCCGACTGCGCCGACTCCCGTTGCCGCGCTGGCCCATTCCGGGTAACAGGCCGCGTCCAGGTTGCACGCGCCCGCAGCGGATTTCTGCCATTGCAGCGCGCCGAAATCCTTGTAAACGTATACCACTTGATCGATGGAGAGATTGATCTGCGCGCGATCGACGCCGATCGGGGAATAGCATTCGACCACGACTTCAGTGGTGAAGCAGGTAGGGGCCCACAGGTCCGTGTCCGGCTTGGTTGGCGCCGTGAATGGGCCATAGGACTCGCTCGGGTCATTGGCGTTGTACACGATGACCTGCGCGCCTTTGGGAAGACTAAAGTCCTTGAAGTGTACCCGCAGACCTTTGGCGAGCGGGGCGAATAGGGATACGTTCCACACTGAAGCGCCGCGCGGCAGGCCCATCCATGATCCCGCACTGGCGGCGCCTTGGCTGAGGCGAATCGGTTGCGAGAGCGTGTCAAACACGCCGACGCGGGTTGCCCCTTTGTGCGGTCCAGCTTCGTTTGCGGCGTCTTCTGCAAGGATAGGGGCCAAGTAAATCGGTGGAACAGCGGTCAATTCCGTAATCGCGATATCGTGAGTTACGCTGGCCGGGACCGGATGGGTGTCGACCTTGTCCGAGACCGGAGGCGGGAGTTCAGCCTCCTTCTCCGAAGGCTTCAAGTCCCAATTCTTGGGGTGGATGCCCATTCCGGCCATGCGGGCGCTGTTGAGGACGGTTCCATCAGCGGATGCGTACACGTCGAAAGTGGCCCCCGCTGCGATTTGCTTAACGTGATAGCCGTACACGAGACCGCCGTCCCCTCGGGGGGGGCGCTCGGTCCACGTGAGCAGCACCGTGTAGTCACGAGCCGGGTAGCCGACCGACTCGAGGAAACGGGCGGCGTCCGGAAATTGCGCAGGAGGATTCTCGCAGGTGGCGCACGGCGTATCGGCGAAGCTCGCCGGTGCCAAGGCGACGAGCGAGCACACCCCAGCAAGGGAACAACGCAGTATCCACCTGGAGCTGATGTATCTACGATGGGCCACACACACCTCGACTACTGCCATGCGAGTTCCGCTATGTTGTGGGTTTCTCGCTCAATACAATGATTATAACACAACCTTCTGTGGGTGCAAGGACAAATTTGCCCGATGGCGAGCATTGAAACTCCGGGTCATTTGTGGTAGTTTTACGGTTCGCGCCCTGAGAACACGTTTTGAGAGCGCAACCGGGGGAATAGTCTTCACTTGGGAGTCCAAGCGTGTCCGGAAAACCAGACCTAAGCCTTTTTGATTTGACGGGAAAAGTGGCTGTTATCACCGGTGGCGGTGGAGCCTTAGGTAGCGCCATGGCGCGCGGATTGGCCAAGGCCGGCGCGCGATGCGCCATTACACGAGTTTCTCTCGAGCGCGCCCAGCGGGCTGCTACCCAATTCTCGGATGGCGGGGGATCGTTTCGGGGATACGACCTGGACGTGTTCCAGGACGATGGGGTGGAACGGCTGTGCGAGCAAGTCCATGCCGATTTTGGCCAAGTCGATATTCTGGTGAATTGCGTGGGCGGAAACCTGAAAGAGGCTACCACTTCTTCGGAGCAGGCCTTTTTCGATATTCCGCTGGACGCCATCCGGAAGGTACTTGACCTGAATTTCATCAATTCGACCGTGAGGCCATGCCAGGTCTTCGGGCGGCGCATGAAGGATAATGAGCGCGGCGGATCGATTATCAACATCTCGTCCATGGCCGCGATTGTGCCATTGACCCGTATTGTGGGGTATAGCGCGGCGAAGGCCGCAGTCAACAACTTTACCCAGTGGCTGGCGGTACATTTAGCGAAGGAATACAGCACACGGCTGCGCGTGAATGGCATTGCGCCGGGATTCTTCCTGACTGCCCAGAACGAGTTCCTCTTGACGCAGGAAGGCACCGGAGAACTGACGGCGCGTGGTGAAACCATCATCGGTCATACGCCCATGGGTGAATTTGGGGAGGCCAACGATTTGGTTGGCACGGCCATCTGGCTCGCTTCGGACGCCTCGCGCTTTGTGACGGGGATAACGGTTCCGGTGGACGGCGGGTTCTCGGCGTACTCGGGAGTCTAGAGCGGAGTTGGGTTCGCTACGGCGAACGGACGGAGCGGGTGGGTCTAGGGTCTAGGGTCTGACAGACAGGTCTGATTCGCTGCGGCGAAGGGACGGGATCTGTTGGTTTAGAAATAGCGTTTGGGAAGGAGATCGGGACACATGAGTGATCCAGTTGCGGTATTAAAGAATCACAAGCCTACGAAGGACTTCTTCATTGGGATTGATTCGGACGGGTGCGCGTTTGACACCATGGAAGTGAAGCACAAGGAGTGCTTCATTCCGAATATCATCAAGTTCTGGGATTTGCAGGCCATCTCGAAATTTGCCCGCGAGGCCGCGGAGTTCGTGAATCTCTATTCGAAGTGGCGCGGGATCAATCGTTTTCCCGCGTTGGTTCGGATGTTCGACCTTTTGGCGGATTGGGACAAGGTGTTGGCGCGGGGCTGGAAGGCTCCCGAGATCCCGAATTTGCGGCGCTGGATCACCGAGGAGACGAAGCTGGGGAACCCGGTTCTCTCGGCATACTGCGAGCAGCATCCCGATGAACCGGACATGCACCGTGCGCTGGCGTGGAGCAAGGCGGTGAACGTGAGCGTTGCGGACATCGTGAAGGAGGGCCTCCCTCCTTTTCCGTATGTGCGCGAATCGCTCGAGAAAGCGAAGTCGTACGCGGATATGCTGGTGTGTTCGCAGACGCCCACCGAGGCGCTGACGCGTGAATGGGAAGAGCAGGGCGTCGCGAAGTATGTGTTCGCGATCGCGGGCCAGGAATTGGGCACGAAGACTGAACATATCGCTTTGGCGTCGGAAGGGCGCTACGCCAAGGAGAGGATACTCATGATTGGTGACGCGCCCGGCGACCGCAAGGCGGCCCAAGGCAACGGCGCGCTGTTTTTCCCCATCATTCCGGGAGATGAAGAGACGTCGTGGAAGCAGCTCTATGAAGAAGGGCTGGAACGCTTCTTCGGCGGGACCTACGCGGGCGCCTATGAAGCGGCGCTGATTAAAGAGTTTGAAAAACACCTGCCGGAAATTCCCCGTTGGAAGAAGTAACCCCAGGCCGGCGATAGTTTGTTTTCGTACCGCGGACGCCGCGGAAATGCGCAGCATGAAAATCGTAGTTGATGAGAACATCCCGTTTGGCCGGGAAGCGTTTGGGTTATTGGGGTCCGTGGTTACCCTGCCAGGGCGAACGATTAGCGCGAAGGATCTCGGCGATGCGGAGCTACTTATTGTTCGCTCGATCACCAAGGTGGACGCCGCGCTGCTCGATAGTTCGCGGGTCCGATTCGTGGGAACCTGCACGATAGGCACGGATCACGTGGACACGGCCTACCTGAGCAAGAAGCGGATTGCATTTTCCAGCGCGCCGGGCTGCAACGCCAATAGCGTTGCGGATTATGTCACGGCGGCCTTGCTGGAGCTTTCCGAGCACCACGGGTTTCGGCTTGCGGGGAAGTCCTTGGGGGTGGTCGGCGTGGGCAACGTGGGGTCACGCGTGGCCGCTCGCGGAGCGGCGTTGGGGATGACCTGCGTGTTGAATGATCCTCCTCTCGCCCGTCAGACCAACGATCCCAAGTACCAGCCGATTGACGCGATCCTGGAATGTGACGTCGTGACGTTTCACGTTCCGCTGACGAAGGCGAAACCGCATGCGACACACCATCTGGTGAACGAGGCGTTCCTGCGCCGGTTGAAACCGGATACAATACTCATCAACAGTTCACGCGGACCGGTGGTGGACAACGCGGCGCTGGTGCGCGCGCTCGAAGGCGGCGCGCTCAAGGCGTGTGTGCTGGACGTGTGGGAAGGCGAGCCGAGCATCAACCTTCGACTGTTGGACGAGACGTTTATTGGCACGCCCCATATCGCGGGATATTCATTCGATGGCAAGGTGAACGGGACGAGGCAAGTCTACGAGTCCGCCTGTCAGTTTCTCGGGGTGACGCCATCGTGGGACCCCTCTCCCCTGCTGCCCGAGCCGGAGTGCCCCTCGGTGAAAGTTCGAGGAGACGCGGCCGATCCGGAGGAGTCGCTTCGCGCGGCGGTTCGCGCCGTGTATGATATACGGCGGGACGACTCGGCGATGCGCGCGCTCTTGTCAGCGGCGGAATCGGAGCGGACGCGAATGTTTGACCGGCTTCGCAAAGAGTATCCACGGCGGCGGGAATTCATTAATACTCGCGCCGAGGTCGCGCCGAGGAACGCAAAACTGGAGTCCCGTTTGAAGCAGCTTGGATTCCGTGTATCGGGGTCCGGGTCCCGGATGTAACCGCGGCGGCTTTCTGTTGCGGCACAGCGAGTGAGGACAGGGTTCATGATCGTGCGGCGGGCAGGCGATGATGGGTATTTGAGCGAAGAGACACTGCAGGAAGTCGTCGAGCAGTCGCTTGGTCCGTTGGACCTCGATGGGAAAAAGGTTCTGTGCATTATCCCGGATGGAACGCGGAGCATGCCGATGCCGAGCATGTTCCGAGTGATGTTTGCGGCGCTTTCGGGACGGGTAAATCAGCTCGATTATCTGATCGCCCTCGGCACGCACCCGCCGATGTCCCGCGAGGCGATCAACGCTCTCGTTGGAGTAAGTGAGGACGAGCGCCTCGGGATCTACAAGTCCGTGCGCATTTTCAATCACGAGTGGGACAATCCTGGCGCACTATGCACGATTGGTCATTTGACAGAGGACGAGATTGCCGGGATTTCCGGTGGACTGATGCGGCGCCGCGTCGCAGTGACGATCAATCGGCGCGTGCTCGAGTACGATCTAGTCTGCGTGATTGGGCCGGTGTTTCCGCACGAGGTCGTGGGGTTCAGCGGGGGGAACAAGTACTTCTTTCCTGGCGTTGCCGGCGAAGAAATTCTGAACATGTTCCATTGGCTTGGGGCGCTGATTAGCAATCCGGTGATCAATGGAACGAAACGCACGCCGGTGCGTAGAGTGGTGGACGCCGCAGCGCAACTCATTCCGGTTGAGAAATTCTGTTTCTGCCTCAATGTCGTGAATAAGAAGTGCCGGGCGATTTTTGTGGGATCTCCCGAGGAGGCCTGGAGCGCGGCGGCGGACGAATCGGCCACGACGCACATCGTGTACAAGGACCATCCGTACAAAAGCGTGTTGGCCATGGCTCCGCCGATGTACGACGAGATTTGGGTTGCGGGCAAGTGCATGTACAAACTCGAGCCGGTCGTCGCGGACGGCGGTGAACTCATCATCTATGGAAAGCACATCACGGAGGTGAGTATCACGCACGGGCGTTTGATTAAGCGCATTGGCTACCACACGCGGGACTATTTTCTGGCGCAGATGGAACGGTTCTCCGACATTCCTGGGGGTATCCTCGCCCACTCTACTCACGTGCGCGGCATTGGCACGTTCGAGAATGGCGTCGAGAAACCGCGCGTGCAAGTGACGCTGGCGACGGGAATCCCCGAGGCCGAGTGCCGCGCGATCAATCTCGGCTACCGCGATCCCGACTCGATTAACCCAGCGGATTGGATGAACCGCGAGGACGAGGGCCTGTTGTGCGTGCCGGACGCGGGCGAGGTGTTGTACCGGTTGAAGGAGGGTAATCCGGCGCCGAAGGCGTTCTTGGTATCATAGTAGAAGACTTTGCCGACGCGATAAGTGGAGCAGATGCGTCTTGGAGACACTGGACCCGATTGATTTGATGTGTTTTGCGCTTCTTGTTGAACTCGCGCTGCTCTGCCCCTATGCGTGGGGCGACCCACTATTGCCTTGGCGTCGCAAGAATGAAGATGCGGCAAACAGTAGGGTGCAAGTCTTACATCACCCAGGTGGTGAGGATCGAGCGGGAATCGACAGACTGAAAGGCGTTCTTATTTCCGTATGTTTGCTCATATTCGCCTTTGAAGTTTTCGAGGATGTGATGACCCTAAGCTACTACGCCGCCGATCTCAGATCGCACCGGCCAGCTGGCTGCTACTCAGCCATCGAAATGCTGATTGGAGTTTCAGGGCCGCCGAACGGCTTGTATAGACTGGGAGAGTTGATGCTTGCCTACGCTCTTGTGGTCTTGGCCGTCAGGTCATTCCTTGTGCTCAACACGAATTGGCTTTCACCAGCGCATAACCGCGAAGTTCCTTTCCACTAACTGCGGAGCGATGTCTTCCGGCGCTAGCGAGTAATTGCTAGACGCAGGTTTCGGCGCGCAAGCGATTGGCGGGTATGTTCGAGAATCTCAGTTCGAGTAGGGCCGCATGAGCGACAGGAACATCTTCGATTTCAAAGAGTACCGATCCGGTACAGGTGGTCTGGTTCCGTGTCCGAGATGCTCCTCACCGATTCCCGCGGATTCGACACGTTGTCCGCGTTGCGGCGTTCATTTTCGAGGCCATGCCGCGGATTTTGCGCCCGGGGCAAATGATCCGGCGAACCTGTCGAAGCGTTGGCTCAGAATCTCCGCATATATCGTCCTCGCGCTCTTGGCTGGGACCTCGCTGGCTTTGTTCGTTGCGCAATGGATGCGTCGGTAGCGGCAGGGCCATTTGCGTCCAGTGCGATAATTTGAGGCCAGAATCGCGCGTAGAGTGGCTCACGGAATCGAATGCGCCAAAAGGATTGCCGGCAAGTGAGAATAGACGCTCATGTTCATCTGCCCGTCACTGGGGACGACCGGACCTTTGACAAGGCCAAAGACCTCCTTCTGTGCGATATGCGGGAGCATGATGTCGAATACGCCATTTTGATTCCCGACAACGTTTCGGGTTCGCCAATCGGCGATACGGAGACGGCGTTGTCGTTGTTTGAAAGCACTCCAAACATCTTTGTCATGGGCACGATCGACATCCAACGCCAGGGACAGGAATGGATCGCGCGGCTCGATGAGTTGATGACACGACGTAGAATCGTCGGCATGAAGATATTTCCTGGCCATGATCCGATCTACCCTACTGATCCGCGTCTGTTTCCGATATACAACTTGTGTCAAACGCAAGGCGTTCCTGTGGTCATTCACACGGGCTGGAACACCAATCATCCCGAAGTTGCGAAGTACAACGACCCGAAGTACATCGTCGAGGTGGCGCGATTGTATCCCGCGCTATCCATTGTCAATGCTCATTTCTTCTGGCCGGATGTCGAATACTGCTACCGGTTGACGAATCCGGTTCCGAACATCTTCTACGACACTTCGGCGCTGGCAGATGAGGAAGTAATCCGGGAAACCGGGATCGATAGAATTCGGAAGGCACTTTCGGACACGATGGCCGGTGATCCGAGACGCATCATCTTTGGAACGGACTATGCTATGTGCGATGTTGAGGCGCATATCGAGCTTATTCGTTCGTTGTCCCTTTCGGGCGATGACGAAGAACGGGTGTTCTGGCGCAACGCTGCGCGTGTGTTTAGGCTGCCAGTGGGGGGTGGAGCCTGGTGAATGAGCGTGGCGCGGGAGCCTGCGCTCATCGAGCGCAGGCGTACTGGAGCGGGTGGGCTGGACGGATGGTGTAGACTGGGTGGGAAATGACTATGATCATTGAACGGCATTCCATCCGGGCGATTTTGATTACGCCGGAGCAAGAGGTGTTGTTGTTCCGGATTCATGGCAAGGATTCTAACGAGGAGTTTTGGTGGATAACGCCGGGCGGGGGGCTCGATCGGGGTGAGTCCGTGGAGGACGGCCTGAGGCGGGAGCTTCACGAGGA
>JACRLJ010000096.1:0-8416 GCA_016215105.1 Candidatus Hydrogenedentota bacterium
CTCGACTCTTCGCGTAAATGCCGGAGCGCCAGCGGGCATATGCGCGTGATGGATTCGTGACCCGTTGCGCGCGGGACTTGGCCGGAATCTACCTCTTGATTCCCCTCGCCGCGTTCGAGTAGTTTTGTGGCGCATTGCCGATCGCATTCGGCGCGACACACACTGTCAACTGTCAAATCGGAGATCACCCATGACCCCCTTTGCCGAATCGCTGCTTTTTGTCTGGCGCAAGAACGGAAAACGTGCGCAAGATCTGTTCGCCAACATCCCGGACGCTCGCATGACTGAACAGTCCGGCGGGCTCACGAATCACGCCGCATGGTGCCTATCGCACCTGAACCTGTATCACGCGGCAATTGTGAACTTGGCCCGCGGCGAAGCCGTAGCCGACCCCGCGAAGGCGCCGGACGCCGAGAAATATGGCAACGGCTCGAAGCCTGTCACCGATCCGAAGGTCTATCTTCCCCGCGCCGAGCTTATCGCGCGCTTCACCGAAGGCCACGCGCAGGTCGAAGCGGCGTTGGCCGACGCCGCCTGCGACGTATTCAAGTCCGAGCCAAACTTGGAGCGCTGGAAATCCTTCTTCGGAACAGGCGGAGCCGGACTGGCCTACCTCATGCTTTACCACGAGACCCATCACCTGGCCGAAATTGCGAACTGGAAGAAAGCGCTCGGAATTCCAGTCGTCGGATGACGCAAACTCCCAATAAACGAGGGTAGAAGATGCTCAGCTTGGTTATGTGCCTTGTTACGGCGGCGTTTCCCGCTAATTCCACCCTCGTCGAAGCCGAATCCTTCGAGATCATCTCGGGTTGGACTGCCGGCGCCGTGCGGGCCGAGACCGCTACGGACGGCCTCAGCGGCGGCGCGGCGCTGTGCGCCAATGACCCCGCGTCCGTGGCCCGCAAGACAATCACTCTCGCACCCGGCCGTTACACCGTCTGGGTGCGCTCCTACGACTGGGGCCGAATTCCGGGGCATTACGAGTTCACGGTGATCATCAACGGCCAGTCGCGTCGCATGGGCGTGAGCGAACCGCCGTTCGACGGATTCTTCTGGGAACGCTGGGGCGAAGTGGACGGCGGCTCTTGCGCGGTTATCCTCTCACAGCCGGACGCCTACGCCTCTGTAGTGGACGCTCTTCTGTTCACCCCTGACGGCAAATTCACGCCTAACGAAGGGACGGACCTCAAGTCAGGCGGTATTGAGCTTTCAGGCACGGACCTCTCCAAAGAAGCAATCGCCAAGATCACCCTAATACCCGCGGCCGACCTTCCGGCTCCCGGCAAGGTCCTCGTGGCGCTGCAGTCCTCCCGGGGCGCCCTGTGGCAGACCACCGTTCCGATCTCCGGCGCCGAGCCGTGGCGCGCCAGCACCCCGGTGCGTCTTCCCGACATCACCATTCCGCCGCAGCCTTTCTTGTGGCCCGGAACCTACGCCCTCAAGGTAGGCGTGCCCAAGTCCGCATGGGCCGCTGGTGGCACGGTCGCCGAACTCCAGAAGCCCGAGGGAGCTATGCCCAAGCCCTGTTCCGCCGAAATCAGACCGTTCCGCGGCGCGCCTGCCATACACATCAACGGAAAGCCTGAGTTCGCGTTTGCCTATCTCGCCGCGGGTGGCGATTTCGACAAGCAGTACAAACAAGCCGCCGACGCCGGCATTCGCTTCTTCACCATGCCCGTCGCCATTGGGAATACCCCCGAAGGCTTCAAGCCCAGCGGGTGCGACTCATCCTTTCTTGATATCCTCAAGGAACAGCCCGGCGCCCTGATGTTTCCGCGCATCGACGTCACCGCGCCGCCCTGGTGGCTTGCCGCACACCCTGGCCAAGCCGTCGTGTTCGATGACGGCACGACCGGGCCCCAGTCCATGTTTTCCCAGGCCTGGCTCAATGACGCCTGCCGCTGGGTCGAGGACTACTCCCGCTACATTCGGTCCTCGCCATACGCGGACCACGTCATCGGTATCCACATCTGCTCCGGCTTTACCGGGGAATGGCAGGCGTGGGGACTCTGGGATGAAGGCAAGGGAGAACGGCGCGGTGATTTCAGTGACGCCGCGAAAGCCGCCTGGAAGAACTATCTTACTAAGAAGTACGGCACGGACGCCGCGCTGGCGCAAGCCTGGGCTCAGTCTGTCACCCTCGATTCGGCGCCCATCCCTACACGGCAACGGCGCGAAACCAAGACCGGCTTCTTCCGCATGCCGCCGGCCGACCAGGACATCATGGACTTCTATGACTTTTGCTGGCGCGGCACATCCCACGCCATCGCCGAACTGGCCGCAGCGGCCAAACGCGGTGGCGGCCGTGACTTCCTCACCGGCGTCTTCCATGGCTATCAAATCCAATACGGCGGCAAGATGCAGGAAAGCCAGCACAACGGCATGCGTGAACTCATGGATTGTCCCGACCTGGACTTCTTCTGCAGTCCCGCCATGTACAGCGTCCGCGAGCCCGGCGGAACGAGCACCTTCATGTCCTTCACCGAATCCATCCAACGCCGAGGCAAGTTCTGGTGGCACGAGGCCGACAACCGTACCTACCTCGCTAAGGACACGCTCGCCCGGGCCACCGATCAAGGCGAAACGCTCAACATCCTCAAACGCGAATTCGCCCATGTCATAGCGCGCCAAACCGGCATGTGGTGGTTCGATATGGCCGGCGGCTGGTACGACGACCCTAAGATTCTCAACCTCTTCAAAGAAATGCGGCAGTTCGCCGAGTCCAACGACGGCGCATGGCGTCCCATACCCGAAGTCGCCGTTTTGGTGGACGATAAGAGCAGCTACCGCTTGGCGCCAGAATCCCCATTCCTGCACGACAATGTTACTCAATTCCTCTCGCGTATACCGCGTCTGGGGGCGCCATACGACACCTATCTTCTCAGCGACCTCCCCACTCTGCGCGGCTACAAACTCTACATCTTTCCCGACGCATTCGACTTGACCGACGCGGAACGCGCCGCAACGGAGTCACTGAGGAAGGACGGCAAAACCCTCTTGTTCATAGGGCAAGCCGGCATAGGCCGCTATGCGGATGGCCGCGTGACGCACGACCCGGCGCTCGCCAAAGCGCTACTGGGATTCGCCCCGGAAGGTATCGAGCCCAAATCGGTTCATCTAGAACGCGGAACGCTCATCTGGCAACCCGAGAAGTATCCCAGTATCCCGGAACTGAGAGACATCGCGAATGGGGCGGGTGTTCACCTGTTCTCGGATACGGATGACGCGCTCTACGCCGGAAACGGCCTAGTCGCCTTGCACGCCCAAAACGAAGGCGCGAAGACGCTCCATTTCAAAAACAACGTCCACCTCACCGAACTGTTCACCGACACACCTTTCGATTGGACGGGAACCAACCTCCCCATTACTATGAAAGCCAAAGAGACCCGCTGTTACGCAGTACACTGACTTGGAAGGAACCGCATTTTATGCCAAAGAAGCCCGGTACGAAGCTCAAGAAGGTCAAGGTCGCGCTAATTGGCGCGGGAGGAATGGCCAACGCCGTCCACTATCCCTCGCTTCGCGAAATGAACGATGTCACCATGGCCGCCATTTGCGACCTGTTCGAAGACAAAGCGCGGGAAACCGCGGCCCGGTTTGGCATTCCCAAGGTCTACTCGGACTACCGCAAGATGCTCGACGAGACCAAGCCTGACGCGGTTTACGTCCTTATGCCCCCCCACCATCTTTTCGACATCGCCATCGACGTCATGAACCGCAAACACCACCTGTTCATCGAGAAGCCACCAGGTGTCACCATTTATCAAAATCGCCAGATGGCCCTGTGCGCCAAACGCAATCGCGTGCTCGCCATGAGCGGTTTCCAGCGCCGTCACGTGCCCATCATCAACGCCATGCGCGCCCGTGTCGAGAAACGCGGCCCCATCCACACCGTCGTCGCCACTTTCGTCAAGTGCAGCTACCCCGAAAGCGGCTACTACGGCGGCGCCATTGACATTTTCACCTGCGACGCCATCCATGCCGTCGACACCATGCGTCATCTCTGCGGGGGCGACGTCGTCTCCGTCGCCAGCGACATCCGAAATCTCGGCGCTGACGGACCCAACGCCTTCTATGCCATCGTAAAATTCTCCTCCGGCGCCACGGGCATCCTCCAGACGAACTGGGCCTGCGGGCGGCGATTCTTCACCGTGGAAATGCACGGGCAGGGAATTTCCGCCTACGCCGACCCGGACGCGGGCGGCAAGCTCTATATGGACGGCGCGCTTGAAGGAGAGTCGTTCGACCCCGCTGCCGCCGCCGGGAGTGACAAAGACTGGCGCCGCTGGGGATTTTACTCCGAAAATCGTCACTTCATTGACTGCATCCATACCGGCAAGCAGCCGTCAAGCAATCTAAGTGACACCGTGAAGACCATGGAACTCGTGGACCGGATCTATCACAGCCAAATAGTGTAAGTTTCTGTCGAATTATTATCATAAAACGCAGCGCAAACACCCGCGCCGCGCTACCGTAAGTGATAAATTCAATTTATGCCTGAACAAATCCGCTTTCCCCGCAACTCGCGCTAAAGTTCCAGAGCGCAGCCGCCGATATTCCGTTAGAGAAGTGCTCTACCCCCAATATATGGTAGAATTCTCACGTACCAAAGTTCCCCTTTAAGGAGGTTGGAATGAGCGGAACCATCAGCGCGGGCGGATTAATCACCGGACTCGACAGCAATAGCATCATCACGCAATTGCTCGCGCTGGAACGACGCCCGATCACGAAACTTCAGCAGCAGATTACCGCGCTCCAGGCCCAGCAATCCGCCACCCGCGACCTTCGGACACAGTTGCTCGCGTTGCGAAATGCCGCGCAGGACTTCAAGTTCAATAACGCATTCAACCAATTCTCCACCGCATCGAGCGAACCCGCGGTGCTGACCTCGGAAGTGTCAGGAACGCCGGTAATTGGCGCGTATGCGCTCAACGTGACGCAACTCGCCAGCTCCACCGTCGCCACCAGCAGCGCCAAGCTCGGCGCCGCGATGAATCCTGCCGCCACGCTAAATTCCAGCGGAATCAGCGGGTCTATCACGGCGGGTACCTTTACAATCAATGGTGTGCAGTTCAGCGTTGACCCCGCGACGGACAGCCTGAATACCCTGATCGGCAATATTAACGCGAGCTCCGCCGGTGTCACCGCCTCCTACGACGCGGTCACCGACAAATTGACGATCAGCAATACCACGGCAGGCAATACGAGACCCGACCACGGACAGACTCTCGGACATCCTGACCCGAATCAACAGTTCCGGAGCCCAAGTCACCGCCAGTTACGATACCTCGTCGGACACAATCCGAGTCGTATCGAACACCACCGGAAGCCGTACCATCGCGTTCACCCCGGGCACCAGCAATTTCCTCAGTGTCACTAATCTTGCGGGCGCTACACAGGTCGCCGGTAACGACGCCCAGTTCACGATTAACGGCGGAGCGGTTCAAACCCGGAACGCCAACAAGATTTCCGACGCGATCGGCGGCGTCACCCTTAATCTGCTCAGCCTGGGGACAAGCACCGTGACCGTATCCTCGGACGACGACAAGATCGTTGAAAGTGTCACGAAGTTCATTGACGCCTACAACAAGACCGTGCAACAGATGGTCACGCTAAGCGGAAAAGATGGCGCGCTCGAAAACGACAACTCTATCCAGACCATCGAGAACTACCTCAAGACCACCGTCTTTTCTCAGATTGCCGGGATTTCCGGATCGTTTAGCAGCCTTGTGGATCTCGGAATCACGACCGGCGACACCTTTGACCCTAGCGCGACCCAGCAGCTTTCTCTGGACGAAACCGAGTTTCGCGCGGCCTTGCAGTCCAGCCGCCAGAACGTCTCCAACATATTCACGAATACGGGAAGCACGGGAATCGCCGACCAGTGGTACAGCTACCTCGACAGCGTAACGTCATTTACTGGCTTCCTGAATGATCGTGTCAAATCCAGCGGAACGATAGACCGGCAGATCAAGGATATCAACGACCAAATCACGCGAAAGAACGCGCAGATCGCGCAACATGAGACGCGCCTCCGCGCACAGTTCACGATGCTTGAGCAAATCGCCGCCCAATATCAGTCCCAAGGCTCGAGCCTCAGCTCGTTGGCCAGCAGATTCGGTACCGTAGCGTAACCGGGAGACCAGAATGCCAAGTTCGTCCGCAGCCGATTTCGACACTTACCGAACCGTCAACGTGGAGACAGCTCCTCAGGCCAAGTTGATCATCATGCTCTACAATGGAGCCATTCAGCGGGCCGAAGAAGGAAAGCGCCAAATCGAAAAGGGAAAGCTCCAGGACGCCCACAACAATCTGCTCCGCGCGCAAGACATCATTGCCGAGCTTCGGGGTTCGCTCAATATGAGGGCTGGCGCCGTCGCGGAGAATCTCAATCGGATCTACGAGTATTTCCAGCATCTCCTCGTCACCGCAAACATTCGCAAGGAAACACAGCCCATCGAGGAATGCATCGCGCTCCTTATCTCAATGCGCGATACCTGGCAGGAACTCTTCGACAGGGTCGCAAAGGAAGATCGCCCACAGCCGGCGCCGGCGCAAAACCAGCACGGCGGCGCGGGTCTCATCAATATCCAGGGCTAACCACCGATACCGTGCCAGCCCGCCGATAGAGTCTGCTTTCTGCGGGCGCTCGTCGACGGAATGGGCTTCCCAACTCGCCAGTTCGTGCGCCTCTCGTCGTAGTTCGAAATCCTTTTGCGTCGTATCGTGTCTGAACTCCTGGCCACGTGCCCCCTCAACTCTGTCGGCTCCTTGCCACCAAGCCATCCGGCCGCTATGATGAATCTCGTATCGCACGGTCAGCAGCGTGCATGACTTCTGCGGATTAGATTGCCGTGCAAGAACGGATAGAGGTGGACACTGGAGAACTTCGATGAGTGACATCGACCGCCCACGAAGAAGGAGCTCGCGACGGGCGCTGCTCCGGACTGCCGGGTTGCTGACCGCTGGTCTTGTCAGCCTGGGACGTGTTGGCGCGCACGCGTCCAACCAGACCGCTTCGGGAAACCCCGCAGCCGGTAAGAGCGAATTGAAGCCAGTCGCGGAAACTTACAAGACTCAAGCCAAAGGAATTCGCATTCTTCCCGGCCAATGGCGTCCACACTACCCCTGGGAACACATCGCGTGGGTCAGTCCTTCGTGGCCCAGCCAAGACTACATCTGGCTCGATTTTCCAGAGGCCATCTTCACCAGCCAAGGTCTCCTTTTCCTGAGTCATATCAACCCCCCTTTCCCAACGGTATTCTCTGATCTCCCGCAGACCCCGTGGCGCCAGATTGACGGCGGAATTGCTTTTGAACGCGAACTTCCGAATGGGATGGCGTTCGGCGGGGCCGTCACGAAGGGCGCCGAGCGCTCGGTCACTCTCGAACTCTACCTTCGCAACGGCAGTACGGAGAAGCTCGCCGGTATTACGCTCCAAACCTGTGCGTATCTCCGCGCAATCAAGGAATTCGCGGACTACACGAATGACAACAAGTACGTCCATCTTCCCAACGAAGGCTGGATTTCCCTTACAAAGGCCTTGAACCACGAACCCGGTCCCGGAAAATACCGCATCGGATGGCGAACCAGCGGAAAGCTCATGGCCGACCTGCCCGTCGTCGCAACCGTATCGAGCGAAGCGGATCGCTTAGTCGCCTTAAGCTGGGGTGAGCACACCCTGTCCATCGTCGGCAACCCGAATCACCCCTGCGTGCATGCCGATCCCCAGTTTCCCGATCTCGCTCCCGGCGAAACCGGACGGATCCACGGCCGCATTGCGTTTTTCGAAGGCAAACTCGATTCATTCCATCCGCAAGACCATTTTGATTTGGGAACGTAGTCCAGGACGAGCCGTCTCATGAGCGCGCGTCCGTATGCCTGGTTTCAAAGAGGAACGAGAACGATGACCCCGGAGTACACTGCAAAAAAGGCTTCCGCGCCCCCCGAATTGACCGGGAATTGGAGCGGACCCGTCTGGAACGCCGCCAACGAACTCCAGGTCGCGCACTTCCACCCGAAGTCCAGCGCCCATCGCCCCAGCGTTTGCGTCCGCGTACTTCACGACGGCGCCAACGTATACCTCCACTTTCAGGTGAGCGACCGATACGTTCGATGTACGCGTACTGATTTTCAGTCCATGGTCTGTAACGACAGTTGCGTCGAGTTCTTTGTCCAGCCCAAACCGGACAAGGGCTACTTCAACTTCGAAGTCAACGCCATCGGAACTCTTTTGGTCTCCTACATCGAGGACCACACCCGCACTCCCAACGGGTTCGCAAAATTCGTTCGCATCCCCTGGAGCATCGGGAAGACCGTTCAGATCTACCACTCTCTGCACGGTATCATCGACCCCGAGATTAACGTTGATACGGAATGGGCCGTCGAATACGCGATTCCCCGCGCATTATTC
>JACRLJ010000096.1:8430-32022 GCA_016215105.1 Candidatus Hydrogenedentota bacterium
TGATACGGAATGGGCCGACGAATACCCGATTCCCCGCGCATTATTCGAGACCTACGTTGGACCGCTTGGAAGGATCGACGGCCAGACGTGGCGCGCGAACTTCTACAAATGCGGGGACGAAACGTCCCACCCCCACTGGGCGTCCTGGGCCCCCATCGGAGAAGAACTCAACTTCCACCAGCCCCAATACTTCGCGCCCATCCACTTCGACTGACAACACCCGCCCAAAAGTACGCCCGCGCTCGCCAAGCGCGGACCTCTTAGTCTGACCACGATTACAGCAAATCAAGCGGTAGCTCGATCGGGAATTATCCTTCCGGGCCTTCCCCCACTGCCGCAAGCCGCTTTTTCGCTTCTTCGTAAACATCCCCCGGCAACGCTCCGCGCTCCGCCACGGCCACGTTCTCCTTCAGGTGCTCCGGAAGTAGCGTGCCCACGATGGTGGTATGGCAATGCGGATGACTCAGCGTGAACCGAAGCAAGAACGCCGTCCGGCTCTCACCCGATTCCCGCAACTCGTCCAGCTTAGCCTTCTCGAATCGATCCCATCGATCCGCCGCCCGCCCCTGCGCCACTCCTGGCTCGCCTTTCGCGACGCCCCCCCGAATGATGATCCCCGCCCCGGCCTCTGCCGCCCGGGTAATCAGATCCTCATGCCGGCGCTCGAGCGCCGAATACGGAATCTGGAACACATCGAAGCACCCCCACTGGATATACGTGGCTAAGTGCGGCGACGTCGCGGAGCACCCGATAAACCGAACTCCCCCCTGGCCCCGCAGTTCCTTCAGCACATCGACAAGCCCATTCTTTTCGCACTCCTCGACGGACGGGTTGTGTAGCTGCAACACTTCCAACGAGTCCGTCTGCATCTTAAGTAGCGAATCCGCGACATTCCGGAACAAGTTCTCCCGCGTCCAGAAGTGCGGCGTCTCATCGTGATCACCTGCATACACCATGTGACAGCCGCATTTTGTCGCTAGGTGAAACTCGCTGCGCCGATGTGCGAGATGGCGTCCAATATACAATTCACTCTTGCCATAGTCGTTCGCGGTATCAACAAAATTGATTCCTGAATCCAGAACCGCGTTCAGAATGGTTTTCGCCTGCGCATCGTCACAACGCCGCCCGCCCCAAATGCGCTCCCCGCGCACTTCCATAGCCCCGTACCCCAATTGCGTCACCTGAAGGCCCGTTCGGCCTAGCGTCCGTTTAGGCAATGACATGGTGGTAGTCTCCTTGTTGTCCCGGCGCGCGGTCTTCCTCCTGTACATCCTAATGGATCAGCATGCACTCGGACAATTCCCGCGCGAACCTTGCGGTCCCAAGAATCGAACGCTATACTCGGAAGTAGCGCCGTGGCGGCGACTACCGTCCGTCTACCCGGCGCGAGGGAAGACTTGGTTGCCTGTGACCAGGCCTAAACCGCGATCGTCCGAAGTCATTCCCCGGCCGGTAACACACTGAATCCCGCGCCGGAAACTTCTAAGGAGTAGTGTATGAACTTCCATCTTGAAGGCATATTCCCGGCCCTGTTGACCCCATTCACAAAGGGCGGTGTCCGCGTCGATTATTCAAAAGCCTGCAAATTGGCTGGCCGCCTGGCCCACCAGGGAGTCCACGGTCTATTTGTGTGCGGCACCACCGGCGAAGGACCGCTGCTAACGGTTGACGAACGCAAGAAGCTGCTCGAAGAAGTCGTTCGCGCCGTCGGGAAACGCATCAAGATCATAGCGCACACCGGATGCTTCGACACCGCCACCACGATCGAGTTGACTCGTCACGCACAGAAAACCGGCGCCGTCGCCGCAGGTGTAATCGCCCCCGGATTCTTCACTCTCGACGACATCTCCCTCGCGGCCCACTTCAAATCGGTCGCCAACGCCGTTAAGGACTACCCCATCTTCCTGTACAACCTGCCCAGTTGCGCCAAGAACGCCCTTTCTCCCGAACTCGTCGCGGGACTCGCCAAGAGCGTCAAGAACATCGCCGGGATGAAAGACAGCGGCGGCAGCCTGCAAGTCACGGCCCGCTTTATCAGCGAGACCCCAAGGGGATTCAACGTTATCAACGGATGCGATGAGTTCTCCTTCCAAGCCTACCTCACCGGCGCCAACGGTTCGGTATCGAGCACCGCCAACGTTACTCCGGAACTATTCCTCGGAATTTTCAATGCCGTGAAGGCGGGTAAGATCGACGAAGCGCGTAAGATCCAAGTGCAGTTGAGCAAAGCCTGCGGCCTCTTCCAGTACGGCCGCATGGTCGCCTACTACAAAGAGGGATTGCGGCTCCGCGGCGGCGACGCCGGGTCCGTGCGCTCCCCCCAGCGCGAACTCTCAGCCGATGAGAAAAAAGCCTTCGCCAAAGCCCTGCACGGCGCTGGCCTGATCTGAACAAGGAATCCGTAGAATTATGACCCTGCGCCGATGCGCCTGGCCCAACGACGACCTCAACATCGAGTACCATGATCGCGAGTGGGGCGTCCCTGTCCATGACGATCACCATTTGTTCGAGATCCTCATCTTGGACGGAGCGCAAGCCGGATTGAGTTGGTCCACCATTCTCAAGAAGCGCGACGGCTACCGCGAAGCCTTTGCCGGCTTTGACCCGTCCAAGGTCGCGCGGTTCACCGAACGGAAGATCGAAGCGCTTCTGCTGAACCCCGCCATCGTACGCAACCGGCTCAAGGTAAACTCCGCGGTAACTAACGCTCGGGCGTTCTTGCGCGTCCAAGAGGAATTTGGCAGTTTTGACACCTACCTATGGCGCTTCGTGGACGGGAAACCAGTGCAGAACGCTTGGAAGACGATTCAGCAGATACCCGCCAAGACGCCACTGTCCGACGCAATCAGCAAGGACTTGACCAAGCGCGGGTTCAAATTCGTCGGGAGCACCATCTGCTACGCCATCATGCAGACCATCGGAATGGTCAATGACCACACCGTGGACTGCTTCCGGTACAAGGAAGTGGCGCGGCCACGAAGGTGACCGTCGCCCGCGGGGTTGGGATTTGCCTCACGTCTCCTTCTTTCCGGCCTCCCGCGCCTTGACGTCGTTCCACATCTGAACGGCCTCCTCGGGTGTCTGGGCTTTCTTTTCTCCAAACACGTGGTCGTGGCGCCGGATCATCTTCTCGTGGATCCGTTCCAGCGCGTGCCCCAAGGTGAAACGCCCCTCTTCCTCCGCCGCAGCGGCCGTCGCCAACATGCAGAAGAAGGTGTCGCCGAACTCCTCCTCGATATGCGAGTTGTCCTGCTTCCCAAACGCCTCGTCCAATTCCACCGCCTCTTCGCGCGCAAAATCGGCGAAATTCTTCGCGCTCTGCTTGCGGTCCCAGGGACACCCGTCCGGACCGCGCAGATACCGGGCCAGACTGACCAACGCTTCGAACCAATCACTTTCAGACTCGGGAGTCTTCTTGAGGTGAGGATATATGCTCATAGTTTTTCCTGAATTTTGTGCTTAAGTTTCGGGGATAACCCGCCGATAATTCAACTAGACGAAGACAAGGAGGTCTAGCCTATGACTATTCAATGCTGCATGTGCCACAAGATCGAGGTCGCCGGCGAATGGACTCAGTCGGCGACCACTCCAAACGGCCTCGTAAGCCACACCTACTGCCCCGTCTGTTACTCCCGAGCCCAAGTAGCCATACGGACGGAACAAGCGCGCGCACGCGCTCGACACGAACTCAATTTGGTCGGCGCCTAGCGCTCCGTACCGGAAACCAAGTGTATCGCCAGCCGGGAACCACAGGCACCCACACTATGGCGGCGCCGCCGGCTGGCAGTCAAGCTCAAGCTCCCCCTTAGCCGCAAAGCGTGACTATTCGCACCCGTTCCGGTTATGATCGCGTCATGTCCGAAGCGCTAACAAAAGGAATACGGGTCGCAACCCAGAGTTTCTACGTCCCCGAACAGTCAAAGCCCGCCGACCGGCATTTCTTCTTCGCATACCGTATCCGAATCTCGAACGAAGGCGATGAACCGGCCCAACTCATCAACCGCCACTGGATAATTACGGACCGCTTGGGTCGCGCGGAAGAGGTCCGTGGAGAAGGTGTCGTCGGCAAACAACCGCGGCTCGAGCCCGGCGAGCATTTCGAATACACCAGCGCTTGCCCCCTCGCCACACCAACCGGAACCATGCGCGGGACCTACAGCATGCTTCGTGATGATGGCACGGAGTTCGAAGCGCGCATTCCCGACTTCGACCTCATTGCCAAGGTCATTTTGAATTGACGAAAACAGCCACAGCACGCGCCCGGCTGGGCCGCACGGGAGGGCAAACGCCATGACCGAAGTGACCGTCGCCATTCAGGATTTTCTAGCCCAGAAACGTATTGCCGTCGCCGGGGTGTCTTCCGGAAAAGGCATTCCCGCAAACGCCATCTATTGCAGGCTTCGGGACACCGGACACACCGTCTTCGCCGTCAATCCCAGCCGCACCACCGCCGAAGGCGATCCATGCTATCCGGATCTCCAGTCTCTGCCCGAGAAGGTTGATGCGGTGGTCGCCGCTACGAGTCCCAAAGGCACGGAATCCATAGTGCAACAATGCGTCGCGCTGGGTATTCCCCGCGTGTGGATTCATCAGTCGCTGAAATCGTTCGGGACCAGCGTTTCGGACGAAGCCGTCCGCCTATGCCGGGAAAACAACATCACCGTAATCCCCGGCGGATGCCCGATGATGTTTTGCGAACCGGTCGACGTGGCGCACAAGTGCATGCGCTGGCTCTCCCGCGTTACGGGCAATTTGCCCGCCTCAGTGTAGCGCCCCCGGAAGACCGGCTACTTCCACCACTTCAGAACCAGCGGCTCCTTCGTCGTGGATTCGAGGTCGAACGAGAAGCGAAACTGCCCAGGCATCTTCGATACCTTGACCAGGACTGTGTTTTTCCCCTGCTTGATGTAGCTGTCCACTTCGTGCCGATCAAGGGTATCCAGCGGCGGATGCGCTCTGCTCTCGTGAACCAGCCGTCCGTTAAGCCACACCTTCAGGAAGTCTTGCGCCGCCAGTTTCAAACGCACCGTCTGCCGTTTGTCACTGCTGAACTCGGCATACGCATAGCCCGTTCCGTTGTCAAAACGAGGGTAATACTCATAGACCGGGGTAAATGCCTCCTGCAGATCGACCAGATACCCCTCATCGGCCAGCGCGTACCAGCTCTTCCAGCGAATGGCCTTGTACCAGCCCGGATAAGTTGCAGCGAGATCGATTTCGCGCTCGGGCGGATACGCCGTGTCATGTCCCTGATCGCCCCAATTCGGGAACATCCCCAGTGTCTTCCAATGACGTACCCGATCCGTGCGCTCCCGCCGCAACCACTCCACTGACTTTTGATGGACCGGCAACGTGCCCTTCGTCGGCACTGAGCGCCGCGTGAAATGCTTCAGCATATTCACGAAAATGCGATCCGCGACAGGATCCTCGCCTAGGTGCTCCAACACGCGCAGATGGGTAAACACGATGCGTCCGCTGCCATAGCGGCGCACCAGGATATCGCTGCCCCACCACGTTGTCTCCCCCATCATATAGTGGCCCGTGGCAATGGGAGTCGTGTCAAACGTACCGCAAATGTCTTCATCGCTGGTTTCGAGAAAGGTCTTCGGCGGCACAATGTTCCGGTATACCTGCCGCATCAACGATCGCGCCGGCAAGCCGTCAAAAACCGGGTGCAATTTCACATAGTGGTACATTCCCAGAAACGCGCCCACGGCGTCCTTGCTCGTAGCCAGTAGACACGGGTCAATCAACTCCGCCAGCGTGTTCCAATCCTGTGGCGGACCAAATACCAACGCGACGGCGCCACCGTAAACTTCCGCCAGCGTCAACGCCAAATCATTGTCCGGGTACGCCCGAATCGTGTTGGACAACGGAGGCAAGATATGAATTGGCGCATGCACCGTCCCGGGTTTCGCCAACTTCAGGCATTTTCCCTGCCAAGTCCCCTGCGGATCGAGTACTGTGATTTCCACGTCACACGGCTCGACCGGCTCGACCACATGGAAATCGATCGAACTTTGTCCTAGCACCGTCATGCCTTGCATGATGCGCACGGCAAATTTGTGTACGCCAGGAGAACCGGACGCCGAAACAGCCCCCGTCCAAATTTCCTTGCCTCCGCGCGGGATCTTCATCTCGCGCTTCTTCTTCCACAGGACTTGATTTGTCGGCCCTATCACCTGCAACGACAGATCCGCCCGGCCTTCCGTGCGCTCTTCGTTGGCCAGGGTCACCGTGACCGCAACTTCTTCGCGCGGCGCCAAATTCGTCCGCGCCACGTGAATCAAGGGACGCAACGGCCCCTGCACTTCCTTCAACGTCTCGAATACCGGCTTTGGACGCCGCCAACGATCCAGCACGCCCGCGCAGAACTCATGTCCCGCGTCGCACAACTGGGTATAGCAGTACCCGGCCACCTTCGGATTCGAACGTATTGCGTCGATCTGATGCCGCACCGCGTCACACTGAAGTTCACGCGCCGCCGCCGTAAACTCTCTGAAGCTGCCGAAGACGCGGTCCAGTTCCCGTTCCGCAAAGCCTTGTTGGGCCATCGCCAGCATCTTCTCGAGGAAGCGCGCGTCCTTGAAATTCCCCCGCTCTTCCCCGTACTGCGCAATGACATCTTCCAGGTCTTCCATCCCCCCAAAGCCAAACTCGGAGAGGAAGAACAACTTCTCCGGGTCACCGCTGTGGCGCAGGTAAAGCTCGATCTCGTGATCCACCGGCGCGCGCAGATAGATATGAAGATCCTCGTACGGCTCCAATTCGCTGTGATATGGCCGCATCATCCGCGCCGGCTCGCGCGTCGCGTTCACCCCGCCCGAGTCGTCGATGATCACCCGGCTCGGGTCCAGCGATCGGGCCAGTGCGCACAACTCAGTCTTAATCAGCTGCGCGCCGCCGTTGACCTTGTACCCCGCGTTGCCCGACTCGTTCAGCATGCCCCAAATCACCACCGAGGGATGATTGCGATCGCGCAAGATCATTTCGCGCACCTCGCGCATGCACCGATCTTTCATCCACGACGAGTTCTTGATCCACCCGATGGGCGGCTCCTCGTACAGCAGAATGCCAATCTCATCCGCCAGATCGAGCGTGATTTTCGGGGCGGTCTTGATGTGCAATCGAACCAGGTTGAAACCGGCCGCCTTCGCCAGTTCCAACTCTTTTCGCGCCAACTCCGGCGCCTCCGGCGCAGCCAGCGACCGCGCATAGTCCGGCTGGTGCAGCACCCCTTTCAGCAATATCGGGTGGTTGTTCAGATAAAACCGATTATCCTTCAGTGTGAACTCGCGCATACCAAACCGAGTCGAAGTCGCATCGACGACACGCCCCGCTGCATCGAGTAGCTCGCATTCCAGCGAGTACAAGTGCGGCGTTTCCGGCGACCACAATTCGTGCTTCGGAAAATCCAGCAAGTGCGTGCCTGCGGGAGCCGTCAACTCATACGACGTGCCCGCGATTCGCATCCGCACCGTGCCCGGCGCCGAGGTCGTCGTGGTCACCGTAATCCGTTTCCGGCGTATGTCCGGCTGGATGAAAACATCGGTGATGTGCGCCGGGGTCATGCCCACGAGCTTCACGCCACCCCAGATGCCGCCGAACGAAAAGTATCCCCCCTCTTTCGATGATGGGAATTCTTTGGGAAGAAAATCGCCGTAGCCGTTCGGGCCATGGGGATCGACAATCCGCACCGCAAGACGATTCGCGCCGGACGCAAGCGCAGCCGTGGCGTCGAATTTGAACGGTGTGTAGCCCCCCTCGTGATTCCCCAGCCGGCAGCCGTTGAGCCAGACTTCGGCGTAGTAGTCCGCCGCCTCAAACTCCAGGCTGGCGTAACGCCCCGTCCAATCCGCCCCCGCGTCAAAGTCCCTAAAATACCACCCCACGCCGTCGTAGTCCGGTACCCACAAATCCCACACGCTGGGCACGCGCACCCGCAACACATCCGGAAAATCCAAACGGTTAAACCAGCTCTCGCGCTGCCCCACGTCCGTAGGGTCCAGCGCCAGAAGCCACTCGCCGTTCAAATCATATTCAATTCTTGTGCTTTTCATACCTAGCCCAGCAACAAAACCATTGCAGGATACTACTCGTACCAGGCATTTGGTTCAATTTTCTGCCCAAATCGCGACAGGTCCAAGCAAACGTCTTTACTTATCCCGCATTGGAGCGGTATTTCCTGCATTGAAGGACTGGCCCCTGGCGGCTACTTCTTTTCCGTGGAGGATTTCACGGCCCGACGAGCTCTGTCTAGGGCTCGCGCAACGCCGTCGTAGAGCACCCATTCCTCGGGATAATGGCCGAATTCTTTTATGAGCCTATCTCCTTCCTTGTTCCTGGGCTCCTTTCCATAGCCAAACTTTTCGGCAAGCTGTGCCGTGCGTTTTTCCAGTTCCGGAAGAATCCTCGCGGCGGTCTCCGGGTCGTCTTGAACAGAAACTTCGAGACAATATGTCGCGTCCCGGCGAGTATAGAAATCCGCGTGATCCAGCGCTTTTATCAGGAGATTCACGATCCGCTCCTTCGCATAGGGAGGCGGAATCGTTTCGTGGCGCAGAGAGAATTCCCGCGCGTAGCTTCGTTCCTCCGTTAGCCACCCTAACGCTTTGACAGCCACTGTCGTCCGCCCCTTTACCTCGAAGGTGTAAGGCGCCTCCAACACGGCCTTAAGACAGGCAATCAGGTCGTCCACGCGCTTTCGGCTACTGGCGTTGGCTGTCGCGGGAATCGACACCGCATATTCCAACACCGCATGCCGCCAAAGGCCTGGTCGTGCTTCTGCGGCATGGAGAACTCTCGTCTGGGTATCCTCGCGCCTACCCAGCACGTTCAAGGCACACTGGGATCGCAGACCAGATTGCCCCAAGAACAGTTCTAGAAGGCCATCCGTTGAAGCATCAGGGAGCGCTCTGTACTCGCGCTCGCCTATCACCTCGAGGCCGTTATCAACGTACCACTTCATGTGGTCGATTTTCCCGTCAACCCCGGCCAGGATTTCTCTTCGCCATTCCGGGGTCAGATCCTGCGCCACGGATTCCTTGTCACGGCGGGTCTTGAAGAACTCCAGGTATTCCTTTCGCTTCGTTGCATCTTCAGTGTGTGAGACATTTTGGAGCAGGTAAAGCGCAGCTGCCCTGACACGGGGATCCGAATCTTCCGCCCGTTTGAAAAGCTGATTCTTGACCCGTTCCCCATTTCGCTCCGGCACAACAAAAAGTACACCATAGACCGTTCGCTCGATGCATCGAAGGATGTGATATCTAGGTAAACGCGACGAGGGATGATCCATTTCTTCTTCCAGAAACGTCAGGAACCGATCTGTCACCGCGTCTCGCTCGGGACCCAAGGGGGCCTCACGAATAATGTCCGGCATGCGCCCAAGGATAAGTAAACTTCGGGAATGCTCTTTTGTTTCACCCGAAAGAAACTCATCCATGTGAAATCTTGGTAATTCAGGCATCGTGCCAACCGCCTCCTGCTTGTCCATCGTCTTCTTCGTTGCATCGACTAGCAGGTCATAATTCGCGCGAATGCTTTGCCAGTCACGCGCCAACACGCTCGCGGCCGCTCGAGCCTGCTCGAGGTCCCCCGAAACAAACAATTCGGCCAGTTCTTTTGGAGTCTTCGAGTTCAGGTCTGTGGGTTCTACTTCGCTGGATGCGATTGACGCAGCGAGAGCGGGCAGCACTACTAATATGTTCCATATCGCGAATGCGAAAACCAATGCTTTCGTTGTCATGAAGCGCTTTCCTCCCTCAGAGCAACCAGTATGGACAATTCGGACGGGAAACAAACGGAGGATCCCCCGATTTCCCGGCGGCGACACTGCCACGACAAGTTCTCACAGCTGTTTCGTCGAGGCCAACAATGACCGTCGGCGCCATCACGAATACGTCAGCACCGCCACCACCAACATCGCCACGCCAACGAAAACCTTCGCGAACACCCCTGCGACCTTGCCCAATGCGGCGCCAACGCCGGTCCACAACGCGGCCTGGGTTTTCTTTTCCATTACGATATACTCGTACAGCGCCGCCCCCACAAACGCTCCCAGGCACGCGCCAATCATCGTTCCCACCAACGGGACGGGTATCAGCGGCGTCAAGACAATCGCTCCGACGAGACACCCGACGAACGCCGCCACCATGGCTCCCTTGCCGCCGCCAAACTTCGAGGCGCCGTAGCCCGCTGCTACCATTTCGATGATTTCGCCCAGTACGGCCAGCAAGAGCATCCCGCCCAGCCCCCACCACCCGAAGTGGACAAATCCGGTCGCCGCCCACAGTCCGGCCATCGCCGACAGGATGATCCAGTTGCCAAACAGCCCCACAAAATCCAACACCAGCCCCGCGGCTATCGCCAAACCGAAAGCCGTCCAACCGAGTATTGCCAGCAATGTCGCCATCATTTCGTCACCATACTCCCGTTCTTAACACTGACTATTCGCTCAAGTAGGCGCGCCGTCTCGGCGCGCCTACTTGAGCGAATACCCGCCTGTGACGCCCGAAAAACAGGGACTGACTCGCTTTCCGGCGGTTTGAAAAGCGTGTCTGTCCCTGCTTTTCGCGGCATTCGCGCATCGAACACGGAGCTCAAGCGAAAAACGGGGACTGACTCGCTTTTCGGCGGTTTGAAAAGCGTGTCTGTCCCTGCTTTTCGCGGCATTCGCGTCCAAGCACAAAACTCCTTCAGCATAACTTACCACGCCAGCAACACACCCCGCCTCACGCATATCCCACCTCCGCGAGATACCCGCGAAGCGTCAAGGCGGTCTTGCGAACCTCCTCGATCATCGAGTCATTCGACGGCGTCTTATACTCGAAGTGCATCGAAATCGGCCCGGCGAATCCGGCGTCCTTCAAGATTTTCAGCATAGCCACGGTCTTCACCTGGCCTTCGCCCAACGGACACCAGTGCAACTCCTTGTCCTTCCAGATGAAGTCTTTTACCGCCATCACCTTCGTGTGCGCCGCCATTAATCTCGCGCTCAAATTCCACCCCCCGAGGCCACCCTCGATCGTCGCATGCGACACGTCAAAACTCGAGCCCAGCGAGTCCAAGCCAATCTCCCGGTACATCGAGTACAGATCCCAGATTGGCGCGCTGACCGTGTTCATGCCCGAATGATTGTGGTACACAAGTTCCACCTTCATTTCTTTCGCCAGAGCGGCCAGACTTTTCAATTCCGCCGTGAACTTCGGCAGTTCGTCAGCCGGATTTCCGGTCTCACTATATTTCTGGCCACCCACACGAACGTAGCGAATCCCCAATTTCGCCGCCGCGGAAATAATAGGCCGCGCATCCGGATCGTTCCCGCTGAAAAGAGCGCTCGAGATCATCGGAACATCCAGTTCCTCCCCCCGAATCGCTTCGACGGCCCGCGGCAAATCCGTGTCCAGCTTGTCCGGTGTGACGTGCCCGCCCTTCCGAACCGTGAGGTCCACCCCGTCCACCTTTATCTCCTTGCACACCTTGGCCAACTCGTTGTAGCCCAGAAATTGGAGGTGCTTCGAAAAGACACAAATCTGCGGACCCTTCATGGCCTTTTCTCCCGGCGTCGTAGGATTCACGCCTGCCGACACGGCAATAGTGGTCGCCGCGGAGATTTCCACAAACTCTCGGCGACCAATAGGTATTCCGGTAGGTTTCATGAAACTCGCCTTCGCGATGCACACAAAATCAGTTCAGGCGTGGGCAATAGTGTGACACGTCATCCGCTAACGATCTGGAAGAACTACAATTCGCCCCGTCAACGCCCCTTCTTTCCGCGTGTCTTCGCGTTTAACTCTGCGCGCTTCTTCCGCCACCACTCCGCAGTGATCTCAATTCCTTCGCCGGAGTCAAGCCCTTCCAACAACAGGGTCTCGATACGTAACTGCGCCTGACGCTGCTGGTCATTCCGAATCAGTTCGCGAATATACTCGCTGGCGCTCCCATATCGCCCTTGGGATACCAAGTCCTCAATAAACGACCGCATCGGGTCTGGCAACGAAACGTTCATGGTGGTCATATATGGCAGCCCTTTCTGTTCCTGGGCTGATCGTATCTCACATGGCAAAGTTTGTCAATATATGCCAAGCCGCGGAATACTGAATTCCCTATTTCCTCTTCAGCCGAAGATGCGCGGGCGCGTCCTTGGTGACCGTGATGGGCAAGCCTTCCCGCAACGCGGAGGCCGCCAAATCCCCGCTATCCGAAACGTAGACACCATCCGCCGGAACCGTGAACCACTCCGGGAATTGGTTCAGCCGCGGATAGTCCACAGGCATCTTCAAATTCTCCTTGTGCCGCGGAATATCAAAGCGAAGACGCCCCTTCCACGGCCACTCTGATCGCACACTGAAACACACCGCCCCGGTCTCGTCCAGCGCCGCGCCCAGACGCAGGTCAGCCCGCCACGGCTCCAAGTACGCCCCTTGCGTATTCCACAGCGCGTACATCAGCGCCGTGCGCGCAAAATTGCCGTCGCCGTGCCACCCCTCGATGACGCCGGTATCGCGCTGTTTGCCCAGCATGATGTCAGCCGAGTAATCCGCCCACTCCGCCGCTTCCGCCATTGGAATTCGGTTCATTAGGTTGATGCACCCCTCCAACGAGTCCGCGTACCCATCCGACGATCCCCCCTCCCATTTGTAGTCCTTGGACTTCAGAATGTTCTTGAGCGCGTGTTCGACCGCCGCCTTGTAGGCGGTGTCGTTGTCCATCATGGACACCGTTAGAAACGCGTTATAGTTATAGCCCCAGTTGTCCGTCATGTCGTCGGTCAACTTGGCCCCCGTTTTGGGGTTCACCCGGCTGAACAACAAGCCGTTCTCGTCTCGCCCGACTTCAAGAATGCGATCCAGCATCTTGTGCATCGCGGGACGCCACTTCGCATGCGTTTCGGGGAACTTCTTGGCGGCAATTACATAGACCTCGGAAAGCCCGCCTACGACTTCGCAGCCGTGGTCGTCCAACTGTAACTTGTCGGTATCCGTGGGCAGATGGTACGTGAGAAAGTACTCCGCCAATTGAAAGGACCGCTTACGGTACTCCTCGTTGCCCGTCATCCAGTACATGCGCGAGCACACTTGCATCAGATTTCCTGCGACTTCGTGCGACTGCGCTGGGATCTTGCCCACCTCGGTGTCTATCGTGCCGTGCTTCCAGATGTCGTCCTGCAACCCCAACATCCGCTCCGACCACGCGCTCGGCCCCATCCACTCCGTCAGCGGCAGCAATCCGTCCTTCGCGTACTCGCTCGCCCCGAAGATCAGTTCGTCCATTTTGTACTCGGGTGTGCGGAACGCCTGAGTCTCGAACAGCCAATCATCCGGAAGGCGGTCCACTCGATTACACAGGCGCTGTTCAGTCACCAGTATCGATTTCATCCGCCCGTTCAGCAGTTCCTTGTCCGTGAAGAACGCCGACAACACCATGAATGAGTAGTTGTCCGCCGCCGAATCCCGCGCGTTCCAATAGAAATCCTTGCCCAGATTCCGAGGGATCAGTCCCGTCGCAGGATCCGCGAATTGCAGCCATCCCTGACAAAAGCGCCAACACGCCACGAACGCCCGGCGGGATTGTTCGCCGCGCTCATCGGCTTGTTTCCAAACATCGCCGTCTGCCGCCGCCATCAGGCAACCGATCATCAGTAACCCAGCTACGCGTTTCATTGGCTACTTCTTCCTCCGCCGTGGCGCCAGCGACGCCCGTGGTTTCACCTTCCCCTTAATAATGGCCTCGGAAGTAGGGTCGGCGTGTTTCAGCCGCGCCCGCCGCTTGAACTCGACCTTGCCCTCGTCGCCATCCTTCGCTTTCCCGCCCCCGATCGGGTGAAGCCTCAGCCAATCCGCAATGGGCTCGTACACTTCCTTCTCCGCGTTCTTGCTGAACGCGAGATCGATATGGCTGTAGTCCATGTCGGCGCCCTCGTCCTTGCCCAGGACGAGCATCTTCTTGTCGTCTCCAGGCAGAGCATCAAAAAAGTCCTGGACCACCCCGCGCGGCGTCAACGGATCGCGCGACCCGTAAATTGCGAACAGCGGCGTCCCAAGCTTCTTCATCCCGGCGTCCACATCGAGCGTGCCGTTTCGCATCCGCCACGACCTCGATATCGCCCACCCGGTAAGCTCGCGCGCTATCCAATACGAGTTCGGATCGAACACGTTGAAGAAAACGCGCGTATTCACGCCCGGCTTCAGATTCTCCCAATTCATCGGCAAGCCGCGCACATTCGGCTGAAAGCGGTTAAACAAGGGCGCCAGCGCGCGAACAAGCACCGACAGCGCCGGACGCGCGTAGCGCAGCACGTAGAGCAAAACGCCCGGCCGCGCCATATGTGCTCCCGCAAAGCCCGCCGGGGACCCTAGCGTCACGCCACACGCAAGCTGCTTCGAGCCGAACGCAGCGTCATACGCGTACAGCAGCATTCCCCCCAATGAATGCCCGACCCAATGCACCTGGCTGTACCCGGTCTCCCGTTGAATCGTCTCAATCGCCGCGGGAATATCCTCGAACACATAGTCGTCCAGAGATTCCGCCTCGCGCTTGCGGCCATAGGGCGGAATGGAACTCCGCGTTCCGCGCAAGTCGATTGCCCAACAGTCGTATCCGGCCTGCGAAAGATAATCCGCCAACGACTCTCCGGGGGGCGACATCAGGTTCCATAACGTCCATACGATAGGTTTTCGTCAGCCAAAACCAATACCCTGCCCCGCACCCCAAGACAATAAGCGCAAATACCAGGAATCCAATCATACTCGTTCAGAGCCTCCCGCCGGCGTCTCACGCGCCGGATTCCGCAACTGGTCCATAAGTTGTCGCGCTAACGATTCCGTAAACCCGGGCAGCGCGGCAATCTCCTCCACGCTCGCGCCCCGTATTCTGGCCATCGAGCCAAGCTGGTTCAAGAGCGTCTTGGCCCGCTTCGGCCCTATACCCGGAATGTCCAACAACGGCGAGCTCAGCGTCGCCTTGCTGCGCCGCTTCCGATGGTACGTAATCGCGAACCGGTGCGCCTCGTCGCGTATCCGCGCCATCAACAAAACCACCGGCGAATTCTGCGGCAGAATGATTGGATTCATCCGTCCTGGCCGGAAAAATCGTTCGGGCGAATGCTCCCCCTCTTCGAGCGTCCGCGACTTCGCGATCGACGCCGCCTCCAGATCTTCGATACCTAAGTCCTTCAGAACCGTCGTCGCTACGCCCAATTGTCCCTTACCTCCGTCAATGAGCAGCAAGTCCGGCAAATCGTCTTCTGCGATGGCCCGCTGCAGACGCCGCATCAATACCTCGCGCATCATCGCGAAATCATCCTGCCCTTCAACAGTCTTAATCGAATACCGCCGATAGCGGGCCTTATTCGGGACGCCCCCCTCCAGGACCACCATCGAAGCCACCGGCTTGCTGCCTTGAATGTTCGATATATCGAAGCACTCGATTCGATTGGGGACCTTGCTCAACAGCAACCCCGCTCGCACTTGTTCGAGGATGTCCAGGTTCGCCTTTTCGGCCAACTGCTTTTCCTCGAAACTGCTCTTCGCGTTGCGCGTCGCCAATTCAATCAGCGCCCGCTTCTCACCGCGCTGCGGACAAAGCACCGTCACCCGGCCGCCGCGCTGCTCCGACAGAATCTCCGCCAGCGCATCCGATTCATCCAGCGCCATCGGGACGAGCACCTCCGGCGGCAAGACCGGTCCCTCCGAATAGTACTGCAAAAGAAACGAACTGAGCGCTTCGTCCAATGGCATCTCGCGTTGCTTGAACGTAAACGAGCGCCCTCCCGTCATCTTCCCGCCCCGGAAGAAGAGAACCTGAATCTCGGTGTACCGGCCATGCGTGTGCAGACCAAACACATCGCGGTCCTCGGCGCCCGGCACGTCCACGGTACGTTGGCGCTCCAACATGCCGCGCAGACCGTACAGCCGATCGCGCAACACCGCCGCTTGCTCGAACTCCAACTTCTCCGAGTGGACCCGGATTTGCTCGACGAGCGTCCTTTCCAGGTCCGCATTCCTCCCCTCGAGCGCAAGCGCCACCTGCTCCACGATCTCGTGATACCCCTCCCTATCCACATACTTCATACACGGCGCCACGCACTGCTTCATCTGATAGTACAGGCACGGACGCACCCGATTGTTCATCACGGAGTCCGCGCAGGTCCGTAACGGAAACAGACGATGCACCTGCTTCAACGTCTGCCGCACCGAACCCGCGCTCGAGTACGGCCCAAAATACTTCGCCCCGTCCTTCTTGAACCGCCGAACCACCTGGACCCGCGGAAAATCCTCCTGCACGTTCAAGCGCAAACTTACATACGTCTTGTCGTCTTTGAGCTGGACGTTGTACCGCGGCTGGTGCTGCTTGATCAGACTGTTTTCCAGCAGCACCGCCTCTTTCTCGTTCGTAGTAACCAGGAAATCGATGCTCGCCACCCGCCGCATCAGGAACTTTACGCTGTACCGGCTGTCCTGATCGTTCACATACGTGCGGATGCGCGCCCGGAGATTCTTCGCCTTCCCCACATAGATGACCTTACCCTCTTCCGCCAGCATCAAATAGCACCCCGGCTCAGTCGGAACCCGCGAAAGGTCAAATTCCGACGCAAAGTCCTCCGTGCCCTTCCGTTCCGAAGGCCGGTGCGCAAATGACATTCGATGCTGTGCCGCAATACTCGCAGGTGAATTCATCCGCAAAGAATACCACACCACCCTCTTCCCGCTTCCTCCTCGCATAGCTCCCATTCATCCCATGACTCACATGTACCCGTTCGCTTCCCCAGACCCCACACTTGACGCGCCCCCCTCCCATTCCCTACGATTCACCCGGTCTTGGGAACACCAGGACCCACGCGGACGGGGAGACAGCCAAATCACCCTCTGACTCCCGCCGCACACAATCGGGCAATGACCAGCGAAGGATACGCGCCGCATGAATCCCAAAATCCGCATTCAACTGTCCATCATGATGTTTCTCCAATTCTTCATTTGGGGGGCCTGGTTCGTCACCATGGGAACCTACCTCAACAAGATCGGATTCAACGACGCCAGCATCGGACGCGCCTACACCACCACCGCATGGGCCGCCGTCTTCTCTCCGCTGATCGTAGGTTTGGTCGCTGATCGCCTCTTCCCAGCGCAATACGTGATGGGCGCCCTGCACCTCATCGGCGCTGTCATCCTGTATAAGGTCACCCAAATCACCGACTCCGTAGAAGTCTTCTGGATGCTCCTCGCATACACCTTGTGCTACATGCCCACACTCGCTCTCGTCAATGCGATTTCCTTCCGTCAGATGACTAGCATCGAAAAGGAGTTTCCGGGTATACGCGTCCTAGGTACGCTAGGTTGGATCGTCGCCGGACTTCTCATCGGCTACATGAAAGTTGAAGCCACAACGACTCCCATGCTACTCGCGGCCGCGTGTTCTCTCGTCATGGGGATCTACAGCTTTACACTGCCGCACACCCCGCCCGTCGCAAAAGGTCAAAAGGTTTCTTTCGCCAAAATGCTGGGCTTGGACGCGCTGCAGCTTCTCAAAGATCCCTCCTTTCTTGTATTCGTCGTCTGCTCGCTCCTCATCTGCATCCCGCTGACTTTCTACTACAATTTCACCAATCTCTTCCTGAATGAAACCGGCGTTCAAAATGCGGCCGGAAAAATGACCATGGGGCAAATGTCCGAAGTATTCTTTATGTTGGTCATGCCTTGGTTCTTTGTCCGGCTCGGCGTCAAGAAAATGCTGCTCGTCGGCATGCTGGCATGGACCGTCCGTTACGTATTCTTCGCATACGGCAACAACGAAACTCTCGTCTATCTCTTCTACATTGCGATTCTTCTACACGGTATCTGCTACGATTTCTTCTTCGTCACCGGGCAAATATACGTCGACAAGAAGGCGCCTGAGGAAATACGAGCCAGCGCACAAGGCTTCATTGCCCTGGTGCAATACGGCGTCGGTATGGTCATCGGAGGAAACGTGTCGGGCCTAATCGTTGACCACTACGCAGTCACCGACGCGGCAGAGAAAGTCATTGCGCATCACTGGCAGCAGATCTGGCTTATCCCCGCAGGCATGGCGGCGGTCATCGTGGTCATATTCGTCCTGACCTTCCGCGACAACAACAGCATTTCGTCAAAGGCCTAAGAAAGCCGATTTTCTGGCCGGATTCATAGCGCAGCAGACGCTACTTCTGATAAATGCGCCGTATCGCCGCTTTGATATCCGACTCCGTGGCGATCCGCACCTCGACGCGCTGGCCGCACGCCTCTTCGAGTTCGTTGCTGGCGGTCAGATCGAGCGGGTCGGACATCGCCACAATCACCCGATCCCCCACGCACCGCACCGGCGCACAACCGCGATTCTCGGCGAGTTCGCGCGGGAGCAACGCGGTGGCTTCGGGGTCGAACTGCTCGCCTTGAAGCGACACGAATGGAATCCCCAGCTGCCGCTCGAGCGCGCGGGCTATCGCGGCCTCATCCGCGTACCCCATCCGCACCAGTACCGACCCGATGCGGTCCAGACTACCCTTCTGCTCATCCAGCGCGCGGTCAAGCTGCGCCGCGCTGATCAGCCCGGATTCCACCAGTAGCACCCCCAGCCGCCGCTCGATGGGATGGGCCGCGGAAGACGGCAGCACGACGGTCTCGCTATCGTGCGTGATGGCGCGATGTACCCGCGGCACATCCGGCGCGATCGCCCGGGTGTCATACCCTACCGCGGCGGCATATTCGGCGCAGAATTCGCCGCACGACCGGTGCCGGTCTTCGCGGCGCTTCGATAAAGCCTTCCGCAGCACCGCGTTTACCTCGGCCGAAACGCCCGGAATCGAGTCCACGGGCTTCAATTGAATCTGCGTAATGATTGACCCTTGATGAAACGGAGGACGTCCATTCAATAATTCGTACAGTGCGGACGCAAGGCTGTACAGGTCACTCCGGGCATCCAGATTCTCCCCCATAAGCTGCTCCGGACTCATGAACATGAGCGTGCCAATGGTCATTTCCCCCGACACCCGCGTCTCGATGTCCCGAGTCAGACAGGCAATGCCGAAGTCCGCCAAATGCGCGGCGCCGTCCGTATCCAGCAGAATATTCGCGGGTTTGATATCCCGGTGCAACACGCTGCGCGCGTGGGCGTAGTCCAGCGCATCCGCGAGCTGCCGCAGCCACCCAATCACTTCATGCGGATGGAATGGTTCCGGTCTGTTTACAATCGTGTCGGCCAGGCTCTGTTTACCGATGTACTCCATCGTCACAAAGCGCGCCCGCTCCGTGTCCCAGAAATTGTGTACCGATACGATATGTGGATGCCGCAGCCGGCGCGTCAAGAGAACTTCCCGCTTCAGGTCCGCCACCGCCCGCCGGTCAAAGAACAAGCTGTCTCGAAGCACCTTGCACGCGACTTCCTCGTCTTCGAGTTGCCGGTCCAACGCCCGCCACACGCGGCCAATTCCCCCGTGCCCCACGTATTCAACCAATTCGAAGCGCCCTGCCAACAAGGTCCCCACCCGAATCTCGCCGGCGTCCGCCCCGTCCACTCTGTTCACTCCCTTCGCCCCGCTGGCCCATCCGACCTGTCCGACCTGTCCATCCCGTCCACTCTGTCCACTCGAACGCGCGTCCCCCCCACAGCGCCAAGACACCCAACGTCCTGTCTCCCCGCCGAACCGAGTCTACCAACCAGATATCATCCAATCAATCGAACAAGCCCCAACGCACCCTCCGGTCCGAGCCTCACCATCAATTCCCCGCCGAGTTTCAGCCAAATTCCTCCTGGCTAATTTCATTTTTCGCACTTTACGCACCGTTTCAAGACTTTGTTCCACCCCTGCATTTAGACATTGAATTCCCGCCCCCAAATCTCGTCTTATGTAGATGAAGCGCATATCGCTACTTCGGTGGTAGTATTACCAGCAGGTTCCGTGCGCAAGCGCGCACGCCGCAGAAAAGTAGACCTGCCGCCAATCGGTTGTGCGATAGACCCGCTTCAGGAGGTCAGGGCCATGTTCATGCATCGACTACTCACTACCATGGTCGCTTTCGCCGCAATCCTCGCCATCGCTACCCCGGTGGCGGCCGAGGAGGCCACGCACGCGCGCATCAGCTACGACGGCGGCGGCGGCATGGTCAAAGGGACGCTCGATAGCGATTGGAGTTACGCCTCCACCAACACCCTCATTCTGCCCGACGATACCGTGTGGGTGGATAAGGGTGGCACGCTCGAAATGGAAATGGCCGGCGGCACATTTCTCCGCATGGCCGACCAGAGCAAGGCCGAAGTAACGTCGCTGCCTCCGGGTGGCGTCATCCGCGTAGTGACCGGCTCCTTCTATGTCCAGCGGCTCAGCCGCAGTTCCGGCTCGGTCACGCTGCGCACCCCGGCGTGCTCGGTCGAAGTCGAGAGAGACTCCATGGCCCGCATTGATGTCGTCGAGTCCGGCTCGACGACCGTTTCGGTCCACTGGGGAAAGGCCACCGTCCGTACTGACGTCGGCTCGCCCGTCGTCCTCGGCGCAAACCGCCAGTGCTTCGTGGATCCCGGTTACCTGCCTTCCAAACCCATGCCCTTTACCCTTGACCGCGAGGACGATTTCGACGCCTGGAGCCGTGAACGCGCCAAGACCCTCGCGGGCGCGTATACCGATCTCGCGCCCATGCGCTCCATCGCTAACGACGCCCCCATCGGCGCGTACGACCTAACCTCCTACGGCCGCTGGGTCACCGTCGAGAACGAACCCTATTGGCAGCCGACTGTAGTTGCCGACTATGTGCCCTATCGAGCCGGCCACTGGAGCTACGTGCCCTGCTACGGCTACGTGTGGGTCGGCGGCTACCCGTTCTCCTACGTCACCACCCACTACGGACGTTGGAGCCACCACGATAACTACGGATGGCTATGGACCTACCGCAACACTTGGTCGCCCGCGTGGGTCGCGTCCGTCCGATATGGCTCGAATTTCATGTGGTGCCCGCTTGATCCCTTTGACCGCCCGTGCTCCTATGGCAGTTCCTACTTCACGCTCGGTGGTATGAATTTCGGTATCTCCCCGTGGTCGTATTGCCCGGCGGACACTCTATTCCTTGGATATGCCCCGGTGTACGCCTGCACCCCGGATTTCATGCATGGCGTCAGTCCCGCGGACATATTCTTGTGGGACATTTTTGCGCGCGGGCGCTACTCAGGACGTTCCCCATTCTCGATCCCCAATCTGCCACTGCGCGACTACTCCCCGCGCCGTGTCATTCGCGGACCCGACACGCTCGGGCCGAATACGCTCCTGGCCAGTCAGCGAATCAACTCGCTCGAAGCCGTCCAGCGCCTCACCACGCGTGAAGGAAGCTCGATTACGGGTGGACGCGGTCAACGTACCGCGACCGAACAAGGCGTTCGTAACGCGCGCACGCGCTCCGTCGCCGTTGACCGTTCCCTCGAACCGGCAACCGCGCAGTTGCTGCGTCGCGGCGGGCACACGCCGGACGGATTAGCGGGAACTACCAACCGTGTCGCGACCCGCTCCTCGGCGCCCGGGGCCTCGATCCCGCCGGCCGCACGGGGCGCCACGCCGCAGATTACCGACCGTACTTCCCTGCGCGCTCCGCGCGTGACGGACAGCGCCGTTGCCCGGCGCGCGGACGCTACCCCGACTACGGCTACACCGCGCACCGGAGCCGCGGGAGTCACCCCTACTCCGCAGCGTGAAGGCTCGAGGGTAGTCCGCCTTACCAACCCCAGTACGGCCCGCCCGCCTGACGCGTCGCGTTCCGCGACCGTGTGGCGCGACTTGCCCGTGCGCGAAGACGGTAACGCGGTGCCGTCACCGCAACGCACGCCGAGCCGTACGCGTATTGCTGAGCAGCAGGACTCCCCGCTGCGCGGACAAACGACGACTCCGCGCTACGACGGCGCCATCACCAACCGCGCTCGAGGAAACAGCCTCCAGTCACCGTCAACGGACAACTCCAGCACAGTTCACGGAGGTACTACTCCGTCGGAGAATCGTACGCTGACACGGCGCCTGCCGTCCGAATCTAGCCCAGCTGAAACGCCAATAACGCGCCAGATTGACCGTCAACCGCGTCACGTTGAAACGAACATGCCGCAGATCGCCGAACGGCAGACGCAGCGGTTCGAAGCGCCGGCGCCACAACGGTTCGAAAGCGCTCCACGCGTCGTCGAGCGGCAGCCGGCGCCGCGCTACGAAGCTCCACCCCGAGTTGTCGAGACACCAGCGCCGCGCTTTGAGGCCCCGTCCAGGGTAATCCAGGCGCCCGCGCCGCGAATTGAAGCGCCGCGCTTCGAGGCCCCGCGTGTAGCGCCTTCGCAGCCACACGCGGAAGTGGCCCGTCCATCCTATACCCCGCCGTCCCGCGATACGTCGGTAGACAACGCGCTGCGGGGCAATGCAGATCATAGTTCACGTTCGAGCGGTTTCGGCGCCAGAGGCCGATAAACCTAATTGGAAGGGATTCCCACCATGTTCACACGAGAAAAGTGTCTTCGCATCCTGAAAATGTCGGCCATCGCCGTCATCTTCACTACGGCGCTCGGATGCCCGCCGGTAGTCTTGCCGCAGAACGATTACGACCTCGGACTGGACGACGGCTTTGCGCAAGACGACTGGTACTGGCAGGGCTACGCCGATAGTTACGACACCATCGATTTCGGTCCAATCTACTATCAGGGTAGCACTATCCCGTCCTATACCACCCCGGAATACGACGCCGGATACTGGGACGGCGTGTGGTACGCCTACAACGACGGCTACTTCACCGAATACCGCTATGCGTTCATCATCGGTTTCAGTGAAGGATATGACAACGCGTTCTGGTCGGACTATCTCACATTCCTCGCCAATGACGTGCATACCGAATACGCCGATGGCGGATGGTCGGACGGATACAACGACGGATTCTCCGAAGGCCGCGTCTTCGGCGCCAATGACTACGAACAAGGCCTTACGTTCGATTGGATGGACGCCCTCCTCGACTACGAGTCCGGAACTGACCTCTACTTCCAGGAAGTTGACGTCGGCACCGGCGCCTACGGTCCGGTAGTGCTCTATGAATACGGCACGGACCCCGCCGCGAAGAAGTCGCTGCTCGGCGAGCGCAAACCTCGAGCCGCCGGCGTGCCCTCAATCCGCGTCCACCAGACGGACGGGACCAAGGTCAATCTCGACACGCGCGAACTCTATCGTCCGCTGACCAGCAGCGTGCAGGCCGAACTCAACTACACACCGGCTCAGAGCATCCGCGACACGGCGGAATTGCGCCTTACCACTACGTGGCTCAAGCGCGTCAACGACTATGTCGCCGTCAGCGGCAAGAGCGTACACCCCGAACGCGCCCGCATAGCCCCGCCACAGAACTGAGAATTCTCGGCGTAGCGAACGCGTCAACGTTAGAGACGAGGGACCAAGGCCAACAGCCTTGGTCCTCTCGTGTTCTCAGTTCATTCGAGATTCGACAGTTGGCCGGCAAAGACATCGCAGGGTTTTACACGGAGCTCAAGCGAAAACCAGGGACTGACTCGCTTTTCGGCAGTTTGAAAAGCGTGTCTGTCCCTGCTTTTCGCGGCAATGGCGCTACGAACACAAAGCCCAAG
>JACRLJ010000096.1:32037-34136 GCA_016215105.1 Candidatus Hydrogenedentota bacterium
CAGTGTGAAAAGCGTGTCTGTCCCTGCTTTTCGCGGCAATGGCGCTACGAACACAAAGCTCAAGCGAAAACCGGGGACTGACTCGCTTTTCGGTAGTTTGAAAAGCGTGTCTGTCCCTGCTTTTCGCGGCTATCGCGCAACCAACACGAGACTCAAGCGAAAACCAGCGACCGTTTCGCTTCTCGGCAGTGTGAAAAGCGTGTCTGTCCCTGCTTTTCGCGGCAATGGCGCTACGAACACAAAGCCCAAGCGAAAACCAGCGACCGTTTCGCTTTTCGGTAGTTTGAAAAGCGTGTCTGTCCCTGCTTTTCGCGGCATTCGCGTCCAAGCACAAGACTCCGTCAGGATGACTCACTACACTAGCTTGCCGGTGAACATTCTCAGACACCTGTGAGTCATCCCTCATAGGTATCACGCTATGGCCCTGAAGGGGCCACACTATCACAGCCCAGGGCAACGCCCTGGGAACACGTAACCGCGCAGAAGACAGCCCTGAAAGGGCGCGCTATCGAACTCGATCCGGCGTCTTCATACCCCAATGGTCGGTGCGGTCTTCAACCGTCCTGGATTCGCCCCGCATAGCATATCATTCGTCGTCCGCAGAGCCGGCGGACTAGCCTGGACTTGGGTTTACGTCTTGTTGTCGGGGGTGATCTCCGGAACAGGCCGCGGATCGACGCGCGGAAACTCCGTCAACAAACGCCACTGGCCGTCCGGGTGCAGCGCGCGAACATCGTTCCGGAAAAATTGAACCGCGTACGCCACACGGGGACGCTGCGCCGCGTTAAACCCTGAACCGTGTACCGCCAGCCGGCTGAAGGCCACGCCGTCTCCCGCGCGCAGACGCACGGGCAGCACGTGCTCCGGATTGTGTTCGACCGTCCTATGCCCGTCCTTATCCGGGCTCTCCACACCTTCCACCGTACCGGCGAGGTGAGTTCGCGGCGCAATGAGCAGACAGCCGTTTTCCGGAGTCATTTCTTCCAGCGCAAACCAGAAGTTGATGCCCGGCCCATCAAATCGCGTGTACTGGTTGTCCTGATGAAAATGAAATTCCGTGCCACCCAGGCTCTTCACCGCCGTAAACGGCGAGTGCAACGTACTCGGGCCCTCCATTAACCGCGACGCCAGCGCCAAGAGATTGGGACTGTTAATAAGCCCGTCAAGATGACTCCCGGCGAGGTATTGTTTGGTCTGACGCAGCTTCGTCTGCCCCAAGCCAATCTTCTCCATGATGCCCAGCACCTCCCCCCGAAGCGCACCGGCCTCCTGCTCATCCAGCAGATGAGGAAGGGGCAGATAGCCCTCCACCCGGTAGAACGCCACTTCCTGGTCCGTGATCGAAAGACGGTGTACTACGTCGCGCATGATAGTTTTCCTTGCCTGTGGTTGACGAAGCGTAACCCAGCGGCCCCGCCTGCGAACCGCCCAACCGGTTTCCAAAGCCGGAAACCCTCGAACGGCCGGGATTCAAGACACGACCGGACGCCTTTGAAAGTCCCGCGAATGTGTCGCGATAACAACGCGCCAGAGGCCGCGATTTCCAACGCGCCAAACAGTGTAAGCCCGCGTCCACCAACCCGTCAACAAACCGGCCGCACAGCCATACACGAAAGCGAACTCTTCGTCTCGCCCGCGGTGACCTTTGCGACCGAAGCGCCCCGCTCCACCACCGACTCGCATCGCGCACACCCAGAATCTTCCTCCCGCATACTCAATTCTTAATTGCCAATTGGTGATTCCGGACCCTTCGGCAAGCTCAGGGCAGGCTCCGAGCGCCGCACAGGTGGTTATACGACTGGGCGGAGCGCGCCACGATTCAGTGACCGCTTTGCCCTCTTGGAACGGGATCCCTCGTTCCCAAGTTGTACTTGGGAATGCGCGTGCGTGAAAAGCTGTGCTTTGTATTTTGGCGCCACCTACGGGTTGCCACGAATAATTGGGAATAATTGGGGAATAATTGTGGCGGAATAATTGGGGACAGTGGAGCCGTTGAAAAACCCCGTGCAGGATTTTTTCTTGACAGATCCGCGGATGTAGTTTAGCTAAGGGCTTAGGAGGAAAGAGCCCGATGCAGACTCGACGAGAACGCCATCAGG
>JACRLJ010000017.1:0-5610 GCA_016215105.1 Candidatus Hydrogenedentota bacterium
AGCGGTAAATGCGTCGTGGCGCCCTCCGCAGTCACGTTCACTTCATGCGCGCCTTTGGCCACGTTGGACAGATCGAGATCGTAGCTCGTGGTCTGAATCTGCGAAGCGACCGTCTTGCCATCGAGCGTGACGGTGTAGCCTGCTGGCGCCTTGCCTATGGCCGACCACTCGACAGTGAGACGTTCACCGGTGACCTCTTGATTGCGGTGCGGCGGATTCACCGCCAAGATCGTGTCGACTATCGGGTCCTGCTGCGACAAGTGAATGAGCGCGCCCATCAAATTGTAGTAGTAGTACCCCCAGCCACCCTTGTCGCCACGATAGCCGCCCGCCGTCAACGATACGGGCTCGAGATCGTCGCTCAGTTCCACGCTATAGCTGTCTACATAGATGTCGTGTTTGGGGCCATAGCCTTGCCCTTCGGGCTGACCGGCGTATTCGTTCCACTGGTGCAGCAGCACGAATTTCGGGCGATTCTTCAGGACCGTCTTGTACGATTCGATAAACGTTGTTCCACCCCGGCGTCCGCGCGCGCTGGGATAAATCCACCCTTCACCGGCAAAATAGGACGGCGTCGGCGTTACGACCTCGGCCTTGCCCTTGTAGAACGTGGTTACAGGCTCCAGCGAGCCATCCATCCACGACCAGTAACCTTTTTCCTGCATTTTGGATATCTGCAACTGCGTTCCCATCCAGCGCACGGTGAACTTCGACGCGTCGACGGGCGGCGTCTCCGGTTTGATCGCGACGGAGCCGCAGTCGAGTGGCACGACGAGCGGCTTGCCTTCATACATCACCCAAAGTCCATTGAACCGCGGGTTGCGGAGATAGTTCTGGTAAATCCAGTCCAACTCCTCGTTCAACGCCTCCATCGTACACGCGGGACCATTGCTCAAGCCGGGCATGATCACAAACTTCGGCACGGGCAGGCCTTCATCGCGCATGGCCGCGTACGCCTCCAAGGCCAGTGTGGTGGCGTGGATGATCTCGTTCGCGCCCGGACCGCGTTCGTTCCAATGCTTCGCGCCCCAGATGTGATTGGACCAATCCACAAAATTGAAGTTCACCCCGGCGTCCATGAGCCACAAGGCATGCTGACGCATTACGTCGAAATCGTACGAGTTGTAGTACCCCACTACGGGCACGGCCTGCGCGGTCTGCCAATAGGCGTTTAGCGGGGTGAACCACGGTTCCCACTGAATGCCTACCAGATGCTCGGGGTCTTCTTTCACCGTAATGGAACGACGGGTAACCTCCACCGAAGCCACGTTGGAGAAATCACCGTGATCCGGACGCGCGCGCCCCGCGAAAAGCTGCGCGCCCATCATCAAGCCCGGCCAATGCCCCATCGCCGAGGACCAAGTGTTTGCTTCGTCCAGCTTGGCCACAAAATGTGCGGGCGCCGGGGCGGAATTTGGCGCCGTGCGGGCCTCCCATGTGCGATCGCTCGCAATGACCCGCTTGCCAGTGCCGGTTTCCAGGGTCAATTCCGCAACAAAGCCTGCGGGGCCCGTGCTATTGCGCGCCTCCACCTCGACGGTGTTTTCCCCCGCCTTCAGCCACTGCTCGATCCCGCTGAATAGATGCTCTTGGGACCAGCCGGAAAACTCTTCGAACTTGTGACCATTGAGCGTGACCGTACAGGAATCGTCCACGGCTGCTCGTAGATTTGCCGCGCGCGGCGCCGCATCGAGGGTGAATATCTTTTTCAAGAATACCGTCTGGTTGTCGGCGGGAGTGTCCGTCCAAATCCAACTCGTGTTACCCGGAGGCGGTGTGGCCTGGACCTGAATCCGCGCGACGCCCGGATTCGGCAGCGGCAGCGTTAGACGAATTTGTCCTTTCGAGTTGGTGACCTCGTGCGCCCCCCACCGCTTCTCATTCACGTAGGACAGTACCCGTGCGCCGGGAAGCGGCTGCCCGGCGTCATCCGTGACCGTCACGTCGACGAACACGGACTTACCCATAGGTACCGTGTCGCGGTCCGTCTTGACTGTAATCTGCGTCGCCAGTGCGGAAGAACAGACGCAGAAAGAAGTAATCACGAACCGCAACATGAACTGGTTTCGTCTAAGCGAATGTGACCGCACGTTAATTCTCCTGTCTTGTGACGACATCGTCTCTACCAATTCACGCCAACTGCATTCGCGTTCCAGGCCGATACCTGAATCGCCTTTGGTGTGTGGGGCACACCTTCTATGTCCGGCTCGATGCTTACCGCGACGTTACGGACCTCGCCCGGTTCGAGCCAGAAATACCCGTCATCGTATCGCAACGAGTTGGACGCATCGGGCGCATCGCAATACACGGCTACAGCCGGAACGGCGCCAGTATTGCGAATTTCAATTGCCGCGTCCACCTTGCGCGCCTCGAGGGTAGTTTGCGTGAGTTTGAACAAACACCCTGGCTTGTCGCGGAAGTTGAACCAATGGAAAGTGCGATCCCGAAGTTCGTTGTTGACCCGCAACTCCGCCAACAAGATGAATGGCGCTTTGGCGCCCGTTGGAACGGTCAGGCTGACATTTCCTAGGTCATGAACGCGTCCCTTCGTGAGCGTGGGCGCGAGCTTCGCATCGGCTACCGGCTGGAGCGCCGCGTCGAGCAGTCGCACACTTGCTTGCGCGGCGCCTTCCAGGGACTCCAGATCGTCCATAACCATGATCTTGGGAGCGAACGGTTTCCCGAGTTCCAGGTCCAATGATTCGTAAAAGACGCAAACGTGTAGCGGCGCATAGGACTGCTTGGTGAAGTAGTGCGCGATCTTGGGCACGCCGAAATAGTCCACCGTGGACCACGAACATCCCGGAAACACGTCGGTGAGCTTATAGAAAATCATCGCGGTGGCGTTGGGCCAGTTCGCGCGCATGCGCTCCAGCACCAGCCGCTGCGCGAGGGCCTGGGCCAGTTGCGCCCCGCGCGTGAACCCTGCGAGGTCTTTGCACTCGTCCAGTTCCATCGCGTGTTTGTTGAGGTACTCCATATTCACCGGCGTGAAGGTGGGCGTGTGGTGAATGAAGGCGCCACCCTCCGGCGGCGGCCAAACGCCACGTTCAGACTCGGGTAGGAAGCGCAGCGTACTTTCGACGGCGCACGGCGAGGCCATGCCGGTCTCGCCAATCACCGCCGGACCGTTTCCGAGCGGCACAAACTTCATAATCGCCTCGAAGGGCTGCTTACCCCAATACACGTCATAATTGTGCACGCTACCGCCGTAGGGGTCGGTACGGTGGTAGGGACGCGTGCCATCGAGTTCGAGACAACGACGGCCGAGTAGTTCAATTAGTGCGCCTTCGCCGGAATGCTCATTGCCGCCACACCACATCGCCAGCGAGGGATGATTGCGCAGGCGCTTCACGTTGAGGGTCGCGATTTCATCGGACACCGCGGGCCTGAGCACGTCGAAGTTCTGCCACGTCAGCGGGAATTCCTGCATGACCATGATGCCCAACTCATCGCACAGGTCGTAGAAGGTGTCGGTCTCGAGCAGCCCGCCGCCCCAACTGCGCATAATCTGAATGTGCTCGTCTTTGGCCATCGTGAGGAAACGGCTATAGCGCGATTTATCCAGCCGCAAGAACGCGTCCAAGGTCGCCCAGTTGCAGCCCTTCAAGAAGCTAGGCCGGCCGTTGACGACGAAGGTCCACTTGTAGCGATCAGGACGCGGTCCGTCCGGCAGAGGCTTCATCTCGATGGTGCGAATCCCAAAACGCCTGGAACGCTGATCCGCGGCGGCGCCGTCCTGCACAAACGTCAGGTCAAGTTTGTACAAGTTCGGCTCGCCCAGGTCCACGGGCCACCACAACTTTGGATCGGGAACATCGAAGCGGAGATGCGCGGTGTGTTGCGGTTGCGCGGAATTCACGGCAATCGAAAAGCGATACGTCGGGCCATCGAAATTGGCGGGACTAATGCGGCCTTCGAGCGTTCCGGTGATTCCGGCTTCGGGGCCACGCAGGCTCACGTGCGCGTCCACAGTGCCTTTCTTGACGTCTTTCGCCGCCACGAATAACTCATCGATCTCGACCTTGGGAACGCGCTCCAGATGAACGGAATGCCAGATGCCGATGGGTGGACAGTTGACGTAATGCCAGCCGTAGACGCAGTTGGTCTTGAACGCGAGTTTCCAGTCTGGCGGTAAGGGGTCAACCCGCACCACCAAGGTATTGTGTGCCCGCAGCAGGCCGGTCACGTCGAAGCTGGGGCCGCCGAAAGGTCCTTCGTGTTCGCCTAGCCGCTCGCCGTTAAGGAAGAACGTCGCGCTGTAATCCACGCCATCGAACACGAGCCGCGTGGGCTGTCCCGGCGTTCCGTCGAAGTCTTTCCGGAACCACCATTCCTTTTCGGCGACTTCCGTCCGCGCGATCTGATCGTTCAGTCCCACGACCGGATCAGGAATCTTACCGGCGGCAAACAACGCTGTTTGAACGCTGCACGGGACTTTCGCAGCAACCGAGTCATTCCAACCCTGCCCGAACGCCAGCGCGCGCGCGTCACCCCGCCCCTTCGGGAAGCCGAGCATCCGCCACTCACCATCCAAGAGCGTATCCCGCGCAATGATAGGCTCCACGGATTTCTCGGACGCTTGGAGCTTAACCACCGTCGCTTCGCTGTCCAATGGCGCGGGTCCCGGCTGAAACACTTCGCGATCAAGGTCGTCTAGCGTCTTGTCTTTGAGGCCTTCCTCCGCGAACAGTTCGCTATGACCTAGCGCGCGCACGTGGCCAGCCTTGATCGCTTTCACGGTCTCGGCGAACGCGGGGATCAGGAAATCGCGCACCGACGCGTCCATCCCATTTTCCGCTCCGCCACCCCAATGCACCAGCCAGCCTCTGCCAATCGGCGCCGCGGACAGCACGGGAACGTACGACGCGTCCCACACCAGCGCGGCAGCCTTGGAAAAGCTGAGCGTACGCGCCGCGGCAGCGCGCGCCTTCGACGGGTCCGGCAGCCCAAGGTCACGGCCCTGCTTCGTCAGTTTGAAGACGCCGCGTCCCTGTGTTATTGCCCCATGAAGACCAAAGAAATCATCGAAATGGCCCATATCGAGTTTGCGGGTGTCGAGATCGTAGCTGGCGTAGTGCGGAATGCCCAGCGGCATAATGTAGATTCCGCCCTGCTCGACGTACTGCTTGAGCGCCTTCGCCACCGGTCCTCCCCAGGCGCCGCGCTCCGGATAGCTGTTGTCCGTGGCGATTAGAATCGCGTCGTACTTGGAGAAGCCTTCGAGGCTGAGACTGTCTTTGGTGAGCAGCTCGCCAGTAACACCCTTGTCCGCAAGCAAGCGGACAATCTCTTTCCCAGCCCACACCGCCTTTTGCGGCGCTGCCCACTGGGAATAGTCCACCAAATCATCGGCAACCACGCCCACCGTTGGCGCGGCGCCCAAGGATTGGATTAGTACGACGGCGGCGCACAAGCCCCACATAGCGTTTCCCTCCGGTGTTTGTTGGTTGTTACTACTTGCAAGGAGGAGTGCCTCCGTTGTGAGACCGGGAGTCTACCCCAGGTCGTGGTGGTATATGCAACGCGAATTTCGCTAGGGTTACAACCGGGCGGAACTTGACGACATGAATGCAGTCGGCGAGATAGGTCCCAAGCAACCCGCGCTCG
>JACRLJ010000017.1:5648-16397 GCA_016215105.1 Candidatus Hydrogenedentota bacterium
TTCGAGCGGCTGTTCCATGGAGAGTGTGCAATGCGGCACCCATTTCCCCGGACGGTAGTTCGCGTCAGCGAAGAGACCAAGTTCCGCGAGATCCTGATGAAGCCCTGCATGGATGACCAGGAGATCTCTCGTGACTACGGGCGCAAGGAACAATACGTTTTCGCGTCCCGGAAACATTCCCACCGAAGAGAACTGCAATACGATTTTGGGTGTCCGCATCACAAAATCGGCAACCACGGAAACGAGCGAATTCACATCCACATCGTCGAAGACGGCCAAGCTGACGTGCGGCGTGGCGCCGATGTCAGCCATGACGGAACCTATCGCGGAAATGGTCTCACGTAACTTCATCGCTTCGTGTTCATTGATGAACAGTTCTACCGCGTACCCCATCCAAAACCTTTCTACAGACCGTCAATCCAGTTTGGGCATACTACCCCATACTAAGTATGTAAATCTGCTCGTTCTGTTCGTCCGCGCTGAGTGCGCGGCGATCATAGCCGCCGTAGGCCTGTTCAACCGCCAGTCCAGCCTGCGCAAATAGGCGCAGGCACTGCTCGGGGTAGAGATACCCCAATTCCAAATCGTCAATCAGGGACTGAGCGAGTTTTTCGTCTTCGTAGACCTCATACCGCATACGCGTTGCGATGATCTGCCGTTCCGCGTCGTGCCACATCTGATCCTGATATCGACGGACAACTCGCCCGGTAGCGCTGTCGGTCCGCTCGAATTCGAGAATGTCCTTCCGTCCCCAACTATCGAGCACGTCCTTGCGCGGATTGAACAGCGTTAGGACCGCGCGCGCTCCGTTCGCCATATGGGTCCTTACCGCCGCGAGACACGCGCGTCTGCCGTCGTCAGACGTCAATGCTTGAAACACTCGGAATGGGAAGAGTATCCAATCGAAGTTCTCTCCAAGTTCGAAGGACCTCATATCCATGCGCGCGATACGGATTTCCAAGCCTGCATTGGCAGTGTCCATGAGCTTCTCCCGGAAGATCTCCAGCATCGGTTCGGACAAGTCTATTCCCGTGACCCGATAGCCTTGTTTCGCCAACCGAATCGCGACGCGCCCTGTGCCGCACCCAATCTCCAAGATCTTTGCACCGGGCGGAATCATCGCGCAATAGAATTCGACGTCCTCGGCGATGATCTCGCGATCATTTCCAAGATCATAAAGGTGGGCTGTGTCCTCGTAGAGATTGGGGCGCATCACGACGAAATCGCCAGTTTCTTTGTCTTACCCGCCAACCGAGGACCACCGATCTCTTGCGCGTTGCTCATATTGCGAGGCAGAACCCAGTACAATACGTCATCAGCGTCGAAGTATAGGACGGCCTCAACTCCGCGCTGCTCGTTGGCTTCCTGACTCTCTTCAATGTGCAAACAATATGCATCGTCAGCGCCGGCGTACTTCATGCCATCTGCTTTGCTGTAGTTGAGCCACTCATAGTCTGGCGAGCCAATAAGGTCTTGAACCTGTTCCTTAGTCATTCCGAGAGTGAGTTTGGAGACATTGTCCATAATCGTTTGGCGCCGTTCGTTCTGAGCTTCATAAGGATAGCTCACGATCTCGGACATGAACCTGCCAAAGCTGTACTTTGTCGACTCCCTTATCTCGTACGTCCCACCATCGTTTACCCCGCCGTGCATTCTCCTCCACAGGATAATCCGGCCCCAAATGTACGCGAGACAGGCAAATTGACAAGCGACAACCCCAAGTTGGGCAATTAGCAAGAATGTCAACGCGGCCAATATCCCTGGAATGGCCACAAGCGTTATACCCACCATCCATACTCTGCGCAGTTCCTTGGGAACGCGCCGCCGCATCCAGGCCATGATCGCATAAGGCAGGCAGAGAAATGCCGCCACCGGTATGAAGAAGAGAAAGAAGATGGGGTGGCCAGCAAGGGCAGAAGTGAAGATGAGGTAGAACTGAGACGTAACCGTCACAACGCTTGCTACAACCAACAGCCGCTTAGAGTACACCCCGAAGAAGCTCCGCTCGTAGTAGTCTAACACTCTTGTTTCCTCCCTCAGTACGCTTCATGATGGCTTTTCCCAATTGGAAACGCCTAACCAAGAAGCCATACAGCCCCAGTCGCCCGCGCTAACCGTCCTCCCATTTGTCCCACCCCAAATCCTGCTAGGGCTTTCAAATATACGCCCCGCCCTTGTACTCCGTGTCCTGCTTGAGCACCACGTTCACACACGCGGGCTTGCCCGATGCGAAGGCCCTTTGCAGCGCGGGACGAATCTCCTCGGGGCGTTCCACAAACTCGCCGTGTCCGCCGAGCGCCTCCACGACCTTGTCGTAGCGCGTGTAGGAAAGCTTCGTCGCCACCATGCGGTCCGCTCCGAAGAACGCGCCCTGCGGACGCATCATCTGGCCCCAAGCGGCGTCGTTTCCGACGATGCCTACGATGGGCAGATTGAAGCGCACGGCGGTGTCGAATTCGAAGCCGTTGAGGCCGAAGCTGCCGTCCCCGTAAATAATGAGCACCCGCTTCCTCGGACACGCCACCTGGGCGGCAATGGCGAAGGGCATGCCTATGCCCAATGTGCCCAGCGGCCCTGGGTCCATCCAGAGGCCGTTCTTCGGAACCGGCACGACCTTGGCGGCTTGCGCGACGATGTCGCCGCCGTCACCGATCACGATCATGTCGTCGTCAACGAAATCGGCGATCTCCCGGCAGAGACGTTGCGGGTCTATCGGAACCGCATTGGACCGCAGACCGGCCTTTTGTTTGGCTTCGCTGGCGTCTTCCTTGGCGCGAAGGGACGCGCTGTACGCGCTAAAATCGAGTTGAATCTTCTCTTCGTCCATCACGCGCAGCATCGCCTCGAAACTGCACGCCAGATTCCCCACCAACCCCAAGTCCGCACGCCGGTTGTGCCCAATTAACAGATTGTCCATTTCCAATTGGATAATCTTGGCGTTGGCAGGAATCGTGGTTCCGAACGCAAGTCGAAAATCCAGGATGGCCCCGGCAAGAACAATCACATCGCACCCTTCCATCGCATCGCGGCGGGTGCGGTTGAATAGGCGCCCAGAGTCCCGTGGGATGGTCCCGCGTCCCATGCCGTTGGCGTACGCGGGAATCTTGGTCTTATCGAGGAAGGCGTTGAGCGCAGGCTGGGCGTTGGACCACTTCACACTCGTCCCCGCCATGACCATAGGTTTCTTCGCCTGTTCCAGTATCCGCAGCGCAGCGAGGACATCGCCGCGTTCAGGCGCGATGCGCGGCGGGGTAGTCTTAATCGCAGGAATGCCCACCCGGTTCTCATCCACCTCGCTCATTAGGATATCCATCGGGATCTCGAGGTAGACCGGTCCGGGTATGCCCGAAACCGCGTGCCTGACGGCCAGTTCGATGTATTCGGGAATGCGTTGCGTTTCGTAGCAGGCGCCGGCCCACTTCGTGATCGGACGCATAAGGCTGATATGGTCCATTTCCTGCAATGAGCCGCGTCCGAGATTCGCGAAGGGCCCTTGCCCCCCAAACACGAGCATTGGCGAGTTGGCGCGCCACGCGTTGGCCACGCCAGTCACGCAATCCGTTACTCCCGGACCCGCCGTGACAATCGCCACGCCAATAGACCCTGGTTTGACGCGCGCCCACGCGTCGGCGGCGTGCGTGGCGGCCTGTTCGTGCCGCACGTCAATGACGCGAATACCTTCGTCAAGGCACCCATCGTAGATGGGCATGACGTGCCCGCCGCATAGGGTGAAGACGCATTCCACCCCGGCCTGTTTCAACGCTTTCGCCGCCAGTTTTCCACCGTGCATGGCCATGAACTCCTCCAGAAATGAGCCGCATCGAGGTCAATGAAATTACGGACTGGAGTCTACCTGATAGACAGGCTATGGCGCGAATGACGCAGGCAATATAGGGCCTATAGGACCTATACTTCAGCCAGTCCCCTTCGCCGATTCATGCGGCTCCGCATAGGGATCTCGCAGGCCCGGATGGCCTCCCGGATGACCTTGGTCGTGAAGCGTCGGCTCGACGTGCGTCGTCACGTACATCTGGTATTCCGAGAATAGATTCCGAATGGTCTCCTCGATCTGCGTTACCCGGTTGTGCGCGTCAGTCGTGGTCAGCTCGCCCGGCACAAGCATGTGTACTTCGACGAACATCGTGTCATTGCTGTGACGGTGGCGGAGATGGTGAAAGCCGCTGATGCGCCCTTCCCGGGTAGCGGCTTCGAGGGTCTCCAAGATGAGCTTGGTATTCGCGGGATCAGCCTCGTCCAACAACCCCCGGCACGAGCGATAAATCAGCGAACCGGCAGTGTACATTATGTTCAGCCCCGCCGCGATCGCAATCGCCGGATCCAGCCACAGCATCGGACGATGGGCCTGGATGGTGACCCATACGATGGTTACACCACCCACAACGGCCGCGCTGGTCCACATGTCCGTCAAGGTGTGCTTGCCGTTGGCGACTAGGATCAGCTCATTCCTTTTTTTCCCGAGGTAGACCAATGACATTCCGAGCGCCAAGTTGATAAGCCCGAGGCCTCCCGTGATCAGAATACCCATGCCCAGCTCTTTGAGCTGAGGTCCGCGGATGAGCGCCAACGCGCCTTCGTACACGATGAATATCGCAGCGGAGAGAATCAGCGCGCCCTCAAACCCCGCCGAAAAAAAAGCTATCTTGCCGTGCCCATATGGATGCCGTTCGTTCGCGGGCCGCCGCGCGTACCACAGACTGAACGCCGCGTAACTCGTCGCCACGATATGCACCACGGACTCGGCCGCGTCCGACAGAATCGCCGTACTTCCGGTGATAAAGAATGCGGTCAACTTCCCCACGAGCATCAATACCGCGATGCCGAGGCTCACACGCATTGCTATGGTTTGTACGTCAGCCATTCTTGGTTACTCCCCGCTGCATTGTAGCATGACACGCAGCCCGGCGGAAACCATGAATCACTCTACTTGACCGCTACTCCCGCGATGTGCGGCGCAACGATCGGCATGAATAGGGTGGTTTCCCGATAGTGTTCGCAGTCCAGCGTCGCGAAGCCGGCGTTGCCAGATGGGTTTCACACAGACTTGCGCGCGGCGCAACCCCGTACCGGCGGGCGCGGCGACGTGCTCGAGAAACAGAAAACGGCCGCCGGGTTTCAGAATTCGCCGGATCTCCGAAACCACCTTCAATGGATTCTCGACCGAACACAACACCAGCGTGCTAACCACCACGTCCGCGCAAGCGTCATCGAGGTCGATTCGTTCTCCCACCGCATCACATACTTCAACGGGGATGTCAGCGCGCTGCGCTTCGGCCATCAGGTAACGGTGCATGTAGCGATTGGGTTCAACCGCGATCACGCTGGCGCCACGCGGGTAGTACTCCAAATTCGACCCCGCGCCGGCGCCAATTTCGACGACGGTGCCGTGCGCTGAACCCAGCAATTCACGTTTACGGGTGCCGTACACGCGGTCCATGTGACCCTTGGACCGGGCCATGCCCCATGCGAAGCAGCGGCGAAGAACCGACCGAAACGGATGTTTCGCTTCGGATCGTTCTGGAAAGTGAGCGGCGTTCAATTGGCTTCTCTCTGATTCTTCGATACGCTGTTCGTCAGAATTTCACACGGCGGAGATCCGTCTAGCCGTGAGTTACAAGCGACTGTAAGGTCTCGTTGATTTCGGTGTGCTTGAACACATATCCCAGGTCGAGTAGACGACGAGGCGTCACCCGCGTACTGCCGAGGAGCAGCGCGTCGGCCATCTCGCCTAACGCCAGCCGCAAGGCAAACGCCGGCAATGGAAACACCGTTGGGCGTTTCAACGCGCGCCCCAGGGCCCTCGTGAACTCCGTGTTAGTCACCGCCCGCGGCGCAACCACGTTGACCGGACCGCGGACTCGATCATTGGACAAGCCGAACGTCACCGCGCCTGCGGCATCGTCCAGACTCACCCAACTCATATATTGGCGGCCGCTGCCGACAACACCCCCGAGTCCCAGCCTGAATGGCACGAGCATTTTCTGCAGTGCGCCGCCACGCGCGCTCAGCACTACCCCGAAGCGAAGATTGACTACCCGAACGCCGCCGGCCGCCAAGGGCGCGGTCGCCCCCTCCCAGGCCTGACACACTTCCGCAAGAAATCCGCGTCCAGCCGGACTGGACTCATCTACAACCGCCTCGCCACAATCGCCGTAGTAGCCGATCGCCGACGCGCAAAGAAAGACGCTTGGCATGCGCTTCAGCGAAAGCACGGCCTCGACCAATTTCGAAGTGCCTATCACGCGGCTATCACGGATGGAGTTCTTCCGCGCCACCGTCCACCGGCCTCCTGCAATGCTCTCTCCCGCCAAATGGACAATCGCGTCTATCCCCTCGAGCTCGCCCGGGCGGGCCACTCCAGTTTCCGGGCTCCACTCGATTTCCGCAGAGCTGTTCGTGGATGTCCTCCGAACCAAGCGAACCACTTCGTGGCCTTCAGCGGCAAGCGAATCGGCAGTTGCGGCCCCAATGAGCCCCCGGGCTCCACTCACCAGTATTCGCATGCTTGTTCTCCGCGTTGGACAACGTCAGTGTACCAGAAGCATGGGTAGCAGCGTCTCGAATGCTCCCCAAGAAGCAGGGCAAACGCATCTGAAATCCCGGCAATTGTTCTTCTTCACGCGCGCCGACGTGGTTGCCTTTGAGCGCCAGGACAAAGTCCGCCTTCTTGCCGGCCCTGAAAAGGGCCGTCAAGGGATACAAGTTGTTCATCAGACTGGCCGGCCACCATGCTGACAAGGTCATCCGCATCGCCCGCCGCCGACGAGCAGAGGAGACGCCCAGATAAGGCGGGCGCCGTGAAATTCTATAATTGAGCACAATTAGTTGCGCTGGCCCCGTTCACTTCTTAGGAGTCCGGCCAGAAAGTGTCTGTAAGTTGTTCAATACCAGCGCTGACTCGTGCGGAGTCTTGCTATGCCGAGGCCTTCCGGCCGCGCCTCTAGAGGAACACTTGTTTTCCGCGCAAATCGTGGTATAATGAGCTGTGAACATAAGTTTATCATGCTTAACAATAGCGAGGGTGTCATGACTCGGGAAGCCAATGATTCATCGTACTGGCGGGAATTCGAGCGAAACAACATCACGCATTCCGCCGCGCATTATCTGATGGCCATCGACAGTCTGCGCGAAAAGTTTGGCTATGCCCGCGTGACGGACGTTGCGGAAATGCTGGAGATTTCGCGTGGAGCGGCGTCAATGTCGCTCAGTCACCTGAAGAAGCGAGGTTGGGTAGCCGAAGACCCAAACCGCTTTCTCCTCTTGACCGAGGAAGGGCGGCAGATTGCCGGAATGGTGGAGCACAACTTCCGCATCCTGTCGAAGTTCTTTGAGGAGGTCCTTGGCGTATCGAAGAACGTGGCGTTGGGCGACGCCTGCAAGATGGAACATCTCATGAGCTTGGATACCGGGCGCCGGATGGTTTGGCTGATGCGCTATATCCTGAGCGATGAGACCCGCGCCGCGCAAGTCCAAAAGGCAATGGGTTGTTTCGTGGACGGCTGCGAAAGTGTCGCGGAGTGTCCGCTGTGTACCGGAGAGCAGGACTGCCTGATTGGTCCGGAGGGGTGCGCCCGGCGGCCCCGAGCGGTGGTGGTGTGAAGAATGAGGGCGGCCCAAGTCGTGTGGACGGTGTGGATTGGCATGTCCTTTGCGTTTAGCCGGCGGGTTGGATGGAGAGAATGCGAACGTTAGATCAGTTGAAACCGGGTGAAAAGGGTATTGTGGGGTATCTCCACGGTGACGGCTCGATTCACCAGCGCCTGTTGGAGATGGGTGTGTTTGAAGGTTCGGAAATCGAAGTGATTCGGTATGCCCCGATGGGTGATCCGATGGAAATACGGGTTCAAGGCTATCACCTGTCCCTTCGAAAAAACGAGGCGGCGTTGGTCGAGGTCGAAGAAGTCCCATGATTAAGACCATCGCGCTCGTGGGGAATCCCAACGTCGGGAAGACAACTCTGTTCAATGCGCTGACAGGTCTGTCCCATGTCACCGGGAATTATCCTGGCGTCACCGTCGAGCGCAAGGCGGGAAAAGTTCAACTGAATGGCAAGACCGTCGAGATCGTTGACCTCCCCGGCACGTATAGTCTTGCCGCGCGGTCTCCTGACGAGATGATTGTAACCGATCTGCTGCTGGGTAACCTCAGTAGTGAGCGTCCCATTGACGCCGTGGTGTCGGTAGTCGATGCGACGAACATCGAGCGCAACCTTTACCTGGTTTCACAGTTGCGGGAACTGGGCAAACCGCTCGTCATCGCGCTGAACATGACCGACATCGCGGAGAGTCACGGCATCCAGGTCAGCCCTGAAAAGATTGCCTGTGAGATCGGTGTGCCGGTAGTTCCAGTGAGCGCCCACAAGAATGTCGGTGTAGAACGCCTCAAGGAAGTCCTTAGCCGCCTTACGCGAGAATCGGCGGACGCCGTTACGCCCGTTCCGACGTACCCGGAGGCATTTAACCGCGAGGTGGACGCGCTTACCGCGCACCTGGTCACGCATTCCACCAAACTTGGCCGCAAAGTGCCCCGCGCCGAAGCATTTCGCGTTCTGGTTGACAAAGGCGGATATGCTGAAACCCGGCTCGCCAAGGCGCTGGCCAACGGGTTCATGGACGACCTCTCGCGCCGCCGCGAACGCGCCAATACCAACGGGTCGCTTGCGTCCCTTGAAGCGCGGAGCCGCTACACGTGGATACGCAAGATCGTCGCCGCGGGGGTGACGCGGCCTGAGACCCGCGTCATTACGTGGTCCGACCGCGTGGACCACTATGTGACGCACAAGGTGTATGGCACGATCATTTTCGTCGCGGTGATGGCGGTGGTCTTTCAGGCGATCTTTTCCTGGGCCGCGCCGCTGATGCAACTAATCAGCGATGGGTTCACCGCGCTGGGCGGGCTAATCAACGCGTCAATGCCCGACGGCATGCTTCGCAGTTTGCTGGCGGACGGGGTGATCGCGGGTTTCGGCAGTGTGGTCACGTTCATTCCGCAGATTCTGATTCTGTCGCTCTTTATCGCTCTGCTCGAAGACTGTGGATATATGTCGCGGGCGGCGTTTCTGATGGACAAGTTGTTGAGCAAGTGCGGCCTGTCCGGGCAATCCTTCATACCGCTTCTTTCCAGTTTTGCGTGCGCTATTCCGGGCATTTTGGCGACGCGGACCATCAGCAACCGGCGGGACCGATTCACCACCATGCTTGTGGCGCCGCTGATGAGTTGTTCGGCCCGGTTGCCGATTTACACGATGATGATTGCCGCCTTCATTCCCGGGACGCACGTGCTGGGAGGCTTGGTAGGTCTGCAAGGACTGACTCTGTTCTTCATGTACTTGCTGGGAATTACCGTGGCGGTTCCGACGGCGTGGTTGCTCAAGAAGACATTGCTGAAAGGCGAGACGCCGCCGTTTCTGCTGGAGTTGCCGACCTATAAGTGGCCGCAACCGCGCACCGTCGCCATCAAGGTGTACACGCAGGGCCGCGAGTTTCTCCTGCGCGCCGGCACACTGATTTTTTCCATTGCGGTGAGAGATGCGATTGTTGCGTCCGTTTCGGACACCGCCGACCGCGACGCCCAACTGGGCGCACTGGCCAAGGAAGAGAGCGGCGCCTACTTGCGGAACAGCATTATCGGCCACCTGGGCCAAGCCGTGGCGCCGGTTGTCCGTCCGTTGGGATGGGATTGGCGTATCGGCATGGCGGCTCTCGCGAGCTTTCCGGCGCGCGAAGTCGTCGTGGCGACGTTGGGGACTATCTTCAATCTAGGTTCGGATGTGGATGAAACCTCGCAAGGCCTTCGGGCCACGTTACGCGATGCGACCACGCCCACCGGCGGCAAGTTGTTCACCATCCCCGTGGCGCTCTCGATTATGGTGTTTTTCGCGTTGTGCAGCCAGTGCGGGTCGACGCTCGCTATACTCAAGCGGGAGACCGGGAAGTGGCGTTGGCCGTTGTTTGTGTTCGGGTACTTGACGACGCTCGCGTATTTGGTGTCATTCGCGGTGTTTCACATCACCACGGCCGTCGGCTGGGGGAGCGTGTGACATGGCGCAGACCGTGATTGCGGTCGCGGTCGTCGCCGGGTGCGCCGCGTTTCTGATCCGGCGCTGGTGGCGGGTGTGGTCGGGAAAGGCAGGCGCGTGCGGGGGGTGTGGAACGTGTCATGCGGCGGCGAAGTCTGCAATTGAAGGGGCGGCTAGTACGCCCGCGCTCGATGAACGCGGGCAGCCGGAGCGGTGATTCCGAGGGACGCGATTGCGTAGGCGTCGGTTTGCGCGCACGGACCGGCGAATGAGGACATTCGCCCTCCCGGCCAGGGCGATTGGGCGGTCTGGGGAGTATACTCATCGGTGGGGACGCCTATAGTCTTCAGAGGAGGGGCCTATGTTTCGGTCAGAAACTTCTTTCGCCCGGTTACTTGCGGCGGTGGCGATGATTGCGCTTTGCGCCGGATGCGACAACCCTGCGCGCTATCGCGCTAACCTGCCCCTGGATCACGATGCGGCTGCGCCGCACACTATCGAGGACATTTGGCACGAATCGGGGGCATACGAGACTCTCGGTCCCCACCCAAAAGTTGCGTTCGCGAAGCGCGCCGTGTCGAACATTGTCCTGGGAACGGTTACGCTGGACTACGACCCCCACGTTGGAAAACCACTTCCCGCATCGCACCTTTCAATACGGACAAATGGGGCGAATGCAGTGCCATCGCGCGCGGCGGATGGAGAATTCTTCC
>JACRLJ010000017.1:16455-57642 GCA_016215105.1 Candidatus Hydrogenedentota bacterium
ATTCTTCCGGTTCCGCATGGCCATGATGATCTACACCGACGACGGCAACAAGGTCATGGATTTCTTCGAGGGAATCTCGGGGGGTAAAGACACAGTGGACAACGGTGATGCGCGTGTAGAAGTACCTGAGCTGTCGGCCACACATGCCGCGGACGCGAAGAAGACGCCAATAGACCCGGGTGCGTCGACTAGAGATCGTGAACTGAGCCGCTGGATGGCTACCGTGGCTAGTTTCGCGGATCTGTTTCCTGAGCGCGTCGGTACCCGTTTCACGTTGGGATTCAAGGAATTCGACCGGCACGCCTATTGCCTAACCGATGTACCCAAGGGCACGGCGTTTGTGTGGTTCCAAACGAAATTTGATGGAAATCGGGTTATGCAGTTTCCCGCCAAGCTACGAATCGAACCCAAGACCGGCGACGTGACACGATTGGATATCCACTTGGGCGAAGTGTTCGAACATTTCTGGATGCTTTAGCGGCGGTTTGCAGGGTCACTTTGCTCGACAGCGCTCTTCCTTATACCCGATCGAGTAGTTCCAGGTGGCTGCGGAACGTGTCATGCGGCGAAATCTGTAATCGAAGTTGCGCCCAGTACGCCCGCGCTCGACGAGCGCGGGCAGCCGGAGCGCTAGCGCAGGGGGGCGTTGGCCGCTGTGGCGAGAGCTCTTTCGCCCTCCCGGCCAGGGCGATTTCGATAACTGAGGAGTATACTATTCGGTGGGAACACCTATAGTCTTCAGAGGAGGGGCTTATGTTGCCGTCAGAGACCTTTCTTGCCCGGTTACTTGCGGCGGCGATGATTGTGCTTTGCGCCCGCTGCGACAACCCCGTGCGCTATCGCGCTAGCCTGCCCCTGGATCACGATGCGGCTGCGCCGCACACCATCGAGGACCTTTGGCATGAATCGGGGGCATACAAGACTCTTGGTCCTTCGCCAAAGGGCGCGCTCTCAGAGCGCGCCGTGTCGAATCTTGAGGAAGATTTCCGTAAGTTTCGTATGGCTCTGATGATCTATACAGACGATGGCAAGAAGGTGATGGATTTCTTCGAGGGGATTCCTGCGAGTACCGACAATTTTGTGGGTACGGGTGACGTCCGATTGAGGGTTCCCACTCTCTGGCCAATACACGTGACAGACGGGCGAAAGATGTTGGCAAGTCAAGAAGCGCCCACCGTCCTCAATCGGTCATTGGTTACTCTAGCTCGCTTCGCGGAGTTATTTCCTGACCACATCGGGACCGAATTCGCGCTGACGTTCAAGGAATTCAGTGGGCATGCGTATTGCCTAAACAACATACCCAAGGGCACGGCGTTCGTGTGGTTTCAAACAGTATTCGACGGTAATCGGATAATGCAGTTTCCAACTGAAGTGAGGCTAGAGCCTAAGAACGGCGACGTTGTCCGGCAGGATATTCACGTAAGCGAATTCCCGTTCTCGGAGCTCTAGCGCCTGGGCCGCCTTGTTCTGCGTGCTTCCTCGCGCGCCGTTATTCCCACTCGATGGTGCCGGGGGGCTTGGAGGTGACGTCGTAGAGGACGCGGTTGATGTGTTTGACCTCGTTGCAGATGCGGTTGGAGACGCGTTGCAGGACGTCGGGCGGGAAACGGAACCAGTCGGCGGTCATGGCGTCTTCGCTGGTGACGGCGCGCAGGGAGCAGACCTCTTCGTAGGTGCGTTCGTCGCCTTGGACGCCAACGCTGCGCACGGGGAGCAAACAAACCAGCGCCTGCCAGATCGCTCCGTAGAGGCCGGCCTTCTTGATCTCGTCGATGAAGATCGCGTCGGCCTCGCGCAGGGTGTCGAGCCGCTCTTTGGTGACCGCGCCAATGCAGCGCACGCCCAAGCCGGGGCCGGGGAAGGGGTGGCGCCAGATCAACTCGCCGGCCATGCCCAGTTCCTTGCCTAGCGCCCGGACCTCGTCTTTGAACAGTTCGCGCAGCGGCTCGAGTAGTTCGAGGTTCATGTGCTCGGGCAGTCCACCGACATTGTGATGACTCTTAATCGTCGCCGAGGGTCCGCCCGTCGCCGAGATGCTTTCAATCACGTCCGGGTACAGGGTTCCCTGGGCGAGGAAATCCATGTGGCCCAACTTGGAGGCCTCTTCCTCGAACACTTCGATGAATAGATTGCCGATGCGCTTGCGCTTGTCTTCGGGGTCTGAGACACCCGCTAATGCGGTGAGGAAGCGATCTTCGGCGTCCACGCACCGCAAGTTGATGTGGTAGTTGTCCTGAAAAACTTGGCGGACCATGTCTGGCTCGCCCTTGCGCAACAGGCCGTTGTTGACGAATACGCAGGTCAAATTATCGCCGATGGCGCGATGAATGAGGACCGCCGCCACGCTCGAATCCACGCCGCCGCTGAGGCCGCAGATGACGCGTTTGTTTCCGACGCGTTCGCGGATATCGGCGATTGCCGTATCCACAAATGAGCCCATGGACCAATCGGCGGCGCAGCCGCACACACCGTGAACGAAATTCGCGAGGATTTGCGTGCCCTGGGGCGTATGTACGACCTCGGGGTGGAATTGTACTCCGTAGAAGCGCCGGGTCGAATTCGCAATCGCGGCGTACGGACAGTTTTCGGTGCGCGCGATCGCGGCAAAACCGTCCGGGAGCATCGAAATGGCGTCGCCGTGGCTCATCCACACCTGCGCGGATGCGTCCACATTGCGAAGCAGACCCTCGCCATCCTGATGCTCGATGTGGGCGATGCCGTATTCGCGTTTGGCCGAGCGCTCGACCTTGCCGCCGAGCATATGGGCGAATACCTGGACGCCATAGCAGATACCCAGAATGGGCACGCCGAGATCGAACACGCGCGGGTCGGGCAGTGGCGCGCCAGGCGCATGAACGCTGGCCGGACCGCCGCTGAAGATTATCCCGGCGGGATTGGCCTTGCGCAGTTCATCCAGAGGCACATTGAAGGGGAGAATCAAACTGAAGACATTCGCTTCTCGCACGCGCCGGGCGATGAGCTTGCTGTATTGCGCGCCAAAATCGAGCACGACTATGGGACGGGGGGAACTCTTCATCCGCTGTATCTCCGAAGGCGATCCGCTCATTACGGCTCCGTGGCGCGGTCGCTTTCCTTTAGGACTACATCGTGCGCTCCACCCTCGCGGATACTGGTCGCGGATACGAGCGTGATCCGCGCGTTCCGGTGAAGGTCGGCGATGCTCAGCGCGCCGCAATTGCACATGGTGGACTTGATCTTCGTCGTGGTGATTTCCACGTTGTCCTTGAGGCGCCCCGCATAGGGCACGTAGGCGTCCACGCCTTCCTCGAACGACAATCCACCGTCGCCGCCGACGTCGTAGCGTTGCCAATTGCGCGCACGATCCGAACCTTCGCCCCAGTATTCTTTCATGAAGTTGCCGCGCACGCGCAGCTTGCGTCCGGGACTCTCGTCGAACCGGGCGAAGTACCGGCCCTGCATGACGAAGTCCGCGCCCATGGCGAGCGCGAGCACCACGTGATAGTCGAGCAAGAGCCCGCCGTCCGAACATATCGGCACGTAGAGGCCGGTTTCGTTGTAGAGCGCGTCGCGCGCCTTGGCGACTTCGATGACCGCCGAGGCCTGGCCGCGTCCGATACCCTTTTGCTCGCGGGTGATGCAAATTGATCCAGGGCCGACGCCGACTTTGACAAAATCGGCGCCCGCTTCGACGAGATAGCGAAAGCCTTCCTCTTCGACGACATTGCCGCCGCCCACCCTGACGGAGTCGCCGTAGGTGTCCTTGATGTAGCGGATGGTCTCGAATTGCCACTCCGTGTAGCCGTCCGAGGAATCTACGCACAAGATGTCCGCGCCTGCCTCAACCAACGCGGGAACGCGTTCCTTGTAATCGCGGCTGTTGATACCGGCCCCGACGACCAGGCGTTTGTGGGCGTCCACCAATTCCTCGGGATTCTCCCGATGCTGGTCGTAGTCTTTGCGGAAGACGAGGTAGCGCAGTTTCCCTTCGTCGTTGACGATGGGGAGGCAGTTCAGCTTGTGATCCCAGATCATGTCGTTGGCTTCGCTGAGCGAAATGCCTTCGCGTCCGTATTTCAGCTTGGCCAGCGGGGTCATGAAATTGCTGATCGGCGCTTTGAGGTCGGCTCTGTGCGGACGGAAATCGCGGCTGGTGAGGATGCCCATCAAGGTTCCGTTCGGCGTTCCGTCATCCGTAATCGGAATCGTCGAGTGCCCGGTCCGCTTCATTTGAGCGACGACATCGTGCAAGGTTTGATCGGGGCGCAAGTTCGAGTCGCTCGCGACAAAGCCCGCTTTGAACTTCTTCACGCGCCGCACCATATCCGCCTGCGACTCGATGGGTTGCGAGCAGAACACAAAGGAGATGCCGCCCGAGCGCGCCAACGCGATGGCCATGTTGTGATCCGACACGGACTGCATGATCGCGGACGCCAGCGGCATATTGAGATGCAGCGCAGGCGTTTCGCCCCTCTTGAACCGGACCAGAGGGGTGCGTAGGCTGACATTCTGCGGCTGGCATTCCTTGGAGGTCTTGTTCGGGATGAGGAGGTATTCGCTGAAGGTTCGCGAAGGTTCGTTATAGTAGAAGGCCACGGCTGACCTCCTCGTCACGAAGACGCGACGCAACGATGATGGGGATGGTTTGTAAAGAGACTGTTTCGGTGCAATTCATCACGCCTCGCATTGCTACTTTTGATTCATGCCCCACTGCACCGGAAGCGTATAGCTCTCCGGAATCGAAATTATAGAGAGGCGATCCGGAATAGTCAAATCGAATTATGAATTGCGAATTATGAATTACGAATGGAGACCGGCAAACGGGCGTGAATTGCTCGCAATCGGACATTTCGCGCGTTGCGCCTTGTTTGAGCGCCTGATGTTGACTCTGTGAGAGCACTGGGACCCTGGCGCGCGTCGCCCGGGCGACGGATTCGGTTTTAATTGCGTCGGCGCGTCCGGTAGTATAGGGAGGTTTCGCTGGTCAATTGGTTACCAACTCGTACAACAGATCCAATGGAGGTTATTGAAATGGGAGAGAAGGAACAAGTAAGCCGCCGGGAGTTCATGCGGGGAGCGGCCACGGCGGCCGCGGGCGCGGCGGTGGGCGCCGCGGCGGTTTCCCGCGTGGCCCGGGCGGATGTGTATAAGTCGATCCTGCCGCAGACGATTATCGGCGCGAACGAGATCATTCGTACGGGGCATATCGGCGTGGGGGGCATGGGGTTCCGGAATCTGTCGGAATTCGTGTTGAGGCGGGACGACATGCAGCCGATTGCCATCTGCGATCTATATCCGGTCCATCTTGACCGCGCGGTCAACGAAGTAAAGAAGAAGTTCGACAAGACGCCGCCCTCCGCTCATCACGATTTCCGCGAGATTATCGCGAACAAGGACGTGGACGCGGTGATAGTCTGCACGCCGGACCATTGGCACGCCATTCCGTCGATCATGGCGTGTGACGCGAAAAAGGACGTGTATTGCGAGAAGCCGCGGATATTTGGGGAAGATCGGCCATGTCGATACCTGGATTCACGATCAGGAAGCGGTCACGGGGATTGGCCAAGGCGACACGAAGATTCAGGAAGGGTGCGACTGGGATTTCCATCAAGGCTGGACCAAGCGCGTACCGTTCAATTCGAACCGGTGGATTTACAACTGGCGCTGGTTCCTGGATTATTCGGGAGGCAAAGTCACGGACTGGGGCGCGCACTTGATGGACATTGCGCTGTGGGGAATCGGCCAGGATAAGAAACCGAAGGCCGTGTGCGCGATCGGCGGAAAGTACATTTTGACGGACAACCGAACCACTCCCGATACCCTGAACGTGACTTGGGAGTTTGACGATTGTACGGTCAGCTTCGAGAACCGTGTGTACAACGGTGTGCCGCGGACCGGGCACGGGATCATGTTCTACGGCGCGGACGCGTCCATGCTGGTCACGCGTAAGGGATACTGGGTATACCCGATGGACACGAAGAAGGATCCGGTCACGGGCAGGACTCAAAAAGACTATAAGCCCGTTGTCGAGAAGAAATTCGAGTTACCCGGCCCCGAAGGTGAAATGAACCAGCCCCACTGGCAGAACTTCGCGGACTGTATTCGTTCGCGCAAGCGCCCGATTTGCGATCCGGAAGTGCTTCATCACACGACAACGGTTTGCCACTTGGCTACCGCGTCCTACAAGACCGGTCAGAAACTTCTTTGGGACCACGAGAAAGAGAAGTTCACGAATAGCAAAGAAGCGAACAAGTGGATCTACCGTCCGTACAACAACGGCTGGAAACTGACGTAAGCCCACGACTGCCTGAGTACGCCCGCGCTCGATGAGCGCGGGCGACTTGGGGCGAGGGGTTAGATTTTCCGGGACAGGCAAATATGGCGGGAAAACCAGACGTTCTCGAAAAGTGTGTTCGATTCGTGTGCGGCTCGCTGGTGTGCGGCGTTCTTGCTGTCTCTGCTGCCCTTCAGATTGTGGAACCACGTCCGAGCAGCTATTGGGTCGCGGGTGGTCTCGCTATCGTGCTGATCGTCAGTATGGGCCTGATGGCCATGAAGCTCGGTGACCGGTTCTGGCAATCCACCCTGCCCCGCTTGCTGTGGTGGTGGTGATATCTATGGCGCCCAAACTGTTTCGCTTGTGGGATTCTCTTGACTCAACTGCGCTCCTGTGTCCTTTACGTCGCTCGCGTCCCTTAGGTCCCTTCATCCAGGGTTGCCCGGAGAACCACTCATGAACTCGAACTCACCCCTTACCCGCAGGAGTTTCTTGGCCATGAGCGCCGCCTCCGCGGCGGGCCTCGCGGTTTCCGCAAGACCATCGGCAGCGCTGGGCAGCGGTACGAACGACTCGATCCGGCTTGGCGTAATCGGAGTGGGGGAACGGGGTACGGAACTCGCGCGTGACTTTACCACGCGTTCGAGCAGCCACGAACGTGTCCGCGTGGTGGCGGTGTGCGACGTTTGCGAGGCCCGCCTGCAACGCGCAGCGGCGTTGTCCGGCGCCGAAGCGGTTCGCGAGTGGGAACGCGTGGTGGACCGGAGCGATGTGGACGCCGTCGTCATCGCGACACCGAATCATTGGCACGCGCCGATGGCGATTGCGGCGATGCAATCAGGCAAAGACGTGTACATCGAAACGCCGATGACGCATACGTTGGCCGAGGCGAAGAAGGTTCGAGATGTCGCCGCGACTACGGGGCGTTGCGTTCAGGTGGGCGCGCACGAGACTTCGGAAGGAACGTGGCGCGCAGCGGCCGCGCTGGTGCGCGCCGGCCGAATTGGTAAGATTCAATGGTGCCAGGCCAGTGAACGCACCGCAGACAGTGGTCAGTCGTGCGCCGATGTCCCCGGAGCGCAGAACTTGGATTGGGAGCGGTGGCTAGGGTCTGCGCCTATGTGCGCATTCGATCCCCAGCGTTTCCTTCACTGGCGCAACTATTGGGATTACTCCGGTGGCGTCGCCGCGAACGATTTCTTTCACAAACTGGCGCCGATACTGATGGCGATTGGACCTGCATTTCCTCAACGCGTCTCCGCCGCTGGGGGCGTTTACGTGAACGATGGCCGCGAGGCCCCGGACTCGTTCGTCATGACCGCCGAATACGCCGAGGGCCACACGATCGTGCTGGCCTCGTCACCGGCGCACGCCCAAGGCATACCCGCCGTGATTCGCGGGACTGACGCGACGATCTATTTCGAACGCGGCAAGCTCAACGTGGTTCCCGAAGGCGCTCGCGGCGCTGAAACGACATTCAACCCATTCGCCGAGATACCGGCGCGTCCCAGTCACATGGACAACTGGCTACAGTGTATCCGCACGCGCGAGCGCTGCGCCTGCGACGCCGAACTTGGCTATCGCGCCATGGCCGCCATCGGCATGGCCGTCGAGGCCTATCGTGGGGGCAGGACGCTCTATTGGGATGCTGCGAACGACACCGCCGTTTCCGGCCCGCCGCGCGGCGTGCTGGCGTAACGGTGCGCGGTTCGGCGAGCCCATCAGGGGTTGTTGCAGGGTCACGCTCTTGACCGGTTCCGAGCGCGAAGAAACGCTGCGATTCTACGAGCGGGCTGGATTTGTCCGGGGAATCAAGACGGGGTTCGTGGCCAAGCCCGATTCCCAACGAGCGATCTCGGAATGAGGATGTGCGCATGAAATGGCTAACTTGGTCGAAGACCGTTGTCTTCGCCGTCCTTTCAATCATCATCGTCGCGGCCCTCCGTCAGACTGCCTGGGCTGATGACGAGCGCCTTTCGGATGCGCCACAGTCCGTCCAAGGTGGCTGGAACTACACGCGCTGGCTGGAGGAGGCGCGTACGTTTGCGGAAACGCTCATGCAGACTGCGCCGGATCGCTACGGCGCTCGTAACACGCCGCTTTGGGTCGCGGCCATTGACCCTGACACGGGCGGTCTCGTCGAAAAGAAGCCGCCGAATTGGCAGAGCTACTGGGATGCCGAAGACTATGTGATGACCGCCCAGGGCTGTAACTTGTACCGCGACATGCCTACTGTGGCCGGCTTCTACGATTTGTCGCGCATTGCCGACACCACACGGTACCGTGACGCGGCGGACGACTATCTTCGTTTCTGGCTGCGCGAATGTCCCAGCCCGGCGACGGGTCTGTTTCCGTGGGGCGAGCACATGTCGTACAACTGCGTGCGCGACACGTTGAACGCCACGCGCCACGAGATGGAGTACAACCTTCCGGAATGGGAACTGCTGTGGAAACTCAATCCCGGCGCCGTGCAACGCGAGATTGAGGCCATCTACCGCATTCATATTTGGGATAAAGACAAGTTCCTCTACGATCGTCACGGCAATTACTACACCGGCGAATTCGACCCCCTGCCGGTTCGCGGAACTTACATCAAGCACTCCGGTCTGTACACCCACAGTTTCCTTTTCCTTTACACGAAGACGGGCGACGCCAAGCATCTCGAGTGGGCGCGCAAGATGTCGGACTTGTACTGGCAGTATCGCCATCCGAAAACGAATCTTATTCCGGGCTACGTTTCATCCAGTGGCGGCTCGGGAAATTGCGACATGCAACCCCTGCTTGCGTACTACCTTCTTGAAGCGGTGAAGCGGTATCCCGATCCGTACATTCGCGAGCGGGCGACCGGAATGCTTGACGCCTTCCTGAAGTACGGGTTCAAGAGCGAAACGGGGGAGTTTGCCGGCGAACTCGTTCCGGCGACCGGGGCCGTGACGAAGTGGAGCACGACGACCTGGGGAGCGGGGGAGAGCGCGGGCTATTACGGCGCCATGGCCTGCTGGGACGCGTATGAACTCACCAAAGACGAAAGATATTTGAAAGTCCTCGAAGCGCGTCTGAAGAACACGGCAAATACGCCGCTTTCGGACAAGATTACGCCCGTAGTGGCTGGCGGCTGGCTGAAGCTCTATGTCCGCGCCTACCGCGCGACCCGCGACGATACGTATGTCGCGTACGCGCGGCGCTTGGCCGAATGGTCTCGCGAGCATCTCACCAAGCGCGGGCTGATTATCGAGTCGGCCTCGGGTTATGTCTACCTCAACTACAGCCGGCCGGGTGAACTGATGCAGGCGTGGCTTGAACTGTACGAGGCCGAGCGCGAACGCCCGGTCCATTGGCTGGCGCCGGAATCCGTCGCGCTGAATCAGGGCGCCTTGGCGGTATTGGCCCAAGGAGACTCCCTTCCAGATACGCTCAGCCTAGTGTGGCAGTTCCAGGATGGGAAGAAGGGCGCAGCAAACGCCTCGCGTGTCGGCGGACAATTTTTATTCTCTGTGCCCGTGCTCGCGGACGCCGCGCAGGGTCCGATGTCGCTAATGTTTGTCGAGCCATCGACGCAGAAGACCTTGGACAAGGGCACGGTGTTGGTCGCGGACAATCCGAAGGGTCCCAGTATTTCGGAAATTCGTTTCCCGGCGTATGTGGATCGCGCGGCGCCGCTCGAGGGCGATGTGAAGGTCGTGGACGCGTCGGGCGTTGGCGACGTGAAATGCGCATACGCGTTCGACCGTGATCACGCCGGGACCACGCCGTGCCGGAAGGACGAGAAGGAATCTTCGCTGTATCACTTCACGATTCCCGCGGCGGGTGAGGTGGCCACGAGTGAACTCAGTTTCCGCATCGAAGCGCAAGGTAATCCGAAGTGGCCGGTTGTTGCGAAGTCCGCCGAACAAAGGGCGGCCGTGGCGACCGGCGCGGCGCTGAAGTTGAGCGCCAAGGTGGGCGAATCCGCGACTCTTGCTGCGAGCGGCGACATCGAAGCCGAGGCCGTCGTCAAACCGGCGCGTCTATTGGAGAACGGAATTCTTCGTGTTGAACGCATTCCGGTCAACCTGCACGCTGAAAAGCGCGGTTTACCGCAAGAGGCTTTGCCAGGGGTCGTAGAGATCACGCCGGACGATGTGTTGCGCGCGGCGGGTGGAGAACTTGCAGTGCGTCTCAAGTACGATCCCAAGCAGGCGGAAGCCATTCTTCCTTCGACACTCACCGCGTATCGTCTGCAAGGGGACGCGTGGCAGAAGGTTGCCGGCACTTCGGTGGACGCCTCGCTACACGCGTTGAGTATTCCGTGCGCTGAGGGCGGCGCATTCGTGATTGGAGGCATTCCACGGCTTGCGGCGCGGCGGACGTTCAATGGCGCCCTGCTCAGTTGTCCCGCCGCGGCGCGGATCTCGAAGGATGGAACACTCGCCATCATCCTCGATACACGGAATCCGGACGGCGTGCTCTACGCCTTGAACGCCAAGGCGGAAACGCTGTGGACCTATGACGCGGGCGGCGCACAACCGTTCCCGGCGGTCGCGGATCTGGATGGGGACGGTCTCGACGAAATCGCGGTGGGCGGCGCCGCGCTTTCGTTGTTGGGCCACGACGGCAAGGTCTTGTGGAAAGCCGATTTGCCTGGCGCCAGCTCGCCGGTTATTGGCGACCTTCGCGGTGACGGGCATCAGTGCGTCGTCGCGGCTACCAGCGAGGGAACTGTCGCGGCTTTTTCTGATCAAGGTCAGCCGCTTTGGCGCGTCAATGACCTGTGCAGTCATCTCAAGATTCCCGCGCTCGGACATTTAGGTGCGGATAAGAAATTGTCGGTCGTGGCGGGCGGTGACGATCATGTAGTGGCCATCTCCGCGGACGGAAAGACACTGTGGGATGCGCGCGTCGAAGGCGCGGTCTTGTATGCGCCTGCGTTGGGTGACTTGGACGGAGATGGGCGCGACGATGTCGTGGTGTTCTCGCGCAACGACACCAAAGGCGCGCTTACCGCGGTGGGCAGCGACGGCCATGTCCTGTGGTCCGCCCAAGTCTCGCGGGAGTCTGACTGGTGTCCCGTCATCGCCGATCTCGACGGAACGGATGAACCACGCATCGTCGCGCAGGCGCCCGATCCAAAGAAACTGCTGGTCTTCGACCGCAAAGGCGCGCTCGTGCGCGAGATCAATACGACCGGACGGCTCTTGCAGACTCCGGTTCCGCTCGATCTCGATGGCGATGGAAAACTGGACCTGCTGTTGGACAGCGATTTGAGCTATCGCATGTGGGCGTTGGGCAATGACGGCGCGCCGCTGTGGTCGTACACTCCGCACAGCCTGACCTTGCCCGGCGCCAAGATCAAAGGCGGCGGCTCGCTCCTGGTGGCGGACGTGGACGGCGATGGACGCCTCGAAGTCGTCGGCGGCGATGACGAAACCTGGCTGAACATCGTTCGCACCGAAACTCCGTGCAAACCGTGGGCAGTTGTATCCGGACAGTTCCACGGCGACAGCCGCCACACTGGCAACTATATGAAGCGGTAAGAGCGACGCAAGTCGTCTCGACGAGGTGTTCGTGAAACTGCGTGAAAGCGGAATGCCCGATGAGGCCTACTGGGAAACTCTCTTCGATGTCGACCTGATTCTCGCCCGTCTGGGAATTGACGACGCGCTGCGGGATGTCGTCGAACTGGGCTGCGGCTATGGGACCTTCACCATTCCCGTGGCGCGGCGTATCCGCGGGGTCATGCGGACCGTAGACATTGACTCGGTCATGGTGGCGAGGACCGCCCGCCGGGCCGAGGACGCCGGGCTTACCAATGTCGTCTGCAACGTTGCGGATGTATTCTCCGACGGATTTGGTGTTGAGCCGCGATCACAGGACGGATGCCTGCTCTTCAATATCCTCCACTGCGAAGAGCCGGTGCGGCTCCTTAGCGAAGCGGCGCGCGTGGTTCGCCCAGGGGGATCCATCTTTGTTATTCACTGGCGCACGGACATTCCCACGCCGCGCGGTCCCAGTACGGACATCCGCCCCAAGCCCGAAAGCATCATCCATTGGGCGGAGCAGACCGGAATGCTGGCAAATAGCGGCGGCGCTCTCGACCTGCCACCCTGGCACTATGGGCTACGATTCTCCCGTGTGAGTTCGCCTGCGCCGCGGAATCATTGGCCCATTCCTCCAAGTGGCGCCGAGTAGCGCCGGTCTTGCCAAGAGCGGCATCTGTGCTTGGCGAGATTGACGCGCGAGCGGTTGCATTGGTTGGGACGCCGCGTTTGGCAAACGCTGCGCTACTCGAAGCGCGGTGACTATTACCTTGACTCTGCTGCGCGGCTGGTGTTGAATAGCGGTAGCGGTCGTTTTGCGTTGGAGCGGGAGGAGATATCATGCAGGCGCTGGTGTTTGACGGTGAACTACGTCTTGCCGATGTGCCCACGCCTCGCCCGGAGAAGGACGAAGCCCTGGTCCGCGTCTTGTCCGCCGGGGTCTGCAATACCGATCTCGAGATCCTCAAGGGCTACATGGGTTTCAAAGGCATACCCGGTCACGAGTTTGTCGGTATTGTGGAAGAGTGCGCCAACGAGCACCTGCGGGGCAAGCGAGTGGTGGGGGAGATCAACTGCGTCTGCCATCGTTGCGAATACTGCCAGCTCGAAATGCCTCACCATTGTCTGAACCGTTCGGTGTTGGGCATCCAGAACCGGAACGGCGCCTTTGCGGAATACTTGACTCTTCCCGAGGAGAATCTTCACCTGGCGCCGCCGTCGGTGCGGGATGACGTCGCAGTGTTCACGGAACCTGTTGCGGCGGCGTTCCGCATTACAGAGCAGCTCACGATTACCGCGAGCGACCGGGTCATTGTGCTCGGGGACGGCAAACTCGGGCAGCTTGCCGCGCAAGTCATGTGGCTGTACACGAAACAGGTGACGTGCGTCGGACACCACGCGTGGAAGCTTGAACTACTCAAGAATCTTAATATAGGCACGGCCCTTAGCACCGACCCGGTTGAATCGGGAGTGGATATCGTGGTCGAGGCCACTGGCTCGTACGAGGGGCTTCGCCGCGCGCTCGAACTCGTGCGCCCGGAGGGCACCGTTATCCTGAAGACTACGGTCGCGCAACCGACGGCGCTCGAACTCAGCATGCCCGTGATCAATGAAGTGCGCATCGTGGGATCCCGTTGCGGCCCCTTCCGTCCGGCCCTCGAGGCGCTGGCGCTGGGCAACGTCGAAGTGCGTCCCATGATCACCGAAACGTACCCGCTGAAGGACGGTGTGTTCGCGTTACACCGCGCCGGTGAAGACGTGATGAAGGTTGTAATACACGTGTGAGAGCGATTAGGATACCGCGCATTTCCTGAGGCAATTGACAGTTGATAAGTGATAATTGACGCGAATTCGACCGCGTACAAATACCGCTAACGAAGCAACGCTACGAGGAGAACAGTGATGCAAGTTGGAATGTTGACCGCGCCGTTTGGGAACGAATCCCTGGAAACGGTGCTCGATTTCGCAGAGGACGCCGGTATCCCATGCCTGGAGATTATCGCGGGCCCCGGTAGCAAGCATATCGATCCCTCCAAGTTGACACCCGCCGCCGCGGGCAAGATTCTCGACGCGGTGCGGGAACGCGGACTGAACATTTCGAGTCTCGCGTATTACGCCAACACCACCGACCCGAAGAATCACAAACAGATTCAAGAGCACGCGAAACGCACCATCGACGCGGCGTCGCTCCTGGGCGTGCCCACGGTGTGCATGCTTGCGGGTATGCCCGTGCCCGGCCTGACCAAGCACGAGACCATCAAGAAGGTCTGTCCCAAGGTCTTTAAGCCGATTCTGACCCACGCCCGCAGGAAGAAGATCAATATCGCGCTCGAGAATTGGTTTGAGACCAATCTCCAGGGTATCGACACCTTCGAGCATCTGTTCGAGGCCATTCCGGACGACAATTTCGGGCTCAATTACGACCCGTCCCATCTGTATCACCAGGAATGCGACCACCTCGTGCTGGTTTCGATGTTCGCGAAGCGCATCTTCCACACCCACGCCAAGGACACCCTCGTGAACAAGGCGAAGCGCGCCCAGGTCGGCATCTATGGCGGCGGGTGGTGGCGCTACGTCATTCCCGGCTTTGGAAACATCAACTGGGGCGAGTACATCTCGCACCTCCGCCAGAACGGCTACGACGGTGTGCTCAGCATCGAGCACGAAGACGGCACTCAGACGCGCGAAGACGGCTTCCGCCGGGGCGCCTGGTACCTCGAACAGTTCTGTTAAGGCGCGAGACGATGATTACCGTAGGCGCGATCGACATCGATACGTCGCATCCCAAGGCGTTTGCGCCGTTCATGAAGGCCAGTGGCCGGGCTCGGTACACGGGGGTCTATAACTCCGGATTCCGGAGCGACGCCTACGTCGCCAAGTTCATGGAAGAACACGAGGTCCCGAAGCGTTACGACAGCCTGGATGACCTGGCGCGAAACGTCGATATAGGCTTCATCCATAGCTGCAATTGGGACAAGCATATCAGCCTTGCCAAGCCGTTTGTGGACGCCGGAAAGCCGGTATTCATCGACAAGCCGATCGTGGGGTCTTTGCGCGATTGTATGCAGTTGCTCGAGTGGGAAAAGGCCGGGGCTGTCGTCCTGGGAAGTTCCTCGGTGCGCTATGCCCGCGAGATCCAGGCCTTTATGGCCAAACCGCTCGACGAACGCGGCGCGATTCTGTCCATCTTCGGGACTTCTGGCGTGGACGAATTCAATTACGGCGTTCACGTCGTGGAGGGGATAGGCGGTTTCCTTCCTGGTGGGGCTTTTTCCGTTCAGTGCGTACAAATCGGCGCCGTCGAACAATACCACGTGACCTATCGGACCGGGGAGACCGCGCTGTACCAATTGCACACTGGAGCTTGGCTTCCCTTCGTCTTCTGCGTGACGACCACGAAGAACGTGTTTTCGCTTCCGGTTGACGCGGGTGGCTTATATGCGGCGCTCCTCGATCGGATATTTGATTTTATGGAGTCTGGGGCTCCCCTGGCTTCCACGGCGTCGCTTATTGAGTCCGTAAAGATCTGTCTCGCTGGGAAGACCAGCCGGGAACGGGGAAATGCGGTGATCAAGCTTGAAGACCTTCGTCTTGATGACCCCGGTTACGATGGCGCCGCATTTGAACGCGGCTATGCGATACAGAACGCCTGAACCGGCATTTTGTGAGCTATATATTACGTTATCGGCCTCACATGTCTTGTTTGTGAGACATTTTCTGGTGCCATAATGGGATGTAGCTGTCTGGAATACGGGCAAAGAACGAATAGTTCGGATAATTGTATTGCTATTTGGAGCGAGTTCGCTTCGCAAGCGTTGGCGTATAGTTGAACCAAGTATGGGCTCAGTGAATGCGTTCTGAGCTGGCGGCGTCTAGTATATAGAGCGGACTTGGATTCCCGAGGCGTCTGGAATTCTTGACCGGGATGGTATCGAGTTTAGTTTATCGCAGTATACGCAGTTGTGCTGCGTAGCAGGACGTGATAGTATGGAATCTGCTCGTGAGAGGTTATGGCACTATGAGTAGGCGGTACAAGGTATCCAATGTGTAGTCGAATAGAGCGTGCGGTGCGCACTGAAGTCAGTCGTCACAAGGTGGCGCTATCGAAAGAAAGTGGACGTAACGTTACTGATTCGGAAGCGCGGGCGGACTGGGAAACAAGGCACGGGGAAGAGTGGCGGGCTGACTACCAGGCGCAGATGCTAGCGCTTCAGCGCGAGGAAATGCTTAAGTACAAGTGGATCGAGTCGGAAAAGGCGCAGCGTGACCTTGGCCGGGACGCAATCCTGGATTGGATCAACAAGTACGCGGCCCATTGGCGCGCTTGGTATGAAGCCGAGTCCGATTTGAGAACATGACGCACGCAGGGGGGCAAACCTTTTTCCGCGTCCCTGTAGTTCTACTTGCGTATGTGGGAAAACCGTCTGGCGGGAGGGCGCGTGCAAGTATCCGTATCACCTGAGATTAACACCCTCCTGGACGACGCCGTCCGCCTTAGCATTCGGCTGAACAACTATTACGTAGGTGTCGAGCATGTGCTGGAGGCGCTTCTTGCGAAGAGCGCCCTGCTTCCACGGGCGATTTCGGACGCTCACCTGAAGACTCTCAACACCGTGTTCCGGGAAGTTCAGCGGACTGGATGGCGGGGGAGCATGCCGAGCACGGGGGGCGAGGTCTTCTATACTCCGCGATGCGGCGCGGCCGTCGCCGAAGCGGCCCGGCTGGCCGACCGGCTGAGCAAGAGCCAGCCTTCCGCGGCGCACTTGCTTCTTGCGATCTTTGCCGATGCGCAGTCGTCTCCGAGCAGGGCCATGGACCGTCTTGGGATGAACCGGGGTGAGCTGGTGAACGCGCTGTACGCGGAGCTTTCGTCCGAGCGAAAGCGCGCATCGGCGCCGGCGAAAACAACGTCGGTGGCCCGGTCCGAAAAAGTGACTCGCGCCAAGCGCGAAGCCGAAGAGGACGACGAGCCTTTCAAGCCCGATATTCTCGAGACCGTTACGCGCGATCTGACCGACGCTGCTCGGCAAGGCAAGATAGAGCCGGCGACCGGCCGTGAACATGAAATGATGGAAGTCCTTCAGATCCTCACGCGCAAGGGCAAGAACAACGTGATTCTGGTGGGAGAGGCTGGTGTCGGCAAGACCAAGGTTGTGGAAGGCCTTGCCATGGCCGGTGTCAGCGGCGAATTCAAGGCTCTGCTCTCCCAGTACCGCTTCTTGGAGTTGAACCTGGGCGCTCTCATGGCGGGGACGAAGTATCGGGGCGCCCTGGAGGAGAAACTGCGCGGCCTGCTGGAATCGCTGAAGAACGCCAAGGACACGGTTCTATTTATTGACGAGATGCACCTCATCATGGGGACGGGAGCGGGGGATGGGGGCGCGATGGACATTGCGAACTTGCTCAAACCGCCTCTGGCGCGCGGCGAGCTTCGCTGCATCGGCGCGACCACCCTTCAGGAATACCGGAAGTTCATCGAGAAGGATCCCGCGATTGAACGGCGTTTTCAAATGGTGCGAGTCGAACCGCTCAGCGAGGCCTCGACGTACCAGGTCTTGCTGAAGATGAAACCGTCCTTCGAGCAACACCACAACGTCCGCATTAGCAAGAAGGCGTTGTTCGCGGCCATTACGCTGACCCAGCGCTACATGCCCAACCGGAACTTGCCCGATAAGGCGATTGATGTGCTGGATCAGGCCTGCGCGCGGTACCGGCTCAAAGCCATCGCCGCGAAGAGCCGTCCCGATCTGTTTGAGAGTGACAACGCTGAAACGATGTCGGAAAAGGTAACCCCTCACGACATCCGCAAAATCGTAAGCCAGATTTCCGCCATTCCCATCGAAGAGATCACCGCCGAAGAACGGCTGCGTCTCAGCGGCCTCGACAAGAAGCTCAAACGCAACATTATTGGCCAGGACGAGGCCATCACCAAGACCGTGGCCGCGGTAAAGAAGTCGCGCGCCGGCCTTGCCGACCCCAAGCGCCCCGAAGCGGTCCTTTTGTTCCTCGGCCCGAGCGGGGTCGGCAAGACCCAGCTTGCCAAGGAGCTTGCCGATAACCTGTTTGGTTCGCCGGATCATCTCGTAACCTTTGACATGTCGGAGTACATCGAGGAGCACTCTGTTTCGCGTCTTCTTGGCGCTCCGCCCGGCTATATCGGAAGCGATGAGGAGGGCCGGCTGACGGGCGCCGTGCGGAACAAGCCGTTTTCGATATTGCTGTTTGACGAAATCGAGAAAGCGCATCCCCGTATATTCGATATACTTCTTCCCGTGTTCGACGAAGGACGGCTCAAAGATTCCCGCGGCCGGGACGTGAGTTTCCGCAACTGCATCATCATTCTTACGTCGAACATCGGCGCCCAGAGCTTGCACCGCGGCGACGATGGTAATTTTGGCAAACTCATGGACGAGTTGCGAGGGCACTTCCGTCCGGAGTTCATCAATCGAATTGACGAAATCGTCCCGTTCTACCCGCTCTTGTTCGAAGACGTGCGCTCGATTCTGCGTCTGGCGATTCAGGATTTGCGCACTAGGCTCCTTGATCGTCAAATTGGCGTGCGCATGTACCAGCGCGCCTACGAATTCCTTGCCGGTCAGGGCTACAACTCCGATTTTGGCGCGCGCGAGTTGCGGCGCACGGTCGAGCGCTTGGTCATCAATCCCATCAGCGAGATGGTGTTGGAGGGGCGTTTTTCGGCGGGGGATATGATTGACGTGCTCATGGAAGACGACAAGCTGACATTTCGCAAAGGCGAACCCCACAGCAAGCAGGGGGCCGCATGAGAGTTAGCGGTCAACCCGACACCTTGTTCGTCGTGAACGGTCCTGAAGACGGGGCCGAGTTTCCGATTGTTCGCGCGCCCTTCTACGTCGGTCAGGACCCGTCTTGCGCCGTGAACCTTCGCCTCGATACGGCGATTCGCGAGTGCAATGCCTTGCTGACCATTGTCTCCGAGGGGTACCGTGTCCGCCGTATGGATCGCAGCCCGGTCTACGTTGATGGCAAGCGGGCCGGTATGTTCCGATCTCGCATTGTGCGATCCGGAGGCTCCGTTCAAGTGGGGCACACGCTCTTGCTGCTCGAATGTTCGCCTGATGGACTGGCGAGCCGCAGTCATGGCATTGTCTCCGAAGGGGATTTCGGTTGGGCCGTCCAGAAGGGGCTGGTCGGCGTAGTGAGCGGAACGGGACGTTTGATCAACAGCGTCCTGCGCGTATTTGGACGTCTATTGACGAGTTGGATGGCGCTTTTCTCGATGGCCATCCTCCTATACGTCTTCTGGCCGTGGTTTCACTACACCGTCAACGGCCTAGTCAGAATCCTCTACTCGCGAATCCTGGGATTTCTGTTCAGCGGGTAGCCACTATTTCGCTCGGCCGCATTCCGAAGTGCGATGCAAGGCTGCCCGCACTTTTTCGATGAGCGCCCCCGGCTTGTACGGCTTTTGGATGAAATCCGCGAGGGCGGAATCCGTGAAGCGCTCGAAGGCGTCCTGTTCGCTGTACCCGCTCGATAGAATCACTCGCGCTCCCGGATCGACCGTCCGCAGTTCACGATACACTTCTTCTCCGTTCATGTACGGCATGGTCATATCCAGCAACACCACGGATATCCGCTGGCGATGCTCCCGGTAGATGGCCAGCCCTTCGCGTCCGTCGTGCGCGAGCAATACCGTCAGTCCGCACCGCTCAAGAACGCTCCTAACCATAGTGCGCACGACCGCCTCGTCGTCGATGACGAGGACGAAGCCCTCGCCCCGCCACGTAGTCCATTCGTCGTTGTCGCGTGTTTCGGCGAGTACGGCAACCGGCTGGTATGAACGCGGGAAAAGCACTTGAAACGTGCTGCCTTCTCCGGGCGCGCTCGATACCCGGATGGCGCCCCGATGCGCGCGCATAATGCCCTGCACGGCCGCCAAGCCCAGTCCGCGTCCAGTGAACTTCGTTGTAAAGAACGGCTCATAGATGCGGCGCAACGTCTGCTCGCTCATCCCGATACCGGTATCACGGACTTCGAGCACGACGTACTCGCCTTCCGGCAAATGGGACTCACCGGCCACCGCGGCCAGCTCCGAAGCCGGAACCGTCGTTACCCGCGTGGAGATGGTGATTTCGCCGCCGTGGTCTCCGACGGCGTCCGATGCGTTGGTGATAAGGTTCATCGCTACTTGCCGAATTTGGGTTGGATCCCCTTCAACCGGGGGCAAGGCGGCGTCAAACGCGAACCGCAGCGACGCGCTTTTGCTGATGGCTGCGCGCAAGAGATGGACCATTTCTTCGACGATCCGCGACAGGTTTACCGCTTGCACGGTAAACTTTCCCTTGCCCGAATAGGCCAGCATCTGCCGCGTCAAGTCGGCCGCGCGCAACGCCGCGGTCTCGACGTGTTTTACGCTTCCGTACGCCGATGAGGCGGGATCGAGGTCCGTGAGCGCGAGACCGGCGTTGCCGAGCACTCCCATGAGCAAGTTGTTGAAGTCATGGGCGATGCCACCCGCCAGCACCCCGAGGCTCTCGAGCTTCTGGGCATGCTGTATCCGCGCCTCGAGTTTGCGCCGCTCCTCCTCTTGGGCCTTTCGCTCCGTGATGTCGCGGCTGTTGATGACGATTCCGTTTACACTCGGATCGTTAATTAGGTTCTGAGCGATAACTTCAAAGTTCCGCCACGTTCCGTCCCGGTGGCGGTGGCGTAGCTCGAAACGGCCCACCCCGTATGGACGCTGCAGCATACGCCGATACGTCCGGTAGCCCGCCGCGCGGTCCTCGCGATGGACATAGTCGAAACCAATTTGCCCGGTCAAGTCTTCTGGCGTGTAGCCGGCAATACGTTCGATTGACGGGCTGACGTACCCGATTCGGCCATCGGGGTCCATTACCGCGATGATATCCGACCCATTTTCAATCAAGGCGCGAAACCGTTGTTCGCTTAATTGCAGCATCGCTTCCGCGCGACGGTGAGCCGTAATGTCGATACCGATTCCCGCCAGCATTCGTCCCCCTGGACTGACAAAGGGGAATTTGAAGGTGAACCACTCGTGGGGACCGTCCGAGTGTGGAAGCGCTTCGACAAATTCCATGGTCTCGTTGGTGCGCAATACGCGGCGATCGTTTTCCGTGATCTTCTGCGCCATCTCGATGGGCCAGACTTGTTCGTCAGTCTTCCCGATGAGATCCTGCGCGGACACGCCGAAGGCGCGAACGAACCGCGCGTTCGCATATACGTAGCGGCCGTCGTCGCTCTTCATGAACGCCACCGCGGGGCTATTGTTCATGAACTCCTCGAACAGGCGCTGGCTTTCCGAAAGAGCCGCCATGACGGCGGAACGTTCGTCTTGAGTGCGCTCGATGCGTTGCGCCATCCGATCGAAGGCATGTTGAAGCCGTTGGATTTCATCCCCTTCGGGGTCGGCCCGCCCCAAGCCGCTGCGCGCGGATAGATCCCCTCTGCCAAGCCGCGCGGCCTGCTGCGCCAGGTCGCGCGCGGGCCGCAACACCAGGCGCAAGAGCAGATAGGAGATTGCCAGACAGATCGTCACGCCGCTTACGAGAGCCAAGAGCGCTCGCCGCTCCGTGCCCGTTCTCAACGCGTTTGTAACGTCGTTGAAATCAAACGTTAGGCACGCGACCCCATAGGGTGGCGCGGGATTGCCGTCTCCCGTCGCCGACTCCCCCGCCAAGGGGGTAACAATCGTGAACTGGCGCCGGTCCGCGGTATCGTAGATTAGTGTGCGGTGTTGCTCGATTGCCTCACGAATCTGGATGTTGGTGAGCGAAGCCGCAAGTTCCGGCGGCCCCAACTTGGCAATTACGCCGCCTTGCTTGTCTGCGATGACGACGGATGTAATCGTTGGATCATAGCTGACTTTGGCGGCCAAGTTTTGAAGCTTCATTCGGGTAGCGGAGTCGAGCTCGCGCCGTCCGTCGTAAATGGACGTGATAGCGCACGACACCGTCGTCGCCAGCGTTGTGCCGCGGTGTTGGAGCCGGTAATCAACCACGGAAGACGCGGTAAGACGGCCCATGACAAAGATAACGCCGATGAGGCCGGCCAAGAAACCGCAAAGCACGGCCATGATCTTGAAGGAGAGCGAACGCCTGAATGGAAACCGGAGTTTCACCGTAGCTGGGCTCTCCTGGCGTGAGCCAGTTGGCATGGATGCGGGGCTTGTGGGCGGAAGGAGGCGGCGCACGGAGGCGCCTCGGTCCGATCCGGCGGCCGTGCGGCGGCTACGTCAACGATGACGCGTTCACTCCCCAGAATTGACTTCACGTTATCTCCCTGTCCCGCGTTACGGTGGCGGAGTATACCCCAAACGATTCTTAACACAAAAACGACAGACCAGGCGAAACTGCCGCCTTCGACGTCCACTTGCGGGCGGAAGTCCGTCGGTACTATCATTCCGGCGATGAACACACGCGGGATATTGATGAGCGCATGCATGTTGCTCTTCGCGCCAGCCTTCGCCTTGGGCGCTCCCCTGCCGAATCCTGATTATCCCCGAGTCGACCCCGCGCCTTGGTATGAGGTCGATGCGCGTTGGCCGCACAAGCCGCCGGAATTCGAATGGGCCGCCGTTTCCGGCGTAACAATCGACCGCGAGGGCAATGTCTGGATGTACACTCGGAGTGCGCCGTCCATCCAGGTGTACGCGCCCGACGGCAACTACATCTTCGGCTGGGGAGACACCAAAGGCGCACATCACCTCAAGATTGATCGCGAGGGAAACGTGTGGACCTCGGATTACCTGTCCAATGTCATCCAGAAGCGCCGGCGCGATGGAACGGTGCTCTTGACGCTGGGCACGGAAGGCGAGGCCGGCGCCGATGAACGTCACCTCTTCAAACCCACCGATATGGCGTTTGCGTCCAACGGCGACGTATTTGTGACGGACGGTTACGGCAATTCCCGCGTGGTTCACTTTACGAAAGACGGAAAGTTCGTCAACGCGTGGGGAAGCCTGGGCGCCGCAGATGGCCAATTCAGCATACCTCACGCCATTGTCATCGACTCGAAAGATCGCATCTATGTCGCCGACCGCAACAATGGGCGCATCCAGGTTTTCGATACCGCTGGCCGCCTTTTCGATTCGTGGAAGCGTCTCATTGTCCCATGGGGATTGTGGTTGACGGACAAAGACGAGATTTGGGTTTGCGGTTCATCGCCGATGCATTGGGTGGAGCCTGGCGCTATGCTCGGATGTCCTCCAAAGGACCAAGTTGTTGCGAAGTTCAACACCGATGGAAAGATGCTTGAACTGCACACCTTTCCCAAGGCCGCGGATGGGCAGGAAAAACCCGGTGAACTCAATTGGGTTCACTGTATCGCCGTCGACCCGCAAGGCAATCTGTTCCTCGGCGATATCAACGGCAAACGCCTTCAGAAATTCGTCCGCCATCAATAAGCGTTGCCAGAGTTAGGGGTTTGGCCAGAAAGCCGGTTAATTGACGCGGCGCGGCCAGAAAGCATCTGTAAGTTGTTCAACACCAGCGCTCCCTTTTGCCGGGCTTTGGTATAAGGAGGCTTTCTGGCCGCGCCTCTAGCGATAGTCGCCCTGCAAGCAGAAGGGCGCCCAGTGGAACGGGCTCGGGTACTGCTTCATCGTGGCGAGTTTCGCCTGCCGCAACGCCTCGGCTTTGTTCATCGTCTGCAAGTTCGTGTAGAAGCGTTCCATCAGGAAAGCCGTCGAGCGGTCGTCGACGGTCCAGAGGCTGGCCACGACGGACGGCACGCCCGCGGCGAAGATGCCGCGCGTTAGCCCCATCAGTTCGTTGCCCATGGACAACTCGCCCAAGCCGCTGTTGCACGCGCTCAGCACCACGAGCGATGCGGACAAATTCATCTCGAACACCTCACCGGCGTGCAGGTAGGCATCGTCCTTCGTGTCCGGGGCAAAGCGCAACGAGGAGAGCATGGGATCGTCGTGATTCAATTCTCCGTGGCAAGCCAGGTGGAGGATGTCGCAATCCGCGGCGTGAGCCTTGAGCGCATCTTCGGTCGCCTCGTCAAAGGTCAGCACGTCGGCTTTGGAGAAGAGACTTTGCAGGGCTCTTACTTCCTCTTCGGCGTGCACGAGCCGGAAGGCGGGGTTTTTCAGGTTAGGGTTGCCGAGGGCCAGGATACTGCCTTTGCGATGGCGCTCCTTGTCCATGCACACCTTTAGGATGTTGGCGCTGGGCGTGTAGGCCACGGCATGGTCTTCGATGAAATAGCGTCCTTTCTCGTCTTGTAGCGCCTCGAAGGGCAGATAATTCAGAACGTTGTCTGGCGAGATGTACACCAATTCGGTATTGAGATAGGGCAACACCGGTTTGAGCAGGAGAGAGTATAGCTTCCTGGCGGCTGCAGAGCTCGCCGGGGCCTTCGAGCCCGCCTTTGGTTGGGCCTTTTCGACATTGAGGTCGCGGGTACCTTCAACTGAAATGCCGAGGTCCTTGCGAAACGCCACGATCAGATCGCGGACTTCCCGTCCGTCCACATCGGGAATGCGTATGCCGATTACGCCGTCTTCGCTGGCCAAGATCACGGTGTTGTTGTCTTTACCCAATTCCATCATGAAGCTGACCAGCGTTACGCCCTTGAGGCAGGGCTGGATGTCTTTCCACTCGGCGACGCGCGCGCTTTCGAAGCTAGTCAGTTCGAGTTTGGCCGCGCCCACGTCTTCTTTTAGCCGCTGATAGCTGGTTTGTTCGACGGTGAGATTGCGTTCGAGTCCGCGCAGCGAGTCCGCGGCGCCATCGGACCTGGCCTTGGTAACCTGCGCGGCCAGATTCTCCAACTTGGCCAGAACGACGCCCTGTTCTGCCTCGCGTTCCTTAACGAGGCCTTTTTTTTGGTCACGGCTTCCAGACTCAATAGGTCAAGCAAGGCGCGGCCCTTGTACTCTTCAGCGTATTTGAACGCCTTTTCGTAATCGCCTCTTTCGGTGTTGTGTTGTACGAGCCAGAGGCAGGCGCGCTCGAAATCCAACCCTACCGAACTCCGTTTGAACTTGTCCGAACCCACCCGGTCGCGAATGGCGTTGGTCACCGCCAAAGCTTTCTCGTGATACTTCAGACAGGCATCCAAGTCCTTCTGCTCGGAGAGGTAGTGCTGAGCAATGTTGTTGTAGAACAGCGCGACGCCATCCCAGTATTCTTTGGGCGGAAGAGAATCGAAGTACCTGAGCAGGCGCTTCAGAATAGCGAACGAACCTGCTCTGTCGTTTGTTCTGTCGCAATACTGGGCAGCCAGGCCGGCGAGCTTGACGTCGTACCGGTCGGTGACATCGCCCGTCGACGGCACTTTCTTGAGCAACTCCTCGTAGAGTTCCTTGGCGCGGGGATCGTCGACACCGTGACACGCGAGCATCAAGCCAGCTCTGAAACTACGACCCGATAGAAGTTCCGCAGGCGCGCCTGCCCGCTGGTAGGCCTGTTCCGCCTGTTCGCAGTAGCGGATGGCGCTTTCCTCGTACGTCTTCTTCGTCTCCTTGCCAGTCGCCTGTAAGTCCAGGTCGGGCCGGATCGCCAAGTCGAAGTTCGCATGGGCAAGGTACTCGTAGGCAAAGCCAAGTTGGAAGGGGTAGTTCACTTCCTCGAACACTTCTGCGGCCTTAGGAGCATGTTCTAATACCTTCTCGGCCTGCCCGACGTTGCCGTATTGGTACGCCAACTGCAGTTCGATCCAGCCGTGTTGCCACAGCGCGTCAGGAGCGGGCTCAGGTGGAATCACAGCCCCTGCTTTCTCATACTCCGCCACGGCGCGGTCGGGCCGATGATTATCGCGATGCCTTTCCGCAATTCCCAGATGCGCACGGTACGCGGTCCAGGATGGCGTATCCGAGATCAGGCTTCGCGTGAAGTCCGTGTAATCCTTGTATTCTTTCTTCTCGGTCTTTGGGGCCAGGTCAGGCGCTTTCTCCATTGATGTCATAGCGGAAGCGTAGTCGCCCGCCATGCGTGGCGCGTCGCCAAGCCACCTCCAGACGCGCGCCGGGCTCTGGGTCGAATCGGCGGACTGAGCCGCTAGCGCGGCCCTCTGCAGCAAAGGGATTGCCTTTTCGTACCGGCCTGCCTGGGTGTGGGCGTATCCCAACTTTCCAAGGAGACGTGCGTTGTCTGGCGCCAGATTGGCGGCTGTCTCGTATGACTCGAGTGCTTCGTCCTTCGCGCCGTTGGCGTCTTGAAGCCATCCAAGACGTTCGTAGACTGTCGAGCCCGCGGCGCCAAGTTCGATGAGCTTTTTGACGTACTTCTCAGCGGGCCGGCGATTCTCAACCGATTTACCGTAGGACGCCCAGTAGGTGTGAGCCATGCTCAGGGCCTTCAATAGCGCAACGTCGTTAGGGTGCTGCACGAGGCCCTCCCGGCCCACGGAGGCGGCTTCCGGGTAGTTCCCGTCAGCGGCGAGTTGCTCCACGAGTTTGGCGCGCACGGCGACGTCGTTTTCGTTGGCCTGAAGTTGGCGGCGAAGCTCGTCGGCCGGCGCGCTGCGCCCCAGAGAGCATGAAACGAACAACAGGCTCGACGAGACGAGCAGGATAGCGATGGCGCAGCGCACCGGGCGGCCGCCACGATTGAATCGGCCCGGTGCGCTGAACCTCGAGGAGTCTCGTCTGGTGCTCGTCATTGTTTATTTCGCGTCCGTGGTCCCTCGCAGCGCTCGTTCAATCCGGATTTCGAGGTGGGACTCGGCCCAGGCGTTCTTTTCGAGCGAATCCACCACCGCTTGAAGGTCGCGCGTCGGGCTGTAGTTTCCGTCGTTGATCGAACGAAACGACTCTTGAGAGAAATCCTCGGCGAACAGGGGGATCTTCTTGGTGGTGGCGAAGAGTTTCAGTTTCTCGATGCCCGGCGGGTCCGTGACGCGAATCTTGAACCCGGCCTGCTCGCTGGGCAAGACGTATTCGCGCCCCGCCTTGATCTTGTTGTCTGTCATGAGCGAATTAGGGAATAGCACGTGGATCGAACCACTGGTCGTAAAGTCGAAAATCGTCACATAGCAGTCGCGATCCGCCGTGAAGCGCAACGTGAGGAAGTCACCGACGCGGTAGGAGGGGATCTCGGTGGGCTTCGGGCCGTTTTCGACGGAAAACGCCACGTGGAAACTGGCGCTGTCGGCCTTGATGCGGTCGATCTCCGACCACAAGGGGCTGATGAAGGTCTTGATCGTCTTGCGTGTCGTGATCTTCACGACGGCAACGGATTCGGCCGTTTCGACTTTGACAAGACGGGCATGAATCTCGATGTTCTCGCCCAAGTCGGTCACCGTGCCTGCGACGATGCCGTGAGCGCCGAGCAATTTCCCCACTTGGACGGACGTGGCCGGATCGACCAGGCCGGAAGCGCTGAGTTTCTGTTCCGCCATGATCTTGTCGAGCAGTTCCCGCTCGAGAACGCGAGCCGCCTTTTGTTCGGACAGCGTTGTGGCGATACGTTCCGACAAGAGCGAGCCCTCAATCGACTTGATGCCGTCTGAATAGGGGAACGGAAACACCACAATGGTGTTGCCGCCAAGCTGGGCCAGATTTGACACCGTCATGTCCGCGATCTGTTGCGCGGGATCGGCCGGCTCCTCCGCAAAGACGGGGCCGCAGTCCAGCGTCAACGCGGCGAGCATCAGCGCCACCTGGGCTAGCAGCTTCCCGCGCCGCCGGCCAATGTGGAGTTGACGCGACTTCATGGCTTGGCTACCGCCGGAGTAGCGCCGGCCGGCATTCTCTTGTCCCAATAATCGGCCATCTCTTTCGCCAGTTTGATTCCTAATTCGCCGCCGCTCTGACGCAAGGCCTTCTTCCCCGCAGTGTGTTCGCTCAGGTCGGCCGCCGAACTATGCTGGCTGGTCGCGCACGCCACGGCCTCGGTCTTGGTGTCAATCACCTTGATCTCGACCCGCGCTGTACATGACTTGAACCCATAGTTCTCGCCGGCGGCCTCGCTGAACGCCTCGCCGATCACGAAGAGGTCAACATTCTGTTTGACCTTTTCAATCTCCTTATTCTTCATAATCTCGGACGGACTTTGGAAGCCAGCCGTCAACTGAGTCTCCGTTCCTTGACCTTGTCCGCCTTGGGGCGCCGCCGCGGGGCCGTGGAATAGGCGCGCCCACCAACTGGAAGATTCCTTATTCATCAACGTAGAAATGTCCACCACGCGGTACCCGGCGCGCGTCAGCGTCGAAATCAACTCATTTTCTCCGGCCGGATCGGGTACCCATGTTCCAATGTGGTGCTCCGGTATGCTCACGGCCACCGTTGGCAAGGTCCGGTTCGCCAGTTGCGCGCGAAGCGCGTCAACAATAGCGGTCTGTGCGGCGTCCGCCGCCGCGCCCTTCCCGAGCGATAGGCCGTCCAGGCGCTTCAGAACCGCGTCCGCAATTGCGTCTGCGAGTCGCAGGGCGCCTTCGTTTGGTTTGGCCGTGACACGGAGCGCTGAAATCTCGGAAGTCTGCGTGTCAATCAATTTGACCGTACACACCCAATCGTCCACGGCCTTCATGAGTTTTCCTGATATGAAGATGCGCGCGCCGACAACCTGGCCTACCTGGGTGGCCGTGCCCGAGTCCACCAAGCCTGTTTGATTGAGCTTCAGTTCGGTCAAGGCCTTCTCCAACTGGCCGCGTTCGACCAAGCGAACTTGGGCGGAGGCAGACAACCGTTCCGACACCAGTTCGTACAGTTGAGAGCTTATTTCACCCAACGAAGCGTCTGTTCCCAACCGGCTAAAGTCGATTAAGGCTACGCCGAGCGTTGCAGACTCGGCCGGTTTCGCGGGCGCCGAGACCGTCGAAACGGCTGGCGCGACGAGGGCAGTGGGGGAAGGGACTTGCGCAATCTGCACACGGCCCGATTCGCTTGCCGGGGCTTGCGTTTCAAGGTGGACTGCGGCGGTCGCTGGGATGTGCAGCGTCATTAGCACCGCCAATGCCGCCGCCGTGGCGATCATGCCGCCGGGCAGCCACGCCGCGTTTCCGGTGGTTTCGGACGACGGTGGGGTCACCAGTCGGCGAATGCGCGTGAACAGCGAGCCCCCATTTGCCGCGAGAGCGACCTGTGGTCCGGCCTGCGCCAACTGCGCCAGACCGGTCAGCGCGTGGGCGTAACACAGTTTGTCGCCGCACGCCGCGGCAGCCAAGTCATCACAGGCGTGCTCCCGTTCAATAGACACCTGGCGCGAAACCCACCACACGGCCGGGTGATAGAAAAGCGCGACTTCGATCGCACATTGCATGAGGTGGACCAGATAGTCACTGCGCTTCACGTGGGCCAGTTCGTGCGCGAGCACGGCCTCCAACTGTTCGTTCGGCAGGCCCACCAGAGTGGCTACGGGAAAAAGGATCACCGGCCGTAACCACCCAATCAGGACTGGCGTCGCGACGAGCGACGATTCGAGAAGCGTGACCGCCTTGGAGATGTTCAACTGTTCCGCCAGTCGTTCCAATCGCTTTTCCCACACAGCGCCCAGGGGCTGCACATTGCGCCGCTTTAATCGTTCTGCCTGGACGCATCCGCCCAGGAGCCGTAGCGACAGCGCGATCACGCCAACAAACCAGCCCAGCGCCATCCAAGGGAGTGTCGGTTCGAGAAAGGCTTCTAGGCGCGCCGTCCAGGACCTGCGACTGGCGCGGCTGACGTCGTATGCCGGTGTTGCCGTAGCCTGGACGGAATTTGAATTGTGCGATATTGAATTTGGTGGCGCTGCTGGGTTTCCCGAAACGGAAGTAGTTTCCGCGCTCACGGATGAATGTGAAGGGGAAAGAATCGCAAAGGTCACTAGCGGCATGACCGCCATCGAAAGAAGCGCTACACAGGACACAGTATACCGGAGGTTCGGCGCCGCCCCTCGCAAGAGAAGCAGGAGAACGGCAAGTAGAATCGCCACTACCGCTCCTTGCCAAAGAAAATGAACCAGGGTCAAGCCCAGTTGCGCCAGTTCGGAATTTGCCAGTACTCCAGTCAACGTTGTGCTCATCGTTTGCCCCTTTTCTTCTCGACATTGTCGAGCAGCTTACGAATCCGGCCCAACTCGCCGGCGCTGATCTCTTTCGCGCGAATCGCGTGAACCAGCAGTTTCTCGTACGAACCGCCGAATAGGCGGTCGAGCATTGTGCCTACGAATTTGGACTGGACCTCGTCTTGGTTTACGGCTGCCTCATACACATGACTTCGCGAAGTCTCGTCCCGCTTCACGAGACCCTTCTCGGCCATGATTTGCATCAACTTCAGCGCGGTGGTGTATCCGGTATCTCTGAGCCTGTTTAGCACCTCGCACACCTCGCGCACGGTTGCGCGTTCTTGCCGCCACAGGATGTGCAGGATTTCGAGTTCGGCCTCGGTCGGGCCTTCGGTGGGTCGTCGCGCCATGAGTTCCTCCCCGGGACTGCCGTCCCATCGAAAGGGATTATATACGAGATAATTCGTAGTTGTCAAGACCCTTGTTTTTTGAAACGCGGAAACACAGCCCCCTTGACTTCTACGAGGTAATTCGTATATCATGGCGTCATGAGGCATGAGCGGCGCCAAGACGATCAAAGGCGCTCCGCCGGCGCGGAGCGGCAAACAAGACAGAACGGGGCGTTATGGTAAAAGCGGTGTTTCTCCGGTGGGGTGTGGTCGTCTTGGCCGCCGTTATGTTGATTCCGCTACTGACCTGCGGCGGTCCGGATTCGGGGGCGGGAGTGGATCTTGCCGATCCAGCGCGGCTTGCCGTAACTATCCGGGAATTGATCGCCAAGGAGCAATTCCAATCCGCAGTAGAATTGGCGGAGCAGGGGCTGAAGGAGCATCCTGACGACGGGGACGTTCTCAAGGCCGCGTCAAACGCGTATGCGTCCTCGGGCTTCCGGCAGACCAGCAATGCTAAGTTATCTGAGCGAGCGCTTGAACTCGTTGAGCACGCGAGAGATCTCGGTATTCAGGATAGCGAAGTATATAACCGCTTAGCCTATCTTCAGGACGCGTTGGGAAGACGTGACCAGGCAGTCGAATCATACCGAACACTCCTGGAAGTAGCCCCTAACGATATCTACGCGCTAGTCCATCTGGGGTTTCTATACAAGAATTCCGGCAAATATGAAATGGCGCTGTCTCTCCTGACTAGGGCCTCCAGATTAATTGTCAAGGACTCAGCTTCACCTGTGCAACCTTATTTGCCCTTGTTATACCTGGGTGACGCCCAGCGCCTTCTGGGGGATTACGCTGAGTCTGTGGAAAGCATGCAAAAAGCCCGCGAATCAGCGCCAAAAGAGATGCGGGATGAACTAGCGCAGTACGTCGAGTTTACCCGGACCTTAACGGCGGAACAGTCCTCGTGGCCAGCCTTTTGGAACCACTATACATTGGCAAAACGTCATCAGGAATCCAAGCGCCGCGACCGGGAGGCCGCTGAATTTGAACGAATGGTTGAACTCGTTCCGAACGACGGAAAGGAAGAGTCCGTCAGCCAATTAGGTTGGGCGCATTGTTGTCTTGCCGTTGATTACTTGGGACTGAAGCAGTTTGAACGATCTCGAGATCATGCCCTTAAGGCCATCGAAATACTTAGTCAGTTGAAACTACCGGAAATGCTGGCGGATTCCTACAGTTACCTTGCGGAAGCGTATGACCACCTTCAGGGGCGGGAGCTTGCGGTGTTGAAAGACCTGGACACGGATGCGGTCAGGACCTGGGAGGCTGACTTTCGGGAGATTGCGAAGGACGAGCAAGGGTCCTTGGACTTGTATTTGCGCCTCGAGAAGTATTTTGACTCGCTTCCTCCCGAAAAGACCTGGGACCGAATAGCGGGCAATTTCATAGGTATGGCGGAACGCGTGTATAAGCTGCATGGTGACGCGGAGGGGCGCATGAAGTACCGCGAGAAGGCGCTCGAGGTTGCGGAGGGAATTCGCGGCCGGATGGACAACGATAAGTTTCGCCGCAGTTCCGTGAATGGCGCCTTCCAGAACGCGTGCAGTTCGCTCGTATCACTGAATGTCGAAAAAGGGGACTGCGAGAAGGCGTTCCATTACGCGGAACTATACAAAGGGCGTGCGCTGTTGGATTTGCTTTCCTCGGACGGTGTATCAATCGTTTCTCACTCGGTGAAACGCCGCGAGCGTGAGCAGCGCGCCGCGGGATTTCGCATCGCCAAGCTGGAGAACGAAGCGAGCCGCGCAGCGGCCTCAGGCGCGGGCAGCAACGTGCGGGATGTCGAGCGTGACTTGTCGGTCGAGAAGACCGCCTACCAGCGTTTGTCGGAAGATGTGAGTGTGTCGAAGTTGGAGCTGTCCAACGTTCGTAGCGCGGACGTGGCGAACTGGGCGGACGTCCAGCCCATGATCAAGGGATTTACCATCGTCGACTACGTAATCATGCCAAAAGAGTTTAATTGCGCATTGATCGTCTCCGAGGACGGGATTAAGGGGGTCCCGCTGCCGATCAAGAACGGCCGGGAATTGCAGCCGCTGGTCGAGGCGTTCCGGAAGGAAATCGGCGTCAAATCCGCGGCCACGCGAGACTTGAACGTCGAGAAAACCGGGGAGTCCAAAACAGGCGCGGACAAGGAGGCAGATGCGGCAGTAAACGGAGCGGGAAAGAAGCTCTGGGAGTTATTGGTCGCGCCGGTTCTACCCTACATCAAGACGGACCACGTGGTAATTTCGTCGTATGACATTCTCAACTACGTGCCGTTTGAAGCGCTACAGGACAAGGATGGCCGCTATTTTATCCAGGACCATTCCGTGTCCTACATACCCAGCGTGAGTGTATTGAAACTGTGCATGGCGAAAGAACGTCGCGGAAAGTCCAGTGTGTTGGCCCTTGGCAACCCCAATCTTCAAAACCCGGCCTTCCGCCTGTTCAACGCCGAGAGCGAAGTCAAAACGCTCGAAGGCATGTTCCCCAAGGTCGAGGCGCTTACCTTTGATGCGGCCACTGAGACCGCGTTCAAACAAAAGGCGTCACAATACGACATACTTCACTTTGCCTGCCACGGAGAACTGAATCAGGATGACCCCATGCTCAGTTCGCTGCGTCTTGCGCCCGACGCGGATAACGACGGCTATCTGCACACAGGGGAAATTTTCGAGATGCGCCTTTCGGCCTCGCTGGTGGTGTTAAGCGCCTGCAATAGCGGTGTGGGGGAATTGACCACGGGAAACGAACTGATGGGGCTGACCCGTGGCTTCTTCTTCGCGGGGGCGCCGTCCATAGTCGCGAGCCTATGGACGGTGGACGACCGCTCAACGGCCTTTCTCATGGGCGAGTTCTACAAGAATCTTGGCGCGATGACCAAGGCCGAAGCGCTACGCCAAGCCAAACTCGCCACCATGAAAGAATACCCAAGCCCGTTCCATTGGGCTCCGTTCTGTCTCCAGGGGGACTATCGATAGCCGTAGCGGCGCGCCTGCTCATGCGCGCACACCTTGAATTGGCGTCGCTCACGATACTACAGTGACGCCGCTTCGCGCCGTTGCGACCTGCTGCCCGGTTCCCTCAGCGCGACGCAACTTCAAAACAGCGCTGAGGTGTCACGCACGTTGCGAATCTGGCCCATGAGACCGTTTGTCTTGCGCCGCTTACTGGCCACGCTTGGGCTGGGAATTCTCGCGCCGCTGCGATTCGCCGCTGCCTACCAAGAAGCGCCCATGCTGGCCGACCGTGTCCAAGCGGGAAAACTTCCCCCCGTCGAGCAGCGCTTACCTGAACGTCCCGAAGTCGTGCATCCCATCGGCGAAATCGGCGTCTACGGCGGCGCGTGGCGCAGACTGGCCGTGGTGCCGACCGACTTGGCGCTTATGGATAGGCTTGGATACGAGCCTCTGGTGCGTTGGGACGCGTCCGGCAAGCGCGTCATACCCGGCGTGGCGGAGAGTTGGGACATTCGCGACAGCGGAAGGACCTTCGCGTTCAGGTTGCGCAAGGGCATGCGCTGGTCCGACGGCGAACCGTTTACGTCCGGCGACATTCTGTTCTGGTATCGGGATTTTCTATGCAACAAAGATCTCAACCCCGTCGTGCCCAAGTGGCTTCAGGTCGCCGGCCGCGTTGTCGACGTCGCGGCGCCCGACCCCCTCACGGTCGAATTCCGCTTCGCCGAACCCTACGGGCTCTTCCTCGAAATGCTGGCGTTCCACGGTTCGCCCATGCTCATGCCCGAGCATTACCTGCGGCAGTTCCACCCGGCCCATGCCGCCCCGGACAGGCTTGCGGCCTCGCTCAAAGCGCGCGGACTCGATCAGTGGATACAACTGTTTGCGTTGCAGGCCGACAATAACGGCAACCCCGACCTGCCGACTCTCAAACCGTTCAAGCTTACCGTGCCCTTGCCCGCCGCGCGCGTTATCGCCGAACGAAATCCCTACTACTGGAAGGTCGATCCGGATGGAAAGCAGCTTCCCTATATTGATTCCATCGCCTACACCATGGTGCAGAATACCGAGATTGGCAATTTCAAGGCCATGACCGGCGAAGTGGACTTCCAGGAGCGTTTCATTAATTCGCAGTACTACACGCTGTTCATGCAGGGACGCGAGCGAGGCGGGTATCGCGTGTGGCGTGATTATGATCCCGTGTCTTCGGTCGTCTACATTAATCAATACAGCAAGGACGATGAATTGCGCCCGTTGTTGCAGGATCGGCGCTTTCGGATCGCGTTGTCGGTGGCCATCAACCGTCCGGAGCTGATCGATCTCGTGTATGCGGGTCTTGCGGAGCCATCCCGGGGGGTGTCCTCAAAATATGACACCTATTACTTTCCGGAGATCGATCAGAAGTACATCGATTACGATCCCGAACTCGCTAATCGCTTGCTCGACAAACTCGGAATGACTCGCGGACGGAACGGCATGCGCCGTATGCCTGACGGCAAGCCGTTCAAACAGATTATGCATTGCCATCCGTCTGAGCTTGGTACGAGCATGGATCAATGGCAGCTCATCTCGGACTACTGGCGCGAAATCGGCCTCGATTTCATCGTCAAGCAGGACGCCGCCGCGCTCAGCGTCCTCCAGGTCAGCAACGGCAACAGCGACTTTTGGGCCTACGCTGTCGCCGGCATGCAGTGGGCCGTTGACCCCTTGTGGTATGTGCCGTGGGCCAACACCAGCTACTTCGCGCCCTTGTACGGCCGCTACGTGGCTTCCGGCGGAAAGTCCGGAGTTAAGCCACCGGCCGAGTTCCAACGCCTCGTCGATTGGTACCTCGAATTGCGGTCCATCACCGACAATGAACCGCGCAAGCTCGAGCTGGGCCGACAAATACTGAAACAATGGACCGAAGAATGCTATACCATCGGTGTCGTGCATCAGCAGCAATTGACCATCGTGTCCAAGCGGTTTCATAATGTGCCGGACGAAATCATCCAGGACTACCGTCTGATGACGCCGGGCTACATCGGCATCGAACAGTTCTACATGACGCAGGAGTAACGACGCATGCTAACTTTTCTTGCGCGCCGAATCCTGATCATGATCCCGACGCTGTTCATCATCTCCATCGTCTCCTTCTTCATTATCCAGCTTCCTCCCGGCGACTTCCTCACCTCGTACGTCGCCAACCTCGCGCAAACCGGCGAGCAAGTGGACGAAGCGCAGATCGCCGCGTTGCGCGCGCGCTATGGGCTCGACGAGCCTTTCTACGTCCAGTACGGCAAATGGATGTCCGGCGTGATGGTGGGGGACTTTGGCCGTTCTTTCGCTCAGAACCGGCCCGTCAGCGAGCTCATTTGGGAGCGCCTCTGGCTTACCGTCGCGCTGGCCCTGGTCACCGTGGTCTTTACGTGGATCATCGCCGTCCCCATGGGCATCTACTCCGCGACGCACCAGTATTCATTGTGGGACAACGTCTTCGCGTTCATCGGCTTTATGGGAATGTCGTTCCCGTCGTTTTCCCTCGCGCTCATTCTTCTGTACTTTTCCTACACGTGGTTCGGAACCAGTGTCGGCGGACTCTTCTCGCCCGAATACGTTGACGCGCCGTGGTCCGCGCTCAAGGTGTTCGATCTCTTCACGCACATTTGGGTGCCGGTCGCGATACTCGCCGTCGAGGGCACAGCGGGACTCATGCGCGAGATCCGCGCCAACCTGCTCGATCAACTCGAAATGCCCTACGTGATCACGGCGCGCGCGAAGGGACTGTCCGAATGGCGCCTTCTGCTCAAGTACCCGGTGCGCGTCGCCATCAACCCCATGATCAGTTCTCTTGGCTGGATGCTGCCCGGCCTAGTTTCCGGATCGGTGATTGTGTCGATGGTGATGAACCTTCCAACCACGGGGCCGCTCCTGCTCACTGCGCTTCAGGATCAGGACATGTATCTTGCGGGCAGCTTCGTCTTTCTCCTGAGTGTGCTCACGGTGATCGGCACGTTGGTGTCCGATATCTTGCTCGCGTGGGTCGATCCCCGCATACGGTTCAAAGGACAGGAATCGTGAGCGCCGATACCATAACGCCCGTCGCGGCGCCCGCCGAAGAGAAACGCTATCTGGCGTCGCAGTGGCAGCTCTTCTGGTGGAAGTTCCGCGACCACCGGTTGGCGCGCGTCGCGTTGTGGTTTCTCGTCGCGCTCTATATTATGGCCGCGCTATGTGAAGTTATCGCGCCCAATGACCCGAACCGGCGTGACGCCAAACGCAAGCTGGCCTCGCCGCAACGTATCCATCTTCTGCACAATGGCGTTCTGCGCCGGCCGTTCGTCTATCCCCAGGTACAACATATCAACCCCGAAACGCTCGCGCAGTCCTATACGGAAGACACCGCGCGGCCATTGAGTATCCACTTCTTCACGAAAGGCGATCCGTACTCATTCTGGGGACTCATCCCGATGGATCGGCGCCTCATCGGCCTTCCCGACGGCGAGCGTCTCTATCTGATGGGCGCCGACCGGCTTGGCCGCGACCTCTTCGCCCGCGTTGTCTACGGCAGCCGCATCTCGCTTACCATCGGGCTTATCGGTGTCGGATTGAGTCTCGCGCTCGGTATTCTCATCGGCGGCATTTCCGGTTACTACGGCGGCGTACTCGACGCGTTTATCCAGCGCACGATTGAGATCATCCGTTCGTTTCCCACGATCCCGTTGTGGCTGGCGCTGTCCGCCGCCATGCCCGCCGAGTGGTCCAACATTCGCGTGTACTTCTGCATGACGGTCATTCTGGCGTTGGTCGGGTGGACGGGCCTTGCCCGCGTCGTTCGCGGAAAGATCCTCGCCCTGCGCGAAGAGGACTACGTCCTCGCCGCCAAAGTCGCCGGTGTCCGCGAATTCACAATCATCTTGCGTCACCTCGTGCCGGGTTTCATGAGCCACCTCATTGTCACCGCTACGCTGGCCATTCCGAGCATGATTCTTGCCGAGACCTCGCTCAGCTTTCTGCGGCTCGGCCTGCGCCCACCGACCATAAGTTGGGGCGTATTGCTCCAGGACGCGCAGAGCATCAGCGCCATCGCGCTCTATCCCTGGCTCTTATTCCCGATTGCGTTCGTCGTGGTCACCGTCCTCATGTTCAACTTTTTCGGCGACGGCCTCCGGGACGCCGCCGATCCGTATAGCCATTGAGAAAGCAAATGATTTTATGTATCGGCGTGTTTTCAGCATTCGCCGGATGCAGTTCAAGGCAGGGAGGATGAGGTGATAATCAGCGATTTCCAGACTCAGCATTGTTTCATTTTTCGCGCCACGCACGAACATCTGAAGGCTGTGGAGGCTGTGTTTGCGGACAATGTCGATCTACTTCGAAGTACTGCATGCGTCAAAGATGCCGCCACGCTCGCGAACGAAACTGTTTGCAGTGTTGTGCTACCGCCCGGCGGCGAAGTTGCGAATGCCTTTCCTTTGCTTATTGTCAGCAAGAACAGTGATGCGACTATAGGCGTTCTGGAGGGATACGTCGGCTATCCTAACGCGAGTTGCCTTTATATCGCTCAATTGTACCTGTCGGCGCGCTTTCAGCGTAAAGGATTCGGACGTGAAGTTGTTTCTGCGCTTCTAGAACAAGTAGTGGGACGTGGAATCGCTGAGAGCCGGGTATCCGTTAATGTACCTAACTGGGGCGCTTTGTGGTTTTGGGCAAGACTTGGTTTCACGGAAGTATCTGGAATACATGGAGCCGCCCGTCCCGGTGATGGCGCCGTAGAACTCCGAAGGGTGTTGAATGAACGACGCGGCGGAGAGCGAGTCTCTTGAGTACTCCGAGCGAAAACAGAATCACTGCGGTCAATTCCCGTATGGAAACACTGCTCGACATACGCAACCTCGAAGTCCGCTTCCGGCTCCGCGAAGGAATTGTTCGCGCGGTGCATGGCATCAACCTTCGCATCGCGCCGAATCGCACCATCGGCGTGGTGGGGGAGAGCGGCTGCGGCAAGAGCATCACAGCCAAGGCCATGCTCCAAATCCTCCCGTCACGCGGCAAAATCACGGCAGGGGAGATGCTGCTCGCTCCGCGCGACGGCGGGCCTGCCACAGACCTCGCCAAGCTGCATCCCAAAGGGCCCGAGATCCGTCGTATCCGCGGCGGCGATATCTCGATGATTTTTCAGGAACCCATGGTCTCGCTGTCGCCGGTACACACTATCGGAAACCAAATCACAGAGAGCGTGCTTCTGCACCGGCCGGCGTCGAAGCCGGAAGCCCTCGATCGCGCCATCGAGATGCTCCGCCTGGTCGGCGTGCCCATGCCCGAGAAACGCGTGAACGCATATCCACACGAGTTGTCCGGCGGACTTCGCCAACGGTGTATGATCGCGATGGCGCTGGTGTGCCGGCCTCGGCTGCTTATCGCCGACGAGCCTACCACCGCGCTCGACGTGACCATCCAGAGCCAAATCCTGAGCCTCATCCGCCGCCTGCAACGCGAGCTCGGCATGGCGGTCATGATGATCACGCACGACCTCGGCGTGATCGCCGAGACCTCCGACGACGTCGCCGTGATGTATCTCGGCCGCATCGTCGAACAAGCCCCGGTGAAGGAGTTGTTCCGCAATCCCAAGCATCCCTACACGCAGGGGCTGCTCGACTGCATCCCGCGCTTTGGCAAAGGCCGCGACCAGAAGCTGACGTCCATCCCCGGCTCCGTGCCCGACCCCTTTACCACCGTTCCCGGCTGTCCATTTCATCCGCGTTGCGCGAAACGCATCGCGGGCGTGTGCGACCGAGGCGTCCCGCCGCTCCTGAGCAAAGTCGGCCCGGAACATCGCGTTGCTTGCGTCTTGTATGACGCGCCCAGGCCGGAGGCCGCGTCATGACCAAGCCCCTGCTCGAAGTGCGCAACCTAAAACGTTATTTCCCCATCACCGCCGGATTTCGCCGTAAGGTAGTCGGTCACGTGAAAGCCGTGGACGGCGTTAGTTTCCAGATCGCCGAGGGCGAGACGCTGGGACTGGTAGGGGAGAGCGGTTGCGGGAAGACGACGACGGGAAAACTCGTCTTGCGCCTTATCGAGCGCACCGAAGGCGAAATTCTTTTCCACGACAACGGATCCGTCATCGACCTCGCGGCCTTGCGCGGCGAAGAATTGCGGCGCCATCGCCGGCACATGCAGCTCATCTTCCAGGACCCGTTTTCGTCCCTCAACCCGCGCATGACCGTGTACGACATCATCGCCGAACCGCTCAAGGCGCACGGCGGCCTCACGCGGAAAGACATTCAGGACCGCGTCAAGGAACTCATCCAGGCCGTTGGCCTCAATATCGAGTTCATGCCGCGCTATCCCCACGCGTTCAGTGGCGGACAGCGCCAACGCATCGGCATCGCCCGCGCTCTCGCGCTCAATCCCAGACTCATCGTCTGCGACGAACCCGTGTCCGCGCTCGATGTCTCTGTCCAAGCGCAAATTCTGAACCTCCTCAAGGACCTCCAGGACCGCCTCGGGCTCAGCTACCTCTTCATCGCCCACGACCTCACCGTCGTCGAAAACATCAGCGCCACCACCGCCGTCATGTACGCCGGCCGCATCGTCGAAATGGCCCCTACGGAAACGCTGTTCCGCCACCCCAAACACCCCTACACCGAAACGCTGCTCGCCGCTGTCCCCAAACCTGATCCGGAATTCCGCGAAAAAGAGGCCGTCCCCAAAGGTGAAGTCGCCGACCCCTCCAGCCTTCCTCCTGGCTGCCCTTTCCACCCCCGTTGCCCTTACGCCCAAGACCGTTGCCGTGCGGAATTGCCCGCGCTACGCGCGATGGGCAGCGCGGAGCACACCGCTGCCTGTCACTTTTCGGAAGGGCTGGCATTGAAGGGAATTGAATCCGAGCGAAACGAGTAGAATTGCCCCTCGTAGCGTTCAGTGTTGCGAGGTGGTGTCAGTCCTGCGAATTCCTACTTCGCGGCTCAGGTGATGCGACCGTACCAAGCGGGTGAGCTCGGTCTATTGCTCCGCGGCTGAGGAATTCTTCGTGCTCAAGACGAAACTCCTCACTTCGCTTGCGCCAGTACCCGATCTTTTCCTCCAAAGCCATCCCTTCTAGGCGCTCATGGATCCGCAATGCCCCCTTGCGTTTCATCTCGATGCAGTCGAAGTCCTTGGCTGGACAAAATGATCCAGCTCTTGGGATCGTTGGCCCTCGACGCGCCCTAGTACTTCGTCGCCGACGCCTACTACGCTTCGCGCAAGATCGTGCTGTCCCTGCTGCGCTTGGGAAACCATCTGGTCACCCGCGTCCGCAACAGCACCGTCGGCTACTGTCCCGCCCCGGTCCCCGAGCAACCCAAACGCGGACGGCCAAAACAGTACGGAGAAAAGTATCCCCTCAAGCGCCTGTTCGACGAAGCCCGCGCCATGCAAACCCTCGAAAGCCCCGTCTACGGCGAGGCTGGCGTCCAACTCAGCGTCTGGACCCGCGACTTGCTATGGCGGCCCGTCGGCATTCTCGTGCGGTTTGTCGCAGTCCTCCATCCCACCCGCGGCCGCTTAATCCTCATGACGACGGACCTCGCGCTGAAGCCTGGCGATGTCATCCGGCTCTATGGATACCGCTTCTAGATCGAAGTCAGCTTCAAGAACTCCCTGCCCGTGGTCGGCGCGTTCCTCTATCACTTCTGGATGGCCGCGATGATGCCCATCAGCAGAAAGGCACGCAATCAGTACCTCCACCGAAAGACCGCCCTCTACCGTGACGCCGTCCGAAGAGAACTCGCCGCCTACCGCCGCTTCATCCAACTCGGTCTGATTGCTCAAGGCATCATGCTCGCGCTCGCCACCACCGTCCCCAACCTCGTATGGGAATCCTTCGGCTCATGGCTGCGCACCAACCGCACCGGCATCTTTCCCTCCGAAGCCGTCGTCGCCATCGCCCTGCGCAACACCTTGCCCCATTTTCTCGCGGATAACTCCCCAGACCCTACCCTCGCGAAATTCATCCAACAGCGACTCGATCTGCGAGCACGTTGCGTCGGAATCGGATTGTCCACTCCGCGGTCAACCTACGCCTCAAGTATCAGCAGCCAATCGTGGCATTCCGGCGGGACC
>JACRLJ010000018.1:0-24633 GCA_016215105.1 Candidatus Hydrogenedentota bacterium
ACGCGTAGCCCGGCTGACCGGTCCGCCATCCGTCATTCAACACGAGGAATTTGCGCTCGATTTCTTTGCCCATAAAATCCTATTCGAGACTTGACGAAGCGCGCCGCTAGCCTTTGCAGCGGCGCGCTTCAGTCGGACTTGTCTGACCTGTCCGACCTGTCTGATCTGTCCGATCTGACCAAGTACGCCCGCCACGCATTCCGCCCCGGAAACACGAACCGGAGGCCTCGCACTGGAGACCTCCGGCTCGAAACGTCACGTGTATATCCTAACCGACTTACGCGGCCAATAGGTCCTACGCCGGTGAGCCCACTTCCTCTTCTTCCGACTTCTCCGCGCCGGGGTGCTCGACGACTTCGACGCGGGCGAGCACTTCAAACGGCTCAGCCTTGGGAGCCGCCGATTGGGCCAACTTCTTCTTTTCTTCGTCCTCGGGCGACGTAAAGTCGAACTCTTGCGGCTGCGGCATCTTGCCCACCATTTGGCACTTCTCGCCGTCGCAATACAGATCCTGGACTTCGTCGGTATTGAGGTTGCTGAAATCCAGCGGCTTTAGTTTGCTGGCCGCCATCAGGTACGTGTCGGACGTGATCTCCTGATACGGCGCCTGCGGATAGCTGTGATCCGTCAAGGGCAGGAAACTGATCGACTTCAGGCGCGTTTCGTACAACTCGAGTATGCGCGGAATATCTTTCGCTTCCTCGGGGCGGAACGTTACCGTGGCGCTAACCTGGTTATCCGCCCAGTAGTACTGCATCTGCGCAATATTCTCGACCTGTTCCCAAATCGAAACATCGTTCTTGCTGCGCTCGAAATGCGCCTGCTTCACCGGGAAATACACTACCAGCGTGTTGTCGCCGTAGACGCTCTCCTCGATGCGGTAACCCGACTTGCGAATGGGCTCGACCAAGGGGCTGGTCTTATCCAAGCGGATAGTGCGCCAGTAGTACTCCGAATGCGCGTAATGAATTCCGGGCGTTACGCCCGGCATTAACGACACCGTCCCGCTGGGCTTCACGCTGGTCTTCTTCACGCTCTCGGGTATGCACAGCCACTGCGCGTAAATCTTGTCCAGCTTGCAGACGTACTTGTACCCCTTGTCGCACCAGTCGAAATGGGTGCGGCGGCCGTGCCGCTCAAATGATTCCACGATGCCGGACTGGGACAAGCCGATGCGGCGGTTGCGCAACATGATTGCGTTGGTGCGTTCATTGTGCGTCGGGATCAGCGTGACCGTCTTCGCGTACAGGTACGCGTACTTGATGGTCCGCTCGTATTCCTCGTACGTGGCGTGCAGCGACGGGAACGTCTCGACCAAATTGCAGATCTCATACGATTCGAGGCTCTGCTCCGCGCACGGATTTGTCCCGGACACCTTCGCGTCCACCCACGTCTCGCCATCCTTCAAACGCCCGAAGGCCCGCGCATTGTTGAGCCAGAAATACCCCGGCTCGCCGTTCTTCGCGGTCTGCATGCCCACTTCCGTGTAGTTCATGCCGGTCTCGGCCGATACGCTGTTATTCGAGGCCCAGCGCCACGCGGAAAGCTTCTCCCCGTTCGTGGCCGGGTCCTTCAGTTTGAGGTACTCCTCGTCCAAGGGGCTTCCGAGTGCCAACTCCGCCGTGCGGCGGACTCCGCCCGAAACCACGCACTTGCCGATGACGTTCATCAGATCCGTAATGTCCGTCGAACTGATCTTCTCGCCCACGCGCGGCATCAGTATCTTGTCAATGTTCGCCACGCATTCCATCAACGGACCCGGACCGGGCGCGATACCGCCGAACGTGCGAATCGGCGAACCGACCGCGCGGATCTTCGAGTAATCAATCTGCGACGGGCGTTTGCCTTGCCCGATATAGGCGTCCAGGAGGCAGCGGATCAGGTCGCACCAGCCCTCTTTCGAGTCCTCGACGACATGCGTGTAGCCGCCCGGCTTGGGCTCTTGAATGTACACCTTGCCGGCCCCTTTGGTGTCGAACGCAACGCCAACGCCCAGCATGGACATATCCATCAGGAAGCAGAACGGCTCCGCGAAACTCACCTCGAGTTCATCGGTCGATACGAACGCGCAGTTGTTCAAGGCCGCCGATCCACGTTCCCACACGTAGTCCGTGCCCATCATCCACAAGCCGCGGCCCGGGGGCAGGAACTTGAACTCCCACATCAACCGGAACATCTCCTGCGCGGACCGCTGCGCCTTGTGCGCGTTCCACGGCAGCTTCAAACTCTTGCAATGATTGAGCTGAATGGTGTAGCACCCTTCGACCGCGCGCCGCACCGTCTCCCAGTACTCCTCGGTGCGCCCGTTCTCACCGGCGACCACGCGCGCATAGGTGCGTTTATACGTAACGTACCCGAGCGGTCCCCACTTGGGTTGAATGCCTTTGTAATCCGCGAGAAATTTGTCGGATAATTTGAACCGCTCTTTCACCTCAAACATAATGCCCTCCCACACTCGTATCGGCCACAGCCTTCCGCATAAGAATCCTATTCCCTTCTGACGTCCGCTACGTCAGTATTAAACCTTTCGGTGAGGGGTCCGGACCCAAGCCAACCCGTCCACCATTTCCACTTCATAATCACCGAATAAATTCGGATAACGCTCTTTAACCACGTCGTACACCATTCCAAACAACAGCCGAATCTCTTCTTCCGCGCCGGGATCGGTGCGCATCTCAATCACGTGCCGCAAAGTCCGGGGATTGCAGGACCAACCTATCGTCGTGGCGACCCCTATCGGGGCCACCCGGCGAAACGCCGAGGTCAGCTTCTTCTTGCGCTCGAACGATTTCTCCCCTTCGATATTGTAAGCAGCCGCCAGCGTGGCCTGGATTTCCTCCAGCTGCTCGAGGGTCTTCACGAATACCGCCATGCCCTCTTCGCTCTCTTCGATGTGCGTCGGCACATACGCGCTCAACTTGTCCAGGCGCACGAAGCGCAACGACTCCTGCGAGATCGCCGTGCCCGCCCGGTGCCGCACCAACTCGTGGGTCACAACTCGGCTCACATCGGCAAAAATGAAATTCATCACCGGATGCTCAATCACGCTGCCATGCCCTACGTCCAGCACATGGCCGAGATATTTCTCACTTCCCTCTCGCACCCGCGTCACGTTCAGATTCAGCCCCGGCTCGAACGACCGGTAACACAGCCGCCCATACACCTCACAGATACGTTCAGCGTCGCTCGACGCGTCTGTCGTCCATTCGGGCGCACCGACATGCTCGAGATACCCGCGCAGACCCGACTCGATCACGCGTGTTTCACCGATCAAAAACACTTTGGGCTTCACAAACTTCATGACTGTGGGCTTTCCAACTGATAGTAGTGGTGACGGTACGCTTCCGCCGTCAATCCTCGTGTGCGCAACCCTGGAAAAAACGCCCTTGCGGGTCCCAATACCCGACGTTCTTCCCTTTGCTTTCAACCTAACGTACGGAAGCGAGGCGGCATTATAGGACCGCTCCTCCGTTTTGTCTACAACTTTGTTAGCGTTCAGTGAGAAGCCCAAAAAATGGGCCTTTTTCGCGCATTTCAAGCCATTCCGGCGCCACCGGCCACGCCCAAAAACCAGCGTCTTCGCGCCACTCGCGGTACACCCCGCAGGAACTACCGCCGCATTCAGGCGGAAATCCCAACCACTCGGATACATCCGATGAGTGCCTCTGGTCATGCCTTCGTGCCCAAAACGGCTGAGGAGTCCCTTGACAAGGCTTGCAGCCGACCCTTTCAGGAAACCTCGCGCGGGTTCCAACCGCGCGAACCCCATACTACCACTTGTGGTTCGGAAGAGCAAGTGTTTTTATTTTCACGTTATTCAATAAATAGTAGTTTACGCGATTTTAACCTTAAGGCGGAATTCCATATATGGACGCATATTGCGAGGAGTATACTATATATTGTGGTTTGTGCATGAGACGGAACTCGCACTGACTCCGCGTAAGCCCTGGAAAACAACGCAGTTCTGACTCTTACCCCTATACTACCTACAGTGGTGTGCTAGTCGTCCTGCTGGGATCCAATAGGGGTCTCGCGCCCGTTTTCTGTCCACGATTGCCGTTCTCCCCGCCTCGGCGCTGCTCAAAGACTCCCGCCTCCCGTGCAGGCAGGAGACATCGGTAGGGAGGAAATCCGGAAGTGAACGCGCGAACGAATTGCGGGCGGATTCGAGAAACCGCGGCGCATTCCTGCCACGGATAAACCAGAAGGTTACTCAACTCCGTGGGCCCCGCGCACACATTAGGCTACTCAGCGCATTTCGGACTGGAGTAGCTGGAGTCCTCGAGGCGCGGGGCAAGAACGTCTCTTGCGCCACGTCCTCCGCGTCGGGTCGGTTGCGGACGCGCGAATACGCGACCGCGTGTACCTGCGCCAAATACCGGTCCACCAGCGCGCCAAAGGCTTCCCGTTTACCCGCCAACACCTGCCGGATTATTCGCGTGTCGGATGAATCCGTTACCCCAAACATGCTCACGCCTCCCATGGTTTCTACTATACAGTGTTTCCGTTCGCGGAAAAGGGGATAATTCGCAAAGCACGGCCCCAACACGCCGCGCCTCTCACGGAGCGTTGACACCGCTCCCGGCCCTTCGCTAGCATCACGCTCTACGCGGACTGCAAATCAGTCCACCGCGCTAACCGCACAAGGAGATCTATGAGCGCTGTTCCCACGAAATCCGCCGCCATGCCAATATCGAGCCGGATTCTGCGTCCAAACCTGACGATCCTGTTTGCCATCCTCGTCCTCTTCTTCGTTTCCGGCGCTTGCGGACTGCTCTATCAGGTCGTTTGGACCCGCAAACTGGTCCTGCTCTTCGGAACCACCCCGTACGCCGTCAGCACCGTCCTCTCCATTTTCTTTCTGGGACTTGGACTGGGGAGTTGGTGGGGCGGGCGCCTCGCGGACAAGTCCGCGCGCCCCTTGTTCCTCTACGGCGTATTCGAGATTATCATCGGGCTCTGGGCCGTTGCGTTTATCTTCCTCATCAGCGCCGGCGAGTCCGTCGTAGTCCGCATTCTTCAGTCCTTCGCCCTCTCGCACGGCATGGGAATCCTCCTGCGCGGCGTGCTGGCGCTCGTCTTCCTCATTGTGCCGGTCACCCTCATGGGGGCCACGCTCCCGCTCCTCGCCAAGTTTGTCACGGCCGGACGCGCCGTCTGCGGATTGCGCATCGGGACCCTGTACGGCCTGAACACGCTCGGCGCCGTCACCGGTTGCGCGCTCACGGGATTCGTGCTCATCGAGAATTTCGGATACGCCCGCGCAACGTTCATTGGCGCCGCGGCGAATGTCGCAATCGGTCTGGTGGCGCTGGCCTTGGCCCGAATCACTTCGTCCGACCTGTCCGACAAGTCGGACTTGTCCGACCGCTCGGACAAGTCCGGCAGCCCGGCCACTCTTGCGCTTATCACCGCCGCCTTCGCCATCTCCGGATTCTGTTTTCTCGCCCTCGAAGTGGTGTGGACCCGCCTGCTGAGCATCGTCTTCCTCGGCACCACGTACGCCTTCACCACCATGCTCACCGCCCTCCTCTGCGGTATAGGCCTGGGCAGTCTTGCGGCCGCCGCCATTGCAGATCGCACGCGCCACCGCGTGTCGTTCTTCGGCGCGCTCCAGGCCCTCATGGGAATTGCCTGTATCGCGACGCTCGCAGCCTTCGCCGGTCTGCCCGACCGCTTTGGCGCGTGGCAGAAGGACACCGGATACAACTGGGACGACATGGTGCGGGCCAAGTTCGCGCTTTCGTTCATGGCGTTGTTCATCCCGACCTTTCTCTCCGGAATGTCATTTCCGATCGCCGTCAAGGCCGTCGCGGCCAGCGCCGCAACGGTCGGCGGCCGTGTCGGACGCCTCTATAGCGCAAACACGTTTGGAGGCGTTCTCGGCGCCCTGGCTGGCGGCTATCTGCTAATCCCGCGTTACGGAACACACGGCAGCGTCTTAGCGCTCGCGTTCATCCTTGTGGGCGTCGGAGGCGTTCTTGTCTTCGCGTGCCCGACACGTTCTTTCAGCGTCAAAGGCGTCATGCTTGTCATCATCGCCGGGCTTACCGCCGGCGCAATACATGTAGCGCCGTCGGATGTCGGCCGCGCCGTCAACCAGTGGTATATCCCCAAAGATCAATCCACCATCTACTACCGCGAAGGCGTCGCCGGAACGGTCGTGGTTTCGTCGCCCAACGATGACGACTCCGGATCGAATCGGGTGCTCTGGGTCAACGCCGTGCAAGCCACCACCTCCATCGAAAAGGGGGTGATGATGAATCGCTTCGAAGGCGTGCTTCCGATCATCTTTGATCGCACACCGCGCACCGCCTTGTTCATGTGCTTCGGCTCGGGCATCACGGCCGGCACGCTGGGCCTCTCCGATTTTGAGCGGATCGACGCTGTCGAAATTGCGAAACCGGTCCTCGACGCCGCGCCACTGTTCAAGGTGGACAATTTCGATGTGCTCAACAACAAGAAACTCAATTTCATCGTAGACGATGGACGCAATTTCCTTCTCACCACCAAGAACAAGTACGACGTGATCACGTTCGAACCCATGCCGCTCGCCATCGCCGGAGTCTCGACGTTCTATACGCAGGAGTATTACCGCCTCTGCCTCGAGCACCTGACGCCCGGCGGCGTCGTTTCCCAGTGGGTTCCGCTGCACAGCTTGAGCCCGCCCCTCGTCCGCTCGCTCACGCGCACCTTCACCTCGGTCTTCCCCGAGTACACCGGGTGGTTCGTCAACTCCGACCTGTTCCTCATTGGCTCGAACGAGCCAATCCGGGTCTCCTACGACACCATGCGGATACGTCTCGCCAATCCGGATATACACGCGGCCTTGGACCGCGTCGGGCTCGGCGACCCCATCGACTTCCTCAACACCTTCATGATGTCCAAGACCGCCCTGGACGCCTATACTCAAGACGGCGCCATCATGACCGACGACCAGCCGTGGGCCGAGTTCGAGGCGCCCCGGCTCGTCTACCAACAGAACGTCCCCCAGGCGCTCAAGGAAGTGCTCGCGCACTTCGAGAGCCCGCGCAGCATCCTGGACCTCGACGGCATTCCGGAGCCCGAGGCCCAAGCCATCGCGCAGGCCATCGACAAGCGCCATGAGTCGCACGTTCATCTCTACAAGGGTGTCCAAGCCTACTACGAGGGTCCACTGTCGAATCCCGAGAACCAGTTCAAGAAGGCCCTCGAAATCGACCCCTTGGACCGCGCCGCCCAAGGCTATCTCGCGGACATAACCCTCGCGAAGGCCAAAATGCAGATCCGCTGGGATGAGAAGGACGAAGCCATCGCCGCCCTCGAGGAGGCGCTGCGGCTTGCTCCGGTCAGGCCGGAGCTTTGGCTGGCCCTGGCCGACATTTATGCGGACTCGACGGCGCCGGAAAAGGCGCCGCCGCTCTACAGACGCTTCCTCGAATCGGGTGGAGCCACCCTTCCAGGTCATGACCGGGCCGAAAGAGCCCTCGCCGCGCCTGCGGGAACGGCTGCGAAGTAGACATATAACCCATTGCGACATAGTACATTAGGACCCTTTGGCGTCTTGCTGGACGTGTCGTGGTCCTGCGGGAGTTTCCAAGTGTGCAGAATTGCGCGCCCCGCTAAAGCAGTTGCCCCTTGGCGCCGATATATGGACTGGAACATGGAAGTTCCAATGAAGTTGGTTCTACTGTAAGGAGAATGGATATGGTTGGCATAAACGGTATCGGAAACGTACCCGAGCTTGCCAACACCAAGCCGGAACCAGTCCGGGATCGCAAGAAGACCGACTCCGCTACGGTCAGTCTAGCCGACGGTGTTCAAATCAGCTCGGAGGCGCAGAGGGCCACCGAAGTGGCGCGTCTCGCCCAATTGTCCCAGGCCCAGAACGACATCCGGCAAAAGGAGGTCGAAGAAGCCCGGAAGAACATCGAACAAGGCACCTACAAGACCGTCAATGCTATCCTGCAGGTTGCCGCGCGCGTCGGGAAACTGCTCTAGGCCCTTCGTAAAGCGGTTCGCGTAGAGGTTTCCCTACGCGTTTGATCTGTCTCGCAACTCCGAAGTACCCCCGCCCTCTCAACGCGTTCACAGCTCGGAAGTTCCCCCCCTCTGTAAAGCCATCCCACCAGTCGCCGACTGTGTCCGGTCGCTTGAATTCCAATAAAGTAAGTCACTTACGTCGTCTCAAGAGCAAGAACAAATGCCACACCCGAGGCGCGTCAAGAAGCCGACCTTCTGGCCGGATTCCTGGACCCATGAGCGCCAAACGCCACGTAAGTAGACCTGAATTGGGTAATCTATTGACAAATCACGAAAACAACCCTATTATTGGCACACGTATCGAGCGCCATTGGGTTAGAAGAACAGGAAGTCTATGCGCCACTTTCACCAACGTGTTTCTGCGGTTGTGCTCGTCACCACAGTCGCGGCTGTCGCGGTGTCCGCCCACGCCGACGACGGAGAATCGTCCAGCGGGCGGTGGCGCCTTGAGCTGCAGGGAATGAAGGCGTTCACCGAAGACCACTCCGACCGAAACGGCCCCGCCTACTATGCCGCCTCAGCGGAGTACGAATGGCCAATGCTCAAACGCTGCACGCTTGGCTTGCGGCTCTATCCGCTCTTCGTCTATCCCGGCCACGATTCAACCAACTATGGCGCGGGCGCAGGCGTCGCGGGACGCATTTACCAAAACGCGGACGTACGCGATGGGCTCTTTGTCGAAGGCGGAGTGTCAGCCTTGGTTACCGGGCAGGAATTCGAACGGGACAACTCAAAGCTGAACTTCCTCAGTGAACTCGGCGTCGGATACCAGTTTCCTCGGAACAACTGGCACATCGCCGTAAAGCTCGAACACATCTCGAACGCGGGCTTGGGTCCTGACAACCGCGGCATCAACGCCGTGGGGCTCGGTCTCGGGTATACCTTCTAGAGGCTCGCCAAATAGCCTGCGTTCTGGCCGGACTGCTGAACCAACGCTCATTCCGTGAACAGAACGCTGATGCTCTCCCGGTAGTGAATCCGGCGTATAGCTTCGGCAAACAGCGGCGCCACGGATACCACCGCGATCTTCTCGGAAAACGTGACTGGCTGAGTTTCCACCGTATCCGTCACGAGCAGTTGCTCGATCGGGCTCGCATCAATCTTCGCCATTGACCCTTCCGAGAACACCCCGTGCGTGATCGCCGCATAGACCGAACGCGCCCCCCGCTCCATCAGCTTCTTCGCCACATCCACCAGCGTCCCCGCCGAGATGGTAAAGTCATCCACCACCAGCGCCGTTTTCCCCCGGACATCGCCAATGATTTCGAGCACTTCCGCCCGCTCGTCGTGTCCCTCCCGCTTCTTGTCGCCAATCGCGAGCGGCGCGTGCAAGTGGGACGCGTACATGCGCGCCTTGCGCGCAAATCCGGTGTCCGGCGATACCACGACCAGGTCGGTAAGTCCCATCGCTTTCGCCGCCTCGCATAACACCGGTATCGCGTACAGGTCATCCACCGGCACACGGAAGAATCCCTGTATTTGCGGCGCGTGCAAGTCCATCGTAATGACACGCGCGGCCCCGGCCGCCTCGATGCAGTCCGCGCACACCCGGCCGCGAATTGACACGCGCGGCTCGTCCTTCTTGTCCCCTTTTGCATAACTGAAATACGGCACGACCACCGTCACGGATTCCGCGCTGGCCCGCTTGAACGCATCGATCCAGAACAGGAGTTCCATGAAATTGTCGTTTGCCGGATACGCCGTGGATTGCACCACGTACACGTTGCGCCCGCGAACGTTCTCGAGTATCCGCACAAAAAGATTGCCTTCCGAGAACCGAAGCACCTCGCCCTTACCCGGCGCCACGCCAAGATGACTGCAGATACTCTGCGTCAATCGCGGACTCCCCGATCCCCCGAATACCTTTATGTCATCGCCGTCCATGTCTCACTCCGCGTTGCCGCGATTACCGCCCGCCGGAATGGCGGACATCCACCACCACTTTCCCCATCGGTCCGCGCGCCAAATGACTAAACGCGCGCGGTATTTCCAACATCGGAAAAACTCGATCCACCAGCGGACGCTTGTTGATACGGTCCAGCCGCTCGACGATCTGTTCCCAGTTGTATTGGGCCTCGGCCGGTCAGCGCAGCCAGACAAGCCCGCCAGCAAACCGACGATCATAATGCGGCCCTGTTCCGCCGCGAGATTAATGCTCTTCTGAAGATACGGACCCGCGAGATTCTCGATCACAATATCCGCGCGGCCGCCGCCAAGCGCTTCCTTCACCTGCTTCTCGAGGCCGGGGTCCGCCGTGTCCAGCGCCGCGTGCGCGCCAAGCTCGACTAGACGCCGCCGCTTCTTCGCATCGCGCGATAGCGCAATCACGCGCGCGCCGTACGCGTGCGCCAGCATGACCGCCGCTGTTCCCACCCCGCCCGACGCGCCATCGACCAACACCGTCTTGCCCGACGCGATATCCCCCTTGGTGACCAGCGCTTGCCACGCCGTGAGGAACACCAAGGGCCCCGCAGCGCCCTCCTCCGGCGACCACCCGTGTGGCAGCGGCGCCAAGGAGTCCTCGGGAACGCAGACGTACTCCGCCAACGTTCCCTCGCGCGTCACGCCTATGTCGCTGCGCAGGATCACCACGCGGTCGCCCGGCTTGAAGCGTCCCTCCGGACAGCGCTCAATCACCCCACACCCGTCCCGCCCCACGGCGAACGGCGGTGTTCCGGCGCGAGGGTACTTTCCGCGTATCAGATACGCATCAGCCGGGTTGAGGGCCGCGAACTCGAGCCGAATCAGCGCCTCGTTGTGTTGAGGCTCGGGCACGGGAATGTCTTCAAGACGCAAATTGTCCAGACTGCCGAATTCGTGGAACCGCCAACTCTTCATCACCGTACCCCATTCTCCGTCACTGCGAACCGGAAGAGCCTTCAGCCCAAATTCGGGTTCAATTCACCGTGCTCTTGACGGATGAAATCACGTTCAACGCCTCAAGCAGGGACTGAACCTTGCGGTGATTGGCGGGCGTAGTATGAACGGTCAAACGGCGCCCCGCGGCGTCGTAATCCATGCGCGATACCGTTTCGCCGCTTTCACGCGAAACCACGTCCGGGATTGCCTTGCGCAACACGTCCACCAAGTCCAGCGCGCCCGATGGCGGCGCGGCCAAATCAGAATTGGCGTTGAGCGCCGCGGGGTTTACCTTCGCGTCTAGCGCATACTGGCGCGTCTCGAGAATCTCGAACGTCTCGTGATGGACATGACTCGGCGTCGATATCCAAATGAACCCCGGCTGCACCGTAAAATCCAACCCCAGCGGATCCAGGATACTGCGAAGCGCTTCCCGCAACGGCTTCCCGTTTACGTTGACCGCCGGCGCCATCCCGTCGGTCACGATGCCGTCGGAGCCGCCCTTTGCGTCCTTGTCCTGCGTCTTCGCCGCAGCCCCCTTCGGAGCCACCACGCGGCTGTCTATCACAAACGAAATCCCCAGGGACTGGCCGAGTTGATCGGTAATGTCCTGAAGGTGAGCGGCGCGAAGGTCAAGCGTTAGGGGCATATTCAGCGCCGCTTCTTCCCTAGGCTGCGCCGGCGCCGCCGCGGGCGCCGCAGCGGGCAAGGCCGCGCCCCCGTCCACCGCGCCCACACCGCCGCCCGATCCCTGCGCGGCGCGCGGATTCGCAAGCACTTCCTTGCGCACCGTCTCTTTCACCTGGTCAAGCCTCTTGGTCAACACGTCGAGTTTCTGCTGCAACACTTTGAGCTGCGGAGCCCCTTCGACGTAGGTCGCCTTCATCTGCTGATATTTGGTCTCGACCGGCGCAATCTGCGCCTGGATCTCCGCAACGCGCGGATCGGCCGAAACCATATCCTCGACCGCGTAGGCCTGCACGCCTTCTTTTCCCGCCAGCGCGGAATTCTCACGGGCGCGCGCGAGCGTGCTGGTCACGATCTGCTCGCGTACCCCGCGCTGCGCCTCCACAAGATGTTTCTTGACCGCTTCCAATTCGTCCTGCGCCTTGCGCAACAACGGCGACCCGTCAGCGTACTTGTCCTGAGCCATCGTGTATTTCAGTTCAAACGCGGAGACCTGTTGGCGCAAGGTGGCCGTCTTGGGGTCCGCATTGACGCGGCTTTCAATATCGTATTCGTAGATGGGTTCATCCGGAGACGCTGCATTGCGCTTCTGAAGGGCCTCCAAATCCGTGATAACAGTCTGCGCCGCAACGCCAGCGCCCGGAGCAGGAGCAGGAGCAGCAGGAGAGGGAGAGGGCGCCGATTGCTCGGCCATGGCGTACACCCCGGCTGCGAGGGTTAGTGAAAGAAGAACCGTGAGCTTGCGCATCGTGCTACTCCAAGTGTCCCGCTTTGTGTTTCCTCGGCTGAAAGCGAAAAAGGGCCAATCGCCATGGCAAATTCACAATACACCAACCCTGCGCGCAAATGCTAGACTCCCGCGCCGGTGCTCAGCGCCAATGACGCTGCGCAAACCCGTGCTATACTGACAGGGGAGGCCCACCACATGACGGACGAATTCGTAACAGTCGCCACCTGTTCCCAGTGTTTCGAGGCCGAGATTATTCGGGGAAGACTCGAATCCGAAGGGATCGAAGCCCACGTCCAATCCGGCGGATGGACCGACGTCTACTTCGGCGCCGGTTCCAACGTCGGAGGAGGCATTGCCGTCCAAGTCCCTGAGGCCGACGCTGACCGCGCGCGCGGTATCTTGGAACATCCCGTCGACCTCCCCGACGATGCCTCGTGGACGCCACTCTGCCCGGCCTGCGGCTCCTCTGAGGTGTCTGCTTCCGCCCCACCCGCGGGACTGCTGTCCATTGTTATGGAGTTGTTGCCACGCGACGGCGGGCCCATTCCCGAAATCGCGTACACCTGCGATCGCTGCGGCAGACAGTGGACGGAGCAGCAAACCGCTCCCGACCCTGCCGTCCAAACACCGCCAAGATTGAAAGACGTCCACATACGCGAATGCGCCGAGTCAGATATCTCTGCGGTGCGCGCGCTCCAGGCCGAATGGACTAACGAAGACATCACTTACGGATTCACACCGGCCGAAGAATCGGCGCTCCGCGAAGCCATCGGACCCTATTTCCTCGTCGCCGAACGCTACGGCCGCATTGTCGGATACATCACCGGCGCGATACGAACCACACCGGGCCTCGCAATAGTGCCCGAAGGCCAGACGTTCGTGGAAATTGACGATATCTATGTCGCCCCGGACCACCGGGATTTGGGAATAGGCAAGGAACTGCTCACACAAGTGCTTGCCCGCGCCAAAGAACAAGGCGCTACCAAGGCCCTCGTCTACTCCGCCACCAAAGACACCCGAAGAATCGCCCGCTTCTACGAACGCCAAGGCTTCGAACCCTGGTCCATCCAAATGTTCAAAGACCTAGTTTAATTCAGGGACAGACGACGAATTTCACGTCACTTTCGACGCGCCGCTTGACACCTCTCGTGCGCCAGTGCTATATGCAAATCAGGGGCCGCCAATGCTCTTACGCCCGGGGAACGCCCGCAGGCGAAGGCCGGACGCAGCGGCGTTGTTAGAGGGATGAAATAGTGACTATTTCCGCCGACAGCAAGTGCCCGGAAACTCGCTCCGGGTATGACCTGATTGTGCTAGTGTTTCTGCTGTCCTTCTTCGCCATCCTTCTAGTTCGTACCGGTTGGCTTAATGACGACGCATACATCACCTTCCGGACCGTGGACAATTTTCTTCACGGATACGGCCTCCGCTGGAATGTGGCCGAGCGGGTGCAGACCTACACGAATCCATTGTGGATGTTGACGCTCTCGCTGGTGAGCTTGGTCACGGGCGAGATCCCGCTGACTGCCCTCTTCTTGAGCATGGCGATCTCGCTCGCCGCCATGACGCACTTCGCGCTTCGCAACGCCAGGAACTATGCCAACGCGGCGCTCGGCGTCACTATCCTCTCCTTTTCCAAGGCGTACGTTGAGTACTCCACGTCGGGTCTCGAGAATGCGTTGACGCATCTACTCCTGCTACTGTTCCTGGCGCGCTATTTGGCCCCCGCCGAAGGCCCCGGGGAAAGGTTCAGCGCCTGCCGCATGTTTGGTCTGTGCTTTCTCGCGGCGTTGGCCTCCGTCAACCGAATGGACGCCGGACTGCTCGTGGCGCCGGCCCTGCTCTACGCCTTCTTCCAGAGTCGTCCCACTGCCTCCAAATTCGTATGCGCCGCAGTTGGTTTTCTGCCGCTGCTGTCTTGGCTGATATTTTCCACCATTTACTACGGATTCCCTTTCCCCAACACCGCCTACGCGAAATTCTGCACGGCTGTCCGCCCGTCTGACTTGCTGTGGCAGGGATTCTGTTACTACCTGAACTCGTTCTCGCTTGATCCGCTAACGCTCTTCATCATTCTTGCCGTCATGACTATCACGATCGCGCGCCACTGGCGGAATCCCCAATTTCTCGCCGTGATGATCGGCGTCGCGCTGTACCTGGCTTACATCCTGAAGATCGGCGGTGACTTCATGAGCGGACGCTTCTTCGCGGCGCCGCTGCTGGTGTCAGTCGTACTGCTTTCCCAATGGGACCTCTCCGTTACGCGCCAAATCCTGCCCTTGGGCGCCCTCACAATCCTGCTCGGGCTCGCCGGAACCGGACCCAATGTCTTCAGTAACCAGAAGGCGGAGCCAGGCGAGGACGGACTGAATTTCATCCAGGATGAACGCCGCTGCTACTATGCCGAGCGTGGTCTACTCCGTTTCTTGCGCGCCAACGCCGGAGATCGGCGCAGTATCGACAGAACGATCGACTACAACCGCGAAAGCAAGACAATCCTGGTCGGCCACAACGCGGGACTCGAACCGTTTACGACGGGTCCCAGTATCCATTTCGTCGACACGCTCGGGCTAGGTGATCCCCTGCTGTCGAGACTGCCCGCGAAACGGGACTGGTACATCGGCCATTTCATTCGCGAGTTGCCCGAAGGCTATCAGGATTCTATCTTCGGCCAGAACGTAATCGAGGACCCCTCACTAGCGGAGTACTGGAACTATCTCCACCGGGTCACGAGCAAACCCCTTTGGGATGAGTGGCGCCTCGAGGATATCTACAAGTTCAATACCGGCCAATACGATCATCTGGTGCGCGAGTACAACATGCGAACCTATAACGTCGAAGAATATGTCCCCATGGCGACGCGGGAAGAGGCGCTATCCTGGCGGGCGCAACCCAACATTCCCTTCAATTCGGAGTACGGGGTCGGTATCGATGTCTCTGTGATTTCCAGCCTGCCGGCGCCATTGATAATCGCCTCCCTGGGCGGTGGTGAGAGCTACTCGATCATGTACTTTTCGAAGGGCGAGCTCGTGAAAAAGGAGACCATCGATCTAACCATGGAATTGCGCGGCCAGATGGCACTCACAGCCTTCCAATTCCCTCGCAACTTGGACGACCCAGTGGACCTCATACGCGTCGCCCCGTACAGCGCGCTTGGAGAACAAAGTGTCGGGCTATTCCTGGTAGTAGGCTCCATCCCTGCGGTACCGTATTCTGCGATCAGCGCGCCACGCGCCGCCGGCGCGCCATGGGATGCGACAGAGAATATCATTCTCGCATCCGGCGACCCCTGCAAGCTCACAGCGCTAACGGTCGATCTTGGAGAACCGCGCTCGAACGTGTCTCTCGAAATCATGGCCGATCACGACGATAAGTATCTGGTGTTGTTCCTCTCCAACTCGGGACGCATCGTAGGGCGCGCGTTCGCGCCCCCAAACCCCACGGGCGCAGGCGGATTGTCCGCGCGTACCCTTGACGTTCCCTATAGCGCATTCCACGAGCGTTACACTCAACTCATCGTCTGCCCCATACCGGTCGATGTGTCGTGCAGCATCGGCCACATTCGACTACTGGGCAGCTAACGCCCACGCCCATTACCGGGCTAGCCCTTTGCAGCGCGCGGTTTCTTCCGCCTGGTATCGAATCTGGTCTGCGGTCAAATGGGCGGGGGTCCATCCCGGCCGTAGCGGCTCGGCGACCGTCAGCGGATCGCTATCGCCATACTCGCGCTGCAGACGCGCCAATTGTTTCAGCATCGCTTTCACCCGCCGCGCTTGCTCCGGGCGGCTCGAAAGGTCTATTGCCTCGTGCGAATCTGCGCGAAGGTCGAACAACTGCGTCTTGTCGATAAGCGGATAACGGATAAGTTTCCAGCGGCCGTCCGTCACCGCGCGCTGACCATGGGAATAGGCGGTGTATAACCATTCGCGAACGCGGCGCCTTCCGCCGCGAATGACCGGAACAAGACTCGAGCCTTCGACCGCTCCCGGAATCCTTGCGCCGCTGAGCTCGCACACCGTCGGAAAAACGTCCATCAAGTACGCAAGCGCGTCCGTTTCTCCTCGCGGAATGCCCGGACCAGCGAACACCAGTGGCACGTGCATGCCGCCAAACTCGTAGAGGTTTTGCTTCCCCAGCAAACCATGCTCGCCAAGGCTCAATCCATTGTCGCCCGCAATGACGAAGATCGTGTTGTCGTAACGTCCCGCGTCTTTCAATGCCTGCACGACTCGCCCAAACTCCGCGTCCAAATACGAAATCGAAGCGTAATAGCGCGCAAGTTTGCCGCGCACATCCGCCGGCGTCCTCGGCCACGGCAGCGTCATTTCATCCCGCACCGCCATCTCGCCGTTGTCGAACGGTTGATAAGGCGCGAACGCCGCCGGAAGCGGTATGTCTTCGGGACGGTATTGCGCGTAGAAACTGGCGGGCGCGAATTGCGGGTCATGGGGGTCTGGGCCGGCCATGTAGATGAACACTGGCTCATTCTGCTGGCGCCGTTGCACGAAGCCGATGACCGCGTTTGCGACCTCGGTCGATTGGCCCGGATCGCTGGTCTCATCAAACTCGTCGGTAATCTTCTTCGGCGAGTTCCCGAACTTCCCCGCGTGCAGCGTCGCGTAGCCCGCCGCCTTCATCGCGCGCGGAAAGGTGTACGTGTCACGGCCGGCGCCACTAGCGGTATCGGTGGCGCGAAACAAGCTGCGTCCGGTAAGGAGCATCGTTCGACTCGGCAGGCATACGGCGCCGGTCATCGAGCCCATCGTGTACGCCTTGTGAAAACGGAGCCCGCGATTCACGATGGCGTCAAAATTAGGGGTCTTGACGACCCCGTTACCGAGCGATGCGAACCCGTCAGCGCGCAGATCGTCCGCCAACACGAAAACCACGTCCGGTTTGCGCACTGGTCTCGCGGCGCTCTGCGAAGCTGTCAACACCGACGCCAGCGCCGCCGACCCGTATTGAATGAAGTTCCTCCGGCTAATCATGTTCGTGACCTCGCGGTTCCACGTCTTCGCCCCAGGATTTTGGACGGAATTATAGCCGAAGGAGTTTGTGATACAAACGATTGAATCCGTAGGGACTGAGATTCAAGTGTGAACGGCGCGTAGGAACGACGGTATCAGCGCGAAGAAAGGGCCCGAATAGCGCCCGAGCCCCTAAACGAAGCCGAGGGCGGCGTCGCTCAGGTTCATGCGGAGCGACTCGACGTCCTGGCAAGCGATGTAGTCGTCGTAGGTGGACAGTTTGTCAATGACGCCATTCGGCATGAACTCGACAATTCGATCCGCGATGGTCTGAACAAACTGATGGTCGTGCGACGCGAACAGCAGCGTGCCCTTGTACTCGATCATCGCGTCATTCAACGACGTGATCGACTCCAAGTCGAGGTGGTTGGTGGGCTCGTTCATTACCAACACGTTCGCGTTCAGCAGCATCATGCGCGAAAGCATGCAGCGAACCTTCTCGCCACCGGATATAACGTTGGCCATCTTCAGCGATTCGTCACCGGTGAACAGCATGCGCCCTAGAAATCCGCGCACAAACTGCTCGTCTTTGTCGGTCGAGTACTGGCGAAGCCAATCCACCAGGTTCAGATCGACATCGAAATACTTCGTGTTCTCTTTTGGGAAATACCCGACCGACGTTGAAGCGCCCCAACGGTATTCGCCCTCGTCTGGCTCGATCTCGCCGGTGAGAATCTGAAACAGCGTGGTCACGGTCAATCCATCGCGATCAAAAAACGCCACCTTCTCGCCCTTACGCAACGTGATGTTGAGACCACTGAACAGCGGAACGCCGTTAAGCGACTTGCCCAAGTTCGTAATAGTGAGCAGATCGCGTCCCGATTCGCGTTCCATCTTGAACGCGATGTACGGATACTTGCGGGACGACGGTTTGATATCGTCGAGCGTGAGTTTTTCCAGGAGTTTCTTGCGCGAGGTGGCCTGACGCGATTTCGAGGCGTTGGCGCTGAACCGCGCGATGAACGCCTGCAACTCCTTCATCTTGTCTTCGGTCCGTTTGTTCTGGTCCCGCCGCTGCGTCAACGCGAGCTGGCTGGACTCGTACCAGAAACTGTAGTTGCCGGTGTACAATTGCACCTTCCCAAAATCGATATCGGCAATGTGCGTGCAAACGCGATCGAGGAAATGGCGGTCGTGTGAAACGACGATAACAGTATTCTCAAAACTGTAGAGGAAGTCTTCGAGCCACGAAATCGAAACCACATCGAGATGGTTGGTCGGTTCGTCAAGCAGCAGCACGCCCGGATTGCCGAATAGCGCCTGCGCCAGCAACACCCGCACGCGTTCGCCGCCGCTCAGATCCTTGATCAGCGTCTGATGCAGTTCCTCGCCGATACCCAAGCCTTGCAGAAGTTTCGCCGCCTCGGCCTCCGCCTCGTAGCCGTTCATGTGACCAAACTCTTCCTCCAGTTCTGCCGCGCGCACCCCGTCCGCATCAGAAAAGTCCGGCTTGGCGTAGATCGCCTCTTTGTCCTGCATGACCTTGTAGAGTTTCTCGTGGCCCATGATCACCGTCTCGAGCACGGGAAACTCGTTGAACTGGAAATGGTCCTGCCGCAACATCGACAACCGCGTGCCGGGAATGATATCCACACTGCCCGAGGTCGGCTCGATCTCGCCAGAAAGTATCTTCAGAAACGTCGACTTACCGGAGCCGTTCGCGCCGATAAGGCCATAGCAATTCCCCGGCGTGAACTTGATGTTCACGTCTTTGAACAGGAGTTGCTTTCCATACTGCTTGGTAAGACTGCTAGCGCCGATCATGTGTGCGTGGGTTTCCGTATCTTCAAGGTTAATAGCCCCGGCGTCAGCCGGCATTTCTGGTTAGTAGTCCCGGCCTCAGCCGGCTCTGTAATCCGCTTTTCTTTGCTTCTTTCTTTTCACGCAAAAAGAAAGAAGAGCCCCCGATCCCTTCAGGATTTCGGCAGCACAATCTGCCGCTTCTCTTCATCCGGATTCGGACGATAGAACGTAGCGATATTGCCGATGATACCCACCAGCGCGCTTTCCGTCCGTGCGGCAATGGCCTCGGCGATCTCCTGCTTCTCGTCCTTCAGACCGTTGAACTTCACTTTCAACAGCTCATGCGCGTTCAACGACGACTCCGCCGCGCGAACCACCGCGTCCGTCAGCCCGCCCTTGCCGATATACACCGCAGGCTTCAGGCCATGCGCCAGGCTTTTCAAATACTGTCTATCCGAACCCTTCATCTGCCTATTCTCGTTTTGCCGTTCAGCGCCGCCGCCACACCGCGCAGTCCACACCGTCCATATCATCAGTGGTAGTCCGTGCCGGTCGGTGTTAGTCTGTGTCCGTCCGTGTAAGTCCAATCCGTCAGCCCGCTCCCCCACGTCCAGGCAAGTCCCCACGCCAGACGCAACACAAGCGTCAACAACGGGATGCCCTGCGATGTGCGGAGGAAGAACTCGCGTAGCCCCGGCCGAACCGTCCGAAGCTAATCAGATTGGTCAAACTGCGCCATTACTATGCCCGAAAAGGCCCTGCAAAGTCAAACGAACGCCGCATAAGCCTAGTGTTTTCGCTGCTGCTCTTGTTCTCTGCCCCCGCAGCGGGAATGGAAATCTATATCTTCAGAATCTTCCACTGCTTCACGGCTGAGGCCGTTCGCGTCGAACTTCCACGACGCGGTTACCCGCCTTGATGCGATCCAAGATGTCCGGCAGCAGGGGGTCGAGCAAGGCGAAAAGAACGCGGTTGGTGCAGTTGCCGACGCGGAGCCAAACCACGGCGGGCGCAGCCGGGTTGCCGAGGCAGCGCTCGACAAAGTCCTCGTCTTTGGTAATGACTGTCCATTCACCGGCAGTTGCGAAGTTCCAAATGCTTCCGTCATCCGAGTCGCGCAATCCGACATCCCGCACAGCGGCGGCGGCGTGGCCGCGTTCGCCCAGCCACGTGGCCAGGGTAGGCGGCAACTGGGCGTCGACGGAAAATGGGGGACTGTACCAAGCGACCGAGGGGAGACGGGACTGTACCCCATTTTCACAAAGACTTAGGTGCTCACCAACACGGTGTGGTCCAGGTAGCGGGCAGCGTAAGCAATACAGGCTTGAATGTCCGCCGCCTCCAGGTCGGGAAAATCCGCGAGGATTTCCGCTGGGGTCGCGCCTTCGGCCAGCATGTCCAGCACGTCCTTCACGCGAATGCGCATCCCGCGTATGCACGGACGTCCGCCACACTGGTTCGGATTGATCGTGATTCGATTCATGGTACTAGCTTACACTTTTGTCTGGCGTTTTGCATTCGTCCTTGTTCATTCTGCGCGCGCGTGCTCAGTTCCCACTGCCTTCCACGATTCTAATCTCCTCCGCCGTCAAACCGTACAGCCACACGCCAACCCGTCTATCTCCCGCCCCCACGCGCTCGCATCCACCCTCGCGTCTCGTTGCTCTATTCGCTAACGTCGATACATATCATAGCCCACGGTCTTGCCAAAACCGCTACTCCGACGCTGCCGGCCTCTCCTGGGTACATTGCCGACCCCGCACATTCTCTGAAAGAGCCACACAACGACTTACCGTCCCGCCCCCGCCCATGATCTAAATCCCGGAGGGATGTCCGAAGAGTAGCCGGGGGTGACCGCAGGGAACCCCCGGTACCCGCGCCCAAAACTCGTCAGCCCCAACGGGGCGTAGCACATCCGCGCCACAACTATCCTCCGCCCGCGCCCACTGCGCCCTCCCCTTCGTGCCCAATGGCGGCGCCCTGCCATTGTTCATCCCGCCGTGGCATAATCACAGCAACGAACATCATTTCTTACCTTTCTGCCGTTTGATCCATCTCTAGGGAAGCCAGGTCAAACGTATGACCTCGGCGCTGGGGTTAAGTCGCCTTGGGAGAAATCGGACATGGCGTTGAACGAACGGGAGTACGTGCTGCGCTCGCTGACCGGCGACCATCAGGCCTACGGGGAACTCATCAGCGCCTATCAGGGCATGGTATTCGCCGTCGCGCTCAATGTTACGGGAAACCACAGCGATAGTGAGGATGTGGTTCAGGAAGCGTTCCTGCGCGCCTACCAGAAACTCGGAGCCCTCTCGGACCCGTCGAAATTCGGGCCATGGCTCCACACCATTGCCCGACGCGTGGCGCTCCAACTGCTGCGCGAGCGGCGCCGCGTGCCCGTGACTGAATCGGAGGAAACTCTGGAAGATCGCGCTGACCCCGATGCGCTAACCCCGGCCGAACTCTACGCGAAAGCGGAGTTGAGCCAGTCACTGTGGGCCGAGGTAGCCAACCTGCCGCCTCGGACACGGGAGGCGATCCTGCTCTACTACGTTGAAGGCTTCTCAATTAAGGGCGCGGCAGCGTTTCTTGGCGTCAGCGAAGGCGCCATGAAAATGCGCCTCGACTTCGGCCGCGAAAAACTCCGCGAAACCCTAACGCAGAAGAAGGAAGACGAACTCCGCCGTCAATCGCCGTCGGAGAAGCTGCGCGCCATCATTCTCGCCGCCCTGCCGCCTTCAACCGCGCCGACCGCTGTGACAAGCGCCTTGGGCGCTGGCGCCGCTTGGGTAACAAGCGCGAAAGTCGTGATGGCCGCGCTGCTGGCGCTTACGATCGGCGCCGGCCTTCTCTTCGCTTTCCGCGATCAATTGCGCGTCTCCCGAATACCTGCCGTGGTTGCGGCGCCATCTGTCGAAACGGCGCCCAAGCCCGAAAACAGCGCAGTGAGTTCGGCTCCCGTGCCTGGTAAGTTGGCTGCCGCAGAGGGACCGCTGAAAAGACAAGCGTCAACGAGCAGCCCGAACGGCGCCGCCGCGTCAAAGGATGGAACGGCGGCCCCCGATGGCCAGGCGCTATTCGTGTGCGAAGTGATGCGGCCCGACGCCACGCCGGTTCCCGGCGCCGTTGTCGCTCTCGATCTGCTTTTGAGGCCCGAAGAGGCGGCGGAAATCAAGGCGTTTCATCGTGAAGTCCGCACGAACGAAGCTGGCGAGGTCCAATTCGACAGAATCCCCGACGGAAACTACGTCGTAAGCGCGCAGGATGGTCAAGACCTTGCTCGTAGCCGGGTGTTTGTCGGCACGTACCTTCGTCAGCGTCTTATTCTGCAGCCGGGCGAGGCGTTTGGCGGCGTTGTTCTCGATCAGAGTGGAAAACCGATTCCTGGGGCGCGCGTTGTTGCTATGCGCGCAGAGCCCCTGGCCGCCTCGGCGACCGACACGATCCCCAACCGCCTTACCGAGGACGTGATTCAGGGCTGGTATCATCGGGCCGTCGCCGAAACCAAGAACGACGGCGCCTTTGCGACCCTGCTTCCTCGTGGCAATCGGTGGCGTTTCCTGGTCGTGGCCAAGGGATTTGCCGCAATGGACACCGGAGATACCGTGCTCACACAACAGGCCAAGTTTTCGTTGGGTCACGGTGGGACGCTTTCCGGCCGTGTGACGGTCTCCGGGACTAACAAGCCTGCCTCGGGGGTGCGAGTGCTAATTGGCGCAGAGCGCAACGACGAGGAGCGCTTCGAGACCGTCGCAGCAGCCGACGGCGCCTATTCATTCGCCAATCTCCGTCCAGGCAAGTACGTGCTCGATGTGAATGACAGCACGTTGGCCTCCTCGCAGCCCGAACAGTCCGTCGAGGTCCGCGACGGTGAAGAAAGTAAACTCGACGTGGCCGTCACGCCGGGGGCAACAATTTCCGGACGGGTTATTGAAAGAGACTCAGGAAAGGGTATTCCAGGCGCTAAAGTCAAGATGGCGTGGAGGTTTCCGCGCGTAGCCACGACAAGCGCAACCGGTGACTTCCGGTTTTCAGGCGTAGCCGCGGGTCGTCTCGCTCTCTCGGTTCGGGAGTTGCCCGGATATCGTATCACGGAGAAACTAAGTCGGAAAGGATTGACAGTAGACGCAGGCTCTGACCAGACCGGAGTGGAGTTGACGCTGATCAACGGAGTGGACGCGCCCCCGGCGGTCCGAGGCCGCGTACATGACAGGGATGGAAATCCGGTGGCCGGCGCGTTCGTGTGTGCCCAAGTTTTCGAGATCGGCCGTGATATGGAATACGCAGTAGTACGCGCGGACGCGAACGGCAAGTATTCGATTGGAGGCCTGTTCGTCACCGGAAAACTCAAGGTGCGCGCTTTCCTCCCGGGCCTATCAAGCCAGGAAAAGGGGCCATTGACACTCGCAGCCGATGGCCTCGATGGCGTTGACCATATCCTCGAACGTACAGGGGTGATCGCGGGGAAGGTCGTCGGAAAGTCCGGAAAACCCGTCGCGATTCCTGACGCCTATGTCTATATCGATTTGTTGAACGTATGGCCCGGAGCATGGGCGCGGCAAACAGCCACAGTAATGAAAGGCGGCGTTTTTGAGATTCGGGATCTTCCCGCCGATAAATACGAACTCGCCGTCGAAGTCCAACCACACGGCGGCGATATTAACATCTACAGCGGCATACGCCTGCCCGACGCTGTCGTCGAGATTGCCCCAGGGCAAATGGTGAAGGACGTAGGTATCGAGTTTGACGACGAAGCCTATATACGCTTCCACACGCAGCAGGCGAGCCCAGAAGAGAAACGGCGCCAAAAGGAGGCCGAAGAAGAACGACACCGAAGCGACTGGGGTGTCAAGGGGCAGGTCGTCGACGCAAACTCGGGCGCGCCTATTACCGAGTTTCACTACGAATCGGTTGGGGGAGGCTCCTTGGGTCCGGTGAAGGATTCGCAAGGCCATTTCACCGTCAGTCCGGTTCAGGGTCCAACCCTGGTATTGAAGATTCGGGCTCCGCGATACGTGACGCAGATCGTGACCGTGACCGCGGACCAAGTTCGCGACAAGTTTGCGCAGGTCGTCGTGAAACTGAAACCTGGAGCCATCGTCGAGGGAACTGTTGTGGATCCCGATGGCAACCCGGTGGCAGGCGCGAAGGTATACCCGAATGAACTGCTGGACGATTTCGTTGCGGGCCAGTCTGCCAATTGTGCCACTGATCACGACGGCGCCTTCCGTTTGGACACCTTTGAATTTGGCCCGCAACGCATCTGCGTAGAACACCCCGCCTATGCAATAAGCTGGACGGACGTGACGGTTTCACCCGGAAAGTCCGCTCCTGTCACCATCAAGCTCACCCACGGCGGCAGCATCGAAGGTACTGCGACCTCGACCGGCGCGCCTCTGGCGAATGTGGGCATCAGTTGCCGAATCGATGGCGGGGCCGGTCCAGGCCGGCGGGACAGCACTAACTTGAAAACGGACGCCACCGGCCACTTCCGCGTGGACAATATTACGCCCGGCGCGATGACAGTGGCCGCCTACCCGCCAAACCCAGACCCGAAAAGCCGTG
>JACRLJ010000018.1:24657-25478 GCA_016215105.1 Candidatus Hydrogenedentota bacterium
AAAAGCCGTGGCAGTCACTTCTTGACACAATCCGTCGTAGTCGAAGAAGGCGCCGTAACGCGCGCCGACTTCACGTTCGCTCAAGCGTACGCCAGAATAAAGGGCATGATAACCATTCGTGGAGAAGCAGCAGGACCAGGGTGGGTTCGGCTCTATCGCGAGGATGGAGAGACTAGGGAGAACTGGAATAGCGTCTCCGTGGACAAGTTCGGCGCGTATGAGACTGAGCCAATGCCCGCGGGCGAGGTCACGCTTGAGGCCACGGTTTCAGCACCCGGCCAAACCCGCTTGAGGCAGGAAGTCAGAATCACCGTCGGCGCGGCAGATACAGTTAGAAACGTGGACTTCCCTGGCGCCGGCTCCGTTTCCGGCGCCGTTTCAGGATTGCTCGCCGGTGAACATGCTATGGTTGTCGCGATGCCCGGTAATGTGACCCTTCCCGACGGTCCCGGCGTCACCCCATCGGAGTTGTTCGGAAAGGACTGTGTGGCGCAGGCCAACGTGGAGGATGGCGCCTACCGGCTCGAAGGCCTGGCGCCAGGAGACTACACCGTTCGCGCAATACCATCCGGACCTGCCTCGAACGACACAGCCGGCTACCGAGTCGCAGCCGACACCATAAGAATCGAGGGTGAAGAATCCGTCACCCGCGACCTCCGGATCGAGCGGCATCCGTAATCAAAAAAGGGACAGAGGAGCCGTTGAAAAACCCGGCTCTTTTCCAGCGTCCGTTATCGGCGCGTGTTTTTTTCACAAGTACGCTTCATGCGCCACTAGGACGAGTCTGAAGCGTTGTGAGAGTCCATTTCGCGTCCACCACG
>JACRLJ010000019.1:0-39506 GCA_016215105.1 Candidatus Hydrogenedentota bacterium
ACTCAAAGAGCGGGTCGATAAGCTGTTTGCGCTTCCCAACGCAAAGCTCGCCCGCCCCAAGCGCGCCACCCCGTCCCTGTAGACCCGCGAAAGTCTCTCAAGAGACCGGCGCCCATTTTCGGGACGAACCCTGCCTCGCTCCTGTCCGACCTTTCCGACCTGTCCGATTTGCACCGGCCGTCTTGACCACCCTCCGTCCGTCGTCTATCATCCGTGCAGGCTTATTGGAAAATGGAAGGAATCGGACGGGATGGGCGCTATGAAGGCAAAAATCATTGACGGAAAGAAGATTGCGGAAGAGATACGGGCCGAGTTGAAGGGAGAGGTCGAGGCGCTGTCTGAGCAGGGTGTCATACCCGGGCTCGCAGTCGTTCTAGTGGGCAACGATCCGGCCAGCGAAAGCTACGTCCGCGCCAAGAAGAAAGCGTGCGCGGATCTCGGCATCGCGTCGTTCGACCACTCGCTGCCCGCGGACACCTCCGAAGCCGACCTGCTGGCCCTCATCGCTCGGCTGAACGCAGACAGTGCGGTGGACGGCATCCTAGTTCAATTGCCCCTTCCCAAACACATCAACGAGAACAGCGTGATCAACGCGATCAGTCCGGACAAAGACGTGGACGGGTTCCATCCGGTCAGCGTGGGCCGCATGCTGATTGGCGAACCCGGATTCCTTCCCTGCACTCCGCACGGATGCCAGCAGTTGCTGGTGCGCTCGGGCTTTGACCCCGCGGGAAAACATGTGGTCGTCGTTGGACGCTCGAACATCGTGGGAAAGCCCGTCGCCGCAATCCTGATGCAAAAAGCCCCCGGCGCCAACGCTACGGTCACCGTCTGTCATTCGCGCAGCGCCGACCTTCCATCACTCACCCGGCAAGCGGACATACTCATCGCCGCGATTGGCCAGCGCGAGTTCATCACCGCCGATATGGTGCGCGAAGGCGCCGTCGTGATCGACGTTGGGGTCAACCGGGTCGAAGACGCATCCGCGCCGAGGGGCTACCGGCTCGTCGGTGATGTCGCGTTCGAGACCGTCAGCCGGAAGGCCGCCGCCATCACGCCGGTTCCCGGCGGCGTCGGCCCTATGACCATCACTATGTTGATGAAGAACACCATCGAATCGGCAAAACGTGGACGCAGTTAGACAATGGTAACGGGCGTATTGTGGATCATGGCGGCAGCAGCTCTTGGCGCGCAGGAGGCGCCGGTTGTGGAACACGTGATTGTCTACAAAGAACCGGGGCGCTTTGGCGGTTGGCCGGCCAACCACGGAATGTGGGCCTGGGGCGACGAACTGCTCGTCGGGTTCAGTGTCGGGTACTTCAAGGACCTTGGACCGGAGAAGCACGCCATCGACCGCGAGAAGCCGGAGGAACCCGTCTTGGCCCGCAGCCTCGACGGCGGCAAGACCTGGTCAATCGAACATCCAAACGCCAAACACATTCTGGCTCCGAGGAAAGGCGTAATTCACGGCACGGTAGCGCCGAACGCCACCGAACCAGATGCCGTTGATTGTCCGGGCGGCGTCAGCTTCACCCACCCCGATTTCGCGATGACGTTGCGCATGTCGGACCTGAACGAGGGTACGTCCCGCCTGTACTACTCGTATGATCGCGGCAAAGACTGGAAAGGACCCTTCAAGGTACCGCTGTTTGGCCAGAAAGGCATCGCCGCGCGCACGGACTATGTCGTCGATGGTCCGCACGACTGTACCGTATTCTTGACGGCCTCAAAATCGAACGGCAAGGAAGGCCGCGTGCTATGCGCCCGGACCACCGACGGCGCGAAGACCTGGAAGATGCTGTCGTTCATCGGGCCGGAGCCGGAAGGCTATTCGATCATGCCTTCTTCCGTCCGTGTGTCGGAAACCAGCCTTCTGACGACCATCCGCCGCCGGGACGGCGACCCCAGTTGGATCGAAGAATACCGGTCCGATGACAACGGCGTGTCGTGGACCTTTGTCAATCGCCCCGTCCCGAGCACGGGCGAGGGCAATCCGCCCGCGCTGCTCAAACTCCGCGACGGGCGCTTGTGCCTGATCTACGGGTACCGCGCCGCGCCGTTCGCCATTTGCGCGCGCCTCAGCACGGACGGAGGAAAGACGTGGGGCGAAGCAATCACTTTGCGCGGCAATGCGGGAGGACGGGATATCGGCTATCCGCGGGCAATTCAGCGGCCCGACGGAAAGGTCGTGTGCGTTTACTATATTTGCGACGACCCCAATAAGGAGCGGTACATTGAAGCCGCGGTGTGGGACCCCGCGTCATGAAGGGATTCTTCCGGTCGAGATGAACTACGGCGTGTGATGCCCGATTTCACCGTCCTGCATCAGTTTGATGAAGAGTTCGGCGACCTTCGGATCGAATTGCTTCTCCGCGCACCGTTTGATTTCGCTGGCCACATAGTCCAGCGAGAGCTGTCTCCGGTAGGCCCGGCTCGACGTCATGGCGTCGTAGGAGTCGGCCACGGCGATGATCCGCACCTTGAGCGACTGGTCTTCGGCCTTGAGGCCGTCCGGATACCCGGAACCGTCGAGCCGTTCGTGGTGCGACCGCACCAGTTCGAGATGTTCCCGCGTAAGAAAGCGCACCGGCGCCAGCACATCGTAGCCAATCACCGGGTGCTGCTTGATCAACTCCCACTCTTCCTGAGTGAGCTTTTCGGTCTTGTTCAGTATCGAGTCCTTGACGCCGATCTTTCCAATATCGTGCAATGCGGCGCCCAGACGCAGTGTCTCCACGTCTTGCTCGTTCATGCCGAGACGCTTCGCCGCCATCACGGAATAGTCGCTGACCCGCTGGCTGTGACCGTGGGTATAAGCATCTTTCGCTTCCAAGAGCAGCGCCATGGATTCGAGGGTCGTCAGGTGCGCGTCTTGGATATCTCGAATGAGGCGCACATTCTCGAGCGCGACCGAGGCGTGATTCGCGACGATGCTGAGAATCTTGAGATCGCTCTCCGTGAATTGGCCGCCGCCCTTCTTTTGCGTGACGTTCATCACGGCGATGACGCGCTGTCCGTCACTCAGTCCGCTGGGCGCGCTCTCACCGTGCGCTTTCCGCTCCAACGGCACCGAAATAAACGACGGGTCACGCAGACGCCGGCTGATTTCGACCAAGTCAGGCGTTTCCTGAATATCGCCTACCAATAATGGCTTGGCGTTTTGCGCCACCCAGCCGGAAATGCCCGATCCCACTTGCACGGTGGTTTTCGCCGCTGCGTCAGGCACACCGATACTGGTGGCCACTTCGAGAGTCTTGCCATCCGGTGTGGTGATCATGAGCGAACCGCGCTCGGCGCTGACACGATCCAGAGCCGCTTTCAGCACGAAATTGAGCAGCAGGCTCTCGTCGCGGATCGCGGCAATGTTCTCGCTGATGTTGAACAGTTCCGTCAACTCGAGCAGGCGGGCGTTTTCGTTCGCGAGGTTATACCGCTCCAGCGCATTCGACACCGCCAGCTTGATTTCGCCCAGGCTAAACGGTTTGAGCACGTAATCGTACGCGCCTTCTTTGACAGCGGCGCGCGCTGTCTCTAAAGTGGCAAAACCGGTCATGACAATGGGAATCAGTGTCGGACGTATTTTGCGGGCTTCGCGAATGAGTTGGATGCCGTCCATGTCGGGCATCATGATGTCGGTGAATAGGAGAACGTACTCGGGATGATCGCGCAGGACGTCTAACGCGCGGATCGGGCTCGCGACAGACTCCACCGCATACCCCTCGTCAGTGAGGATATCGGTCATGAGTTCGCGGATGACCGCCTCGTCATCCACAATCAGTATTTTATTCTTGCCGTTTACCATATCGGGATCGCTTGGATCTTAGGCATGATAACACATTCAACCGGCCAATCCACCCGAATATTCCACGCCAAGCGGAAAACGCGGGATCGAGATCGCCTCACTTGAGCGCGCGCCGGGCTTGCCGCAGCGCGTGACGCACGCGTGACGGCGCGGTGCCACCAAAGGTGTTCCGGCGCGAGACAATCGACTGAGGCGTGAGCTGCGCACGGAGATCGGAGCCGAACAACCCCGAAAACGAGCGAAACTCATCGAGCGAAAGTTCCGGAAGGCGTCTCTGATTCTTCGCGCAATACAACACAAGCTTCCCCGTGATCTCGTGCGCCTCGCGAAACGGCAGGCCCTTCCCCACGAGGTAATCGGCCACGTCCGTCGCCTCGAGAAATCCCTCGCTGGCCGCCGCCGCCATCCGCTTCCGGTTCACCCGGATGGACGGTATCATGCGCGCGACTACGCGCAGGCACACGCGCAAGGTGTCCGCCGCGTCGAAAACCGGCTCCTTGTCTTCCTGCATATCCCGATTGTACGTCAGCGGAAGACCCTTCATCAGGGTCAGCAACGCCGTCAAGTCGCCGTACACCCGGCCCACTTTGCCGCGCACAAGTTCGGCCACGTCGGGATTCTTCTTTTGCGGCATGATGCTCGAACCGGTCGTGAATGCGTCGCCAATCTCGACGTAGCCAAACGCCGATGACGACCACAGCACCAGTTCTTCGCTCAACCGTGACAGATGCATCATGGCTATCGAAGCGGCGGAGCAGAACTCAATCAGGTAGTCGCGATCGGATACCGCGTCCATACTGTTGCGCGAGACAGCATCAAACCCAAGTTCTTTGGCCACCTGATCCCGATCTATGGGGTATGTCGTGCCGGCCAGCGCCGCGGAACCGAGCGGAAGCACGTTCACGCGTTTCCGCAACTCGGCAAATCGCTCGCGGTCCCGCCCAAACATCTCGAAATAGGCAAGGTAGTGGTGCGCCAGGAGTACCGGCTGTGCGTGTTGCAGGTGGGTCATCCCCGGCAAGATGACATCCATGTGCGCCTCGGCGAAGTCCGCCAGCGCGCGCTGCAAGTCCCGAAGTTCATCGCCAACGGCGTCCACCTGATCCCGCGTCCAGAGCCGGACATCCAGGGCGACCTGGTCATTCCGGCTTCGGCCCGTGTGCAAGCGCTTGCCCGCGTCCCCGATCCGTTCGGTTAACGCCGACTCGATGTTCATGTGAACGTCTTCTAGCGCGGGATCGAAGACGAACGTGCCGTCCTCGATTTCCTTGGCGATGACCTTCAGCCCCGCGATGATCTTTTTGGCGTCCGCGGCGCGAATGATTCCCTGCGCGCCCAGCATGCGCGCGTGCGCTATGCTGCCGCGGATATCCCAAGGGGCCAGGCGCGCGTCAAACGAGACCGACTCGCTGAAGCTCTCAACGAGTTTGTCCGTAGCGCCTTCAAACCGGCCGCCCCACAGTTTTTTCATCCGCAATCCTTACGCGCGTGGCGCATCGCTGATCTACAGGTCGAACAGGCCCGCGTTCTTCCGCACGCGCAACCGCAACGCGTTCAATTTGATGAACGCCGCCGCGTCGGCCTGCTGGTACGCGCCTTGGTCCTCTTCAAACGTCGTAATCTTCGAATCGTACAAAGTCTTCGGCGCCTTGCGCCCGACTACGTCGCAGTTCCCTTTGTACAAGCGCACCCGCGCGGTTCCAGTGACGTTCTCCTGGGTCTTCTTGACCAGGTCCATCATCAATTCCATCTCCGGCGAGTACCAGAAGCCGTTGTAGATCAATTGCGCGATTTTGGGGGACATCTGATCCCGCATCAACATCACTTCACGGTCCATGGTGATGGATTCGACCGCGCGATGAGCCTTGTAGAGGATCGTGCCGCCGGGAGTCTCGTACACCCCGCGCGACTTCATGCCCACAAAACGGTTCTCGACCATGTCCACGCGGCCTACGCCGTTTGAGCCGCCCAATTCATTGAGCCGCATCATCAGGTTCGCCGGCGAAAGCCGCTCGCCGTCCACGGCGACGGGCGTTCCTTCTTCGAAGTCGATTTCGACGTAGGACGGGTTTTCCGGGGCCTTCCGGGGATCCACCGACAAAATGAACATATCTTCGGGCGGCTCGGCCCAGGGATCCTCGAGAATGCCGCCTTCGAACGATATGTGAAGCAGGTTGCGGTCGCTCGAATAGGGTTTTTCGGTCGTCACCGGCACGGGGATACCGTTCCGCTTCGCATAGTCTATGAGCGCGCTGCGGCTGTTCAGGTCCCACTCGCGCCAGGGCGCGATGATCCGCACGTTGGGTTCGAGCGCAAAATAGGTCAACTCGAATCGGACCTGGTCGTTGCCCTTGCCCGTCGCGCCGTGGGACACCGCGTCCGCATTTTCCTTGCGCAATACGCCGATTTGCGCCTTGGCGATCAACGGACGCGCTACGCTCGTGCCAAGCAAGTAGGTCCCTTCGTACATCGCGTTGGCGCGCATCGCCGGGAACACAAAGTCCCGCGCAAAGAAGTGTCCAAGCCCCCGGAGTACGCCAACACGATCTTCTTTATCTTGCTCATTCTCGGTTCATCCTTTTTGAGACTTTATCCTCGCCGCGCCCGTTGCTTGGGACTCAGTCCGTCCTTGCTGCGGCTCATCAACGCAACCATAACCGCCTTTTGAACGTGCAGCCGGTTTTCCGCTTCATCAAATACTATCGAATTCGGCGCGTCCATCACGTCATCCGTGACTTCCGATCCCCGGTGGGCCGGCAAGCAGTGCATGAACAATGCGTCAGGCTTCGCCATCGCCATCAACTTCGAGTTAACCTGATACGGCGCGAACACTCGCGCGCGCGCCGCCGTTTCTTCTTCTTGCCCCATGCTGGCCCATACGTCGGTGTACACCGCGTCGGCGCCGCGCAAGCCTTCCTCGATGTCGTTCGTGACCGTCACCACGCCCTTGGCATTGGCCTTCGCGAACTTCAGCGTCTCCGCGTCAATTTCGTATCCCTGCGGGCACACCAGCGACACGTTGATCGGAATCCGCGCGGCAAAGTGAAACCACGATGCGCACACGTTGTTGCCGTCACCCACGAATGCCAGCTTAATGTTGGCGAAATCGCCCCGGTGTTCCCGCAACGCCTGCGCGTCGGCCAGCACCTGGCATGGATGCTCCTTATCTGTCAAAGCGTTGATCACCGGCGCATCGGCGTAATCGGCCAACTCCCGGACGGCTTCGTGGCTGAACGTCCGCACCATGATACCATCCACCCAGCGATCGAGATTCCGCGCCACGTCCGGCACCGATTCCCGCTCACCCAACCGGGCCTTCTCGGATTGCATCACGACGCCATGCCCGCCCAATTGAAAGATACCCGTCTCGAATGTCACCCGGGTCCGCAGGCTCGGCTTGTCGAAAATCATGGCCAAGGTCTCGCCCTCGAGCGGACGATACGTCTTCCCTCCGCGCCGCATCCGTTTCATGTCGTCGGCTTGCTCAAGCAGGCCGAGAATCTCGTCGGTGGTCAGATCGGCGAGCGATACAAAATCGTGCAACATCACCGCCCTCCCAAAATGTCGTCCAGTGTGGAGATCGCGCGATCCACGTGCGCTGTAGTAATAACGAGAGGGGGAAGGAAACGGAGTACATTCGGACCCGCCGGGCCGCAAATGATGCCCCGATCGAGCATCTTGCCAATTACGGGCGCCACGGGCTCCTTCATTTCGACGCCGAACATCAGTCCTTTGCCCCGGACTTCGGTGATGACGGAATGGTTCTTGGCAAGGCCTTGCAGGCCGGACATAAGATAGGCGCCGGTCTTGACCACGTTTTCAAGAAATCCCGGCGCCAACAGTACGTTGAGGGTTGCGACCGCGGCCGCGCTGCTGAGGGGATTGCCGCCAAAGGTACAGGCGTGTGAACCTACGCTGAATCCCGACGCCACATCCTCCGTACAGCCGAGCGCACCCATCGGTACGCCGTTCGCCAAGCCCTTGGCCAGGGTTACAATGTCCGGCGTGATGCCATCGAGCTCGTGCGCCATGAACTTCCCGGTCCGGCCCATCCCGGTCTGCACTTCGTCAAATATCAGAAGCACATTGCGCTCGGTACACAGAGCCCGGACCGCTTTCAAGTACCCCTCCGACGGAATCCGCACGCCGCCCTCGCCCTGAATAGGCTCGAGCATCACCGCGCCTACCTGCGGCGTTATGGCGCCGGCAAGCGCGCCGATGTCGTCAAAGGGGACATGATGAATACCGGGCAGGAGAGGCTCGAAGCCTTCTTGGTACTTGGGCTGGCCGGTGGCGGTGATTGCCGCAATCGTGCGGCCGTGAAAGGACTGGTTCATTGCCACAAGCTCGGGCTTGGGCGTCCCCTTCTGAACCCAATAGCGCCGCGCGATCTTGATCGCGGCCTCGTTGGCCGTCGCGCCGCAATTACAGAAGAACCACCGGGGCGCAAAGGTGTGCTTCGCGAGCAGGGCCGCAAGTTCGACTTGCGGCTCGATGTAATACAAATTCGAGACGTGGACCAGCGTTCCCGCCTGCTTGCGGATCGCCTCCGTCACCTTAGGATGACAATGCCCCAGGTTCGTCACCGCGATCCCTGCGAAGAAGTCGAGGTATTCCTTGCCGTCGGCGTCCCACAACGTCACGCCTTCCCCACGGACCAGCGCCAGTTTCCGGGCGCCGTACGTATTGATTACATGCTTATCGTTCAGTTCCTTGATTTGGGCCGTATTCATTGAGAAACACTCCTCCCGTCCTTTGCCGGCGCATCCGATACTGATTCACGATGTATGCGCAGTTGGAGTGGGATGCCTTGCCTGGACTTCGCCAGGCACGCCCTGTGGAATCCTGGACACACGCCATAGGCGTCATTGTCCGAAAAACTGGTGTGCTTGAACCTATTTTCTCGCGGACTTCGAGGCCTTCTCCGAACTCTTCGTCCCCGATCGAGATTCCGACTTCGTCTCGGATTTCGACTCGCTCTTGGTCTCTGGCTTGGATTCGCTCTTGGTCTCCGGACTCGATTCAGACTTCGCCTCCGCCTTGGAGTCGGTCTTTCCGCCGCCGTTCCCGCTATCCGCCACGCCGGACTTCTTCTTGTAGTCCGTTTCGTAAAACCCGGACCCCTTAAAGATAAGCCCGGCGCCCCGGCCGATCAGCCGGCGGCACGGCCCGCCACAATCGACGCACTTCACCCGTGGGGTGGCGCTCATCGAATGGAACAATTCAAAACTACTGGTACACTTCTTGCACTCGTACGTATAGGTCGGCACGATTCAATTCTCCGATTCCCTTTTGGCGCACTCTCACTTGCTTGGCGAGAAACTCAGTAATTTAGCAGATTCAGCCCCGGATTTTCAAAAAAGCGGCTGGAGGCGCGGCCAGAAAGCCTCCTTATACCATGACACTACACAAGGAAGCGCTGGTGTTAGACAACTTACAGATGCTTTCTGGCCGAGTTCCTAGATGCCCAACCTACTTGTGACGCAGACTGAACTGCTGCTAGACTCCAGGTGTATGGATAGGGACTTGGAATCGGTGATGAAGGAGGCCAACGCACTGGTAGATGAGTACCGGTCGCGATGCTTGTGGTTCTTGCGGGAGGACTACTATCCGCAGACCCCCGGCGAGGCGTGCCGCGTCCTCGACACCATCACGCGCCATGGAGACGCAATCGCGTTTCGGAAAGCCGCGGCGGTACGACAATGGCTCTTACAGAATTCCAGCGAACCGTCTGCCGGCTAATTGCCCGGCAGCGGCGTGAAAGCGGTGAAAGCTATGTGGCGGGCGGAACGGCCCTGAACGCCGCCACCGGCGCCGCGCGCATCTCCCGTGACATTGACTTGTTTCACGATTCCGCTGAGGCCGTGCATGTCTGCTGGCAGGCAGACCGTAAGCTGCTGGAAGAGGCCGGCTACCGGCTCCACGTCGAGCGCGAGCGCGAGGGGTACGTCGAAGCGCTCGTAAGCCACGCCGGCGAGAGCGTCGTAATGCAGTGGGCCGCCGACAGCGCATTCCGCTACTTTCCGCTCGTCGAGCACGAGGACTTCGGACTGGCCCTCCATCCTTTCGACCTCGCAACGAATAAGGTGCTGGCCTTGGTGGGACGCCTCGAAGCACGGGACTGGGTAGACGTTATCCACTGTCACGATCGTATACAGCAACTCGGATACCTCGCGTGGGCCGCATCAGGAAAGGATCCGGGGTTCAGCCCCGCCGCCATCCTCGAGCAGGCAGCCAGATCGGCCCGGTACTCCAGCGCGGAAATCGCAGCTTTGGCGTTCGCAGGGCCCGCGCCAGACGCGGCCGATCTTTCGCGAAAGTGGCACGACATGCTCGATGAAGCTCGCGAACTTGTTGCGCTCTTACCGCCAGAGGAAACCGGGAAATGTGTGTTGGGAGCCACCCGCGAGTTCTTCCACGGCGGCCCTGTCCAGTTGCGCGCAGCGTTGAAGGACTTCGAGATCGCATTTCACGTGGGACGTATCCGTGGCGCCCTGCCACAGCCGCGCGAAAACGAGCGCCGGTAAGAGAATCGTTGCCGATGGGCGCCGATTTCGGCGAACTCAGCGAGCAGCGAATCTTCCCGAATTCTCCTCTTCTAGTGTATTGATTCAGAGCTGAAGCAACTTAACTGAACACCGCAATCGAGCGAAAACCGGGGACTAACTCGCTTTTCGGCAGTTTGAAAAGCGTGTCTGTCCCCGCCTTTCGCGGCCTTCGCGACCAAGGATGAGATGCTATCAGCATGACTCACGACCCCGGTGTCTGGGGCTTGAAGTCAGTCCCGGCAAGTCCCGAAATTCACCACAAACGCTACTTTCAGCGCCTGACCTTTCGTGAGCAGCTCCACCGCCCGCGGATACTCAGACAGGGACATGGTATGGGTAACCAGACAGCGCAGATCGAGAGACCCCGTCTTGAGGCGCGCCAACGCATACTCGGCCGCCTGACGTGTATGCGGTTGGGTTCCAGCAACGGTAAGGCCCGCCCAGTGATGCGGCGAAAAAACATAGGGCTCACGTTGTACCGCGAATAACACCACCAGATGGGACGTGACGTCCATGGCGTGATGCACCACGTCGGGTTTGCCCACGCAGTCGAACGCGGTATGAAGCGCCCCCGGGGCGCCGCGCCACGAAAACCCCGTGGCTTCTGCGGACGCGCTGTCGAAGGCCTTGTCCGCGCCCAGAGTTTCCGCCAACGTCCGCCGATCGGGAAGCGGATCAAAGCCGATGATTTCTTCCGCTCCGGCGGCGCGCGCCAACTGAACACATACGAGCCCCGCGGGTCCCAACCCGAACACGCCGACGCGTTTGCCGGCGATCGCGTCGAGACGCTCGGCGTACATCACGTGCGCGCTGACACACATAGCCAATTCGAGCGAAGCGCACGCCTCGGGGGCTAGCGCTTCAGGGACCACAATAACGTTCGCCGCATCCGCAACCACGAACTCCGCGTAACACCCGGGCCGGTGATGGCCCTGGTCACGCCACATACACACGCGCTGTCCCGCGCGCAGGTCCGTTACCGCCGAACCAACCGCGGCAATCTCGCCGCACGCCTCGTGTCCCGGTTGGCCGAGCGTGTACGGGTACGTAAGCTCGAAACCCGGAAACATGGGCACGCCGTTGAAGATGTGCATGTCCCAGTGAGGGCACGTCGTAACGGCCAGCACTCGTATCAACACCTGATCTGATGCCGGTTCAGGCACGGGCGCATCAATGATTTCGATATGTCCGGGACGCGTTATTTGGAGCGCTTTCATATACGTTCTCTGCAACCTTTCCGCGCAGTACAGGTTTCCTAGTCCCAGGTTAACAGAACCCCGAGCGATGGCTCACTCTTATCCAGAATGAGCTCCCACGCCTCGGCGGCCTTCTCCACGGGAAACCGGTGCGTGATGAGCGATTCCACCTCGAGATGACCGGCGGCGATCCAGTCCAGCGTTTCATCCATGCGTCGTTTCTCCCAGCCGGACGGCGAGTGCAACGTGCATTCTTTGAATCGCAGCAATTGAATATCCATCAAGCAGTCGGCGCCGTGAAATCCCGTCGAAACAATGTGGCTGTTGTGCGTCAACAGCGGAAACAACTCGCGAATCGTAGCAATGGAACCAACCGTATCGACGAGAATGTGGACGCCTTCCGGAGCCAAGCGCCGGACCGCGGCAGCAAGATCCTCCGTCGCGGCGTTGACGCAGCGCCGGCCCGGCGAGTCGCGGAACAAGGCAAGGCGATCCGCATGTCTGCCAGCGAGAATCACATTCGCTCCCCGTTGATGCAGTGTCTGCGCGGTCCAGTGGCCTACAAGCCCGTCCCCAATAATCAACGCCGTATCGCCAGCCTTCACCTCTGGACGCGTTCCGCTGTTGTACCCGACTTGCGCCAGAACGAGGCCGCTCACCGCGACCGGGGAGACGCTCTCGGGAACCGCCCAGATCTGCGATCGGTCCGTTACCTTGGGCGAAATGTGCCCGCCCCACGGCTCGTACATACCCTCGACACGCCCAAGGGCGGCAAAAACCCATTGACCGGGATGGATATCCGTCACGGCGCTTCCGACGGATTCGACTATCCCCGTGCTTTGGTATCCGGGCGCGATGGGGAAAGGCCAGACGTCGCCGGGACGATACGCGGTTTCGCCGTTAATCCGCTCGCCCCGAAGGAACGAACCCTCGGTGCCGTTGCTGATGAACGAATACTTCGTCTGTACAACAACGTCGCTGGGTCCAGGTTCCGGAACCGTCACATCGCCAAACTCGACGCGAAGCCGATCCGGAAAATAGACTGCTCTTGCTTTCATGCTTGCTATCCTCTCCCGGACGAGAAAGACTTTCGCGATACTATGCACATTGCCCGCGGTTGTCAACGGCGATTGCCGTGGGCAACCAGGCCCGTGCTACACTCGCGTTCGCGATCGAGATTGAACGTGCCACGACACGCAAGGCGCGCAAACTTCAGCGCATGACATCACGGAGGGTATATAGATGGTGGCGATACTGACGCTGACCTTGCACTTGCTTGGCGCGCAGCCCGTGCCGCCCGTTGTGGCCGTGAAAGACTTTCACGGCGCGGCTACCCTGTTCATCAACGGCAAGCCCCAGTCCGCAATGAGTTACATGACCTACACCCCAATCGCCCACAACTTCAAGACCATGGGAGACGCCGGGGTCCATCTGTATTCGTTCTCCGCGACGCCAACGGATTCGACCTACGAACTCGCGCCGCTCTGCTGGAAAGGGTCCGGCGAATTTGATTACGCCAATCTGGACGAACGCGCGCATCTGCTTCTGTCGAACGACCCGAAGGCTCTGTTCTTTCCCCGCGTGTATCTGGGCACGCCACCCTGGTGGGCGGACGCCAATCCGGATGACCTCGTACAAGTAGCCGCCCCTGACGGGACCATAAAGGTGTTGTCGGGCATTGAGTACGCTCCCAAAGACAAGCGCGTCGCGGCCTGGGCCTCGGAACGCTGGCGTCAAGACACGGCCGACGCGCTGCGAAAGTTCATTCAGCACGTGGAGCACTCGGACTATGCGGACCGCGTCATCGGCTATCACCTGACGTCCGGCACGACCGAAGAATGGATGCAGTGGGGCAGCAACGAGGATCTTTGGGCGGACTACAGCCCCGTGAACCTGGCCCGCTTCCGCGAATGGTTGAAAACGAAGTACCGGAACGACGCCGCGCTTCGAGTGGCCTGGAACGACGCCGCCGTGACTTTCCTATCCGCCGCGATTCCCTTGCGGCCGGCGCGCGCGGCGAGTGAGCGCGGTTTCCTGCGCGACCCGAAACAGGCGCAGAACTGCATCGACTACGCGCTATACACGTCGTGGCTCGTCTCCGACACCATGCGCTTCTTCGCTCGAACCGTCAAAGATGAGACCGCCGGCAAGCGGATAGTCGGAGTGTATTACGGATACGTTCTCCAACTGGCCGGAGGACAGCGCGACCAGAACGCAGGACACCTGGCCTTGCGGGAAGTGTTTTCGTGTCCCGATATCGACTTCATCAGCAGCCCCTCGAGTTATATGTTTCGCGAACTCGGAACCGGTTTCCCGCACACCATGTCGCTTGTTGATTCCGCAAAACAACACGGCAAACTGTGGTTTGACGAGAACGACTACCGCACTTGGCTCACGCCCGGCGTGAAAGCCGGTGAGTTCGGCAAGACCGCCACCTACGAGGAATCCCTGCTGGTGCAGCAGCGGGAGTTTGCGTGGGTACTGGCGAACCGGCTGGGCATGTGGTGGTTCGACATGGGCGGCGGCTGGTATGACGACCCTCGCATGCTGGGCGAGATCGGCAAGATGCAGCGCATTGCCGACGGCTGCGTTGGGGTAAATGGCGCTCCCACAGCCGAGATCGCCTTTGTCGTGGACGGTAAGAGTACCGCATATACGAAACTTGGGAATGCGTACGGATGGGAAGCGTTGATCAAGCAACTGCCGCAGCTCGCGCGTATTGGAGCCCCGTTCGATCTCATTCTTGTGAGCGATCTCGACCGTGCGCGCAAATACAAGCTGTACATCTTCCCGAACTGCTTCGCGCCAACGGACGTGGAACGCAGGATCATAAAGGCCAAAGTCCAGCGCCGCGGAGCGGTGGTGGTATGGATAGGTCCCGCGGGAATCTATCGTAATGGCCAACTGGATACCGCCGCCATGGAGGAACTGACCGGCGTCCATCTCGAACTCGCCCCGGACGCCGCTTTGTCGCACGCAGTACCTTTGCCGAACGCCGCGCAGTGGGGCTGGAGGAATCCCGCTGCCTATGGGCCGAACATCAACATGGAAACGGCGGCATTTTCTGTCGACTCCAAGAGCCAGACGCTCGCGTGGCTCGAAGGCACGAAAAGACCCGCGTTAACGGCCAAGGATAACGGCGGGCGCCTGACGCTGCATTCAGCCGTACCGACACTACCCACCGAACTGCTGCGCTCTATTGCCGAAAAAGCAGGTGTCCACCTCTACGTTGACTCCAGGGACATCGTGTGGGCGAGCCATGACCTGCTGGCCGTCAGCGTCAACGCTGGAGGTCCCCGCACTGTCCACCTCCCCCGTCGTTGCACCGTGACCGACCTGTGGACAGATCAGAAGGTCGCAAACAACACACGTCAGTTCGAAGTCAACATACCCGACAAGGGAACCGCCCTATTTCGTTTGCGATAGACGCCAACCTCGCGGATACCGGTAGAAATGAGTTGACGCGCTCCCGTGGGTCGGTAAATGGTATGCTGCGGTCTGTTATGGCGAAGCTGGCGGGACGCGGGGAGAACACGAATGGACGAACGCGGCATTGAATCATTCTCGCAGGTCGGCATATTGCTGCTGGCCATAGGTCTGTTCCTGCTACCGGGACGCGCCATCGCGGCGCCAAGACCCGAGACCGCGCTTTCGCAGATGCCCGCCGGTTACAGATTACAAGCCTACGACGATTGCGGCGTACAAGGACGCCAGCCCCACGCGCCGAGCGACCGAAAGGCTGTGTTCGCCAAAGAACAGGTCGAGGGCGACGAACGGCAGCGGAGCGTTACCTTCGGCGTCCCGCATTTCGACATGGTGTACGAGAATCTGAACTCTGCCGTCCCCTGCGCGCTTGCGATCACCTACGCCAGCGAACGCGGCAACCGGCGCGTGCAAAGCCTATTCGCGGGGAAGGTCCTGCTCCATGGTCCGCGCGTCCTGCCGGACGGCAAGACCGAGCGGCTACTGTTCTCTGTCCCGCCAGATGCAATCGAGAATGGCCGTCTCATACTTCACTTCGAATGCAACGAAGGCCCCAACGCCGTCGTGTCCATCGTCGAACTGTGGGCGCCGCTCCCCGCGCAGAAGGCTCTCCACCTTAGTCTCGTTCCGCACCCAGACGGCAGGCTCGAGGGTCACATATCAAACATCGCATTCGACGGTATCGGTCCGGCGGAAATCGCGCTTCGGGTATCCACCGGAGCCTGGGAAAGCAGGACGGCCACTACCAAAGACGGTACGTTTGCGGTGAATCTGTCGGAACGCGTCAAGCCCGGCGAGGAGGGCACTGTGGACGTAACGGCAACGTTTGAGGGAGCATCGGCCAACGCTTCGGCAGCGTTGACGGACCTCTACTTCATTCCGCCAAACTTTGTTCCGATTCCATTGAAGACGCCCGGCCTCGCGCGAGCAACTATCTCGATGGACGGCGTATGGCGCATCAATCCCAAGCCTGGCGCCGCGTTTGCCACCGAGCCCACGGACGGCGCGGCTTGGTCGGATTTTCACGTGCCCGGCCAGTTCCTGCAGCAGGGGTTTGACGTCCCGCGCGAGAAACCCGTGACGCTTGCGACGGATTTCGTGGCGCCCGCATCGTGGCGAGACCGGCGGGTTTTCCTCCGCTTCGATGCAGTTCACGGCGGCGTCGATTACTGGCTGAACGGTAAACGTCTGGGCTACAGCGAAAACCTGTTCACGCCGGTCGAGTTTGATATCACGGACAGCGTCCGAGTCGGAGAAAGCAACCACTTGGCGCTCTCGGTCAATGTGGAGACGGCTTCGGAGCTCGCATCCTTCAGCTCCAATTACGCGTTCCACAGCCTAGGTGGCGTCGACCGTTCGGTTCACGTTTTCGCTCTTCCCAGCGTCCACATCGCCGAGCTGCGGCACGAAGTCACCCTCGATGCGCAGTACAAAGATGCGATACTGACCGTCGATCTGCTCGTCGCCAACAAAAGGAATCAAAAGACGGAGCCGCTGTCCGTTGAGTTGAGCCTGATTGGCGCGGATGGCCGCGTGGTCCCGCTCGATGGGACGCGGCGCAAACTGGCGTGCATCGAGCGCGGTGAACAACACCTCGACTTCGAAATCCCCGTCCCCAGCCCCCTGCTCTGGAACGCCGAGCGCCCAAACCTGTACACGCTGCGGGCCGAACTCCGAAGCGCAGGAAAACTGTTGGAGCGTGTCGAACGGAGTATCGGATTCCGTGTCATTGAGACACGCAACGGACAGCTCTTGATCAATGGGAAGTCCGTCAAACTCGCCGGCATCAATCGGCACGAGATTGATCCGCTCACCGGCCGGGCCGCAACCGCCAAACACGGCGAGGAAGACGCGCGCCTGCTCAAGGAGGCGAACTACAACTTCGTCCGCACATCGCATTATCCGCCGACGCAAGAATTCCTCGATGCGTGCGACCGCCTCGGTCTGTATGTCGAGTGCGAAGCCCCCTTCTGCTGGACGCGCACCGGCCGAGGCGAGGACGACCCCGCACTCACGAAGTCATTCCTGACGCCCACCGCGGCGATGTTGGCCTACCACCGCGCGCACCCATCCATCATTGTCTGGTCGCTGGCCAATGAGTCCGGCCAAGGACCCGACGGCGAGAACGCGCTTCCGTCGAACTTCGCCGCCACGCGCGCGTTCTGCAAACATCAGGACCCGTCGCGGCCGCTGCTCTTCAACAACGAATGGGCCCGAGAAGGCGGCGCTTGCGATATCGCCGTACTCCACTACCCGCCATTTCCGCCGGAGCAGTACAAATACGTGAAAGATGACCCGCGGCCGATTTTGATTGACGAATACTTCCCGCCGCAGACCTTCACCTTCGCCGACGAGTTGTACCTCAATCCCGGCCTCGATGTCGTGAATTGGTCGACGGGACAGAACAGCCCCACTTCGTACTGGAACCAGATATACCAATCCAAGAATATCGTTGGCGGCTCGATCTGGGCCGGCATCGACGAGGAGTTTATCTTCAAGGACGGTAAAACGCTCGGCTACGGGCCCTGGGGATTTCTCGACGTGTGGCGCAGGAAGAAGAGCCTGTGGTGGGACACAAAGCTCATCCATTCGCCGATTTGGATTCCGATCCGCCGTATCGAGGTTCCGGCGGACCAATCTGCGGTATCGATTCCTGTCGAGAACCGCTATTCGTTCACCAATCTGAGCGAACTCAAAACAACATGGGAACTCGGGAACCGACGCGGCGCCTGCCGCCTCGACATTCCGCCGCAGACCGCGGGCGCTATCGCAGTGCCCGTTTCAAAGAACCTGGCCCCCGGTTCACTTCTCGTATTACGTTTCTTCGACACGAAAGGGACGCTGGTCACGGCGCACGGCATTACATTCGGCGCGCCAACGCTGGTCACACCGCCAAAGCCTTCAGCAGGCTGTCCCAACTGGCATGACAACGGAAAGACAATCGTCGTGCGCGGAAAAGAGTTCGATTTCGAGCTAGACAAATCGACCGGCGCCCTCAGCCAGAGTTCGCCTGGCCTCAAGCGCTTCCCGACCCTGTTCGCGACGCGCCGGGAGGATAAGAACGCGTTCAACCCGAATGGGCTGCCGTACGCGCAGTATCCCGACGCGGCCACGCGGGTGATTGACGCAGTGACTGCCGAGGCGTGCGCCGAGGGACTTTGCATCATCCTCCGCGACCACTACAAGGACTTCAGCGGCGCGGTCAAAATGGTGTTGGACAACGACGGCCAGCTTTCCTCGTCCTTTGACTACACCTACTCGGGTCAGGCCTTCAACGTGAGCGAACTGGGTCTCCGCTTTCTAGTGGACGAACGCTACCACGAAATTCGGTGGCGGCGCCTCACCGAGTGGGACGTGTATCCCACAGACCACATCGGTCGCCCGCAGGGAACTGCGCTCGCGTACCACACGAAGACGAGCGCGCCGTTTCCGCCCTATCACGAACCGCCCAAGCACGCGTGGTACCTGGACGCCAACGAATACGGCACGCGCGACTTCCGTTGCACAAAGTACAACATCCTCGAGGCGCAATTGCTCGCACACGACCGTACCGGCATCCGCGTGGATTCCGACGGCTCGGCCAACGTCCGCGCCTGCCTCGCGCCGGACGGCGTACAGTTTCATTTGCTGCTCTCGGCGCCGCCCGCGCAACTCACGCCCGGTTGCAAGTTTTCGGGAAACTTCTCAGCGCGGCTTTGCGGGCGTTCTTAGGCGCGGAATCCGAATTGGACGTGCGGTTGGCGTATCCTCGTGTTGATAAGGAGCCGATATGACCTCGACCAGTAAAGGCGCTCCGAAAGCCGCGGACCCTCGCTTCGTCAGCACGCACTGGACCGTCGTGCTGTCGGCCTGCGCCCCAGGTTCACCGCACGCGGCCGCGGCGCTGGAGTCGCTCTGCCGCGCGTATTGGTATCCCCTCTACGCCTATGTTCGCAGACGAGGACACACGACGGCCGACGCGCAGGACTTGACGCAGGAATTCTTCGCGCAATTGCTCGAACACAACTGGATCGCGCGCGGTTGTCCCCCAATGTAGGCGCGGAGTCTCGCCGCGCCGCCGGGGCGCTACATCTTTACCCGCGCCCAAAAATGACCCCAGGCGACGTCACCCAAGACTAGACACGGATTCCCCGCCGCGTCAGATAGCCTGCCCGGATGGTATCGGCCCCGACACACCCACAAAGTCCAGCCGCGCCGCCGGGGCCCCACTACTACCCAACAACACGCCAGCATAGCCATAGGCGCGCTCACCCCGCCCCGCGCATTCACACCGCGCCCTCCCCGCTAAAGGCGAGACCTATCACAGCCCTGCATTGGACGCCGTACGCTTTGCGAAAGCGGCCTACCCAGGGAAACGCTGGGAGAGAAGAACTGGGAAATGATGACATTGGAGATGGAGGCAAGTTTCGCCGGCCAGCTCAATCAGTGGGATACGCTCTCGTCTCAAGAAGTCATCATGGTCTTTGCGAAAAAGGATGCCGAGGGCTTCGTCAGAACCGACGTCCCGGAGTGCTCCGGTGGACACAGCTACCGCGACGGATTCGGCTCATTCGACGCCTTTAGGACACGAGGCAATACAATGGGCGTTTGCCAGTTCGAGGGGATCGAAAACAGCGCCAGACACGGCGTCGGCATTCGCTACAAGCTGGTGCAAGCGTCACCTTCAAATTCGATGGACGCAGTACCCCGCGGTTCTGCCGAGACGACGGCTCATCCCGCCGAAACCCTACCGTAGAACACCGCCCCAGCCTTCTGCCCCACGCAGCGCACCCCCTCTTGACATCTACTGTGTTTACAGTATATCCTACTGCAAGCACAGTAGAAGGAGACCGCATCGTGCGCGCCAAGCAGCCCTCGAAATTGGAAATGGCTATTCTCAGCCTCTTGTGGGAACACGGCGGCATGACCTCGCGCGAAGTGTTGGACGCGTTGCCCGACGGCAAGCAGCGGGCATACACGTCGGTGTTGTCCGTGTTGCAGGTGATGGAGCGCAAGAAGCTGGTGCGCCACACACGACGCGGCAACACCAACGTGTATCATGCCGTGGCCGCGCAGACGGCCACGTTGGGCGGCGCGCTTCGCGACATGGTGCGCGACATGTTTGGTGGGTCGCCTGCCGCGGCGGTGCAGCGCTTGTTGAGCGAGGGTAAAGTGTCCGAAGCGGAGCTTACGGAAGTGGAGAAGCTCATCGCCAGCCTCCGCAAACAGCAGGGGCGCCGCGACGAGGGCAAGCCATGAACCAATTCATTTACCTGCCCGGCGCCGCGATCGAGCATCTGCCCGCTGCGTTGATGCACAGCCTCTGGCAAGGTCTGCTCGTGACGCTGTTGGTTTTCCTGCTCTTGCGCCGCATACCGGTCACGCGTCCGGACCTTCGGTACGGCGTGGCGGTGGCCGGATTGTTGGGCGTCGTGCTTGCGCTATTGCTGACGTGGTCCGTTCTCGAACACCCGCTCAAAGCCGAGAACGCGCCCGCAGTGGCTGCGTCCACCCCGTCCACCTCGTCCACCTCGTCCACCGCCCCCACCGCGTCCACCGCGTCCACTCCGTCCACTCCGTCCACCGCGTCCACTCCGTCCACCGCGTCCACTCCGTCCACCCCGTCCACTCCGTCCACCCCGTCCACCCCATCTGCATCCGACTATCTCCTGCGCGTATGGCTCGCCGGCGCAGCGCTGATGCTGTTGCGGGTGCTCCGGCTCACGCGCGGGACACGACGCTTGCGCCGGCGCTGCCGGGTCCTGGACGACCCGCGGATATGCGAACTGCTGGACAACATCAAAACGGTGATGGGGATTTCCCGCCGCGTAGCCATATTGGTTGCCGATGGTCTGGCCTCGCCGGTCGCGATGGGACTGCTTTGGCCCGCCGTGGCGCTGCCCGCCTCCATGGTCACTGGCTTGTCGCCGGACCAACTCCGCGCGGTGCTCGCCCACGAACTCGCCCACATCCGCCGCTACGACTACCTGGTCAATTTCGTCCAACTGGTTATCGAGGCGGTCCTGTACTTCAACCCCGCCGTGTGGTGGTTGAGCCGTCAGATCCGCATCGAGCGCGAGGCCTGTTGCGACGCGTTGGCCGCGCGGGTAACCGGCGGCGCCGTGGATTACGCCGCCGCCCTGGCGCAGGTCGCGCGCGGTCTCCAAACGCCGCCGCTGCCGACCCTGGCCCAGACATTCGGCGCGGAACGAGGCCCCGGCGGACTCCTCGACCGGACGCGCCGCCTGCTCCTGCCCGGCTACTGGCCCAAGCTCCGCCTGCACTGGTACAGCCTCGCCCTCGGCGCGCTCATCACCCTCGCCATGCTTCTCGGCCTCTTCCAAAGCTCCGTGATGAGCGTCGCGTTCATGGGTTGGCTCCTATCCGACAAGGAACGCATCCAGGTCATGTCGCACTTGGCACAAGAGTACAACCCTCCATCAGAACCGGCGGACCACGACAAGCGTGAGCAGGTCGAGGTATCGGGTGTGCTGATCACGACCGATGGAAAGCCCTTGCCTATATCCGGCGACAAAACAAACCTCTTCGCAATTGTACAAAGCGCAGACTCTCACTGCACGTACTCCTCATCCGTATGCCCTGATCTCAATGGCAACCGCTTCCGCGTGCGCTTTACGAAGGGCGATATCTACGTCTTCGCCGAGTTTCCCGGATACGAACCAGTCAGCGTCGGACCGCTGCATGGAGACAGACAGCATCCAGTCAAGGATGTCGAGATTCGTCTTGAGCCCTGTCAGCCGGCCACTATTCGCTTCGTAGACGTGAATGGCGCGCCCATTCCCGGCGCAAAGGTTGAGGGGTTCTACAGATTCCTACCCAATGCGGGATTCCGGACGCTCCGCCTGCACTCCGATGAGCGGGGAAGGGTTCAAATCGATCAGGCCCAGAAACCAGTACCAGTCCACTTCGAGGTGAAGGCCGCGGGCTATCAGTACGCCCGCAACCAACAGCTTATTGTCAAAGCGGGCGAAACCTTCGATTGGGTGTTGCAGCCAGACGAACCCCTCGACGTACTCATCGTGGATAAGACAAACGGCGCCCCAATCGTCGGCGCGGAGGTGGCTCTGGCGTATGAGCGAGGTAGAGACTTTCCAAATAATGGCGAGGGCGAACTCCTGGCCACGTCTGGTAGCGATGGACGCGCAACGTTGCGTGGATTGAACCGGAATCAATTCTACGCGTTCCTCGTTCGCGCGCACGGCTTCGGAACAGAACTGGCGCTTAACCCCCATGGCACAGACACGCACTGGAAGGTGGCGATGGGACCACGGTACGTTCGCGGAACGATTCGAGGCGATCTCGCCCTGCTCAAACAGGGTAAAGACCACTCGGGACCGATCATCACAAGCAGCATGATGTTGTTCATTCCCGGGGAAAGCAGTAGTTGCGGGGTTGGGGCAGACGAAACGCCGGTTTCAGTGAGCGAAGGCGTGGGCTCGTTCACGATTGAGGACTTGCGCGCCGGTGAACTCTGCATCAATGCCGGGCCGGAACAAATTCAGATTCCTGTGAGTGAACCCGTCGAGAACTTGGAAATCACCGTGGGCGCGGTCAGGAAAAAAGCGGAACGCACCCTCGTTATCGATCTTCCCGCGCCCAAAGGAGCGCCGCCGGCAACAGGCATCGTAACGGTTCGACTTGTCGACAACCCGGCGCAGTCTGATTCGGACAAACGCGCCGTCGACGTTGTGGAGGGCCGAGCGCAAACATCGATCCCGGTCCCCGCGCGAGTCATGATTTACGCCGACGGACTGCCTGGTTATATTCCGAAACCGCTGGCCAGAGAAGATAGGGAAAAGGTAAGTCTAGGTTGGGAAATCCCGGAAGGCGCGGAGCCTTTCGTGATCACGCTGCCGCTCGATCGGGCTGGCGCGATCTATGGAAAGGTGCTCCGGTGGGATGGGAGTCCCGCGTCCAACGCCCACATCAATGTGCTCACATCTCAATCTGGAGAGGCCCCTCAGTGGCCCTATGACTACTTGTGTCCCAACGTCACGAACTTCAACTGTAACCAACAAGGCGAATTCGCGCTGCTGCCTCTGCCGTTAAATATGACTTTCGACGTCTTTGCTTCCTTGGATTTCGCTCGAGACGAGAAACAGTTCAAACTCGCTGCCTGGAAACCCATCGTCCGCGAACAATTCCAACTTCCGCAAGGGACAGACGCCACGGTCCGAGTGCTCAAACCCGATGGAAGCCCCGCGCAGGAAACCCCGCTTGTTATTGAGACCGCGAGCGCCGGATATTCGGGCCTGCGCACCGACAGTGAAGGTCTCTTTGTGCTCCACGGCGTGAACCCGCGCCAGGAATGGTGGGTATCGGTAGATTCAGACGTATCGTTCCAACACACTCGGGTAAAGTTGTCCATGGACGGAAACGAAACCGTCGTTCGCTTGGTTGCCGGGCTGCACGTCGAGGGCGTCGTGCTCGTATCTGGAACGAACGCGCCAGTTCCGAACCATTCCATTTCCGCCCTCGCTAGATCCGATTCCGGGCTACCGCAGCAGCCCAGATACGAAGTCAAGACCATAACGGACCATGAGGGCAAGTTTCGCTTCACCAACCTCGCTCCAGGCGCCTACACCATCAACGCCGATCCCATACGGAACATATCGGACGATACGACGGAACAGGCCAGAACCTTCACCGCCGCACAAAAGGCGCCTGTGGTCATCCACGTCCGCCCTGCGAACCCGCCCGTTTTCGCGACGCATTAAGGAATCGATTTTGCGCGCTGTCGTTACACGTCGGAGAAAGATACTTCGCGACTGCGCCTCAGGACGCACTCAAGCAAGTGCCAGTCCAGGCGCTCCGACCGGCGGATGAGGACATCCGCCCTCCCAAACGCGCAGGTCGCATAGCGGTGGATGGATTTAATTGAATCTAATCCGCTTGAAACCACACCACCCTCCAATACACACTAGCGGGAGATGGACCTAAGCCCCGATCTCATTCCGTTCGATCATGTGCCGAAGCTGACCGAGCTGTCCGCTTCCGGCGCAAACGCCGCCGTCGCCGCGGCAGTGGCGGTCGGAACCCTGTACTGTTTCCTCGGCTACCGCGTCCTCAAGTTTATTATCGGCCTGACCGGCTTCATCCTGGCCGGCGCCTCGGCCGCGTTCCTTGCAGGCTGGCTCAGCCAAGGCAATCCGATCGCGATGGCGGCCGGCGCGGTGTTGGGCGGGCTCGCGGGGGCCATGGCCCTCTTCTTCCTCTATCACGTTGGCATCTTCAGTCTGGGACTGCTGGCCGGAATTCTGATCGCGTTCAACGTCCTCGCCGACAGCGTCGAACCGTGGGCGCCGTGGGCCATCCTGGGCGCGGGCGCGGCGGGCGGGCTCGTGGCCCTTCTCATCGAACGCCCCGTCATCCCCATCGCGACCGGCGCGCTCGGCGCGTGGATGGTCGTCTGCGGCATTGCCCACTTCCTGCTCGGCCCGGATTTCCTCACCGCACTTCGCGGCCCGCTTCAGTTCGGCGAAACCCGCTGGTATATCGTTGTCAGTTGGGCAGTCCTCGCTGTCGCGGGCACACTGGCCCAATTCGCGACCTACAGGCGTCCGCGCACCGAGATTAAAGAAGTTGTAGTGCGGGAGGTCGAGCGTTAAGTCCTACCGCCGCCGGTTCTCATGTCTGATCGGTCCGATCCAACGCGCCGCTCAACGCCTTGACACCGGCGTAACGCCGGTGGAAGAATCGTGCTCGCGGCGCAGTGCTCAGAACAACGTTTTACACCCGCAGGGAGACGCGTTTCATGCTCAATTTGGCAAGCGTACTCGAAGACAGCGCGAAGGAATATCCCGACAAGACAGCCGTCGTATTTCGGGAATATCGTATGAGCTTTGCGATGATAAACGCCTTCGCGTGCCAGATCGCGCATATGCTGCGCGAGGCCGGCGTCGAGCGGGGCGACAAAGTCGCGCTCTGCTGCCCCAACATCCCCTACTTCCCGATGGCTTACTACGGGATACTCAAGACCGGCGCCGTGGTCGTCCCGCTCAACGTGCTCTACAAGCGCCGGGAAATCGAGTACAACCTCGCCGATGCGGACGCTAAGGCGTTTCTATGCTTTGAAGGCACGCCACACTTGCCGTTGCTGGAGCACGCCTGGCCGGCATTCAACGACACGCCCACATGCGAGAAAATGTGGGTCATCGCTGCGAGCCCGTCCGGCCCCTCCCCTCTTCCCGGAATTCCCACGATGCAAGAGGATATGAGCGGACGCCCAACCAACTTCGACACCGTGCAGACCGACCCCGATGATACCGCGGTCATCCTCTACACTTCAGGCACGACCGGACATCCCAAGGGCGCCGAGTTGACACACTCGAATCTCGTGATGAACGCAATCGTATCTCGAGACCTGAGCCACGGCACGCCGGACGACATCCAGTTGGTGGCGCTTCCGCTCTTTCACTCGTTTGGACAGACCTCGCAGATGAACGCCGGCTTTCTTGGCGGATGCACGTTGGTCCTGCTGCCGCGCTTCGAAGCCACCGAGGTCCTCGAGGCCATGCAGAACGAGAGCGTCACCATTTTTTGCGGGGTGCCCACGATGTACTGGGAATTGTTGCATCAGGCCGGCGCCGGAAATCACGACATCGAAAAGATCGGCAAACACTTGCGCCTGGGCGTGTCGGGCGGCGCCGCCATGCCGGTCGAATTGTTGCGGCAATTCGAGGAGAAGTTTAAGGTGACGATCCTCGAAGGGTACGGCTTGTCGGAGACGTCGCCCACCGCGACGTTCAACCGCATGGATCGCCCCCGGAAAGTAGGCTCCATCGGTTTACCGGTGTGGGGCGTCGAGATGCGTGTCGTGGACGATGACATGAATGACGCGCCCGCCGACACGCCGGGTGAAATTGTCATTCGCGGACATAACGTGATGAAGGCGTACTATCAGAATCCCACCGCCACCGAGGAAGCGTTTCGAGGCGGTTGGTTTCACACCGGAGACATCGGAAAGAAAGACTCGGACGGGTACTTCTATATCGTGGATCGCTCAAAGGACATGATTATCCGCGGCGGATTCAACGTCTACCCGCGCGAGGTCGAAGAAACGTTGATGACACATCCGAAAATCTCGCTGGCGGCCGTGATCGGCGTGCCGCATGACGAGTACGGCGAAGAAGTGAAGGCGTTCATCGTCCCGAAGGAAGGCGCCAGCGTTACTCCGGACGAAATCATCGCCTGGGCAAAGAAGGAAATGGCCGGATTCAAGTACCCGCGCTGCGTCGAGATTCGCTCGTCACTGCCAATGGGCGCGACGGGAAAGATTCTGAAAACCGAATTGCGCCGCCACTAGAATTACAAGGAGACACAGATGCCAGAGAAAACCTTGACATACACGCAACGGATGAAGTGGTTTCACGAGGCGCGGTTCGGAATGTTCATTCACTGGGGACTCTACTCACTCACGGAGCGCGGCGAATGGACCATGTTCGTGGAACGCATCCCCAAGAAGGATTATGCGAAACTCGCGAATCAATTCAACCCACGCAAGTTTGACGCTGATGCCTGGGCGGGGCTTGCCGCCGAAGCCGGGATGAAATACGTGGTGCTCACGACGCGCCACCATGATGGCTTCTGCCTGTTCGACAGCCAGGCCTCGGATTTCACGTCCGTGAAAACCCGCGCCAAACGGGATTTCGTCGCCGAATATGTGGCGGCAGTGCGCCGCGCCGGACTCAAAGTCGGATTCTACTACTCGCTGCTCGATTGGCGATTCCCCGGCTACTTCATGCCCGACAAACACCCCGAAAGCAAGGAAGCCATGGTGCAGCAGTACCACGCTCAGGTGAAAGAACTGATGTCCAACTACGGCAAGATCGACGTGCTCTGGTATGACGGACATTGGATGCCCAACTTTGTGGAGGGCGTAGATCTGCCGGCGTTCTGGCGCTCCGCCGAGGTCAACGCCATGGCGCGCAGCCTTCAGCCCCACATCCTCATCAACAACCGCTCCGGAATCGACGAAGACCTCGATACCCCGGAGCAGCACGTTACCGCCTCAAAAGCAGGCCGCGGTTGGGAGTCGTGCATGACCATGGGCGACTCCTGCGGCTGGGGATACATTCGCAACAACCCCAATATGAAAACCGAACCCCAGTTGCTCCAGCACCTCGTTACCGCGGCGGCGGGCGAAGGAAATCTCCTGCTCAATGTCGGCCCGAAACCCGATGGTTCGATCCGTGGCCGTGAACGAAAGCGCCTCAAGGCCATGGGAAAATGGATGAAAGTCAACGGCGAGGCCATCTACGGTTCCGAACGGTGTCCGCTCAGCGGCGGCATGCTGGGTTTGTGGACTGGGAAAGGCAAGACCGGATACTTCCACATCTTCCGCTGGCCCGGCGAAACCGCCGTCGTTCCGCTCGTCAAAACCAAAGCGGTCTCAGCAACGCTGCTGGCCACCGGCAAGAAAGTCCGCATCAAACAAGAGTACAACGGACGCCTGGTCCTGACCGGGCTGCCAAAAGACCCGCCCGATCCAAATGCGGCGGTCATCAAGATCGAGTTTGCGAGCAAGCCCCAGCCGATGGTGGAAGAAGACCGCGCGGCGTGGCTCGACGGAAAAGCGAAGTAACTGGCAGACAGGGGGCAGACCGTGTCCAGGTGGAAGGCGCTATCGCTTGACCTCGACGGCACATTATTGTCGAACGATAACTCCATTTCCGTTGAATCGCTTCAGGCCATTCGAGAACTGAACGCGAAGGGCTGCCGCATAATCATTTCCACGGCAAGGCCCCTTCGCGCGGTAACGCCGATTCTGCCCGGCTGGTTCGGTTCGTTCTACTGGATCACCTGCAACGGCGCATGGATTCTGCGAGACGGCGCCGTGCTCCACCGAAACGAGATTCCCCGCGCCGAAGCCCGCCGCATGGTCGAGACGTTCCTCCAGCACGATTTGTGGGTCCAAATCGAAGCCGACGACATCTATTACAGCGACAAACCACCGTTGTTCGGCTTTCCCGCCGATTGTCCGCCGTTGAGCGCCTTTCAGTCCGGAGACGCGTGCAAATTGCTCGTTACGATTTCGTCGCCGAACGAACTCTGCAAACTTCGCGCGTTGATACCCGATACGCTTTCGATGGTCGTCACCAACGGCGGCGCGCTCGCGCAGATATCCCGGCGCGATTGTGGAAAGCTCGATGCGGTGCGATTCGTTCTCGACTCCGAGCGGATCGATATCGCCGATCTGATCGCCTTCGGTGACGACAACAACGACATCGAGTTGATTAAGGCCGCGGGGATGGGTGTCGCCATGCGCAATGCGACCGCCGAGGTCCTCAGCGTCGCCGATCATGTCACGAAATCCAACGACGACGACGGCGTCGGCTTGTTTCTCCGGGACCTCTTAGCAAACTGGCCCTGACGTTTGGGAGCGCCCGCGAGCGAAAACAGGAGAACTCCGGCGGGCTTACGGGCAAGGACCGTGGGCTAAGACTTAGTTGTGGCCCTTGTGACGTGTTTCCGTTACACCCGCCGGAGTTCGCTCAAACAACTCGTTATCCGATTATCCGTGCTTCGTGGACAGCGTAGATCGGCTTTCCGCTTTCGTGACGTTTCTTCACCGCAGTGTGCCGGATGTTGCTTCTCTGACAGGGACATCCGGGCCATTGGAAGACACGGGAACCCAACAACGAGAAGACCGGCGCTATGGAATCTTAGTGCGGGGGGATCGGCGCAACCATTCGGAAAACGGGACCCGCGACATAGATTGCTCTCCATGCTGTGGTGGACCCCGACGGCCGCCAGTTGTCTGTGCGCTCAATTACTATACCCACAACAGAGGCGTCCGTTACGGGACAAAAGCAAGAGTCCCCGCGGTTTCCCGCAGGGACTCTTGCAAACCGTTTCTAGATGCCTTGTACCAAGACGCTAGAACTTGATCTCGGCCTCGAAGAAGATGCTATCGGCGTCACTATTGCCGCTGCCGCCGTTGAAGCCCAGGCCATTGGCGCCGCTATAGTTGCCGTCAGACAGACCGTCGCCGATGAACTGGTGCGCATACGCCAGCATGAAGCACAAGTCCTCGCTGTAATGATACTTTCCGATCAGGCCAACTTCGAAACTCAGGTCCGAACTGTTGGTCTGATCCCAAAAACTAAGCGCCGGAGCGATCGGTACGCGGAACCGGCCCACATTGAACGTGCGCGGAGTCGAAAACGCAGACAGCGTCTCGAAGTACGAAAGCATAAGGATTGCTTCGGTAGCCTCGGTCGGCTTGCACGATGCGCCCGCGCGAAGCACCCACGCATTGGACAAGTTCGACGTCGTCCCATCGTCAAAAATCGCGTTGTATTCCCAGCTCGTGAACAAGCGGTTAAAGCTCACGCTCGCCTTGGGACGGTCAAACGGATTCAGCCACTTCCAGAAACTGATATCGCGGTTGTCCTCGCCACCCAAATAGGCCGCGCCCAAGTACACGCGGGGTGAATAGTTCATGTCGAACGTGTAACCCACTTCCAGGTTCCCGCCCCAGTTGCCGTCATAGTTGGCGCCCTGGTCGCCGTACGTGAACGGCTTGAACAAAATGCCCACCTGGTCGGCGTTGCCAAATTGGTACGCCAGTTCGGCGTTGTAGTCAAAACTTCCATACGTGCCGGCTCCGCGGAGGCCAATGGTATGCAAGTTGGTGACATCGTAATCGTCGATACCCGCAATGTCCTCAACCCACTCCGGGAACCATGCAAAGTTCGTGTCGTTCAGCCGGCGCGCGTCGCGAACTAACAGCCAGTACGCATCGAGCGTAAGGTTCTCGATACCTTTGTAGCTGCCATATATACCGTAGAAATCGACATCACCGTCCTGCTCGAGCGGCGAATTCTCGACCAGCTTCGACCACCACGCGTCCACGCTGAATTGATCGGTCGCATAGGTCAGGCGAACCGCGTCAAAGGACCGCTTCCAGATGCCCGCCACCGAACCGCCCGTGCCCACGAGCCATTCGTTACCAAAGCTCAGCTCCTGACGTCCGATGCGCGCGCGCAATGGATAGCCGAACATCTCGCGCGCTTCAATGTACCCTTGGTGCAGATCCACGTCGTTCAAGGTCGGCACATTGCGAAAATCGAAGCCCGTGATGTAGTTCGACCGGAAATCCGTGCCCCACAGGCCATAGCTGTCGAACTCGATGAACGCGCTGACTTCATTCGTGAAATCCGCCCGGACGTTCAGGCGCGTCAACTGCTCGATATTCGTCAGGTCATTGGAACGGTCTTCGTTCCAGCTGTAAATACTCGTTACCGTATTGCCACCAATCCGATCACCGATCGCGCGCGCCGGCAAGAAAAAGCCCGGCCAACGAACTTCCACGGGACCCGGGGAAGCAAACCCGTTCATAAGATAATTGCCCCGGATCTTAATCGACCCGCCCACCACGACATTCTGCAGCTCCGCCGCCGCAGGCAATGCCGCGACGATAAACGCCACCGCAAGTAATATGGTTAGACTCTTACGCATTCGCGTAATCCTCCTTCAGGTAGTAGTGCGATACGGGACCCCGCCCGCCGCAGTAGCCAGCCGCGCCACGTGATATGGATTGATTCGGCTGCTTCCAATGATTCCCAAACATATGATGTGCGTTATGTAAACACCGCCGTTGGCGATGATCCTGGAGGCGCGTCGCGCAATGGGTTTCCTCCCTCCTTTCCTCTCCTGGATACGGATCACCCGCAGTGGAATTGGCTCCTCTCCGCTATCTCCCCGTGTCCCCGCGCCACAGACGGCTCACCCGCGCGCGCCGGACCGTGAAGTACTCCCCGTCAAACTACCCAAACCAGTTTCTCCGTCGAAAAACCTAGCACACACTGGCCGAAGGATCAAGACCCAAAAAAAGGCGGCCTGCGATCCTGCATCGAAGACACGACCGCCAACGTGTCATTTTGAGCGCTAGAGGCGCGCTGCCCGTGCGCGCTAATCGGCAAAGGCATCGCGGAGATAGCACAACGACTCGCGCAACGCCGGTTCGAGCAGATGGTCCGTATAGTCCCGGCCGGTCTTCGGCCCGCCAATTTCGAGGTACCCGATGATCTCGTCTTCGGGAATGCGCGCCGCATTGGTCCGAAGCATCTCCCGTACGGACGGGATGTCAACGACGCCCCGTGCGCGCTCCTGCCCGGAAAACCCAAAGGTGGAACTAAAGCGCGCATCGGTATTATTGAGGTGAATCTCCGCGAGATAGGGCAGCGCGCATTCGAGAAGCCGCATCGGTTCGTGGATAACCGCGCCACTCCCATCCGCGTATCCGTGCGACACGTCCGCGCAATAGCCAACTGGAACCGTATCGGCGTTCGCGCGGTGGTGCGCCAGCAGGTCCTCCGCCATCGCTTCAATTTCGTTCGGAAGGGTCGGCGGTTCAGCCAGGCACGACATCGGCTCCATCGTCAACCGTTCGAGGCCGCGGTGCTTCGCGTAGGCCATGAGCTCCTTCATATGCCGCAGATAGCACGCCGTACCCGCAATCTTGTGGTCAATGTGGTCTCTCAAGACCGCTCCCGGATTGGAGCCGACCGATCGCGCGCCCACGATACCGCCCACCTCGATTAACCGCTCATAGTTACGCCGCGCCACGTCCGCCCAGCCCGTCTCGCTCCGAAAGAATCCCCCCAACTCCCGATGAGCCGTAAACACGCTGGAAATGGCTATGCCGTGGTCCGCTGCCTGCCGGCGCAGCTCCAGAAAATACGCGTCCGGCAATTGGTAAAGTTCGAAGAAGGTCCCGAGTTGAAGATGGTGTATTCCCTCGTCGGCCATGATACGGAACAACCACGCATACGAATACCGATACTCGATGGGATCGGCCTTCACGCCAAGCGTAAGCCGTAACGTGTCACTCACCTCGTTGTTCCCTCGCTTGGTTCTCGCAAGACATGCGTCGGGCCGGCGTGCAACGGCATCCTTGCATATGCGGCGAAAGTCTGTCAAGAATAGGCCCGCTGAAAACAATGGCGGGCGCCGCGCGGATCGGCGAGATCGGAAGACGATGGACGCGAAACAACGCTTCTCGGACCGGGTTGAGCACTATATCAAGTACCGCCCCAGCTACCCGCCGCAAATCATTGACCTGCTTGGCGCCGAGCTGGGCCTCCAGCCGACGTGGGCCGTTGCCGACGTCGGCTCCGGTACGGGTATCTTGACGGATCTCCTTCTCCGTACCAACGTGCGCGTGTACGCCGTCGAGCCCAACCGCGAAATGCGGGAAGCGGCGGAACGCCTCCTCGCGGCCCGTCCGAATTTCCACAGCGTGAACGGCGCTGCGGAAGCGACAACTCTCGAACCCTCCAGCGTGGATCTCGTCACCGCGGGTCAAGCGTTTCACTGGTTCGACGGAGACAAAACCCGCGCCGAATTCACGCGCATTCTCAAACCGGATGGTAACGTCCTCTTGGTCTGGAACGACCGGAAAACGGCCTCCACACCGTTCCTCGAGGCGTACGATCACCTGTTGCGGACACGCGGCCTGGACTACGAACAGGTAAACCACCGGAATGTCGATCACACGCGCCTGCTCCGGTTCTTTGGCGCCGAGGGGTATCGAGAAGCGGTGTTTCCAAACGCGCAGCATTTCGACTGGGAAGGATTGCGGGGACGCGCCCTGTCATCGTCATACGTGCCCCCCGAAGGCCATCCCAAACACGCCACCTTCATGGACGGCCTGGCCGAACTGCATCGAACATACCAAAAGGACAGCTTCGTCCGCTTCGATTACGACACGCGGGTGTATTACGGAAGACTGTCCTGAAAGAACGATGGGAGCCTCCCGAAGGAAGCTCCCATCGACAAACACTCAATAACGCGAGGCTTACTTGCCCTTCAATTCGACGGTCGCGCCCACGGCTTCGATCTTCGCCTTGATCGCCTTCGCCTCTTCGTCGTTCACGCCCTCTTTGATCGGCTTCGGAGCGCCGTCTACCAGGTCCTTGGCTTCCTTCAGGCCCAAGCCCGTGATCGCGCGCACTTCCTTGATCACCTGAATCTTCTGCGAACCGGCGTCCTTCAAAATCACGTCGAAAGAGGTCGGAGCCTCTTCGACCGCCGCCGCGGCAGGCGCTGCGCCGGCCATCATCATCGGGGCCGCCGCCGTCACGCCAAACTTCTCTTCCAACGCCTTTACCAACTCGCTCAACTCGAGCACCGTCAGGCCGGCGATTTGATCGATAATCCCATTCAACTTGTCAGACATTGTCCGTTATTCCTCTTATCCATCATGCGGCATACGCGCCACACTGGGTTATGCGGCCGCGCCGCTTTCTTCCTTCTGTTTCCGAATCTGATCCAGTACGTTGACCATGTTCCGCGGAAGCGCATTGAGCACTCCAACGAAATTGCGCAACGGAGCGGCAATCGTTCCAACCACTTGGCCCAGCAACGCCTGGCGCGAAGGCAAATTCGCCAGCGCATCCAACTGCTCCCGTGATATCACGACGCCATCCAGAATACCGCCGACCATTTCGACGTTCTTCACGTCTTTCCCAAAATCCTTCAGAATCTTGGAAGGGGCCGCGGGATCGTCCGAGAACGCCCACGCCGTAGGTCCGTCCAAAAAGGCGGACGCGGCCGAGTAACCAAGCTCATCGAGCACACGCATGGCCAAGGTGTTCTTGTACACCTTCAACCGCACGTTGCTGTCGCGCAGCTTCTTGCGCAAGTCAGATACCTGACCCGCATTAATCCCGACGTACTTCGTCATCACGATAATCGAACTGCTCTGGATTCGCTCCTTCAGTTCCGCAATCGCATCAATCTTGTCTTGTGTTGGCAAGCACATTCACCTCCCTTCGACACATAAAATAAATCGCCCCGCGCGGTCGTTCAGACAGCGCGGGACGATGATGTTTACACTCTGCAAAATCGGTCCGCGGTCTCGGCTGGCAACTTTAAGGCCTCACGGCCACCGGCTGTCTCTGACACGCACGACAGGGCTATCCTGTCTCGTAACGGGTGTAGTCTACCGGAACGCGCCCCGCGCCGTCAAATTGCCCTGTGACTCCGCGGCTCGCCCGGGAAACCGTGTTACTATGGAGCCATCAGCCGTTTCGGTTTGTCGTGCTCTTCTTACATCGTGTTTTCTCTATTTTTACTATCGCCATGATCGATGCAGAAAAAGAGATGACGTGACGAATGAGCGACGTACCGTCCCAGCGTGCGCCCAATATGTCCCCAGCCGAAATCATCGCGCTCGGACTGCTTGTCCCGCTGATGGCTATTCTGTTGTACGCCGGTTGGCATACGTTCTGGTTTCTGACGGACGACGCCTATATCGCGTTTCGCTACGTCAGCAACAGTCAAATGGGCCACGGCTACGTATGGAACCCAGCCCCGTTCCGGCCCGTCGAAGGGTACACCAGCTTTCTATGGGTTGCGTTGCTGGACTGGGTCTGGTCAAATCTCGGCATCTCCCCTCCAGATGCGGCCAATGGAATTTCGCTGGGCTTCGCCGCCCTTACGCTCGTGATTGGAGCCTGCGCCGTCTTACAGATCACGTGGACAGACAGACTGAGACCGTATCGCGTCGTGTTCGTGGGGCTGGTGATGTTTGCGACGATTTCCAACCGGACATTCCTGGCGTGGACAAGTTCCGGCCTTGAAACCGCGATGTTCAACTTCCTGTTCACCGCCTGGCTGCTTCTTTGCCTGTCAATTCACGGCGCCAATCAAACACGCCGTATGACCTGTCTCAGCGCGCTCGCATCCCTTGCAGCGCTAACCCGCCCTGATGGGTTGCCAATTGCGCTCGCCACGGCTTTACTGATTGGCGCCACGAGCCTTTATCGCGCCCCGGCGTCCATTTCGATACTCAAGCGCCTCACGCCGCTGATGCCGCTGCTGGCCGTCCCCGCGCATCTCCTCTGGCGCAAGAATTTCTACGGAGAATGGCTGCCAAACTCGTACTACGCCAAGGTTGCGTCTCAAGCCTTCGGATGGGAGTTCGGATGGCGTTATCTTCTCTCGTTCGTGATGGAATACGCGCTTTGGCTGTGGCTCATCGCGGCCCTTGCGGCTGCTGTCCACACGTTGCGAAGGGCGCCGCAAACGCCACGCCGCTTCGCCCGCAAACCAGATGCTCACGGGATTGCGGCCGGTGTTGGAATTGGCTGCGTTCTATTCCAAGTTTCCTACTACGTCATCCGCGTCGGCGGGGATCACTTCGAGTTCCGCATATTCAGTTATCTGATCTTGCTCGCCTTCATCTCCTACACCGGTTTTCTCAATAGAGTCTTCAGGAAACCCGGCCCCGCCATCCTGGCTTTCCTCTTCTTCATCGCCGTTTCTTGGGTGATTCCATGGACGCATTGGGCCGCCGCCAGGTCCATTAACCTGCCCACGCGCGTACGGATCTCAGTGGCCGATGCTCTCGGCAAATCAGCCGGTTGGACGCCATCTCCCCTGAAATCCTACGCGAAACTTTTCGACGAGCTTCAAGGTACTCTCATTGACCACGGGATTTGCATTCGGCATGAGGAGCATGTGCAGTTCAGCGAAGCGCAAAGGCGGTGGTGGCCAACGCGAGAGGAAGGCATGCGGATCGGGGGGGAAGGCTATCCCATCTTGGTGGAAGACTGCGTCGGATACCCCGGTTGGGCGCTGCCGCGGATCAATATCATTGATTCATTGGGGTTGAATGACTACGTTGTGGCCCGTTCGGCTCCGGAAAAGAAAGTGCGGTTCATGGCGCATGATCGGGTAGCGCCCCAAAGGTATCTGAAGTGCTTTTCGCCAAACGTTGAATTCAATAAGGCCGCCGGGACCGCTGAATTCCTCCGCGGCAAGATTGACCCTCGTGATTGGAAGGTTCGAGTTGCGCCACGCGACAAGGAACTTACCGCGGCGAAGATTTGCGAGTGCGAGCGGGACTTTGCGCTGATGCGCGGACTTACCCCGCCTCTCGCACGGTAGTCTTGCGCGAAACGCGGGGTCTGTCCCTCACCTGAATGGCGAGTACGGCATCAATGCAGACGCTTGCTCTGGAACGAGCCAGAGGCGCAGCCAGAAAGCCTCCGTATAGTAAAACTCCGCACGAGCCGATGCCGGTATTGAACAACTTACAGACGCTTTCTGGCCGCGCTGCGTCAAAAAGCCGACCTTCTGGCCGGATTCCGAGATCGTACTGCAATGCGCCAACTGCCGAATTCAGGGTTAACGGGGTCGCCCATTCCAGTTCGCCAGGAATTCGCCGCTGATATCGCCCTTGCATCAACGTGCGGTGGCCAGTATTATTTGGCCCTTATCGCATATTTGTTAACTAATTAACACTGCCAAGGCGTGAGCGAACCGGTAGTACGCGCATCGGCTTGGCGCAACAACGAGGAGTGGCGCCTTGTATAAAATCGAGAAGAAAAGTTCCGGTTATTTGCTTACCTTTGGGGGTTTCATCGATGCGGCCGAGATGCAACGCTGGCTGGATGAGTCAAAACAGGTCCTTACCACGGCGCAAGCGCCGTACGGCGTTATTGTGGACATGCGTACCCTCAAGCCGTTGGCCCCTGACGTGCAAACTATCATGGTTACCGGCCAGGGTCTCTATAAGGAAAAAGGAATGCAACGTTCCGCCGTGGTCTTGAATGACGCGGTCACGACCATTCAATTCAAACGCCTAGCCCAACAATCGGGCATTTACGCGTTCGAACGGTATATTGACGCCTCCGCAACGCCCGAATGGGCCAAAGTCGCGGTCGCCTGGGTTCGAGACGCGGTCGACTGCGACAAGTAATCACCCGGCGAGAACTCGAGACTACGTTCTGGCCGAACTCCTACTGTAGTGAATCAAGGTTTGAAGCGCCTTGAATGAACATGGAGCTAAAGCGAAAACCAGGGACTGACTCGCTTTTCGGCAGTTTGAAAAGCGTGTCTGTCCCTGCTTTTCGCGGCAATCGCGCAACATACACAGAGCTCAAGCGAAAACCGGGGACTGACTCGCTTTTCGGTAGTTTGAAATGCGTGTCTGTCCCTGCTTTTCGCACTACGCTGGACAGGGTCGTCTCCTCGGCGGCTTCTGATGTCGCTGCGGAAGACGCGCCAAGGATCTGCGGCGCAACCGTCTCGCTTCCGTCAATACTTCTTGACTCGTCGCGTGAACGCGTATACAGTATTACGAATAGGGCCACAAGTAATACTGTAAGAGATGTCACCCATGCCAAACCTCGTCCGTATGAGCTTCTCCATCGAGGAGCCCCTCCTCAAGAAGTTCGAGAAGATCCTCAAGGAACGATCCAACTCCAATCGCTCCGAGTTTGTCCGCGACCTCATTCGCGATCAACTGGTCCAGGACGAGTGGCAACGCAACGAAGAGGCGCTGGGAACCATCACGCTCATCTACAACCACCAGGCGCGGCAATTAAACGACCGCCTCATCGAAGTCCAGCACCATCATCATGACGCAATCCTCGCCACTACGCACGTACACCTCGACGAGCACACCTGCGCCGAGATGATCATGGTGCGCGGCAAGGCGAGCGAGATTCGCCACATTGCTGACGCGCTGCAGGACCAGAAGGGCGTGCTGCATACCGCGCTTTCCATGAGCTCCACCGGCAAGAAACTCTCCTGACGGAGGCACGCAAGATGCACATCCCCGACGGATTCGTCAGCGCGCCAATCAACGCGGCCGCCTTTGCCGTGTCTGTGGCGGTGTGCGGGGCCGCCGTCGTTCGCGCCAACCACACCCTGGGTGAACGCCAAGTACCGCTGCTCGGAATGACCGCCGCGTTCATCTTCGCCGCGCAAATGCTGAACTTTCCAGTGCTGACGGGAACCAGCGGCCACTTTCTCGGAGCGGTCCTGGCCGCCGTGCTGCTCGGCCCGCTCAACGCCTGCCTCATCCTGGCGCTCGTCTTGCTCGTGCAATGTCTCCTCTTCAGCGACGGCGGGCTCACCGCGCTCGGCAGCAATGTCTTCAACATGGGCGTCGTGGGCGGTATCGGAGGCTACGCCGTATTTCGCCTTCTGCTCTCCCTACTTCCGAAGACGCGCGCGGGATTCATGGCCGCCGCCGCAGCCGCTTCGTGGACTTCCATCGTAGCCGCCGCTATCAGTTGCGCAGTCGAACTCGCAATTTCCGGCACTTCGCCACTAGCGCTTGCCTTGCCCGCCATGGCTGGCGTACACGCCCTAATCGGTATCGGGGAAGCGTTTATCACCTGCGCGACACTGTCGGTCATCTTGGCGTCACGTCCGGACTTGGTCGGCGCGTGGACCAAATCCGCCGTTTCGCCCCAGTTGGAGGGCGAACGATGACACGCGCCTCAAAGTTCTTCGTCATCGCCGGCATGGCAATCGCCGTGCTTGCTCTGCTCGCCCCGTTTGCATCCAAGACCCCAGATGGCCTCGAAAAAGTCGCGCAAGACGCCGGCTTCGCCGAACGCGGCGAGGCGGGCCCGGCGGGACGATTCACGCTACTGCGGGACTACGCCATCCCTGGCGTTCACAACAAATTCGCCTCGACTGCGCTGGCCGGACTTATCGGCGCCGCGCTGGTGTTTGGCGTCACCTTCGGAGTCGGCAGGATGCTGGCGCGCAGACCGTCGCCCCAGAACGGCAAGAAACCGTGATCAGCGCCACCATAGACGAAATCGCGGCACAGAATAGCCCGATCCACCGACTCGACGCGCGCGTCAAGATCTGCGCCTTCGTGGGCACGATATTCGTCTCTGTGTCTACAAGACCCGCCGCCTTCGCTGCCTTCGCCGGCTATCTCCTCCTCGCGCTGGTCATCCTTCTCTGCGCCCGAGTTCCTCTCGTTTACGCGGCCAAGCGCTCTCTGGTGGTCATTCCGTTTGCCCTGCTGGCCGCCATCTCGATCCCCTTCATGCCCCACCCGCATTCCATCCACCCGCTGCTGAGTGTGGGCAGGCTCCAAGTCACGCGCGAAGGCCTGCTCGCGATGTGGAACGTCGCCATCAAGGCGTACGTCGGCGTCGTTTGCCTCATCACCTTGTCAACGACTACACCCTTTCCAAAGCTCCTCCAAGGACTCGAACAACTTTGGACACCCAAACTGGTCACCTTGCTCGTGAGTTTTCTGTATCGCTATCTGTTCGTGCTGACGGACGAGGCCCTGCGCATGAAACGCGCCGCCGTATCGCGCGGATATCGCGGACGCTGGATCTGGCAAGCCCGCACGGTCGGCCACCTCATCGGAACCCTGTTCCTGCGCAGTTACGAGCGCGGCGAACGCGTCTGTCTCGCCATGGCGTCGCGCGGATTCACCGGCAAGCCCACCGGATTCGGAAGCGCTACACTGCGTCCGCGCGACTATGCGTTCCTGCTGGCGGCCCTGAGCATCGTCCTCCTGCTGAGGTGGCGCGCGTGAATCCCGCCGAAACCGCTGTGCAGATTACATCGCTGTCGTTCACCTATCCGGATACGACCCGAGCCTTGGACAACATCTCGCTCGATATCGCGGCAGGGGAACGCGTCGGTCTAATCGGAGCGAACGGCGCCGGCAAGTCCACCTTGCTCCTGCACCTCAACGGCATC
>JACRLJ010000019.1:39552-43320 GCA_016215105.1 Candidatus Hydrogenedentota bacterium
GGCATCTATCAGGGCCAGGGCCAAATCGCTATCTTTGGCGTTCCGGTCGAGCCGATTAACTTGCCCACGGTACGCCAGGACGTCGGTTTGGTCTTCCAGAATCCCGACGACCAACTGTTCTGTCCCACGGTGTTCGATGATGTCGCCTTTGGGCCGCGCAATCTCGGCTTCTCGGAAAAAGACACCGCGGAACGCGTCGCGCGCAGCCTCGCCCAGGTCCACATGATCGGGTTCGATCACAAGCCCGCGTTCCACCTCAGTCTCGGCCAAAAAAAACGCGTCGCCCTCGCCACCGTGCTCGCCATGGACGCGCGCCTGCTCGTCCTCGACGAGCCCACCAGCAATCTTGACCCCCGAGGCCGAAACGAAATCCTCCACCTGCTCGGCGGCCTCTGCGACACCCAAATCATCGCCACCCACGACCTCGATCTCGTCGAACGCCTCTGCACCCGTGTCGTTCTATTGTCCAAAGGCCGCTGCGTCGCCGATGGCGCCCCCGCGGACATCGTCAGAAATCGAACCCTCTTGGAGAGCCACGGTCTGTGTTAACTCCGGCGAATGGCGCTTGATGCAACACGCTCCACGAAGTCCGCTCTTACCCTAACTGTGGTAGAGATAAGGTGATCGATCATGGCGTCCTCTCAGAACGCACAATTAGTTCACGAGTGACTACTATTTCGCCACACTGAGCGCAGTTGTCGGACACCTGGAACCGGCAGCTAAATTGTAAGCAGATGTTTCTGAAACGGTTATATTTGAGTAACCCAATGGCTCGAAAATTGCTCGCATTTACGCACGTGCGGCACGTGCGTTGTATGGTGTTCTGAGATGGATATTTCGTTTAGACGCCGCCCCAGGGAACCAGTGTAAGGGTATGCAACTGTCGAAAGGGCCTATCATGCAGAAGGACTACAAAGCGCCCCAAGTAGTGGAATATGGCCATGTCCGAGACATCATTCTACCTCCCTTTACGATTAACTCGTTGATAGGGCCCACCACCGCGGGCAACTAACGGCGAGCGACGCGGCCAAGAAGTTCCCATAGAGCGGGACTCTGCAAAAACCAGCTTGTTGTTAAGCAACTTGCGGACGCCTTCCGGCCGGAGTCCTAGAGGCGCGGCCAAAAAGCCTCCGCATAGCAAGACTCCGCTCGAGCTGGCGCTGGTATCGCACAACCTACAGACATTTTCTGGCCGCGTCGCGTCAAGAAGCTGACTTTCTGGCCGGAGTCCTAGTGTAGTGGATCAGAATTGAAACGGGTCAAATAAACTCGGAGACTAAGCGAAAAACGGGGACTGACTCGCTTTTCGGCAGTTTGAAAAGCGTGTTTGTCCCTGCTTTTCGCGGCATTCGCGTCCAGGCACAAGACGCCGTCAGCATGACGCGCTACACTAGAGGCGCTTCAAGAAGCCGGCCTTCTGGCCGGACTCCTGGCGTTCCCCCGCGCTCATTCTCTTCACCGATGTAAATTCCCCTCTGCGGTTCTCCGCGCCCTCCGCGCCTCTGCGTTGAAGTCAAGCTTTACCCGTTGCACTTTCTCATTCCCTATCTCCGTCGGCAGAAATCTGCGCGATTCTTGGCGGGCTGCCGCGATTGCAGGCACGCCCCGATCCCGCACAACCCAGCCGAAACAACCGCCCCTATATAAAGGAACTATGATGAACGACAAATCTTGCGCCACCCAACGCACTCGAACCGCCCCAGGCAGTTCCATGACCCGCATCCACCCGGCGACCGTAAAGTTTTTTGCCCCCCTCTGTCAACCAAACGGACGATAGTCCAAGATACATTCGGACCCTCTTGCTCTACATCTCAAGAAGATTTCACAAGCCCACACATCGGATCGCGGAGGCCCGTTCCGTCCGCACAATACAAAGGTTTCAATCTGTACTACTCACGTTCAGAATCGCAAATTCCTGTCGTGATTTACTTTTCCAAAATCTGTATCCATCTGTGGATCATTCAATTTCACTTTTCTTTGAGTTCTTTGCGTTCTCTTGCGGCAACGTCGGTTTGGTTGCGGCTACGCCGCGCTGTGTCCATCTGTCAAATCTGTGGATAGTCCTCTTCTCTCCTTGCCTTTCTACTCCTCGATACTCTCCGTGTGTTCCGTGTGTTCCGTGGTTATCTGTCTTTGGCCTGGTTGCGGCCACGCCGCGCTATGAGAATCTTTGGATCGTCTCTTTCCTCCGCCCTAGCACAGCGTCGAGGGTCCTCGTTCCACCAGACCCTCGCTCCAGCAGACCCGAAACCCGCATTCTTTTGAACCCCGGTTCCGCCTGTGGTAGCATTCCGAAATTAACCCATCCCCCTAACTATCAGGTCTTTGCATGCACGATCTCGGCGCCGAAACCAAGTACGACACGCGCAATCTCGCCAAGCCGGTGACGAGCGCGTGGCGCGTCTATAAACGCCTTATCCGCTATGCCTTACACTACAAGGGGCGTCTCGCGGTGGCGCTGCTGTTCTCCGTCCTTACCGCTGCGTCATTCGGAACCATGTTGGCTACGCTCGGGACCACGATCAGTATCCTTACGTGGGCTCCGGAGCGTCCGCCTATTCCGGCGCCGGACGCAGCCGCCGTTGCCTCGGACGCCGCGGCTACCACCGTTTCCGCTCCAATGGATTCCACTGCTGACCTCCAGGACGGCGCCACCAAACCGGAGAACGTTAGGAAGCCGAGAAAGGATCCCGCGGAATCCATCGCTGAGCAGATTGCCTCCATCACCGGCGGCCTCCACGACAAGCTGGGCTGGGCGCCCGAGGGGTTGGATACGGGCTTTTGGAACGTGGTGACGGCGATGCGGACGGACAGGATGTACGCCATGAAAACTATCACGGTGATTATGATCCTGCTTGCCGCGATCTCCGGTTTCGCAAGCTTCCTCCAGGAGTACTTTGCGGCATCCATCGGTGCGAACATATCTGTCCGGTTGGGCGAACAGATGTACGAGAACGTCATTCGCTCCTCGCTCCGCTTCTTCGAAGAACGCCACACCGGCGAGATCATGGCCCGGTTCACGAACGACATCTTCATGGTCAACCGGGGCCTGGCGGGGGTTTTCGTCAAGCTGATGAGCGAACCGATCAAGGCCATCGTCTTTCTGTCGATCGCGCTGAGCATGAATGTCGGCCTCACCCTGGTCGGTCTGTGCGTCCTTCCCCCGGTGGCCATTGTGGTGGTTCAGATCGGCAAGAAGGTCAAGAAGAGCGTCCGACGCTCGCTGGAAAAAGTGGCCTCCATGGCCAGCGTGGTCAACGAAAGCGTCTCCGGCATCACTATCGTCAAAGGGTTTTGCATGGAGGACTACGAGATAGGCCGGCTTAAGACCGAAATCCAAAAACTCCGCCGGTATCTCCTGCAAATGGTCAAAGCCGACGCCATCGTTGGGCCCTCGACGGAGTTCATACTAATCACCGGTGTGGTGCTTTTTGCGCTGCTCAGCGTCAGCCAGATTTTGTCCGGGAAACTCGACGCGGGCAATCTCACCGCCTTGTCTGGGGCGTTGGTTGCGATGATGGACCCGCTCCGCAAGATTTCCTCCGTGAACAACGCCATCCAGGCCAGCGTCGCCAGCGCCGAACGCGTCTTCGAGTTTATCGATCTCAAGCCGGACGTGGTCGAAGCCACCAACGCCGTCGACCTGCCGGTCATTCAGAAGTCATTGCGCTTCGAGAACGTGCGTTTCTCCTACAACGCCACGACCGAAGTGCTACGGGGTATCGACCTGGAGATCAAGAAGGGCGAAATGATCGCCATCGTCGGGTT
>JACRLJ010000019.1:43359-46774 GCA_016215105.1 Candidatus Hydrogenedentota bacterium
AGCCGCGCGCGCCGCTTATGCCCAGGAATTCATCGAGAAAATGGCGAAGGGCTACGACACGCCCATTGGCGAGTCCGGAACGATGCTCTCCGGCGGACAGCGTCAACGTCTCGCCATCGCCCGCGCCCTCGTGAAAGACCCGTCCATTCTGATTCTCGACGAGGCCACCTCGAGTCTCGATTCCGAGAGCGAGCAGATGATCCAGAAAGCGTTGGAGGAATTCGTCGTCGGCCGCACCACCATCGTCATCGCCCACCGCCTGTCCACTATCCAGCGCGCCGACCGCATCGTCGTGCTCGACAACGGCGTCGTGGCGGAACTCGGCACGCACCAGGAACTCCTCGATCGCGGCGGCATCTACCGGCGACTCTACGAGATCCAGTTCCGGACGCCCGACGGGACAAACGGTGACGTATGAGATACCTCGCCCTAATCTTCGCAATGGCCGCCGCCGGCTGCGGGCCTGCCTCTCCCCCACCGCCTTCCGCGCCCGCGCCAGTGGCCCCAGCGGCGCAGCAAACACCGGTGGCGCCCGCGCCGGCGCATGCCGCCGAAACCGCTTCGATAGCGATCCTGGTCGTGGACCTCGATGGTCAGCCCTTAGCCAACATGCTCCCCATCGCCACCACGCAACCGAACGCGTTTGACTCGCCGGTCGCCAAAGGCGCGCTCACCGACGCGGAAGGCAAGAGTTCCCTCTCGCTTGCCAGCGGTCAATATGTCTACGTCCGCGCGTGGGACCCCACCCGCCGGATGTTCGCCAACAACTATTTCGACGTGATGGCCGGTGACGCCAAGGCCTCGACCGATCCGCTCACCGTGGTAATGGCGCACGGCGCAGAGTTGCGGGTCGCGCTCGTCGGCCCCAATCAAAAGCCCGCGGCAAACACCGAGGTGGAATTGATGATGTCCCATCCCCAAAAGGGACCCTGGTGGCCCGACCAAACAAAGACTGACGCGGAAGGCGCGGCGATCTTCCCCTGTGTCCCCCCCGGGAAATACGTCATCAAATTGAAAGCCGCGAGCGGTGGCCAGCTCGAGTTGGCCGGCGTAGCCTTGCCCCCAGCCGGAAAGACGGACCTGGGATCTGTAACACTGCAATAGTTATGTTATACAACAATCAGTCCCGCACAACGCCATTCAGCAGCCCGCTTCCGCACATCCAACGCAGACTCTCTCGCAGCCCCTCACGGACTGTCACGCGCGGGACGTATCCAAGCTCCTCGCGCGCCTTACTCCAATCGATGCACATGTGCTCGACCAGAAACCGCAGGCCGCCCTCGTCAGTCTTGCGCAGCGCGAGGATCTCTTCCATCGGGACGTACTTCACGGGAGACTTGGAGCCGAGTAACTCCATGGTGAGTTGCGCGTACAGTGTCAACGTCACCGCGCGTTCCGATGACAAGTTGTAGATCTGTCCCGCCGTCTTGTCCGTCAGCAGGGCCGCGTGGAAACCCCGCGCGAGGTCATCGGTATGAACGGGCTGCAAGAGCGACAGCCCGTGATCCGGTATCCATATCGCGGCGCCATCGGCCACGCGCTGGAAATACTTGGGATTCCGCGCGCCCCATCCATCGAGCGGCACGTCGCCCGCGCCAAATATGTTGCTCACACGCAGCGAACACGTCTTGAACCCGGTCTTCTCATGGAACGCCATCAGAACGCGATCCTGCTCGAGCTTCTCGCCAAAACCGCCGAACTCCGGCGGACACGGCGTTGGGTCGTCTTCTCGCGCGGGTACAATGCTCAGAGGCGCGTAGACACCTGTAGACCCGCAATGTGCTAATTGACCGGCGTAGCGATGCGCCAGCGGCAAGTACCACTCCAGGTCCGCGGCCGACAGGATCGTATCCACCACCGCGTCGAAGCGATTCTCCAAAAGTAGCGCGGACACCTGGTCCCGGTCGCGCGCGTCACCGAGCACGTGCTTGAGCTCAACCGGCACGTTCCACTGCGAGTGTCCACGGTGCAACGCCGTGACGGAATGTCCTCCGCGGACCAGCTCGCGGCTGATGGCCGCGCCGAGAAATCGGGTGCCCCCGACAATCAGAATATTCATTGGTCTGTTGCGCCTCTTGGCATCGCCGTGCGGAGCGTGGTCAACTCCGGTGCTCCGAAAGCAGTTTGCGTAAGCGCTCCGGATCTCGCGAGGCCGGGGCGGCTGTTTCGTAACTGATTAGCCCGCGCGCAATGAGATTGCGCAGACTGACGTCCATCGAGATCGAACCGGGCGCCGTGCTCATCAAGATCTGAATCTGGTCCAGTTTGCCCGACCGGATCGCATTGCGAATAGCATCGTTCACTACCAGCGTCTCAACCGCGGCGGTCATCCCGGCATTGGTGTGAAACAAGCGTTGTGAAACGACGCCCCGCAAACTCGCGCCCAATGCCTGCAACGCGTCGTCGCGTTCTTCGCGCGGGAAGAACGACGCTATCCGATCGATGGTCTCCGTAACGCCGGGCATGTGCATCGTGGTAAGCACGAGGAATCCCGATTCCGCGGCGCGCAAGATGACGTCCATGACTTGGCGGTCCCGCACTTCGCTCACCACGATAACGTCCGGATTCTGGCGCATCGCGTGTTTGAGGCCGTGAAACACCGTATGGGTATCCGTGCCCACTTCGCGCTGCTTGACGATGCTGTTGGCGTTTTCGTGAACGTATTCGACCGGGTCTTCGATAGTGAGGATGGCCTTGCGGGAATCGCGGTTGATATGGCCCGTCATGGCCGCCAGCGTCGTCGTCTTTCCGCACCCGCTAGGACCGGTAACGATGACCAAGCCGCCGTCGGACATCGCCAGATTCTGCACCACGCCGGGTAGGCCGAGTTCGGTGATCGTCGGCACATACGTATTGACGCTGCGAAACACGGCCTCGATAAAGCCGCGCACGTAATGAACATTTGCCCGCCAACGCCCAACTTCCGGGATGGTCAACGGAAAGTCGATCTCTTTGTCCCGGATTAACTGCCGGCGGCGCTGCGTGCTGAGGATTCCAAGAATGAGTTCTTCAAGCTTCTCGGGTGGCAATGAGACAGTGCCTTCGGGAATGAGGTCCCGCTGCACGCGGAATACCGGGGGCGCAAACGCGCAGAGATGCAGCGATGACGCCGCGCGCTCCTGCATCAATTGCAGAAGCGGAACGATGTCGATGGAACGCACGTATTTTTCTAGGGTCTCGCGGGGGATATTCCCCGTGAATTCGGCGCCGTACTCGATCCCTTCGCCCGTCGGAATCTCGCTCACGATGCGGACCACGATCGCCCCTACCTGGACGTCGCCAGGCGCCCCCGGAATCGAGAGGCTTAAGTTGAGCGGGGTACGAATGGGAAGTGACGCCGGGGTAATGAAGCTCAGACCACTGTAGGATACGGTGGTGGTCATCGCCACGACCGCTTTGGTGGTGTCCGCCCCAG
>JACRLJ010000020.1 GCA_016215105.1 Candidatus Hydrogenedentota bacterium
GACGAAGCACATTTTGCATCGGGCATTACAGCGCATTGTCGCGTGGAAGATTACATTGACGGGGCGATTCCACTTCAGAGCGCAGCCGGCGATGCGGATTCCCCGGCTTAGGCGTGTCAGCATGATCAAGCTCCTTTAGTGGCGCGGCGCCGTCCTGCACAAGTCACATGTTCGCGCCTATCACGCCACCCCCCAGACTCAACACATGCGCGCGCTAATTTCCGGTTTGGGATGATAGTTAGTACCTCCGTTGAATTCAACACGAGGAAGATCGGCCTAAATTCCCCAATGCGAAGGTTTTGAGACTCACGCGCCGCCGCGGGGACGACACCCGGACATTGGAGCGCCCGTAACCTCGAGCCCATCCGAAGCTGGCAAAACCGCCCAGAGTATGGCATAATGGATACTGCTACGGAGGCACACGCGGCGCCGTAGCGCCCTAGAGATCCTCAAATCGCGCCCGTGGGGGCGCCCAGGTTTCGACGGGGGTGGAAGACGCGTGGGTTGCGTGCCGAGGACCCCGGTTGGCCTCGTTAAAATATCCGGGAAACAGATAACTGCCAACAATGAAATGGCAATGGCTGCCTAACTTTAGGTAGCCCGTCTTACCGTTGACCGCCTGCTAGACGGCTAAGACGACGACAGCGGGCCGCGCCCGGGACGACGATGGAGCATCGCGAAGCGCGTACGACCTCCACCTAGCGACCTTCAGTAGCCGGCCCGAGGCGACTGAGGGCGGCGAATCCGAAAAGAATACGGCTACGCACGTAGACGCCCACGAAGAAGCACCTTCGGACGCGGGTTCGATTCCCGCCGCCTCCACCAACCTTCACTTCGCAACGAAGTGGAGAAACGAAGGCGGGTCAAGCCCCAATCGCAGGAGTTGCGAAGTTACGGCTCGGCGCGCCACAATCCTCCCATGGAGTTCTACTATGTCTACATCCTGCAATCACAGGGCGTCCCAGCCCACTTCTTCACCGGATTCACAGAAGGTCTGAACCAGCGGCCCAAAGACCACAATACCGTTCACTGCTTCCATACCTCCAAACTCCGTCCGTGGCGAATCAAGACCGCTGTGTTGCCTCCGCCCGCGATTCCTGAAGAAGGTTTGTAGCCTGGTCCTTGCGAGGTTAAACTGTGCTCAGGAAAGCACGAGTGTGTCCTGGCAACGTAGAGGAGGAGTAAGCGATGCAACACCACAAGACGGAAGTATCACGACGGTCGTTCATCGGCGGGGCTGCGGCCTTGGCCGCGTCAACACTGATTCCGAAGCGGGCGTTTGCCGCGGAGAGCGGTAAGCCCAACTCCGATTTTGGCGGCGTTCGGATTGGGGTCATCACGTATAGTTTTCGATCCATGCCGTGCAGCGCCGAGGATATCCTGGGGTATCTCGTAAAATGCGGTCTCAGCAGTGTCGAACTCATGGGTGACGCCGCCGAGGGATACGCGAAAAAACACACGCCGGCCACGGGCGTTGACGGACCCATGGACGGGTACGAGGCCCTCGGTAAGTTGTACAAGGACGCCGGAGTCGCGATTCATATCGTCAAGTTCGGGGACATTGGTGACGAAAAGATGTCCGACAAACAAATCGACTACTACTTCCGGGCGGCCAAAGCCGCCGGCGCAAAAGGCATCACGCGCGAGTTGTCGGAAGACGCCGCCAAACGCCTTGGGCCCATGGCGGACAAACACGAGATCATGATCGCGTTTCACAACCACACGAAGATCAAACCGGACACCTACGACGGCGGCATCCTCTCCTTCGGAAAGTTCCTGGGCATCAATCTCGACATCGGTCACTATCTCGCCGGAACCAATGAATCCCCGATTCCATTGATCGAAAAGCATCACGACCGGATTCTCAGCCTGCACCTCAAGGATCGCAAAAAGAACAACGGCGCCAACTTGCCCTGGGGCCAGGGCGAAACGCCCCTCAAGGAAACCCTGCAGCTCATCCGCAAGAACAAGTACCCGATCCACGGGGACATTGAGCTTGAATATGAAGTCCCGGCAGGTTCGGACGCCGTCAAAGAAGTGACCAACTGCGTTCAGTTCTGCAAGGCCGCGCTGGCGTAGCGAGTGTTTCAAGCATTCGCGCGAGTATCGTGCTTCCTAGTTAAAGCGACATAACCTAGCGAAAACCGGGGACAGACGCGCTTTTCGTCAGTTTGAAAAGCGTGTCTGTCCCTGCTTTTCGCGGCCCTGTGCGCCCAAAGCATAAAGACACCGGTGTAGAGATTCATTCCGTTGGCGTCTCAACGCGAATTACTCCAGTTTCCCGTGTTCTGGACTTCTTACGCCCTTCCAGGACTGAGGATCTGGGCTTTGGGCGTGATCCCACGGTTCACACCGTGGGCTATCTTCTTGCGCCCCTAACCGGGGCTAGATACTCACCTCGCAGTCGAGCCGGTCGAGTTGAGCCGGACACCGCCGTTGCGGTTTCGTTACCCCCCTATATACAAGGGGCATTTGTTTCGGTTGGGCGAGCGGGCCGAGGAGGGGCGGGCGCTTGGAGAACGCGAAACAAGGGGGCGAGGAGGCGTGGAAGCGCGGTTTTCGAAACAAGGGGGTGGAGCGGGTTAAGTCGTTGCAGAGTGTTGGTTTGGGAGGTGTCTTCGGAGAGTTCGGGATCGGGGTCTAGCTGGGGCGAGGGGAGGCGCGGATTGCGAAACGAGGGGTTATTTGATTGACAAAACTAATAAATATGGCGCTTCTCGGATCGATTCTTTAACTGTCTCGAATAGCGCTAGGATGAGGCCAAGGGCTGAGTTAAAACACCGTCTGCCATTCGAAAGCTGGGCGGCGCCTTCTTTTGCGACCGCCGCTACGACACCGTCTTCGTATATCACAACGGCGCCGAATCCTACTATGCCAGGAGAGGTTTCCGTGGCTCGTTGAGGGTCTAGACCTGGACTTCGAGTTCTTGACGCGTCACTGCGCCCTGTCCCCCCTGACGAGTCCAAGCAATAGGTAGTGCGCCACCTCGACATCCGCGAGGATGATCCGCTCGACGAAGCGCAATACGCCAGTTGGGTGAAGCAAGTCGGCCAACTGCCCGGCTGGGGTATTTTCCGACATCAGCAAGATCCGATTCGTTCTAATCCACATTGCCGAGTCTTACGAGGTCTAGCGGGGTTCGCAGTGCAACCGGAGGCGGTTTGTTGTCCGAATCCACGTCGATCGCCATAATAAAACGTGACGGATTACGCGCTCATTTGGGACAAGAGGTATGAGCAGGCCTTTGACCTCCACAGAAGTGTTTTGCGTTGGCAGAAGACTGAATACCCTCAAGGTATGCGGAACCGTCCAGACTATGATTGGGCGGCAAGTTGGGTATGCGACACTGTGATCGATACGATAGTGACACGACTCCAAGTAGGGTCGTGGCAGAACGCTATCGCGCGGCCATCGGTGAGGATAAGAGCAAGGCCAGTCTTGCACTTATTCACTATCGTGGCGGCCAGGAGGAGTTCGACCTTGGAGTCGAGTACGCCAAGAGCCCGGACCCACTTGAGCGCGTGACGGGTGCTGATATCCTGGCTCAGTTGGGCTGGGACGATCGGACTTTCCTGGACGAGTCGGTCAGAGCGCTTCTTTCTATGCTCGATGACGCGAACGACGAGGCCCTCTCGGCGGCGGCGATAGCTTTGGGGCATCGCGGCGACCCTAGATCTATACCGGCGCTGGTTTGCCTTTCAGAGCATCCAAATGCCGACGTCCGCTATGGCGTTGTCTTCGGCCTTCTATCACATAGTCAACCTGACGCGATCCGTGCCATGATAGCGTTGGCTCGCGATCCCGATCTGGGCGTTCGCAATTGGGCAACTTTCGGTCTTGGTTCGCAGGTCGAGGATGATACGTCCGAGATTCGCGCTGCGCTGCGCGCGAATCTCACGGACACCGACCACGAGATCCGCGGCGAGGCCATCGTGGGGCTCGCTAACCGGAAGGAGCCGGACATCATAGACATACTCATTCGCGAATGGGAGTCGTCTGACGTCGTGAGCGTGCTCAGTCTAGAAGCGGCGGAGACTGCGGCAGACGCGCGATTAGTTCGGTATCTTGAGCGATTCAGAACCGACCTCTCTCTCGATGACGACTCGTATTTCAGGTCTGTTCTCGAGGACGCAATCAAGGCGTGTAACGGAGAGCCTGAACCGGAGACCGAAGGTGATGCTCGACGAATTGCTCCAGGCTGACTTCCCACGCTCAAGCGAAGGACGAGTGATAACAAACCGTGCAGACGACGACCGGCGATTCGGAGACGCTCACGCGGATCCGGAAGCTCGTCCAGCAACCTGACCCCGGTGCGGTCGAGGGGGTTAAAGGAAGAAAGCTTTCCAACGCGATGTTATTGGACTGGGTGTAGTCCCACGGCGGAATCAACTGGCTTCTTAGTAGGGGCGCGCGCGGCAGACATGATTTATGGTCGTGGTGAAAGAGATGAGGAGGAGACATGGCTGACTCAGCGAATACACTTCGGTTACATCGCGTGTTTAAGGGGCCTGCGGAGCGGGTTTATCGGGCGTTTCTGGAGCCGGACGCGCTGGCCAAATGGCTTCCACCTTACGGGTTCACCTGCAAGGTTCATCAGATGGACGCCCGTGTGGGCGGAACGTTCCGGATGGCGTTCACAAGCTTTTCCAAGGGGAACGGACATGCCTTCCACGGGACGTATCTGGAGCTGGTCCCTCATGAACGCATCGTCTACACGAACGAGTTTGACGATCCCAACTTGCCGGGTGAGATGACGGTGACGGTGACGTTGCGAAAAATCATCTGCGGAACGGAAATGCATATCGTTCAGACCGGAATCCCCGCCGCTATACCGGTGGAAATGTGTTACCTTGGCTGGCAGGAGTCGCTCGCCCAACTTTCCCGGCTCGTGGATGCCGAGACTCCGGATAATGGCTGAACCGACGGCGCCGCAAAAGAACGCAAAGAACGCATAGAAAACGGAAAGAGAATGTTCCACCGATTCGCACAGATTTTCACCGAAATCCGAGAGGATATCACGATGGGAATTCGCGAAACTAAATGTGAGTAGTACATAGCGCGGCGTAGCCGCAACCAAATGTGTGGCGGGAAGCCAATCAGATCGCAGCGACGCAGAGATCGCCGAGAACCGCAGAGAAGGGCCCAACCACGGACCACATAGCGCGGCGTAGCCGCAACCAAACCTCTTAGCCGCAAAAGAACGCAGAGAACGCGAGGAAATTACGAATTACGAATTGGCGACCGAGGGGAGATCACGGTAACGATACTCGAATAGCTGGCGAGCGGGAACAGCTAGGACGAAAACAAAGAGCGGACCTAAGGGAAGCAAGGGCGGAGAGTCTCTCGCTTCGTTGAACGAGGCGGGGATCGGGGAGGCGGGTGATTGGCGGGAGGAGACGCTGGCGCGGATACGGAAGATTATCGAGCAGGCCGACCCGGAGGTGGTCGAGGAGGTGAAATGGCGAAAGCCGTCGAACGGGATGCGGGGAGTTCCGGTGTGGTCGCACGCGGGCATCATCTGTACCGGTGAGACGTACAAGGATAAAGTGAAGATGACCTTCGCCAGGGGCGCGGCGTTGGAGGACCCGTCGGGTCTGTTCAATTCGAGCCTCGACGGCGGCACGCGGCGCGCCATCGATTTCTTTGAGGGGGATAGGATTGATGAGAAGGCGTTGAAGGTGTTGATTCGCGCCGCCGTGGCGCTGAACACGTCGGCGTCGGTTGGCGCCCGTCCGGTCCGCTCCGGGAAGAAGAAACCGAAGAGCGCGTGAGGGGCGTCGAGAGATGGGCTGAATTGAACGTGGGCCAGAGGGTCAGTTGGTGAGAATTTGGCGGGGTCCTGCGTTCCGTTGGTTTTCGAAACGCAAGAACAAAGTGCAACTTTTGGACAAGTGCGTTCCCGAGTGCAACTCGGGAACGAGGCCAAACGAGGCTAATTTGAGGCCGGGATAGCGCGTGAGAATGACACGGCGTTGTGCGCTCCGACCGGTCGGCGGGGACGCCGACCCTCCCAGTTACGGCGCCCAGATATCGTGTAGTCGCCTTACGGCGCCGGGACATCGTGTAAGTCTCCTTACGGCAGACCGGACGTCGTGTAGTCGCTATCGCGCGGCGGAACCGCGCAATTCACCCGTAGGCGCTTCTTCCTGTTCTTTTCTTTTGGGGCGGCAGCGGGTATAGTGTTTCGATAGTTGTTAAAGCACGCGCGTTCGATGCGTCGACCATAAAGATTGAGAGGAAAAACCTATGCGCACGATTCGATACTTGCTTTGCGTCGTTCTCATGTCTGCGATGGTGGCGGCCGCGGAGACCACAACCGCCAAGTCCGCGGAGAAGAAGGACGACGTCTGGATCCCGCTGATAAAGAACAACAGCCTCGACGGATGGACGACGCACGGCAAAGCCAAGTGGCGTATCGAGAACGGTGTCATCATCGGGGAGTCGCAGGGTGGCCAGGGACATTTGTACGCGGCGCCCGAGGTCTCGAATCTCGAGGTAAAAGGGGAATTTCGGGTCACCGCCCAGGGGAAAGAGGCGAACAGCGGTCTTTACTTCCGCGCCAATCCGCCGAAGGATAATCCCGAGGGCTTCCCGGAAGGGTACGAGGCGCAGATCTGCAACACCGCAAAGGCGTTCACGGGATGGTTGTGGAAGCCCGGCACGCCGACGGGCGAAGCGTCCAAGCTCCTCACCAAGGACGGGGAATGGTTCTCGATGAAGGTGCGGGCCGTGGGCGATCAGATCTCGATTTGGGTGAACGATGTCGAGGTGGTGACCAATTTCAAAGACGCGGATTTCAAGACGGGTCACTTCGTATTGCAGTGTCACAACGACAAGATGACTATCGAAGCGAAGAATCTCTGCTACCGCGATTTGGACAAGCATTAAGCGCCTCGATCAAGACCTAAGGCGGCTAGTTAGTGGTGTGACTTCTTTGTCCGCAACATCTATGCGAATACTTTCAAAGAGTCCATGCGAGTTGCGCGGCGGATGGGGACGTCTGCCCGCCCGAACGCGTCACTGGCGCCGAGGGCGGGTTGTCAGCGCGCCTGAGCGCCTGACGGAACGCCAAGAGTAAGGACACGTACTGTGGGACGCCTCATAGGCATTGACCTCGGCACAACCTCCATTTCCGGGGTCGCAATCGACACCAGCCGGTGTGAAACCCTCGCGCAAACCGTCGTGCCCAACGACGCAGAGACCACGGCGCCCGGCGACCGGACGCGTGGCCGATCCGAATGGGACATGGACGCCATGGCGGCGCGCGCCGTTTCCCTCATCGCCGAACTTACGCGGCGCGTGGGCGCCAAGCAGATTGTCGGTGTGGGCGTAACGGGTCAGATGCACGGTATGGTCTTCGTCGACCGCGGCCACTCCGCGTGTTCGCCGTTCATCGGTTGGCAGGATGCGCGGTGCCTCGATCAGGGGCCTGACGGACGAACCTACCTTGATGAAATGGTCGAGCGCGGCGGCTCACGGTTCGCCTCCAGCGGATGTCGTCCCGCGACCGGGTACATGGTATCCACGATGTACTGGTTTTCGCGGAATGGCGCCATTCCGAAAAACGCGGCAGCGTGTTTTGCGCCGGATTACCTCGTCGCCAAGCTGACCGGCGCAGGCGTCGTTACGGATCCTACGGACGCCGCCAGCGCGGGGGTCTTCGATGTTCGCGCGGGCCGATGGAACGAAGACCTTATCCGCGCTTTGGGCCTCGAAACGCAATGCTTCCCGGAAGTGCGCGCCGCGTGTTCGCGCGCCGGCGGGTTGTCGAGGGGGATGGCGCGNATGGCGCGCGAAACCGGGCTCGCCGAGGGCATACCGGTGGCCGTGGCCTGCGGTGACAATCAAGCCAGCTTTGCCGGGAGCGTTGCGGAAAGCCGGGACAGCGTTCTGGTAAATGTCGGCACCGGGGGACAGGTTTCCGCGTTCGCTGACGAAGCCTATATTTCTACAGCGCTGGACGTGCGGCCATACCTGCAGGGCGGATTTCTGCTGGTTGGCCCGGAATTGTGCGGCGGGAAATCCTATCAAGTGTTGCGCGACTTCATTGGCCACGTGGGCGCGCAGGTGTTCGGCGTGAGCGAAATGCCCGACGTCTACGAACGGCTCAATACCTTGGCCGCGGCGGCGCCGCCGGGCGCGGACGGATTGCGGTGCGACCCGGTGTTTGCCGGCTCGCGCGCCGAACCGGGCGCACGGGCCAAATGGCATGGCATGAGTGACACCAATTTCACGCCAGGACACATGGCTCGTGCGCTCCTGGAAGGGCTGGCCGATCGCTTCCACGGGCTTTATGAGGAAATGCTGCGAGCCGGCGTCAGCCGCCGCGAGCGCTTGGTAGGCGCAGGCAACGGCGTCCGCCACAACATCTTGCTGCGCGAAATCCTTGGGTCGCGGTTCTCCATGCCCGTCAATGTCGCGAATCACACGGAGGAGGCCGCCACGGGCGCCGCACTCTGCGCCGCCGTCGCCGCGGGTGAATTCACGACGATTCACGAGGCCAGCCGGCGGTTCGTGCGGGAAGGTATGGTCTCCTGAAGAATCACCTCCATAATCCGAAACCCACTCTCATTTCCGAAACCCTCCGTGAGCTATTGGCCTAGGCGTTCGGCCAGAAAACGTCTCTAAGTCGTTTAGTATCAATGTTGGCTCCTGCGGAGTCTTGCTATACGGAGGCCTTCTGACCGAGCTTCCGGATCAGTCCGAATTTCGACCTCGACTCTTCGTTGGGGCGACTTGCCGTTGAAGTCCAATCCAGTGTTGCCATGCACCCGTATTGACATGCCCCCACTGGTATCCGTTACAGTCAAGTGCGCGCTACTAGGCGCCGAGTAGGGTTGGCGCCAAAACCAAGGAGTACTATCTCATGCGTCGTTTCCAGTTGGTGGCCGGTTCCGTGGTCTGTCTGTTCGCGCTTTCGCTAGGGCCGACCGTCAAAGCGTTGCTTGGGGACATCGATAGTTCCGGCGCTGTCGACGCGGTTGATGTGCAGCTCGTCATCAACGCCGCGCTCGGCGTCGATATCGGCGGTCTCAACGCGGATGTCAACGGTGTTGACGGGGTGAACGCCGTGGATGTGCAGCGTGTCATTAACACCGCACTGGGAGTCGGCGGGGAAGGACCCACGGCGGCGTTCTCCGCGAATCCGGTTTCCGGCGCCGCGCCCCTCACGGTGCAGTTCACCGATGAATCGATTCCGGGAAGCAGCGCCATCACGGCGTGGGCGTGGGACTTCGGGGATGGTCTCACGAGCAGTAACGCCAGCGGCGCCCACATTTTTGGGGCGCCAGGCACGTACACCGTGACGCTTACCGTGACAACGGCGGCGGGCAGCGACAGCGAAATAAAAACTAACTTGATTACGGTTGGAGCGGACCCGAACTGGGCGGCGAACTCCTCGACATTCAATGTTACGCTAGCGCCGGGCATGCAGTTTGTTCCCGACAACGAATTGAACAACTTAATTAACCAGTATGACCCGGACGGACACGCGTACTTGCTGGATCCAGCCACCGCGACACGCTTGGGCCTGTCCCTGAACGTCGGTGACCCGATCATCCTTGCGGGGATAGAGATAGGCCGAATCACACGCTCTGAGACCGACGCGACTGGTACCTATATCGAAACGACGACCATCCCACTCAACGAGGTCTTTACCAATGGCGATATCGCGTGGGACTACGGGGTGGAGTTCACGCCGGATATCGTGAAGAGCATTGTGATCGAGGGCGTGGGTGAATTTCCCGTGAAGGTTGGCACGCCTATCAACATTACCTTCGAACAAGGCGAGTTGAAGTATGAACTCAAGGCAACGCTGGACGTCGCCACCGCCGATTTCGACTTTACGGTGACCAAAGGCGTCGGCCCAGGAATCACAGCGCGCTTCACCGCCAAAGGTCAAATCGTCCGCTTCCGCAACAAGAACCACATAACGATTGCGTCGGGTCAGGTCACCGACTTCGGGCATGAACTGAACGGAATGCGCGGTCACACCGACCTCAAACTTGTCGTCGCGGGCTCGGGAAGCGACGCTGTTGACTTCAAGATTCCTGTGCCCCTCATGAAGATACCCTTCGTGGTTGGCTACATTCCGGCGGTGCTGAGCATCGGCGCGCAATTTGTGGTGAACGCGCAGGTTCCGTTGGAGGGCAGCGCCCAGGTCGGATCGAGCTTCGACTACGACAGCGATCTCGGCTTCACGTTCAACGGCGCCACGGTTCAGGCGGGCGGCCGCGCCGGCAACACCACCTTTGGCGATCCGCTCCACCAGACCGGCGCCGCGACCGCGATTGGCGCGAACTTCGGCATTGGCTATCCGCGGGTTACGCTGAGCATCGCGGGCGGCACGCTCGTGCCGTGGGCGCAAACGGCCTTCCTCGTGGGCGGTTCCTACACCTTCACGCCGCCCTGCCAGACCGCCGATGCCCAGTTCATCGGCGCCGTTGGCTACAACCTGGGCATACTGGGCTTCGATTTGGCCTCGGGCAGCAAGACGCTGTTCACGCAGAAGAAGGAACTCCTGCGCGCGGGGCAGTGTCCCCCGAAGAAGTCCGCAGTATTCACGGCGGACGCGCTTTCCGGTTGGGACCTGCCTAACCTGGAACAGCAGGCTCAAGTGGCGGAGTGACTTAGCTAGCGATAAGAGGGCCTTCAACAAACGGCCGCCGCCGGAGTCAGTGCGCCGGCGCGGCGGCGCCAATGTGCCAGCCCTTTGCCAGTTCGCCCGCGGTGAGCGAGTCGCTCGTGAGAAAGATGGGTGAGTCTCCGAGCGCGAGCTTACCGGGGAGTTCGTTACCGACGATATTGCAGGCCGTGACGGCAGGGGGCAGGGCGACCCCATCGAGGGGCACGTTAGTCCCGGGTGACCACACAATCGCGACCGCCTTCGCGCCGCACTGGAAGACGTAGCCAATGGGCCGGGCGCCGGTATTCGACACAACGGCAGGAAACGTGGCCTCGCATTCATACCGCGGCGCAGGACCCAGCAGGTTCGCCAAGGCGGACAGCGCGACATACGTCTTCTTTGGTACGCCTTCCTCAGCCAAGAACGGGTTCTCGATGTCCATTGCCCCATTGTTTACAGCGCCGTGAATCGGTTCGTGGTAGAAGAGTTTCTCAACGCCGTGGGCCAGGAGAATGATGGCGTGCCGCACGACATACTCGGCGGCAACGCGCTCGTTCGGCAAGAGCAGCGCCGCGGAGAAGTGTCCCTTCGGAACTGCCCACGGTTGCCACGGTTTGTCGTCCACGGCGTAGTACCCCGTTTCCGTGGCCCAGATCGGTTTGCGCCCGCCGTGGGCATCCATAGCGGCCTGAACGCGCTCCATGTCTTTGATGAATTCCTCGGGTACGGTCAGGCTTCCATAGGGATGAAGGTTCAGGATGTCGCAGAGGCGCAACCCGCCGGCGGTGATAAACTCGTCGCCCAGCGGCATTCTCGGTTCGATGGACAGTCCCGCGATTATTCTGCCGTCCGGGTCCGCCTCCCGAATGGCCTTTGAAGCCCCTTCGAGTAGCGAGATGTAGTCAGATACGTTGTAGCCGGCGCTCGCGGGCAGGCAGAAGTCCGGTACCCAGAGGGGTTCGTTCAAGAATTCCCAATAGCGGCACTTGTCCTTATATCGCCGGACTGCGGCGCCAATGAAGCCGCACAGCAATTGAGGGTCCTTGGGGGCATAGGCCATGCGCCCCCACATCGGATTACTCACCGCCTCCGGAGCGGACGAGTCCCAGTTCGTCGACGGGTTCGGGAACACGATAAGGTTCTTGAGGCCCGTGGGGACCATGAAATCGAATTGGGCATCCTGCGTTTCCCAGGAGACGTTGCCGGGCGTGGACTCGACCCATTGCCAATTGACGGACCAGTTGCGCACCCAGCGCAGGCCCGCGCGGGAAAGAAGCTCGAGTTGACGCGTGGTAGTCGCCGGATGGTTCAGCCCGAACGGCGAGTCATCGTGCTTATACGATTCGACCACCGCGAACTTTAGGGGGTACGAATGCTCGATCCCGCCTGCTGACCAAAGGATGCGAGCGCGATAGTGGCCCTTGCCGTGCGCCGGGAGAGTCCAGTCCTGCTCGGTCTGTCCCGCGGCGGGAACATGAATTGAGAAGGACCGCGGTTCGAGGGCCGCGCCGAAAAAGTCCTCCCACTCGAGTTTCAAAGAAACATCCGCGGCGTTCCCGCCGCGATTGTGCGCGTATACCCTGATTGTCGCCGGTTGACCGGCCTCAAAGACATTCCCATAGCGGGATGTGCTGAAACCCAGTTCAAGGGGTTCGCGCGTCTCGAAAGGCGTGGCGGCAGAACCGGCCTCGAGTTGAACGGCATCGATTCGGAAGACCACATCGGTCTTGGGCATGGCGGTCATGTCCGGGCCAATCGCAATACATACATCTTCGTCAAGCGCCGTTTGAGTGACCGAGTAGCGTTTCCATTCCGTGGACACGACTCTCTCCTCGGCGGACTGTTGGACCGCGCCGAGGGCGTTGCTCGCGTAGCGGAACAAGAACCGGGCTTTAGTGTCGGGCACGCTCGATTTCAGATAGGCCGACAACGTGATGGGTTGCCCGCGAGGAACGGTCATCCAGCCGATTTCGGCGGTCAGCGGCGCATGTTGCACGACACGCTTCGGCGGCCAAACATCGAAGCAGGTCTCCGGTGTCTTGCGAGGACCCAGCTCGATGACGAGACAACTTCGGCCGTCCGCGGCGTCGTCGCTCTGAACACGACCGTACAGCCCAGACAGGTCACCGCCCCACCCCGTGGGGGCGCCGAGGCTGGACCAGTGATCGTCACCGCACTCGAACGACGCGTTCCTCACCAGGTTCTTTGCCGCGACCACATCGACTCGCGGTTGGAATCGCGGGGCGACCGAAGGCTCGGACTTCTCTTCGGACATGGCGCTGGTTGTGAATAAGGCCGCCGTCGCGATGAGCGCGCATCGAAGCTGCAGGCGCCGCGCGCCGTTCATCCGAAAGCCGTCGGCAACAACGCGGTTCGCGAGACGGCCTGGGGAGTCATGCGGGCCTTCCGAAAGGCTTCCGCGTAGCGGCATCCACATTGATGTCCACGGAACCGGCCTTGGACGTCCAGAAGGTACGAGACCGGGTAGCCATACAGGTGCTGCAGCCAGTCGTTCTGGCTCTTGTGGCATTCCGCCATCTTGACCTTGGTATCCCAGACGTCGGTGATGTCCACGTAGGTTTCCGGTTCGAAGCCAATGCCGCTCGGGGTATCGTAGTACCAAATCTCGTGAATGCGCCCGACGGCGGGATGAGCCGTGGGAATGAGTGGGACCGCCGCCATCACGTGCGTATCCCAAACAATCTGGCCCGTACGGACGTGGTCGGGGTGATAGTCGTTGTCTTTATCTGGACACAGCACGACATCGGGTTTGAACTGACGCAGCACGTCGATAACGTGGCGGCGAACTTCCGGAGTGTCGTAGAGAAACTCGTCGTCATATCCCAGCCAGAAGAATTCCGCGCCGATAATAGCGGCTGCGCCCCGCGCTTCTTTTTCGCGGATCGCGGCAATTTCCTCCCGGCTGAGGGTTGGGGAACCTACATCGCCTCGCGTCATTACCGCGATTCCGATGTCGTGTCCCTGTGACTTGTACTTCGCGAGCGTTCCGGAACAGAAGATCTCCACATCATCGGGGTGAGGCCCGAACGCCATCACGCGCATGTTCCTTTTCTCCTCCTGTTGAATTGCAGGTCTCGGTGAACCGCCTTGAGCGCGTTCCTCCGCCTGTGTTAAGGCAAATCAGTATACGGATTCAACGCAAACCATCGCTTGTTGTCAGCGCCCCGTGAACGGACTTCGAAAGCGCACGGCTTGCCCGGCGTTGTCAATTCGCCGGGGACGCTCAAATAGAAGAGGCCGGCGGTCTCGCTCCAGGAGGGTTGCACATGCCCCGGTACGTAGAGAAGCGCGCTTCGTCCGTCGGCGCTTGTCCAGCGCGTCTGCGTCTTCGTCGTGTCAAAGTCCACGACTCGAGTCCCGTTTAACGCCAGCGTGAAGCCGGGATTTGTGGCTGGCGGTTCCATGAAAGGAAACCCGCCCGCGAATACGAACACTATCGACGAGGCCGGTGGAACCGTGTCCGTTTCCCACGCAATCCGGTGCATGGGCTCTTCCTGCCGTATGCGGAGTGTTTCAGCATTGAGTTCGCGGCACGACTGGCCGGTGACTTTCTCGCCCCGGTGGAAGGTCAGGCGCTTGAATCCGAAGACGACCGGCCCTTTGGTGAAGGGCGAGCGGGCGACTAGATCCTCAACAAATGCCACCGGCCACTTGGCGGACGGGCGCGGGAAAGTCGAAGCGTATTCCAGGATCCGACCGAGCACGTAGGCCGCTTCGGGGCCGCCATTGTGTAAGGCCGCATCGAAGTTGAGGCCGCTGAGGATGAGCGAGCCGCGGCCAACCTTCGCCTGCATCAGAAGCGCCTTGTTTCGCCACACGTACTCGAAGTCAACGTAGCGCGAAAAGCCGTGGGGCGCTCCGTGAGTATTTAGCGCGCGGATCAGTGTCTCGGGTTGCGAGGGAAGGTCGTCCAACAGAAACGTTTGCGCGCCCTGAAGAAGATGGAACCAGGAGGCGTCGCACCACTTCTCCGGTGTGAGGCCTCGCGTGACGGGGTTGTCGTGGACGTAGGTTCCGGCGTTTGAGTCACCCTCGAATACGCCAAGCCACCATGCCGTCTTGTAGGTCGTGCAGTCCGTAGGGATCACTCCCGCCGGCGAAAGCAACACGACGCAACTTCCCCGTTCCGCTGCCTGCGCCAGCGCTTCCGTGGGCTGATGGGCGACGTAAACGGCTCGTTTGAGCGTCCGCCCGTCCGAAGGCATGGGCGCCGCGCCAAATGACGCGACCATACCCAATGCGTCAGGCGTCGCGTATACCGGTACGCCGACGGCCGGTTGGGGTGTCCGCGCGGGATAGACCCAGGTGGTCCACTCGTTGGATTGCCGCGCGGTGGCGGATTCGAGTTGAGCTTTCACCTTGATTCGTTGCGGCTCTTTGGGCTCGGGCAGAGCGACCTTCACGTCTCCCACGATGCCCAACTGACCATTCGGCAATGCGGCGACGTTAAGGGTCCGGTCGTCAAGTGTGACACCTTCGCCCGATACCACGACGTGTACGACGCCGTTCTCAATCGGACCGCCGGAGTAGTTGGACAGCCGAAGCGAGAACGTTAGCGGTTCTCCGCTCCGATAGGTGAGATTGATTCCGTCTTGAAGCAATACGACCGGCGCGTTGAACTGACGCACTTCGTCCGGCGTTACTGAATTGGGGCGGCGATGCGCGTCGAGCAGTCCGTTGGCGCCGACGTACCACGGTTGAAGCAGCCACCAGTGATAGCCGGAGATGTAGGGGTTCTTTCGCAGCGCCTCGATGTTGCTCTTGTGGCAAAGCAGGTACAGTCGTTCAGAGACTTCGGACCAGGCGGGCGTCTCGTCGAGCAGGCCGGCGCGCGCCACACGGTCCCGGCAATCGGTCAGCCAAAACGGTTTGAAGGTCGTCCTATACAAATCAATTTCGTCCAGCCGCGGAAAGTGGGTGTAGTTGCCTTCCTCGTGGGTAATCATGGGCTTGAGCGGCTTGCCGGTCTTGAACTTGTCGGGATTGTCCAACGGCGACGTCAGAATTCCGAACATGACCGGCAGGAAATCGAGCGTCGGACGGTCCTTGGTTCCGTCGATGAAACCCGTCGAGAACACGCCGTCCGAATCAATGACGGGCCGGGTCGTATCCAACTCCTTGGCGATCCGGTACAGGTCCGGGCCGACACGCGGCATGCCTTCCCACTGTTCGTTGGCCATGCACCAGTCGAAGATAGACGGATGGTTCCGGTAGCGCCGGATGGCGGCGGACCATTCCGTCTTATAGAGTTCGATTGCCGCGCCGTGCGCGCGCTCGTAGAAGCGCGGATACGCGATGGGTAATTCAGGCGACACGAACATTCCCACTTCGTCGCACGCTTCATAGTATTCGGGGGCCACGAAGTGGCTGTGGTGGCGTACGTAGTTGAATCCGTACGATTTCGCAACCCGCAGGCGGTCGATGTAGAACTGTTTGTCGGCCGGTGGCGCAATCGTGTCCGGATAGACGCAGTCGTCGCCGTATCCCGCCAGGTAGTATTTTACGCCGTTGACCAGGAAATCCGTGCCGCAAAGTTCAATCGATCGAACGCCGAAGCGGTCTCGCACACGGTCCAGTGCATTGCCCGACGCGTCGAGCAGCGTCAGTTCGGCCGCGTATAGGTAGGGCGATTCCGGTGTCCACGTGCGAGCTTTCGGCAGCTCGAGGTCCGCGCGGATACTTCCGTCGTTGCCGAGATTAATTTGCCGGGTAGCCACCGACGCTCCGTCCGCGTCGAGCACGTCCAGTTTCGCGGCGGACGCGCGCGCGGCTTCGCCGCCAATGTGAGCCGTGACGGTGCAACCGGTCGCGGGGGCCGTGCGCGGGGCGATGAACAGGTCTTCGAGCCAGGCCGCGGACCGTGCCTCGATATCGACGTGACCCCAGATACCGCCCCAGTACGTATAGAGATGATCGATCACGTCGAGACAGCCTTGAAGCGCATCTTCCTCCCATCGCTGTTCGGAGTCAACCTGCACGACCACGCGGTTCTTTGCGTCAAACGTGACGAGTGGCGTAATGTCGAACTCGAAATCCGACACGTAGCCGAGATGCCGGCCCGCAGGCTTTCCGTTCACCCACACCTTGGCGGCACGATAGACGCCACCGAAGCGCAGAAACACACGGCGGTCGCGCCAAATCTCCGGAACATCGACGTCGCGGGCGTACCAGCCTTTGCCGATAAAATTGTGCTGGAGCTTGTCGGTCTCCGGGCCAAACCCTTGTGCATCCCAGGCCCCGGGTACTGGAATTGAATCCGCGAAAGAGGCGTTTGGAAGGTACCATTCCTTGGTTTCTCCCACGCTGTCCGGGTCCAAGCGAAACGACCAAGTACCGTCCAAATTCGTAACCGGACGTGCGCCTGCGCTGTCGCCGGCCACCGGAGAGGCGCTTGCAGAGAGGATACAGCAGAGCGACAGAACGAGCTTACCGAAAGTCTTTGTAGACAACGTGGCGGGCCTCCTTACTGGTTCGTATACCTCGTGTGACCTCGTCTGCGGTTAAAGATACATCTTCTCGTAAGAACGAAATACGGTGTTTGGAGCAACGAATTCCCTTTCGACCCGCGCTCTAAAAGCGGCACACGATCTGTTGATGTCCTTTAGGTTCTTTGAGCGCCACGATCGCATCGCGCAAAGAACTCTCGACGCCATTGACGGTTATCTTCGTGGGCGGCTTCGCGCCTGGATGGCGTAGGACCACGCGCAGTTCCGTGGACGGATTTCCTTGCGGCGGATCGATGTCGATCACAATTGCGCCGTCTTCGGCGCGAGTGCATAGCGCCATCGTGCCTGCATAGGTGGGGGCGTCCTCAACGACAATCGACTGTCCCGGCGCGAACCAACGGCGGGGGCAGCCGCGCAGAAGCCAGATCACCCCCGGGTCCTGGTCGTCGATGACCATGCGCCGGATCATGTCGAGCAGCCGGCCGTTTCCCGAGGCGTTTGGCTGGAACGGCGAGTAGTTCGCATCGCTGACATGAATGCGCTCGACGGTTTGGTAACAGTCTTGCGAGAGACCATAGGCCAGATTCGAGTAGAAGATGAGCAGACCCTTTTCGACTTCGCCCCGCGCTAACAGGTTCTGAAAGTAGCCGCGCTCCGAGCAGTTGACGTACCAGAACGGGTTTCGCCGTCCCAATTCCACGGGCTCGTCCATGCGATTAGTCAAGCCAATCATCGTGCCCCACGTCTGTTGGAGATAGCTGAACATGGCGCCGAACCGCGGGTCGGTCCGCGCGTCGAGCAAGCCGGTCGCGAACATGCAGGCCGGCCCATCCGCCCACCAAAGCCCGCCATGCTCGCCTTCGTAGGTGGGAACGAGATTCGGCACGAAATCCAGATTCGTGGCGGGGTCTTTGTACTCGGCCCGGTGTATCGCTGCGAGCAGGCATTCACGGTATTCATCGGCCTCCTGCTGTAGACGCGCGGCGTGGGGAAGTTCCGCGGACTGGAACGCAGCGGCCATTTCCGCCATCCCCTTCCAAGTGAAGACATCCGAGAAGAACACGTAATGCCATCCTTCCCAATCGTGGACGCGGCCTTTTGGCATGAGGCCGTAGTACGGAACTCGTTCGCCCGCGTTGGTGAAGCGCCGCGTCCGCGCGCGCTCCCCCTGAATCCAATCCCAGGCGGCGAGGATGCAGTCCTTGTTCTGCTTCAGCCAGTCCCCGTCACGCGAGTACCGGTACTTGGCCGCCATGGCCCAGAGTACGGACCCCGTTTCACAGGTCCACCGCAACAGAAAGTTGCCGGTATAGCAGCCGTAGGCGGACTTCGTTTCCCCCTCCGGTTTGCGGCCCGGCTCGGCGTATTGGCCGATGCCGCTCTGGCGTTCCGTGAAGAATCGAAGCGTTGGTTCGAGTTCGCGGTGATATCCGAGCGCGCACATCGGAACGATCACGTGGGCGCACTCCCAGGGCCACACGCCTTCCCAAACCGGCGACTGAAAGGGTTCGTGCCACGGCCGGTTCGGATTCTTTCGCAGGTTGCCCAAGCACGAGAGAATCAAGCTCCGGTAAACATCGTTCAAACGCGGTTCCGGCGTGGTCAGCTTCATGCCGGCCTCAAGACCTTTGTCCCAATACTTCTCCGCGCGAGCCAGCGCGCCGTCAAACGTAGTCTGGCGCGTCGAGCCGGTTTCGTCGGACGGGAAGCGCTCCGGCGTAGCCACAACCACCAGATCGACTGTAGCTGTTTCGTTGGGCGCCAGTTCGAAATCGAACCTAAGCACATTTCGCAGCGCTTCGGGCAGGAGCGGATCCGTCGTTCCTGTCGAGAACTCCGGGACGAACATGGCCTTCACATCCGGTTTCGTGCGAATTGTCATCAGGGGGTGACCGTCAAGGAGTACGGCATCCTTTTCCACCGTGATGGGAAGAACAGGCTCTAGCCATCGCGATGCGGACCCGAGAAAGGGAGCGTAGTTTGTGTTCTGGGTATCGTGCAGCCGGCCCATGAGGACGAAGAGTGGCGTCTTCCGCGCCTGCGCGGTCGTGTTACGCACCGCCATCCTCACCACAACGTACTGCGGTTCCTTACCCGTGACGGTTTCTTCGTCTCGCGGCAGAATCGTGAAGGCGGTCTGGCCGATTTCGCATGAGTCCATCGTCCACCGGCTTTCTACGATGGGCTGATACCCCTGATGGAGTTTGCGCGTGACGGTGTACATGTCGGGAAGTTGAAAGGGATCGCCACAGGCAAACCCGAGGCCATACGCCTCATTAGCTCGTCCTAGCGCAATCGACAGATCCGGGTGGACATAGACGACATCCGAGTAGTAGCGCGGCTCAATGGGAACACGCTGCGTCATCGGCGCGGCCATCCCTGCAAGCTCGTCCCATGTCGCTTCGTGACGCTGTTCGGCCACGCCATCGAGTGTAGGCGCGGCAAGAAACCGTTCCCGCGCGCTTTCGTACGCGGGTTGCGCCTTCTCTCGGGACTGCTGGTTCCGCGATGCCGCCTTCTCATCTTCGCGCGCGGCCTGCCGCACAAGCCCAAAGCCCGGCATCTCAATTGTGGTCGAGAGCGTGAGGTCGTCAATGGCCGCGTCCGCCTCGTGGCCGTCGGGTACGCCCATCCAGCGCGTTGTGCAGGGGAGCGACCCCACGTGGAATACCGTTGCCTTGTCCGGCATCCGGGCCGTCGTGTGGATGCGGTGGCGAAGCCTGCCGTCGATGTAAAGCGCGCGGCACTTGGCGGCCTGGTCCCAGCACACGGTCAGTTGATGCCATTCCCCCGCGCGCCAGTCGACCGGCGCCGCGAGACCCATCAAGGCGCCGTCGCCCCCAAAGTACACCACGCCAAGACCGTCCTTTCCCAGGAAGCCGAGCACGGTTCTCTCGTTTGCGCCCGGGTTGGCGATTCCCCAGAAGAACCGATCACCAAACGAGTGGACGCTATCCCAGTTCGGGCGCACCCACATGCTCAGCGTGCCGCAGGCGGGGTCATAGTGTCCCGTAGTGGGATACGTGAGTACGGCGCCCTTCACAAACTCCGCCGCCAACGCGGAATGGCCGGCGACGAAGCGTACCAGCTCGTTCGTGACGGGTTCTATGTCACCCGCCGCCGTCAAGCCTGCGTCAAAGGAGAGTTGAAATTGTGAGGCGCCACCCTGGTTTGCGTCCGAGGCGGCCAGTCCGGCGAGCACGATGGCAACAAGCGGCATCTTCGTAGTCCTGTTTGTCCTGCCAGCCCTGCGCGCAAACCAGCACGTTCGAGCCGGCAAAACGGCGTCCGTAAGAGACATACTATACTGTTATGGCCTCATAATGACCAAAAAAAGCCATCGGATCGAGCCGCCGGAGACCTGCCAGTAATCTTGGTGACAAATTCTCAGCGGGTGTCTTGACGGAAATCCGAATTCGGAGCAGAATGAAGCTGAACATGCAGTTCGGCTGTTATCATCGCGCCGAATTGGACGGCGACGCGGTCTTTTCGGCGCTATGCCCGCGATGTTGAAATAGGGGCCGGAACTATGGACGTGCAGTGCGAACTATGCCCTAAAGGGTGTGTCATTTCTCCAGGGCAGAGTGGGGACTGCCGCATTCGTGTCAATCTCAATGGAAAACTGGTTGCGGTGACGTACGGCCATCCGTGCGCGGTTCACGTCGATCCGGTAGAAAAGAAACCGCTATTTCATTTCCTGCCTGGCTCCAAAGCCTTTTCCATTGCTACCGTTGGCTGCAATCTACACTGCAAATTCTGTCAGAACTGGGAGATTTCACAGGAAAACCCGGAGAACATGGCGGCTCAATCGCTGCCGCCGCAGTCCATTCCGGAAGCCGCGCGCCGATCGGGGTGCCGTTCCGTGGCGTACACCTACAGCGAACCTCTCGCGTACTACGAATACACGCTGGATAGTTGCATTAAAAGTCGCGAAGCAGGTCTCAAGAACTTGCTGATTACGGCAGGATATATCAACCAACCTCCGTTGGAGAGGCTATGCGCCTACCTGGACGCGGCCAACATCGATGTGAAGGCGTATTCCGAGACGTTTTACAGGGATATCTGCGGCGCGACACTAAAGCCGGTACTGGACGGACTTGTACTTACCAAGTCAAAGGGTGTGTTGGTGGAAGTTACGAATCTCGTGGTGCCGACCCTGAACGACAGTGACGACGACCTGCGAAACCTATGTCGTTGGATTGTCGAGAATCTCGGTCGAGAAACACCGCTACACTTCTCCAGGTTCTTTCCTCTATACCGTATGGATCACCTTCCGCCGACTCCCGCGGCCACGCTGGCTCGGGCGCGCGAGATTGCAGGAAGCGAAGGGCTGTTTCACGTGTATATCGGAAACATAGAAACCGCCGGCGCGGAAGATACCTACTGTAGCTCCTGCGGGAGGAAGCTCGTTGAACGGCGCCAGTACACCATTCTGAAGGATGACGTGGCGGACGGCGCTTGTCCGTATTGTAGCACGAAGGTCCACGGCCTATGGAACTGAGACGACGGACATTTCTATCATCGCTCGGAAGGTCTGCTCTAGTCTTCTTGGCCGGCGCGTTGGCCCCGGCCATACGGATTGCGCCAAGGCGATTTGTCGAGGCCGTGCGCGGGCGCTGGTATCCTGGCCCCGTGGTTGCAGGCGCTAGCCGACGAGTAAGGGAACAGGGCAAATGGGCGGGGTAGTCCAATGATGCGCAAAACAATCCTGCGGTGTCGTCCTGCTTCGGTATTCGTCAGTATTGTGGCGATCTCCGTAGCGCTGACGGGTTGTTCTCCCGAAGCGCCGAAAACCGGCGGAGAGTCAGAGGCGGCAGTCGCGCCAACTCCCGCGCCAACTCCCGCGGCAACGCCGCCCGCCAAGACGATGGTGTCGCCATTGGCTGGGACGTGGTACAGCGCAGACCGTCAAACCCTGCACAATGAGATCGCAGGTTACTTCGACAACGTAGCGGCAAACGAACTGCCAAATGTCCAGGCGTTGATTCTGCCGCACGCTGGATACCGGTATTCAGCCGCAACGGCGGCCTATGGCGTCAAACTGGTTATGGGGCGCAAATTCAGCCGCGTCGTTATCCTCGGCCCGAGTCATCGTGTAAACCTAACTAACGCGGCGAGTTTGCCCGCTTACGACCGCCTCGAGACGCCGTTGGGGGCCATATCCGTGGACAAGGCCTTCGTCACCGCGCTGAAATCCAACCCGATGTTCAAGACAGTGTCATCGGTCGATGAAGTGGAACACAGCGTACAGATACAAGCGCCCCTGCTGCAGCAGGCGCTTGGCGAGTTTGCAGTAGTACCCATTGTGGTTGGCAGTCTGAATCGAGAAACGGTGTCGGCAATGGCCAAGACGCTGCTCGCGCTTGTGGACGAACAGACACTGGTTGTGGCGAGCAGCGACTTCACGCACTACGGTCCGAATTACGACTATGCGCCATTCAAAGATAATGTCGCGGAGAACTTGAAGCAACTGGATATGGCGGCGTTTGACACTATCCGGAAGAAAAGCGTTGACGCTTTCGATGACCATATTCAAAAGACGGGCGACACCATCTGTGGCCGCTATCCAATAGGAATCCTTCTGACCATGCTGCCGAAGGACTCCGAACCGCACTTGATGCGCTATGAGACCTCCGGTCAGAACACGGGGGATTTCACCAACTCCGTGAGTTACCTGAGTATCGCCTTTACCGGCGCATGGCCCGCGAGCCCGCGCGCTGAGTCTTCTTCAGCCGGTCCGGCCCTCAGTCAGGAAGACAAGAGCCGCCTGTTGAAGCTGGCCCGAAAGACCCTTGAGCGTTACCTGATTGACCACAACGCGCCGGATCTCGCATCGCTGGGCATCGACATTACGCCCGCGATGAACTCCGTGATGGGCGGATTCGTGACGCTCAAAGAAGATGGAGAGCTGCGAGGCTGCATCGGAGAGATCGAACCCCGGCGTCCGTTGTCCCGTGTCGTAATGGACCATGCCATCGACGCGGCCATCCGCGATCCGCGTTTTCCTCCGGTGACGGTGGACGACCTTGCGCGGCTCCAAATCGAAATCTCCGCGCTTACGCCTCCGCGCAGTGTGGCCTCGTATCGGGAGATCGTAATCGGAAAACACGGCGTGACGCTGGAGAAAGGGTTTAACCGCGCCGTCTTTCTGCCGCAAGTGGCGCCGGAGCAGGGTTGGAACATCGAGCAGACGCTAGGCCACTTAGCCGTCAAAGCGGGACTGTCTGAGGAAGCATGGAAAGAAGGGGCGTCTTTCCAGGTGTTCGAGGCCGTGGTCTTCGGCGAAGACAGCACATGAGCTCTACTCCGGGCGCGACAGCCGATACGAACCCGGAATCGATGGCGCCCATCAAGCTAAGCGTCCTATCGCAAACCGCCACGATGTTGGCGCTGGGTTTCTTTCCTATTGTGGCGCAGACACTCCTGTTTCGCGTCTTCCTTGGGGCGTTCGAATCCGGTGAACTCGCTGTCGGATGCTTCTTTGGCTCGTGGTTGCTCTGGGTTGCTCTGGGCGCCGCGTTGGCCCGCATTGAGACGAGGTGGCGCGCGCGGCTCATGGGCTCATTTGCGTGGCTTCCATTGCTGTACATCCCCGCCTACCTCCTTCAGGATCGGTTGATCGTCTGCGCCCGCATTATCGCGGGCGTACAGAGTTACGAGGTGTTGCCACTAGGTTCGATGGTGGGCCTGTCCCTGATCGTAAACGCTCCGGTATGCTTCCTTACTGGGTATCTCTTCGCGTTGGCGTGTAGCTGGCTCGCGACGGGAGGCGGCCTGCCCGTAGCGAGGGCGTACGTACTCGAGACACTTGGAGGCTTTCTAGGCGGGGTTAGCGTTACGGTTCTACTGGCCAACGCCGTTCCGGCGCAAGTCGTGTTCCTCGTCGCTGCTAGTACTGCCGCCATTTCCGTAGCCCTGCACCGCCCACGGTCGTGGCGCTACGTGGCGCCGGCCGCAATTCTGATTGTGTTGACGGCCTCAGGCGCCGGGATACGATGGGCGGAAGGGGAACGGCGGGCGACATGGAAGCGGCTGCTGCCGTCGGAGGCGTATGTTGGCGGTTTCGCTACGGCTCAAGGCGAGTACCTGTACGGCGAGCGTGAAGGGCAGTTCCTGGCCGTTACGTGCGGCGGCGTACGTGAGTCGTTGCCGGATACCGACCACGTTTCGACGGTTGCGGCGGTGAATCTCGCCCAGAATCCATCGTCGTCGCGGGTTCTGGTCATAGGGCCCGGGTCGCTTGCGCTGTGTCTACGACTTACGGCGTTTCCCAATATCCATCGCACCGTATGGATCGATCCCGACCCGGAACTGGCCGGTCGACTGCTGTCGTTGTTGCCTATCCGCTATTCTAGGGACGCGGAGAAACTGGAAACGCCGAAGCACGATGCGGCGGCGTTTCTGCGGGAGAATCCAGGCGCGTTCGATCTCGTCGTCCTCAATTTGCCGGAGCCAACGAGTCTCGTAGTGAATCGTTACGCGACGCGGGAGTTCCTCTTCGATGTCAAGTCCTCTCTTGCGGATGGGGGGGTAGTTTCAGCACGAGTAACCGGTGGCGCCAACTACGTTGGCAGCGAACTGGCGTTTCTGGGGGCGTCCCTCCGGAAAACACTCGGATCCGTCTACCACAACGTCGTAATCAAACCAGGAGAAGAGACGTGGCTGATCGCATCCGATGCCTCAGGTCTTACTGAGGCGCCCGCCGTACTGCGTGACCGCTTCGCAAGCATAGCAGGGGTGGCGGCGCTTTACCCGCCGGAAGGCTTACTATCTCAGTATGTTCCTGATCGAGCGGCCTACCAAGCGCGTATATACGGCGATGTCGAGTCCACTGTTCCAGAGCGGCTCCTGCTAAACGTGGCCAGCCGTCCAAAAGCGCTGCTGTACGGCTTGATGCTTGCGCGCCGGCGTGGCGGCGAACAAGCCGCTCCATTTCAAACGCCGCTGCTCTTGGAAAGCGGCTTCTGGATTGCTGTCATTGCGTTGGCGGTATTGGTGGCTGTGCGGACCGTGTATGTATTGAAATCTTCGCGGGTCTCGCGTGGCGCGCCACCGTGGCCATTTGACGCCGGATTCCTTGTCTTCTCCACCGGCTTGGCGGGCATGTCTCTCAGCGTCATCCTGATGTTGCTCTACCAGTCCGCGTTTGGCACATTGTATTTGCACGTGGGGCTCATCACGTCACTGTTTATGCTCGGAAGCTTTGCGGGGAGTTTCATAGGTGAGCGCCTATTGGCTTCACGGAATTCGGAACCATCTGCCCTGCTTCCTACTTGCGTGTTCCTGCATTTGGCGGCTATCGGCGCCGTCGGGATGTTGACTACGGCCAGTCCCAAGGCTGCGTTTGGGGTCTTGTTCGTTATCGCCGGCGCATTTACCGGGATCTACTTTCCAATTGCTGCGAAGCGCTTGGCGCTGGCCGACCGGAAGCCTACACCGGCGGGATCCTTCCTCGAGGCGCTCGACACCTTGGGAGGAGCGGCCGGAGCGGCCTGCGCGGGCCTGGTATTGGCGCCCGTGCTAGGGACACGAGACACGCTGGTCTTACTTGCGATCGTCGTTGTAGCGAATACAGCGGAGCTGTTGACGCGGCGCCGAATTCCAGCCTCCAGTCGAAGCGCCGACTTCTTCAAGAGAACCAGCCGGGTTGCCGGGTATGCCATGTTCGGCGCCGGGGTGATTTTCTTGGCCGCATCGCATATAGCCGCTCATGCCGTTGCGGTGGCCGAAGGCCCGCGCTTGGCCGCCGCTGCTCGAGCCTTGGCGGGTCGAAGCGAACCGGAGCCGACAGAGGCCCGCTTAGCCGACGGAAAGGAGGTGCTCTACTACCAAGTTCCGTCGTCACCGGAGGACGAGGGGGGGTATGTGTTTTCCACAAGCCATTTCAGTAGCAAGATTCAAGGGTATGGTGGTCCGATAGAATTGGTGGTCTACGTGAATCAAGACGGCATTCTTCGTGATTTTGAGTTCTTCCGGTCTTCCGAGACGCCGGCATACGTGGCGCGGCTTCGTCAGTGGAGGGACGGACTGAATGGCGCCAACTTGTTTGAGCCGAGTCCGTTCGCGCATGTGGACGCTGTGAGCGGGGCAACGCTCACTTCGGCGGCCATACTGAAGACGCTCGAAGAGTCCGGACGCCGGTTTGCGGCGGAGATCCTCCGTCGCGAGGTGGCTCCGGTGGTACCGGCGTTCGCCCGCTCCACGCGTGACTGGGGATTCATTTCGCTCGCGGGCTTGGCCGTCTTGGCTACGTTGCTGCGCTTTCGTCCCAGCAGACCACTCCGGCGCGTGGTCCTGGCGCTCACCGTCATAGTCCTAGGATGGCAGTTGAACATTCAGTACTCGATGCAGCATACGATCGCGCTTCTTGACCTAAACTGGCCAGCCGCGGCGATTACGGCGCCGTTTGCTCTGGTCGTCCTGATCCCGCTTTTCGCCGCCTTCTTCGGTAACGTGTACTGCGGCAGTCTCTGTCCCTTCGGGGCGTTACAGGAGCTGGTGGGTGATATCTGTCCGGTAAAGTGGGGCCGCAATCCGGACAACGTTGTGTGGCGTTACGGGCGTTTCGTGAAGTATGTTCTGCTCTTCCTGGTCATTGCCCTGTACGCGCGTTACCGCGACGCATCGGTGCTATCCGCCGACCCGCTCATCACCCTGTTCGGCCCCGCGCGCAGCGATTCCGCGCTTGTCCTATTCGGGGGCGTACTGGTGGCATGTGTCTTCTACCGCCGGTTTTGGTGCCGTAATCTCTGTCCTGCGGGCGCTTTTCTAGCGCTGGTTGGCGGCCTAAATCTGCTGAAGCGGTTTCTACCGCACGTGCGTCCTGTAAAGTGTGACATGGGTGTCCGGAAAGCGGCCGAGCTTGACTGTCTTCGATGCGACAGGTGCCGTAATGCTTAGGTCCGAGAAGATATTTCTTTGCGTTGTACTGGCGTTTGCGTTGGCGTTCGCCGGGATAACGCTACAAGCGGTTCCAGGCTCCGAGAGCAATGGCGCGACGGCCGTGCGGACCGGGGCAGGTGGACAATCCCGCGATGTGGACATGGTCAAGTTGGAACGGCTCATGCGTGAACAATCCTTGTCGGACCATGAGGCCCAGTTCTACCGCCGCACGGAGTCGCGTGAAGCGCCTCCAAATCCTCGCGCGCCCGTGAACCCTCGCGAGACTACCGGCGCGGACGCACAGTAGATGCGCGGGCGGGCGAGCGTTTATGGGATTTGCCTGTCGGTGGTATTGACGGCCGCGTATTCAACGGTTGGTCTGTGCGGCGTCTCGGCCATCTTGGCCGGCTGTGACTTCTCCGCCTCGCGCGCGCCGGACGGCGTGGTCACATTCGCTGGCGCGACGATGGGCACGACCTATTCAGTCAAGATCGCCGCGGAAAGCATGACCGTCGGCGCCCGGCAGCGCATCGAGCATGCGATCTCGGAAGTATTGCAGGGAATCGACCGCGAAATGTCCACGTGGCGGAGCGACTCGGAATTATCGCAGTTCAACGCCTCAGAGAACGCAGCGGCTTTCAATGTTTCCCGGAATCTCATCGAAGTGCTCTTGTGCGCGCAACGAATAAGCGAACAGTCCGGTGGCGCGTTTGACGTGACGGTCGGTCCGCTCGTCAATGCTTGGGGCTTTGGTCCCGCCGGGGGAAGGGAACGTGTCCCGGAGGACGGCGAGATTGCCCGTCTCAAGCCCTCGGTGGGATACCAGAAGTTGGTCATCGATTCTGGCGCAGGAGCGCTACGCAAGACCGCGCAAGGCATGTACGTCGACGTTGCCGCAATCGCCCCTGGATACGCTTGCGATAAACTCGGGGTGGCGATCGAGACTCTTGGCTACCCGAATTATCTTATCGAGCTTGGCGGTGAGGTGCGCGCGCGTGGAGCCAAGCTCGACGGTAAAGGCTGGACCATTGGTGTCGAGAGGCCGGATGCGCCGGGCCGTGCCCTCTATACGCCGGTGACGTTGGATGGTATGTCGCTTTCCACATCCGGCGATTACCGGGAGTATTTTGAAAAGAGCGGTGTGCGCTACTCACACACGGTCGACCCAAGAACAGGACGCCCGATTACGCACCATCTGGCGTCGGTCACCGTCATTAATCGCGACTGCATGTGGGCCGACGCGTATGCCACCGCAATCGAGGTATTGGGACCCGAGGAGGGGTACCAACTGGCCGTCCGGGAGAAGCTGCCAGCCCTCCTCCTCGTGCGGGAAGCGCCTGGCGTTTTCCGTGAGAAGCAAACACCGGCGTACACGGCGATGTTCGGTCGCTAGCTAGTGTGGCGGTGAGTCAATTGCCGGAAATGACGATGGCGTTTTTTCGGTGGCGCGGGGTGTATGATGGTTCGACGCCACCATCTTACGTCATCCTTGGTGGGAGCGAGTGATTGTGATTGCGTGAGCAAATGGGAAACGCGGCTTGCGGGCCGTTAGTTCAGAGCTACGGGTTGATACGGACATGGGGAGGAGCAACAGTCATGGGAAAGATCGGCATTGGCGTGAATTTGGAGTTTGTACGGCATGAGGACAAACCCTTCGAGTGGGGAGTGCAGAAGGCGGCGGAATTGGGCTATGAATACGTCGAACCTATGGTCCATTGGGGCCGCGAACTTCTTAGTGAGGCGGGCTACTTCCACAGTGTCTCCATGCTCGACGACCCCTACCGGGTAAAGCGGGCCTGCGCGAACGCGGGCGTCAAAGTGTCCGGTCTGTCCACGCACACCCCGCTCTGCAAGCCGGAAATAAGCCTCGAGTATCTCAAGCAGGCGATCCGGTTTGCTGCGGAATGCGGCGCCCCGGTCGTCAATACCGACGAAGGGCCGAAGCCGGCGTGGACTACCGTCGAGGAGGACCACGTGCTCATGCGGTACGTGCTGCACGAAGCCGCGGCCGTGGCGGAACCGCGCGGCATTCTCATTGGCATCGAGCCGCACCAGCAATACAGCAAGACCCCTGCCGGCCTCGACCGCATTCACGGGTTGGTGGCTTCCGAGGCGATTGGGATCAACTTCGACACGGGCAACAGTTATCTTTCCGGCGAGGATCCCATCGTTTGGCTCAAGCGCGTGTTGGATCGTCTAGTCCACTTGCACGCCAAGGACATATCCATACAGCAATCCGCCGCCGAACGCGGCAAAGTGACGGGTACCCCGGTGGGGTGTGCGTGCGGCGACGGCGTGATAAACTGGGCTGAAGTCATCAAGGTCTGCAAGACCGCGCCGCGGGACATTGTGCTATCGGTGGAATGCGGCACCGTCGAGCAGGCGGGCCGGAGTATCGGCCATCTTAAGCAACTGCTCAAGAGCTGAGGACACGTAGAATGCCTAAGTACGTCGCCGGTTTGCTGTGGGCGGGTGTGATTGTGCTCTTGGCGCGCCCCGCGGGAGGTGAGCCTTTGCACGCGCTGATTCTTACTGGCCAGAACAACCATGCTTGGCAGGAAACGACGCCCGTCTTGCGCCAGATACTCGAGCAAAGCGGCCGCTTTACCGTGGAGACCCTCGAGCGCCCAGAGACGATGACCGCCGCGTTTGTGTCCAAGTTCGATGTGATTGTTAGCAACTGGAACTCGTGGGGGACAGACGCAAAGGTCAAAGACTGGCCCGAGGCCGCGCGCGCGGCGTTTATCGAGTTCGTCAAGCAGGGAAAAGGCTACGTTTCCATCCATGCAGGGTCGTCATCGTTCTACGATTGGGGCGCCTACCAGGAGATGGTGATCGCCGCGTGGAAGCTAGGCGAAACGGGCCACGGAAGCCCGCACAATTTCCGCGTGACACCCACCGCGGAGACTCACCCAATCACCCAGGATCTGCCGCCATTCACAACATTCGACGAGCTTTGGCACAGCGTGCCGTTAGCGCAAGGCGCTAAGGTCCTGGCCACGGCGTACTCCGCAAAGGAGTCCGGCGGAACGGGCCGTGACGAGCCGGTGGTAATGACGAAGGAGTTCGGTCAAGGCCGCAGCGTCAACATCCTTCTTGGTCACGACGCGCGCGCGATGAGCGCTCCATCGTTCGGAATCCTCGTGTCGCGCTCCGCGGAATGGGCGGCGACCGGCAAAGTCACGCTTGCTGCGCGCACGATTGACTGGTCTCGGGACGAGAACCACCTCGCGCTCAAGCTAAACGGTGAGACCGTGTGGCAGTTGAACTTCGGAAAGGACGCCGCAAAGCCATACTTCCATCCGCTTGCGTTGGCGGGTGGTCCGATTCTGAGTTGGAATGCTCCACCGGATCACGCGTGGCATCACGGCCTGTGGTTTTCGTGGAAGTTCATTAATGGGGTCAATTTCTGGGAGGAAGACCCCAAAACGGGGCGAGCCGCGGGACTAACTGTCTGGGACCCGCCCGACATCACGACCAAGCCTGACGGAGGCGCCGAGATTCGATTCCACGTACGGTACGAATTGCCGAGCGGCGAAAAACTGCTCACGGAACTGCGCACGCTCACCGTATCCCCGCCAGATAAGAGCGGTGGCTACCACATTGACTGGACGTCGGCCTTCGAGGCGACCGCGCCGGAGGCGTTACTTGACCGGACTCCTCTAACGGGCGAACCCGAGGGACAATCTTGGGGAGGATACGCTGGGCTATCCATGCGGTTCAGCGCGATGAGCAATCCTGAAGTCCGTTCGGATGCAGCCGTGGTGGCGCTGGACAAGGAACGCGCCAGTGTGGACGCCGAGGCGCTTGATTATAGCGGCGTATGGGACGGGTGTGCGGCCGGTGTCGCACTACTGCAATTCCCAGGCAACCCCTTAGCCCCAACGCCGTGGTACGTGATTGCACAGGCGAAGGGTCCCTTCTACTACTTCAGCCCCGCCGTCCTTTATCGCTCGCCACGTACGCTGAAGCAAGGAGAGAAATTGACGTTACGCTATCGGATTGTGGCGCACGCTGATGCCTGGGACAGTTCGAAGCTGCGCGGGGCGCTGAAAGAACTTGGCGGAGTGGCGAAACCGTAAGAGCACATGCTCGGGGAGAGCACAATGAGAATGGTAAACACGACACGAAGAGAATTCCTCAAACGGACTGCCGCGGCCATCACGGCGCCCGTGATTCTTCGGTCCACGGCATTGGGCAAGAACGCGCCGAGCAACCGTGTCAACCTGGCCCTGATTGGCGCCGGCGGCCGCGGCAATCAATTGCTCAACGACTTTTCGCACGTTCAGGATGCACAGGTCATCGCGGTATGCGATTGTTTCAAAGAGCGCCGCGAAACTACGCGAGACAAGCTTAACAAGACGTACAACGGCGAGGTAGTCACGGCCTATGCGGATTTCCGCGAGCTGCTTGCTCTGAAGGATATCGATGGCGTCATTGTGGCCACTCCGGACCACTGGCATGTGCCGATTGCGATCGCCGCGGCGCGCGCCGGCAAGGATACGTACGTGGAGAAGCCACTCGGCGTGAGCATGGAGTGGGCCTGGAAGCTGCGGAAAGCGGCGCGCCGCGCGAAGACGGTCTTCCAGTACGGAACACAGCAGCGGTCCTCGCCACTATTCCGGAAGGCATGCGAGTTGGTTCGCAACGGGTACATTGGCGAGGTGAGGCGTATCGAGGCGTGGTGCCCCGACATTTCCAGCCAATACGCCGCGTTTCACGTTCCGCAGTATGGCTCCACCGACACCGCCCCGGTCCCGGAGGGCTTCGATTACGATCGATGGCTTGGGCCGGCTCAGCAGAAACCCTATACGGTGGATCGCTGCACGAATTTCGGCGCGTATCATATCTACGACTACGCGCTGGGCTTTATCGCGGGCTGGGGCGCGCATCCCCTGGACATCGCCCAGTGGGGTTTGAATGTGGATCACACCAGTCCCGTTCGATACGAGGGCACGGGTTCGATTCCGGCCAAAGGGCTGTATGACACGATTGACTCGTGGGATATGGAATGCACGTACGCCACCGGAGTGAAGATGAGATTCATGGGACACCGGGTAGCGCAGCCAGTGGTGTCGGCCTACCGCAAGTGGAACGATCACGGCACGACCTTCCACGGCGGCAACGGCTGGATTAGCGTGGATCGCGGCGGCATCTATGCCAGCGATCCCAAACTGCTGGAGATCACCCTCAAGGCGGACGATGTCCATCTCCGGCGAGAGGATAGTCACGCTCACGATTTCGTGATGTGCATGAAGTCGCGGCAATTACCGCTCAGTCACCTCGAAGCGGCCATTCGGTCGGACACCATCAGCCACCTTTGCGATATCGCCATCCGGCTGCGCAAGCCTATCGAGTGGGATCCGGAGAAGGAGCGCATCGTGGGAGACAAGGAAGCGGCAAAGATGCTGGCGCGCCCGCTCCGGAAACCGTGGAATCTCAACAAGCGAATGCTAACCTGACCGCCACGGGCGCATCAGGCGCAACCTTCCATTCGGTCGGCGATGTGGAACCGGTGTGCGGCGCGGGCGGCGCGCTCCCGGATTGCCTTAAGGTAGGCGGCGCGCACCGGGGGCGAGAAGAGAACTCGACGATAGCGCTCGAGTAATTCGGGGAATTCGCGAAGGAGCAGCGCTTTTACCGACTCCCAGACCTTCGGACGCGGGTTGAGGGCATCGACCCAAATCACGTCAATGTCCAAGGCGGCCGCGCGTTCAAACAGGTCATCCACGCACTTCTGGTCGTCGGAGAGAAACGGCAAGAGCGGCCCAAACATGATAGCAGTATCGAGGCCCGCGTCGCGCGCCGCCTGGATCACCTCAAACCGTTCATCCACACTGCTCGCCCCCGGTTCCCAGAGTTCTTGGAGGCGGGCATCGAGCGTGGTGACCGTTACGCCGATTCGGCCGGCGCGGTCCTCGAAGAGATCCAGGTCTCGCAAAACCAAGGCGCTCTTGGTAAGCACATTGACCTGAAATCCGTGTTCGAGCAATAGCCGCGCGCACTCCCGCGTCAGGCGGCGCTCCTGCTCGAGCGGCTGCCAGCCGTCGCACGCGCTGCTCATGAACACCTCGCCGGGGCGCGCCGTACGCAACTGCCGCTGCAACGCGTCTACCGCATTGATCTTGATGTCTACGAACTCACCCCAGGGCAAACCGTTTCCCGTACGACAGGTCCAGATTCGGTATCGTGTGCGGTATGCGCTGCGCTATGCTTGGTTCCCACAATGAGGACTCCAATTCCGGCTCCCTATAGTGTAATCCCAAGCATCGCGTTTCGTCACGGGTTTTTTGCGGCCAAATTACGCCGATCCGGCGGAAATCAGCCCACTGTTGGCGAGACTGCCGTAACGAGCGCCATGGTGTCCGAGAGGGGATCGAAGGTGGTGACTTCCAGGTTTCCACGGCGCGCGTTAGGGGGAGCGGACGCCATCACGAGACTCGTGCCGAGTATTGTGCAGCCGCTCGGGCCTCAGATAATCCAAGTGATATCGATAGCGAAGATGACTTTGTGGACGGACGCCAGATGCATTCACCGATTCTCCCTCCGGAATGTTCGCTGCAATCAGGCGGCATTCTGGATACGGCTCACTGAGTTACCTGTAGAATCTGCGCTGACTGAAGAGTAACCGGTCCGATTAGCCCGGACTCCTGCAATGGCGAGTCCTTCTTCCAGAGCCGCCACGTGGTAAAGGCGATTCGGCCCGTGGGACTGGGTTTGCCTTCGTTCACCCACTGCGGCCATTCCTTGAGCGTGCCTTCGGGATTGCGCGCACTGTCCTCGGGGAGTTGCTCGTCACCAATCAGGCGGTTCACCCAGAGGTTGACGACGCTTACCTCCAGCGTGTTATCACCCGGTTTAGCGGCGGCGGTGATGTCCACGCGATAGGGCGGTTTCCAGAGGACGCCGAGATCTTTCCCGTTGAGCTTTACCTGGGCCATCACTTGGACTTTTCCGAGATCCAGGTACAGGCGGCGGCCAGCGCCAAGCAGTTCGTTGGGCGCGTTGATGGTCTTGGTGTACGTCGCCGTGCCGGAGAAGTATTTGACACCAGGGTCGCTGTGTTCGCTCCACGAGATGAGCTTATCGAGAGTGACCTTTTCCGGAGCGCCCGAGTTCGGCGAAAACCGGACTTCCCAGGGGCCGGCCACATCAACTTGTGTCTTGGGCAGCGCCGCATCGACCGTCTGAGTTTGGCCGGATGCGAGTTTCACGTCGTACCGTCCGGGCTGCCACGCCTCCAACAGAAGTTTGCCGTCCGCGCCTATGTAGACGTTGGCGATTTGTTCGGCCCCCTTGGGCACCGGGAGGAGATGGACAGTATCCATATCCGTCCCTGTCGCCGTGAGATGCTTTCCGTCCGTGGTGTACTCCACCACGAGCGTCTTCACCACATTGACGGCCGGATCGTCACCCTGCGCCATTCGGGGCACCTCAAAGCTGGACTCTCCCGCGTCCACAATTTGCTGGAGCTTGGACTTGACGTCGCGTGTGCGGCTGGCGTCGCTGGGTACGCCGTACGTAGCCTTGTCCACAGTGATCTTCGGCAAGACGTTGTTCAGATACACCGTATCCGGATCCGCTCCCGTCACCGTACAATGCTGATCGCCGACGGTGTACTCGATCACGGCGCGTTTCTCTTTATTCGGCGCCGGGTCCTTCGTCTCGGCCAACAGTGAAACCCGCAAGGCCGTGTCGCCGCTGTCGATTCGTTTCTGTACCTCGTCTTTGACATCGCGCGTCAATTGTGCGTCTGTCAGAATTCCATACGTGGCCTTCGTCACCACAACCTTCGGCGCCGGATCGTCAACCGACAGGAGCGGCTTACCGTCGCGGGCGACGGCGGTGACCGAGCCGGTGCCCGGCGCAGCGGCGTTACGGAAGACAACGAACACCGATCCGCCCGGATCTAACCGAAACGAGACACTCGTGACGCCGCCGTTCTCGGTGTACATGCCTGCCGGTTCGGTACGGCCCGTGTCAGGCCACCAAAGCTCCGGCGCTTTGCCGCTGACCCGGAACGTGCAACTAGTTTCCATGGAAGCCGCCTCCGGGTTCGCCACGAAATAGATATCTGCGTTCGCAGTCGAGCGATGGATGAAATTCAGGTTACCACGATTCGCAAAGTCCGGCCGCGTTCCTGAACTAGACAGCGCCTTCTCCGGCGTAACGCCGCAGAGCACGCGCCCTTGGCCGAAGCGGTGTTCCTTGACCGACTTTCCATCGCAGTCCGCCCAGACCTCGTTCGCAATCTGTTTCACCTCGTCGTCGCACTTCGGATAGTCCGTCAGACTGGGCGACTTGGTGGGCCGTGGACCAACGACGGTGGCGCCGGCTTGGACCAGTTCCTTGATCTTACGCAGCAGCGGCGGCGTCATGATGGCCTCGTCAGGCAGGACCAGAATCCGATAGCTCATGCCGTCCGGCAACACGATACGCCCATCCTTGACCGTCATGCGCGTGAGAACCACCTCGGCGCCGCAATTATCGTAGTCGTAACCCCGCCGATTGTGCGGCCGAAACCCTTGCGGCGCGAATTCCGGCTGCAGGTAACAGATGTCCGCTACAAACAGTCCCTGGCGCAGCATGTACTGGCAACGCGCCAAGTACTGGTGCCAGGCAGGGCTCATATCCCACCACGTTTCGGTCCGCTCGTAGTGGAGGCCCCAGGGCCCCATGGTCATTCCGGGTCGGCGATCCGCCCAGGGTTGCAGCGCGTAGCGGTGAAACACAAAGCGGTTCACACCATCACAGAATGCGCGATCCCCGAGCGCCTTGATGGAAGCCGGATGCTGCTGCCACTTTTCACGATCGTCCGCGGTAAACGCCTCCGCACCGAGGATCGGTTTGCCATAGGTGTGCGCGGCCGACGCCATTTCTTTTGGAGTGGGGAAGCCGGCTCCACCGATCCAGAACTCGCACATAGGCTCATCGGCGCGGCCACCGTAGGCGATATCGTCGGTCGGCCCGCCGTAGGCCTCGATCGACAGCTTCATGCCGTGTTGGCGGGCCAGCTCTTGCATACGCCCCGCGTAATTGTCAGCCACCATCTCCGCGATGGTCATCCGGAGATCCCACAGAAAGCGTTCGGAGATTTCCAGACTCCCGACAACGCGTCCGGTGAACGCGGGAAGGAACGGGGTCATGTCGTAGCCGCGCCGTTTCTGGAATTCCTCACGCATTCGCGCGGTCCAATTCTGCGCGCCGTTCTCCCAGCTATCGATGTGCGTGGTCACCAGGGTCTTGCCCGCGGCGGCGCCGACGTCCGCGATGAGCGGGCCCATCATGCCCGCGAAGTTCGCCTCAATGCCTTCCTTGCTCAGCTTGTCGCATTCGAGACCTCGCCCGCTTTCCGGGGCTGGAGCGTTCTCCATACCGGTGCTGGTGTGACCAAAGCGGACGACTGTCCACTTGCCGGCCGGCGCGTCCCACACGAGGTGTCCGTCCTTGTCCATCTTCGGGGTCAGGTCAATCATTTTCCCGCGGTCGATTACCATTTCAGCCAGAAGGTCCTTCGGACTAGCCCATCCACCAAAACCCACCGCATAGCCCGCCTTGTTGGGGAGGTTCTCGATTCGGTACGCGCCGGTTGCGGGGAAGGCCTGCACGGCGATGTCGCGATAGAATCCGGCGACCGCCTGGGCTTGAGGAAGTTTCGCGTCAAAATGCTGTGGCCCCTCGACGTTAGTCTCGGTGAAGACCACCTTCTGCATGGATTGTTCGGGTTTGATCCAAGGGCCGCCGCTGCCGTTCCAGCCCGCATCGTCATTCATATTCACTTCGAGACCGAGCCGTTGGGCCTCCGTGACGACAAACTTGAACAAGTCCCGCCACTGCGCGCTCATGAACGGTATCGGGCCCTTGGGAATGCCCTGGTCCACTTCCATGATCAGCACTCCGCCAATTCCCACTCGTTTCATGGCCTCGAGGTCCGCGGTAATGCCTTCGCGGGTGATGTTGCCGTTCAGCCAGAACCAATACACCCACGGCCGGGCCGTATCAGGCGGTTTCGCAAAGCCGTTTTCCAGGTCGTCCGCGCGGACCACTGCGTTGAAGACTAGCGAGAGCGCGGCAACCACACACGCCGCGGCGATTCGGTTTCCAGTTCGCGAACTCATTTTCATGAAGGCTCCTTTTCACCGTCCCCAAGAGAGAGGCTCATGCTTGCACGATACCCTTGCGAGTTTCCCACGCCCCGGCACACCGCGAGTCCAATACGTCCGGTCACCATGGTAGTCCCCAAAACATAGCCGTTCAACGCATCTCCAGGCCAGACAAGAATCGCCGCCAAGAGCCGCTCGGACGCTCGGCTAAAGTAGGCGCGGTGTCTCGCCGCGCTGTCGGGACGCAAAGGACTCGAATGTTTGTAGCGCCTACTCTGGGCGCGTCGTACAAGTTAGGCGCTGGCGCCCGGACGGCGCGGAGAGACACCGCGCCTACTTTTGGCCGATTCGGTTCGGCTCAGAGCAGTCCCGTCTCCGCGTTAATCGCCAGTTGCGCGGCCGCCGCCTCCGACAGACTTGCATCCTCCGCGCGTATTCGCCAAAGTAGGTCTCGGCGGGAACCAGGGGATTGTGCGAAAGGAGCAGGCGTTGACATGAATCCAAACCCTGTACTGGGGGTAATTCTGCATGCCATCGGTGGCTTGGCTGCGGGGAGTTTCTATATTCCCTATAAGGGCGTGCGGCGTTGGGCTTGGGAAAGCTACTGGCTGGTGGGCGGGTTCTTCAGTTGGATTATTGCGCCGTGGGTGGCCGCGCTCTTGCTCATCCCGGAACTAGGAAACGTGTTCAGGACCGCGCCGGTCAGCAGTCTGGTGTGGACGTACGTCTTCGGTGTCCTGTGGGGCATCGGCGGGCTGACATTTGGCTTGTCTATGCGGTATTTGGGCCTGTCACTAGGATACGCGCTGGCCTTAGGCTTCTGCGCCGCCTTTGGAACAATCATCCCGCCAGTCTTCTTTGGGACTTTTCCCGAGCTGCTTTCCACTGTCTCCGGGGCCGTCACGCTCTTCGGTGTCTTCGTATGCCTGGGGGGGATTGCCGTGAGCGGGCGCGCGGGCGTTCTAAAAGAGAAGGAAATGTCCGATAGCGCGAAGAGAGAGTCCATCGAGGAATTCAGTTTTGCCAAGGGACTCTGGATTGCGATCTTCGCCGGGGTCATGAGCGCGTGTATGGCCTTCGCGATGGCGGCCGGCAAGCCGATTGCCGCGTGCGCGGTCGACCACGGCGCGGCCGACTTGTGGAAGAACATGCCGGTTCTGATTGTGGCGCTGTTGGGCGGGTTCACGACGAACTTTGTGTGGTGTCTGTACTTAAACCTGAAGAACGGCACGTTTCTCGACTATACCAGCGGTGGAAAACATGCTTTGCCCAACTATGTTCTAAGCGCCACGGCGGGCGTGATATGGTACCTGCAATTCTTCTTCTACAGCATGGGCACGACGAAGATGGGCAAGTACGACTTCTCGAGTTGGACCATACACATGGCCTTCATCATCGTGTTCAGTACGATGTGGGGCCTCTTCTTCCGCGAATGGCGCGGCGCCAGCCCGCGCGCCCGCGGGCTGGTGTTCACCGGTATCGCGGTCCTGGTGCTCTCAACCATTGTGATTGGCGCGGGGAACTATCTGGAAAGCGCCGCCAAGTAACAGACGGATTACCATCTGGATATTGAACCCGCAACGTGTCATTCTGCGCCGCGACCCCGGCATGGAGCTGTTTATGACAAGAAGACTGAGCAAAGGCGCCGTCGCCGGGAGGGCGGATGTCCTCATCCGCCGGTCGGAGCGTCTAGACCGATACCTACTCGAGTGTGGCCTTAGGGGCTGTCTTCGTAGTGAAGAAGGAAACGAGGAGGGCCGGGTGGATTCACGTCGGCCGAGCTGACGGACTGGATTGATATAATGAGAGAAACCATGACATCGCGGCAACGCGTGCAGGCCGCGCTCAATCACGAAGCGCCGGATCGTGTGCCGATAGATCTGGGCGGGTTCCAGACGGGCATCCACCGAATCCCGTACACCTGTCTTCTTGAACACCTCGGCATCCGCGATGAGGTGACGATCCTTGATCCCGTCCAGCAACTGGCCAAGCCATGTGAGGCGGTGCTGGAACGCTTCCACGTGGATACGCGCTACGTCGTGGCGGGCGCGCCGGAAAGTTTCAAGGGCGGCATCGAACAGCACACGCGCGACGGACGGCTATGGCACGATCTGCGGGACGAATTTGGCGTCGTCTGGTCCATGCCGGACGACCAACCATTGTACATGGACATCTCGCACCATCCGCTGGAAGACGCGGCCATCCGCGATGTGACTGCATATTCCTTCCCGCGCGGCAACGATCCTACCCGATTTCGTGGATTGCGCGAGCGGGCGCTGGAATTACGAGACCACACGCCCTATGCCATCTGCACGGGTATCGGCGGCGTGGTCTATGAGTACTGCTGGTACTTGCGCGGCCTTGCGCGGTGGCTGACGGATATGCTCGAGAACCCGGCCTTCTGCGAAGCCCTGCTGGATCAGACGCTGAGATTTTGGCTGGACTACTACACCGGTTTCATGCGCGAGGTGGGCGATATCGTGGACGTCGTGATGATCGGCGACGACCTGGCCGGACAAGCCGGTCCGCTGTTTGCGCCGGAATTCTATCGGGCCGTGGTCAAGCCGCGTCAGAAGCGGTTGGTGCAACACATCAAGTCGCTGACCAGCGCGCACGTCTGGTACCACACCTGCGGATCATGCGTGACGTACATTCCCGATCTGCTGGACAACGGCATCGATATTCTGAACCCCGTGCAAATCAGCGCCGAGGGAATGGACACGCGAATGTTGAAAGAGCGCTTCGGCCAGCGCCTCACGTTCTGGGGCGGCGGCATTGACGCGCAACATGTGTTGCCGTCGGAGTCGCCGGAAGTCATCCGAGAGCACGTCCGGCGCAATCTCGAGGTGTTCAAACCCGGCGGAGGCTACGTCTTCAACAATTGCCACAACATACAGGCGGGAGTTCCTCCGGAAAATATTCTGGCGCTCTTCGACGCCGCGTACGAGTTCGGATTCTACGAAGAGTAGATCGCGACCTGCTGCGCCGCGGCTTCTGTACCTGGATAGCGAGTCAACAAGGAACAATTCATGTCATTTATGAGACTAATCGTATTGGTCGCGCTGACTGCTTGTAGCTTTGTTTATGCGGAGGCCCAGCCGATGGTTCCGAAAGCGTTGAAGTGCGAGTATCGAGTGGACCCTGCCGGAGTGGACGCGGCGCCACCACGTCTGAGTTGGACCTTGGAATCGGACGAGCGTGGGGCGCGGCAGCATGCCTATCAAGTTCTTGTCGCTTCGACCGAAGCGGCGCTCTCCAAAGACCAAGGTGACCTGTGGGACAGTGGCAGGGTGACGTCTGCCGACAGCGCGTTGGTTTCGTATGCCGGCAAACCGCTCCCGTCGCGGCAGAAGTGCTATTGGAAAGCGCGGGTGTGGAGTGAAGCCGACCGCGAACATCCCGGTCCGTGGAGCGCCGTGGCGCGTTGGAGCATTGGGCTGTTGAACCCCTCGGATTGGCAATGCGCGTACGTCGGCATGGACCCCGCCAACGGCGATCCGAATTTCCCCTGGCTGCGAAAGACGTTCTCGCTGGACGCCGCGCCGGAAGACGCGCGAGTCTATGTCAACTCGTTGGGCTACTACGAACTCTATGTCAACGGCGCGAAGATCGATGAACACCCCTTTAGTCCTGCGGCGACGCAACTGTCGAAGCGCTCGTATTACCTCGTTCATGACGTCACGCGCTATTTGAAGCCCGGCAAGAATTGCATCGCCTTGTGGCTCGGACGCGGTTGGTATTTGCCCGATCTTCCGGGTGTGACACGGCAAGGTCCCGTCGTTCGCGCGCAACTCGAAATCACTGGTCCCGCTGGGAAGGCGCAGACCATTGGCACGGGCGCGGACTGGAATACGCGCGCGAGCAGTATCACCGCGGTTGATACCGGCACGAGCGGTCACTACGGCGGCGAGCGCGTTGACGCCGCCAAACACGAACCCTTGTGGGCCGATGCCGGCCTGGACGACAGCGCCTGGCCGGCCGCCCAAGTAGTCGACGTGCCTGCCCATACTGTCTGCGCGCAACGCGTCGGTCCCAATCTCGTCCAGAAGCGGTATTCTCCGAGGGTGATTCGCCCGTTCGGAGAGAAGACGTGGCTTGTCGACTTCGGCACGAATCTTACGGGCTCGTTTGATATCCGATTCAAGGCCCCGAAGGCGGGCGAGGAAGTCGCCTTTGACTACTACGATCGCATCGTCGAAAGGGAGCAGTTGCGCAATTTCAGCCAGCACGACGTCTACGTGAGCGATGGCGCCGCAGACGGCCATTTCGCTACGCGCTTCAACTACCACGCGTACCGTTATGTGAGAATCACCGGCCTCGAAGCGCCGCCGCGCGAAGACGATGTATCCGCTGCGCTGATCCATTCGGATGGTGAGCCGCTATCGGCGTTTGCATGCTCAAATTCGCTGCTGAATGATATTCACGACATGGTCTTCCACACGTTCCGCTGCTTGAGCCTCGGCGGCTTCCTCGTGGACTGCCCGCACATCGAACGCCTGGGCTACGGCGGTGACGGTCTTGCGAGCACGCCAACCGCGTTGACCATGTTCAACATGGGCGCGTTGTACACCGGCTGGATCGAGGATTGGCGGGATTGCCAACGCGAAGACGGCGATATGCCGCACACCGCGCCGAACCCGTGGAACGCGGGCGGCGGGCCCTTCTGGTGTTCGTTTATCATTGGCGCCTCGTCGCGCATGGCCACGCTCTACAACGACCGCGGGGTTCTGGACGCCAACTACGCCGCCATGCAGCGCTGGCTCGACGGCTGGGTCGAGAGCAACTGCAAAGACGGCCTTCTCATGGGATGGGACAACAAGCCCTACCGGAACTGGTACTTGGGCGATTGGGCGCAGCCGAGCCGCCTGGAAAAGGAACGTCAGAAATCTACCCACTTGGTGAACAATTGCGTGCGTATCCAGTCGTACGACGCGATTGCGAAGATCGCGGCCAAGTTAGGCAAAGACGCGGATGCGAAACGATATCAGGCGAAGGCTGACGCTTTGCGTCCCAAGGTACACACGGAGTTCTACGACGCCGAACACGACACCTATGCCGACGACACGCAGAT
>JACRLJ010000088.1:0-23429 GCA_016215105.1 Candidatus Hydrogenedentota bacterium
CCGCATCCGCCACATCCACGTAGACGATATTGGGCGGCGAGGGAAGCGGAAACGCCAGCCCCGAGCAGCCCTGCAACGATTCGCGGAAACGGCGGGCGCGCGCATGGTCCTCCGCCAGACGCTCAATATGGTGGTCCAAGGCGTACAGTCCCGCGGCCGCCAAGATGCCGGACTGGCGCATCCCTCCGCCCAACATCTTCCGAAAACGGTGCGCGCGGTCAATCGTCGCGGCGGTTCCCGCCAGCAACGAACCCACCGGCGCGCCGAGTCCTTTGGACAAGCAAAAGCACACAGTGTCGACATGCGAGGCGTATTTGGCGGCGGAAACACCTGTGGCCACGACGGCATTGAAGATCCGCGCGCCATCGCAGTGGAGACGAAGACCGCGCTCCTTCGCGAGCGCCCCTATCGCGGCGACCGTCTCGATATCGTAGATGGCGCCACCGCCCCGGTTGGTGGTGTTTTCGATGGCAATCAACGTCGTTGGCGCGAGGTGATGGTCTTTAGATTGGACGATGTTGTCTCGAACATCGCCGGGGACCATCACCCCGTAATCTCCGCCGAGCAACTTCGGCAATACCCCCGCCACCATGGCCAAGTTGGCGGACTCGTAGTTATACGGGTGCGCGTCGCGATGAAGAATCACCATATCGCCGGGCCGAGTTTGAGAAAGCACCGCCAACAGATTCGCCATCGTGCCCGAAGGCACAAACAACGCGGCCTCCTTCCCCAACAACGCCGCAGCGCGCCGCTGAAGTTCGTTCACGCTCGGGTCTTCACCAAAAACATCGTCGCCCACCGGCGCCGAAGCCATGGCCTCGCGCATACCGGGTGTCGGCCGGGTTACCGTGTCGCTTCGCAAATCCACCGTGGTCATAACCGAGTCTCCTGAGTCAATCGAACGAGTATAGCCGGGATTCGTGTTCTAAGCGCAACGTGGATGTCTGGCGCAGCGCCGCCATCCCGGCGGCTCCCTGGCACACGCACCAAGCCGGCGAAGACGCCGGCGCTACAAGTCCTTTCTCCGACCGATTCGGCTGGATCGCTTCACCATAGGGGGCTTTCGCCGAGAGCGCCCGGCGTGGGCGAAGAATGGGGTACAGTCCCGTCTCCCTTTGGTCGCTTGGTACAGTCCCCCATTTTCGCGACGGCTTGGCGAAAGAACAGGACGGTTTGGCAAACCGTCCCTACCCGCGCTCAACGCTGGATTGAGAGAAGTATCGCCTTCAACGAAAAGAGCGCCTGGCGACGGCAGAGGCACGTCTTTTCGCATCGGGCGCGGTGTGTTTGCGAGTGAAGCCCACCACAAGTTGCGCGTCGAGGGCATGGGCGACGCGGCGAAGCATACTTAGCGAATGCCCGGTGTATCCGGAGGACTCAAGGCGGCTTATTTGCTGCTGCGTGGTCCCGACACGGCGGGCAAGTTCGCGCTGCGTTAGCCCGGCGTCCTCGCGCATGCGGGTGAGCTGCAGGGCAACGTCCCAGGCTTTTCCTGCTTCCGTGAATCGCGACGCAAATTCCGGGTCACGGAGTTGTTCATCGAGATATCGGTCGAAGTTGGTCTTATTCATTACTGATTCCTTGACAGCCAGTCCCGCATTCGCGCTCGCGCGGTATCCAGCGCGTTTGCAGGCATCTTTTGTGCTTTGCTGCGAATTCCATGCACGACGATAATTCGGCGGCCTCTGGCAAAGAAGTAGATCACTCGCGTGTTTAGCCTGCCCACGTGCCTCAACTCCAGCAATCCATGTTCCAACGACTTGGAGAGCGGCGGACGATGATATTGGCGGTCACGCAGCTTGGCTAGACCGGCCAACACCGCCGCGCAGTCGTCGGGATCGCTTTGCTTCAACTGGTCAAGAAACTCCCGAACCGGACAGGCGCCAGCCGCCGTTTCATAGAATTCTACGCTGAAATTCAAATTCATTCAACACCAAATTTGATGTGCGAGTTTCTCTTACCCAGCAGGAACGCACGAAGCCGCCACGCACGGCAAGTAACTGAGAATTTCCTTGTGTTCGGCATTGTGCTTGTTCCCCGAAACCGATTCCTGGGACGCAATACTACAGACCGGGGACAGTGTCGAGCAACACGGATTTGAAGCTCCCGTGACCGGACATTCGCCGCGATAGCGCCCTGTGGAGTATAGTGGCGCTACTTGTTGTCCGGAGAGATCACGCATGAAGGCCGTAAAATGGTTCGCGCCGCGCGATATGCGCGTGGTGGAGATTGACGAACCGGAACCGCAACCGCACGAGGCGCTGATCCGCATCGAATCGGTAGGCGTGTGCGGTTCGGACCTTCACTATTATGAGGAGGGGCGCATCGGGCACAGCCGCATCACCGATCCGCTGATTCTCGGCCACGAGTACGCCGGGATTGTCGAGCGCGTGGGCGCGGAAGCGGACCCGGAATTGGTGGGCAAGCGCGTCGCCGTCGAACCGGGCATCCCTTGCGGGAAGTGCGAGTGGTGCCGGACCGGCCATTACAATGTGTGCCGCGACATGTCTTTTCCCGGAGGGCCGCCGCACGACGGCGCGTTGCGCGAGTATATCGCGGTCCATGCCGGATTCTGCTACCCCGTGCCTGATATCCTTAGCGCAGCGGAGGCGGCGATGATTGAGCCGCTGGCCGTCGCGGTACACACGGTCGAACTGGGACAGGTGAAACCGGGCGCCACGGCGGCGATTCTGGGTCTGGGGCCGCTGGGACTGCTTACCGCGCAAGTGGCCAAGCTGGCGGGCGTTCACACGCTGTACGGCACGGACCTCCTGGACTACCGCGTCGATGCGGGAACGCGCTTCGGAGTGGATTGCGCCTTCAACGCAGTTAAAGAGGACACGGTCAAGACGATCCTGCGCGAAACGAAAGGCCGCGGCGTGGATGTCGTCTTTGACACCGCGCGCTCGTCGGAAACGGCCGGCTTGGCGCTCCAAGTTGCGCGCCCGGCGGGCCGCTGCGTGTTGACGGGTATATCGGGAGAAGAATCGGACCCAATGCCGGTCAGCGTGGCGCGGCGAAAAGAATTGACCGTGCAATGGTGCCGCCGGTTCCGGTTCAACTTTCCCACCGCCATTGAATTGGTGGCGTCGGGACGTATCGACGTTCGCTCGCTGATCACGCATTCCTTTCCGTTGGAAAGAACTTGCGAGGCGTTTGAGCTGGTCAGCAATTCGAGCGACGGCGTGCTCAAGGCCTCGATTGACCAATGAAACCGCATGTGGTAGTTGATGAGTCGAATGTGTGGGACGGCCCCCGCACTCCGCTCGGCATCGCCCTGCTGAATAGGGTTTCAATCCTCGCCAACCGCCGAATTACAGCCGCTGAATTATGGTTTGACCGATGAACTCGCCGGTCCGCTCGGCTCTGGAAACCGCGATCATCGTCGCGGGTATCGCCTCGTTCTGGCCGTATACAGCCGGCTACCGGAGTGTCTGGTACCAGGCGGGTCTCGTGCTGGCGCTTCCTGCGTTGATTGCCTTGGCTGTGATTCGCTGGCGCCGCTTCCGGAGGGCATTATCGGAGCTAGACAACGGAGACCGGAAACGTTGAGCGCCGCGAGCGGAGAAAAACACTCTTGGCGACAGTCTTGGCGAGGAACCGGCGATTGAGGACAATCGCCCTCCCATTCGCTCCGACAAACGTTTTGACAGCGCCTAATAGCCTTTAATAAAACTCCAGGACGGTCAATTTCGCTGTAACGCCGGCTTCCAGCCGGCATGGTTCAGCGGCTACGAAACCGGCATAATGCCGGCGCAACACTCGATGAACGAAGGTTTTACTCGAATCTCTTAACGAGAAGGAACTGATCGAAATGCGCAAGAAGATTCTGATTGGAGCCGGGGTGGTGTTGCTGGTGGTAGTGGGCGGGTGTGTAACGCTAGTCGGCCCTTGGCCCACGTACTCATCCGGATTTGAGAACGCCCGCTATTATACGAGCGCCATCGCCGCGATTGACGATCACGCGAAGACGTCGAAGAGTACGTCCACGCCGGGGCCGCTCAAGGCGGGTTGGGCCAGGCAATCCATCACGCCACCTGCCGGCACGCCACTCGCCGGATTCGGCGACCGTAAAGGCAAGCCCTCGACCGGAGTGCATGACGACGTCTATGTCAAAGCCCTGGTGCTGAGCGATGGAGACGATTCCGTCGCGATCACGGGGGCGGATATATTGATCATCCCGAACAACGTGGCCGACTTAGTCCGGGAAAAGGTGGGCAAGGCTACTCCGCTCACGCCAAACAACATATTGTTCAACGCGTCTCACGACCACTCGAGTGTGGGAGCGTGGGGACCGGGCTTCATGGGAGAGCAATTCTCGGGAAAGTTCGATCCGAAGATTATCACGTTCCTGGCCGACGCGTTTTCCGATGCGATCATTGAAGCCTACAATGCGCAGAAACCCGCGGGCGTTTACCACGACAGTGTGGACGCGAAGGAGTTCATCCGGAATCGCGTGCGTAGCGGCGCGCCCGTGGATAGTGAACTCAGTTTCATGGTAGTCCAGCAGGATGAAGGCGATACGTGTTACGTGGCAAGTTTCTCCGCGCACCCCACCGTGTTGGGTGGCGGCAATATGCAAGTCAGCGGCGACTACCCGGGGTTTCTTCAACGCAAGATCGAATCCGGCGCCAATGCATTCGCGATGTATCTGGGCGGGGCGGTGGGCAGCATGGGCCCGAACGCACCGAACGCGCCCGACGCCTTCGGACGCGCGCAGGCAATGGGCGAGGCGCTGGCCACTCGCATACTCCAGCAAGCGCCGAAACCCTTTGCCAAGAATGTCGACATCGCGGCGGTCGGCATTCCCGTCGAGGTCCCGCCGCTGCAACTCCGCCTCAATAGGTCGTGGCGTGTGTCACCGTACTTCGTGAACATGCTGGGAATTGACGACGCGGCCTGGATTCAGTCGATCCGCGTGGGCGACCTTATGCTTGTTGGAATGCCGTGCGACTTTAGCGGCGAGATCAGTGTGAAATGGAAGGCTTGGGGCAAAACGAAGAATCTCGCGCTGTGGAACTTGAGTTTCGACGGCGACTATGTCGGCTACATTTCGCCCGACGAGTATTATCAAGGCGCGGGCAAGGGCGAGGAATACGAGATGTACCTGATGTCGTGGTGCGGCCCCCATCAAGAGGCCTTTTTCACGAGCCTCGCCAAGCATATGACCGAGGCCATCGCGCCAGCGCAAGCGCCAACACCGGCGTCGTAGGCGTCGTAGGCGTTCTCGCGCTACCGCGCGGTAAGGACTTTGAGTTTGGACGACAGTGACGCTTCAATAGCGCCCCGAACACCAGTCAACGAGCTTCGCGCGCCAAGTTCCGCACGGGCCGCGCTTCGCGGACCGGTGTACCTTCTCGCCTTGGCGGTGACTGTTCTCAGCGCGCTCGGATGGATGGAACGACGAGCCGAGGAGCAGCAACCGTGGTCGCACGCGATCTTAGCGACCGAGGGTGAGCCGTTGTGGGACGGCACACGACCTATTCACGTTCGCACGCTGCCCCAGGATAGTCTGGCGCCGTTTGATCAGATTCTCGCGAGCGCGCTGGATAGTCCAGAAATTAGGGCCCAGCTTCCGACCGACATACCTTCCATTACCGAGAAGCTCGTGGGGATCACGCTAACAGGGGACGAGTGGGGGCCGCTCTTGGCGTCCGGCCGTCCGCCGCGCCCCGGCGCGAACGAAGCGGTTGCGGGCGATTTTACCCACTTGAGCGCCATTACCGTTGGCGGGGAAACGTACCAGGTAACTGGACGCCTTCAGCGCGGCGTCGCCGGCCTGACCACTTCGTACGTAGTCTCATTCGAGGATCATAAGGAGCTGTTCGCCGAGAGCACTGGCGCGACAACGGGCTGGATCGATCCGAACGGGGTGGACCGCATGCAGGCGAGCGACATGCCACGCAATGAGCAGCGCCAGCGGCGGCTTTACGGAGGCAGCGCGCCCAACAATCCGTGGCTCACAACCAGCGCGATCCTCACCTTGGCGATAATGGCAGGCGCAGGCAGTATGGGTCATATACGCTTGTTTCGGGCGCTGGGACATCGGCCGCAGGGGCTGCTGAAGCCCGTACTCGAAGCGGTGAACGCTTGGCCCCGCTTGTTCGGCGCGTGTCACGTACTGTTCTATGTGTGCGTGTTTGCCGCTATGCTGGCCGCCCTGGAATTTCCCCGCGCGAATCTCCTTCTCATGGAAATCTTCCGGTGGACGTTCTCTGAGGGAGGTCTCAGCAACGTGGGCAGCGCGTACGAATCGGGCAATGTGTTGTACGCGGCATGGGCCACGTTCCAGCACAATTTCGTCGTGGCCACCCTCGCTCTTGCGATACTACCTTCGATGATATTCTTCTTCTCCGGTTTCGCGCTCAACGCGTTCCGCTTCTGCATCGTAGGTTTGGGCATGTCGCCCATCATTGCGGGTTCCGTCACCCATTTCTCCTATCACAGCATCACGATGGTTCTGGAGTTGGAAGCGTACATCGTCGCATCCTTTTTCATTGTACTCTGGCCGGTACAACTTTTTCGTGGCGTGACGTCGGGCAACATCGGCGCGGAGTGGCGAAAGGGCTTGGCCATCGTATCGAGCGGCACGGTCTTGGTGGGGATCATGTTGGCCATAGCGGCGGTATACGAAGCCACAACCATCATTCTCTTTCGGTAATTCAGTAGCGCCCGGCAAAGCTGGTAGTATGAGGATGGCTTCTCAAAACGAGACTCCATTTTACTCCGGAGGCACAACGGCCAACGTGTCATTCTGAGCGGAAGCGAAGAATCTACTGCCAACGTGCGGTGGTCTGCCGCACTATGCACAGCGTCCGGTTTGCGCAAGTTGGATCATTCGTCCTGGCGCGCATACCGCGCCCGACGGCTCTTGAGTACAGGGAGAAAATGCACATGAGCGGCAGAATTTCTCGCAGGGATTTCCTGCACGGGACCGCGGGGGCAGTGGCGACGCGGTACATCGTACCCGCTACGATTCCGGGCGTGTTGATTCAGATCGCCGCAGCGGACGCACAATCCCCTATGCGCATCGTCGAGCCTCCGTCGGGCGTCTCCGCGCCCAGGGACTTTGCCGATATAGAATCACGCGTCTATCTTTCCATCGAAAAGCAGGCGAGAAACTTGCTCACCAAAGTTCACCCGTGGGATGCGGACCCGTCGCTGAAACTGATGACGGATAGCAAGAGCGACGAACATTGGATTCGCCCAAACGCGGGAACGGTGTGCGGCCTTGCCTTTCTTTATCGGTTCGGTTCGTATGACGCATCCGTCGTAGGGGTTTCAAAAGACCAACTGCTCCGCGAAACACTTCTCCCGATGTTGCGATACCTGACGGCAATCCATGTGACCGGCGCGCAGAAAGCGGGTGACGGGAAACAATGGGGAGACCAGTGGCAGTCGGCGCATTGGGCGCATATGCTGGCCCGCGGCGCGTGGTGGATCTGGGACAGCTTGCCCGGAGACTTCCAGGAGGGCGTGCGGAAATTGGTGGCGCACGAAGCCGACCGAATAGCCGGGATGGACCCGCCTCATCAACTTGTGAACGACACGAAGGCCGAGGAAAACGCGTGGAACAGCCAGATCCTCTCGATGGCCGTGGTCCTCATACCGGAACACTCGCGGAGGGCGGTGTGGGAAGCCGCGTTTCAACGGTGGGCCCTGTCCTCGTTTCTCCGGCCGGCCGACGAGCATTCGAGCGCGATAGTGGATGGGCGGCCCGTTTCGGAGCAGTTTACGGGGGCGAACATTTATGACGATTTCACACTGGAGAACCATGGCCGTATCCACCCGGATTACATGGGAACGTTCATTCTCTCCATGGGGTGTGCGCTGGATTACGTCATGAGCGCACGAAAGGCGCCGCAAGCTGCGACGTATAACTGCGCGGGCATTTATGAGAACCTGAAGTGGTTTTCGCTGCCCAGCGGGGGGCTGGTTTATCCCAACGGCCAAGACTGGGAACTGTTGCGGGACCCGGAATGGATCTACGCGCACAGTCTCATGGCGTGTCACGCCGGCGACCCTGACGCCTGGAGTTTGCTTCGCCAGAGTTTGGCGACACAGGATCGCATGCAGGCGCGATCACCGTCTGGCACGGTCTACCTTGACGAGGAGTACTTCTTTCCGTCAACACTTTCAGATCAGATCTACTACAATGTGATGGCTTGGCTGGCGGTGCGATATCACGGGCCTATTGTGGACAAGCCGGCGCCGAAGACCGGTGTGCTGCGGCTGGACGGAGGGAAGCTGATTCTGAACCGCACGGCGAGCGCGATTCATGCTTTCAGTTGGGGGGCGCAGGTGATGGCCCAGTTCGTGCCGCTCCGGCTGGACCGCATCACTTCGCCGCATGCGCGCAGCGGCGTCGGACACGTTCGGCTCGCGGGGTCGAATGCAGAATTACCGGTCCGAATTCACAACGTAAGAGTCGCCAGCGGCGCAGGGCGTTTCGAGGCCACACTGGAGTTAGACCATGGCGACGGCAAGGTGCGGGCCTTCCTTAACTTTCGTTCCGGATCCGACGGTTCGTGGCGTATCCGCGAAAGGCTCGTTGCGCTTGGCGATATCGTAACCGAAGAGATCGCGACCGGCCTCGTGGGCGTGCTGAACAATCCGCATTGGGTTTACGAGACTGGAAAACGGCGGATCGCGTTCCGCAAAGAAGACCGCGTCGTGAAGTCAGGCGCGGGAACCGAGCTGACCGCCGAAGCCAAGAAGGCCAGCATCGATGATGTAGTTCAGTTTCATGCAAAGAAACCACTCAGGCTGCTGTACCGGGGCGCGAAGAAGGCGGAGCGCGCCCGGTTCACAGACGAGCTTTATCTGAACTACATTGGCGGAAAGCGGACATGGAAGGCAGGCGAGGAAATTTCGACATACGAGGCCGTAGTTCGTTGTCCGGTTCAGCGTAACGCTCGATAGCAGGTTACGCACTCAGTTCCCGAATCAGATCTTCAAGGGAGGCGTCCACTCATACAGCCACTTCAAGCGTGGTAAGGTTCACGCAATCTGAAGAACAGATTTCTTCCCCGTCGGCCAGACGGTCCTCGATATGTAGCCGGACCGCGTCCGTCAAGTTGGCCCGGGCTTCCTCGAACGTGTCACCGCTGGTATAGCACCCCTGTAGTTCCGGACAGAAAGCGAAGTAACCGTCCTCGGTCTTCTCGAGCACCGCAGCAAAGTGATATGTTCTCATGACCGCAACTCCCGCTTGTTAATGCACCCCAATTATGTGCTTCCCGCAGTCGGCTTTCAATTGCACCCATCGCCGCAGGAGAACGTATATACGCTCGCAGGGGGGTGAATACGAGCAGCGGGATATCAGGTCCGCGGCGGAAGCGCGGTGCTTCCGGTTCTGTATCCCGCGAGATCGAGCGTGACGAACCGGTAACCGGCGGCGGTAATCTGATTGACCAGGTCCGTCCGAAGCTGCGGATCGGTAAGCTTTCCAAAGTCGGCAGGATCAATCTCGATGCGGCAGAGATCGCCGTGGTGCCGCGCACGGTATTGCCGGAATCCCAAGCGTTTCAGCGCCTCCTCCGCTTCCTCGATCTTCGAAATGGATTCGACCGACACGCGTGTGCCCACGGGCAGCCGGGACGCGAGGCAGGCGAACGAGGCCTTGTTCCAGGTGGGAAGCCCGCGGCGCCGGCTGAGTTGGCGGATTTCAGCCTTGGACAGATCCGCTTCCTGCAGCGGCGCGACGACAGAGCGCTCGGAGGCCGCTTTGGCGCCCAGACGCGTCGGATCCAACGTGTCGTCCACGATTGCGCCGTATCCCAGGACAGGCACGGCATTTTCTTCGGAGTAGGTTCGCATTCTGTCGAACAACTCGGACTTACAGAAGTAGCACCGCTGTCCGTCGTTTTTCAGATAGCGCTCGTTGGCGAACTCATTGGTGAAGATGATTCTCAAGTTCCAACCGCGCACTGAGGCCAGGTTGGTCGCCGCGGCAACTTCTGAACGAGGTATGCTGGGGGAATCGGCGAGAATCATTGTCGCAGCGGAACCGAGAGCTTCGTGCGCAACATCGGAAAGATACGTAGAATCGACGCCCCCCGAATACGCAATGGCGAGTCTTCCGTAGCCGGTCAGGATTTGCTTGAGCCGCAATTCCTTTTGGAGCATCTCTTCTGTAACTTCTTCGATCTCGGCGGTCATTGAACTTCTCCCAGAATGAAGTCGCCGCAGAGGCGCTCAAGCTCCACGGGACGAACCGAGTTCTCTAGACGTTCACTGGAACACGCGGCGACCCGCATATAATTTCCCGTGTACCCGGACCAGTATCCGTCCACGCACTCCTCAAAGAGCACGTCCTGAACCGTTCCGAGGAACGACTGGTGAAACGCGCGTCTTTTTTGCTCACTCAGCCTGCGGAGAATGGCGCTTCGCCGGTTTTGTTCTTCCGGACTAACCTTGCCGGGCAGCCTGACCGAGGGTGTTCCCGCCCGAGCGGAATACTTGAAGACATGGGCGTACGCTAGCGGGCTATCCTCAAGCAGGGCGCGGGTTTCCTCAAATTCGGCCTCCCCCTCTCCCGGAGCGCCAACCATAATATCCGTTCCAATACATAACCCTGGGACGTTCGCGTCAGCGCAACGCACGAAATCCAAATACTGTTCGCGGGTGTAGCGGCGCTTCATGAGCCCCAGGACAGTATTGGAGCCGGACTGAAGCGGAATGTGCAGGTACGGCACAAGCGCGTGGTTCGGATCGCGCATCAGTGCGAACAGACTCTCCGGTATGGTCGTCGGCTCAATTGAACTGATCCGGATTCGTTCGACGCCGTCAATTTCGTTTAGGCGCTCGACGATGTCGACTACGGTCTGCTCTTGACTATCGTATGTGCCGATATTCACTCCGGTTAGCACGATTTCTTTGACGCCCCGCGCAGCCAACTGACGCGCTTCGTCCAAGAGGTTGCTCATCTCACGGCTTCGCGCGCGGCCCCGCGCGAACGGGATGATGCAGAAGCTACACATAAAGTTGCAGCCGTCCTGGACCTTGAGATTCGCGCGCCTCGAGAAGGCGCCTTCACCGCCCACTTCGATGGTGAAGTCGTCCCGCTGGATGTGGTCCCGGACGATCAAAGGCGCGCCGGTCTTTCCTTGGGCGGCATAATCCAGAACGTTCAGTTTCTCCTGGTTGCCGAGGATGAGGTCTACTCCATCAATCTCGGCCAGCGCCTTGTAGCCCATTTGCGAATAGCAGCCTATCACCGCGGTAAACGCGTCCGGATTGTCCCGAACGAACGAGCGTATCAGCTTGCGCGACTTCGCGTCCGCCTCCGCGGTAACGGTGCAGGTGTTGACGATGCACAAGTCCGCCGGCTCGCCGAAGGGGACAATGGCGTATCCCGCGGCGCGGAGCCGATCCTCGATGATAGCCGTTTCAGATTGATTCAAGCGGCATCCGAGGGTGCAAAGCGTGGCGCGCTTCTGTTCGTTCACGGTGAGCGTCACACCGGCGCCTCCGCTTGGTCGAGTATCCACTGGGTCAGAAGACGGACGCCAAATCCGCTGGCGTCCTTGTCGCGCAGGTAGGAGATATTCTTGCCTCCCCACGCGGCGCCCGCGATGTCCAAGTGCGCCCAGGGAGTGTCGCCCACGAAGTGTTTGAGGAAACAGCCGCCGATGATGGAACCGGCCTCACCACGCGGGCCAATATTCGCCAAGTCCGCATGCGTGCCCTCGATAAGCTTGTCGTAGTCCTCCCACAACGGAAGGCGCCAAATACGCTCGCCAGACACATCACTGGCTCTGCACAGGGCCTCGTACAGAGCGTCATCGGTAGCTGTGACTCCCGCGGCGTAGTGGCCAAGCGCGGTCACACACGCGCCAGTCAAGGTAGCCAAATCCACGATACAGTCGGGCTTGAACTTATCCACGGCGTAGGCTAAGGCGTCCGCCAGAACAAGCCGCCCTTCGGCGTCGGTATTGAGCACTTCGATGGTCTTGCCGTTGTAGGCCTTCACGATGTCTCCCGGACGCTGCGCATTGGCGCCAGGCATATTTTCAACCGCTGGCGCAAGCGCGATTATGTTAATGGCGGGTTTGAGCGCGGCGATCGCGCGCATAGCGCCCAGGACCGCCGCGGCGCCGCTCATGTCGTACTTCATCTCGTGCATGGATTCGGACGGCTTGATACTGATGCCGCCCGTATCAAAGGTAACGCCTTTGCCCACGACCGCCAGGGTCCGCTTGGCGCCCGGACTTTCGTAGCGCAGGACCATGAGATTTGCGCGCTGCTCGCTTCCGCGCGCGACACCGAGAATGGCGTTCATCCCCAATTTCGCCATGTGGTCCTCGTCGATGATTTCGCACGACAAATGCCCTTGTTTGGCCATTTCCTTTGCCAGCTCAGCAAGCCGGGTCGGCGTAAGGTCGTTGGGGGGCATGCTGGCCAAGTCTCTTGCCCAGTTCGCGCTATCACATGCGATGAGGACTTGCTCGCAGCGCCGGCGCAACCCGGCGACATCCGCGGACACGTCGCAAAGAATGGTGATCTCACGTAATGCGACTTTGGGCGGCTGACTCTGATCCTGGGACTTGTATCGGTCATACGAGTACTGGCCGAGGACAGCGGCTTCCACAAACGCATGCAGCGGGAAGTTGCTCTCGAGCGATGCGTCAAACACAACGGCGCCGATACGATTTTTTTCGAGCAGGGCACAGGCCTTGCCCGCCGCGCGCCGCAGGATCTCCGCGTTGAATTTCTCCCGGTTTCCGAGGCCGAGTAAGAGCACGTTCCGGAGCCGGCTCAGTGGGGTGGGCAGCAAGTAGACTTCCTGGGCCTTGCTCGATATTACATCCCGTTCGCACAAGCGTTCGAGAGTCGAAGCGTCCGCGCGCTCGATCAGGCTGCTAAACGCGCTAAGCGGCTCGTCAAAGAGCGGTAGCACAAGACACGGCAGCTCTTCCGGTGAAACAAACTGCGTCTTATGGAGAACTCTTACGTCTATCATATACGCGACCCCATCTTAAGCTGGAACCCCGGCCGGGTCTAGAGCTTGGCCTTCAAGCCAGTGTCCATGCGCCCCGGTGATTCGCACGTCCACTATATCGCCGATATCGAAGTTGCTCCCCGGTATACTCACGGGCCGGTGGCCGCCCGTGCGCCCGCTCATGGTATGGCGTTCGCGAGGATGGGCGCCATCAATTAGCACTTCCTGCGTGGAGCCGACATACGCCTGCATGGCCTCGGCGTTAATTGCGTCTTGCAGCGCAATCGCGCGCTGCAGGCGCTCATTTTTCACCTCGCGCGGCACGTCGTCTTCCATCTTCTCGGCCTTGGTGCCCGGACGGGGTGAATACATGAATGGATATACTTGGCTATACCGAACCGTCTCCAACACGCGCAAGGTCCATTCAAAATCCTCCTCCGTCTCGGAGGGAAATCCGACGATGAGGTCGGTGGTGACTTCGATAGCCGGATTAATCGCTCTCATGTACGCCATTTTCTCGAGGTACTGATCCCGCGTGTGTCCGCGGCGCATCAGTCTGAGAATACGATCCGATCCCGATTGAAACGGCAAATGTAAGTGGTTGCAGATGACCGGACGTTCGGCCATGAGGTCTGACAATTCGTTGTTCCAGTCGTTCGGATAGGGAGACGTAAACCGTAAGCGCTTGAGTCCGTCAAGTTGGGACATTTCGTCCAGCAGATTATAGAAGCCGTAATCGCGCGCCTGGTACGAATTCACGTTCTGCCCGAGCAGCCAAATCTCCTTGGCGCCTTTGGCGATCAAGTCGCGCGCTTCGCGCAGGATGTTCTCCGGCTCGCGGCTGACTTCCCGCCCCCGCGTGGTCGGCACGATGCAGAACGTGCAGAAATTGTCGCACCCTTTGGTAATCGCAATGTAGGCCTTGCAGCCTTCGACGTGCCCCTTCTCGATCCACTCTTCCGGAATGAAGTTTTGAATCTAATGTCCACGGATTTTTCGCGCTTGAGGATATTCTCGCCCTCCTGCTGCGCGACGCATCCGCCGACGCCCACAATCAGGTCCGGATTCTCGATTTTGAGCCGGCGAACCTGGCCGAGAAAGCTATACACCTTGTTTTCGGGATTGTGGCGGACGGAACAGGTGTTAACGAGTACGAGAGAGGCGTTTTGGACCTCGGAGGTGAACTCGTACCCTTCCTTGGCGAGGATTTCCTGCATACGCTGGCTGTCGTGCTCGTTCATTTGACAGCCGTACGTCTGGATAAAGGCTCTGGGTTTCACGGAGCGTTCCTTTGACCGTTGTGCCTGTTGATTGCGCGGTCAACGCCAGCGGGACTGTGTCCCCGCAGTTGGTTGGCGAAGAATCTTCGATTACTATAGCATTTGGCGGGTGAATTGGTCAAAGAGGCGCGCGGAAAACGGAGAAAGAACTAACCGATCTCGAAGGTCTTGAGTCCTGCTTGAACGCGTCGAACACGGCGCCCGTGGTCATTTTCAAGCACAGCACCTCGTGTTCCATCTCGGCAGGCGCCTACGAAAATGTGAGGCAATTCCTGAGCCAGCCGCCCAATGCCTGCCCGGAGTTCTACATGGTCAAAGTGATCGAGTCGCGGCCGGTATCCAATGAGATCGCTTCGCGCCTAGGTGTGCAACACCGGTCGCCGCAGATCATCTTGGTGAAGGACGGCCAGCCGCTGTGGTCGGCTTCGCACTACGGCATCAACGTAGACGCCATCTCCGGCGCCCTGAAAATGGAACGCGGCTAACCGGACCCGGTCAGCCGCGCTAAACTTGCACTTTGGATTTCCCAAATCAGGCGAGCAGCGCCTGGATCTTCTACTTGATGTCTTCCGGGGCCAGGCCCTGGTACGGGACCTGCTCCGCGATGCCGCCGTTGCCGGGCCGGACTACGCCCATGTACCCGTAGTTCGGCTTGAGTCCGCGCTCGAGCAGCCACGAACCGTAGCGAACGCCGAGCCCGGTATTCTGGTTCTGCCCCTCGACCACGAGCACAAATGGCGATTTTCCCGCCTTGGTCAACGCGGCCTCATCCGCAACGTTGAGCGTCGCCTTGTTGATCAAGCCGACATTGACTCGCTGCGCGCGCAATTGCCCGACCGCGTCGAGACTGCGGTACAGCATTTCGCCGTACGACACAACGTACCCCGCCGTGCCTTCGCGAATGATCTCGTCCGTGCCCGGCTTGAATGCATAGCCGTTCGCGGGGTCGAAAAACTTGCTTCCATCCTCTTTGCAGATGAACGGGACCTTGGAGCGAGTCGTAAAGACATAACGTACGCCTTCATCTTTCCAGATTGTCTCGACCAGCTCCTTCAATTGCAGCGCGTCGGCCGCGAAGTACATCCGCGTCTTGTCGCCTTCGGGTAATCCCGCGTGCGCAAAGAAGATGTTGATCCCGAAGTGGCAGGTATTGTCGGCGATTTCGTCCACGCCCGCGTGCGAGAAATGGCAGATGACGTTGGAGTGATTGAGCCGCGCCATGGTCGCCTCGGACACAATCATCTCCAAGAAGGCCGAGAAGGTACTGAAGATACCCTGCTTGCCTTTGGCGAACCCAAACCCGGCTGCGGCGGAGAAGTTGGCGCGTTCCATCACACCGCCGGCCATGAAGACTTCCGGATGCGCCTTGTGAATTGCGTTGAGGCCGGTTGACCCTTCGAGATCGCTGTCGATAACGACCAGACTCGAAACGCGTTGCTCGGGAGTGAGCTTATCGAGAATGCCATTAACGATGGCGCCGAATTCGGTGCGGTTGCTACCGGTTTCTTTGGTCGAGCCCAGGAAGCTGACGCTCGTCTTGGGAACGGTGACACCGTTCAAGTAGGCCACAGCTTCCGATTGACCGCGCTTCTCGAGGTAGGCGATAGCGTGGTCCTTCTTGATCACATCGTGCCCGTGGTTCAAACCCTCAATACCCGGCACTCCGGGCGCCATCAGCCGCTTGTTCACGAGCGCGACCGGCCCAGGCGTATTCAGGGCCTTCTGAATGCGGCTGTAAAGCGCTCCAATATCTTCGCCATCGCCGGTGTCCACGGTCAAGCCATGACCGGCCAGCGTCTTCGATAGATCATAGCCCGGCATGTAGTCGTGAGGATGTCCCGCGATGGTCACGTTATTGTCGTCAAGCATCAGTTTGACGTTGAGCTTGTGCGCTACGGCGAAGCGGGCCGCTTCGGCGTCGTCGCCTTCCTGCTGCGAGCCATCGCTGCCGAACATCATCACCGCTTGATCGGGATTCGCCTTGGCCACACCGTTGATGAAGGGCCACATGTGGCCCAGGCGCCCAGACGCAAACTTGACCCCTATCTCCGGGTCCAGTTCCGGATGTCCGAACAACCCGTGCCCGAATTCGCGGTAGTGGTAGAGCTTGTCAAAAGGCATCTCGCCGTTGAACGCGGACATCGCGTATTGGATGGCTACGCGGTGACCTGCTTCATCGAAAAACGCCGGATACACTTTCTTGCTGCCCCGCATGAACCCATCCGAAACCAGGACTTCGGGGACGATGCCGTAGGGGCCGCCAGTGTGGCCGGCGTAACCTTTGATTCCGGCGATAGCGGTGAAGAAGATTATCGTGTCGCGGACGACGCCGATATTGGTCTCGAGTTGGGCTTTTTGCGCGGGCGTAAGGCTCGGCTGGGCCGGATCCAAGGTAAGAGGCTTATATTTGGTCACATCGATAGGAAAAGTCATGGTTAGTTCCTGCTTCCTGTTCTATGGTTAACGCTAATGGTGTTGGTCTACACGGCGCACCTCTCCCCAGAGGCTGCACGGCGAGGAGTATACCACCGGCTACGGCAGGCGCCAAAACGCGCGCGAGGAGACCAGAGGCCGCTTATCGAGTGGCGGGAAAGTCGGGGTGAGTCCGTTTGCGGAAGACGATCCAACGAAGCCCAGGAACTGCTTCCACACCGAGCCGCGGCGCGCATACGAAAACGAGAAGCGGCGATTCAGCGCGAAGTTAGAGCCCATGGACACGATAATCGCGATGGCCACCGACGCGTGTTCACCGGCGCCCATCCAGAGAAGCAGGGTAAAGATGACCAGGTTCAAAATGGTGCCCGAGGCGCCCACAATCAGAAACTGCGACAAGTGCGCCACATCGCCGTACTTGAACATGAAGAGACGGCGCAGGTGCTGCAGATAGCGCAGTTGTTCGCGGAGGCTAAGCTTGCTCTGGCCCAGTTTTCGGTCGGTGAAATGGATGGGGACCTCGGCGACCTTTTCGCAATGGCATTTGACCAAGAGTTCGAGGCCGATCTTGTAGCCTACCGCATTGAGCCACGCGTCCTGATAGCGTTCCCGCCGCAACGCAAAGAAGCCGCTCATGGGATCCTTCACGCTCGTGAGAGGCCGGGCAAGAAGCGTAGCCACCTTGCTGTTGAGCCAACGGAACACCCCCCACTCCGCGTCCGTCGAACCTCCGGGCGCGTAGCGCGATCCAATAACGAAGTCCGCGCCGCCAGAAAGCGCGTCAAGCATTTCGGGGATCTTCTCGGGCGGGTGACTCAAGTCGGCGTCCATCACCAACACGAAGTCGTTTTGCGCCAGCATCAGCCCATCCACTACGGATGGGCTCAAGCCCCGGTTCGCCGTGCGCACTACCAGCCGCACCCAAGGCTCGTTGCGCGCCGCGACCAACTCTTCCGTCCCGTCGCGGCTATTGTCATCCATGATGAGCAGCTCGAGCGTGAGATTGTGTTCCCGGCGCACGCGATCCAAGCGATCGATTAATTGCGGCAAGTTCTCGGCTTCGTGATAGGTTGGAACCACAACGGAAACCGGCGGGCGCGGAGTCAAACTATCAGGCATCCAGCTCTCCAAACGCAATTACGCGGTCTACGGGGCACAGTACCGGAATCAGCGTGCGCTTGACCATGAAACGTGTTGTCCCCGAATGACTCTTATCCGGCGGCGACGGGCTCGGACTCGCGATCGGCTCCCGTTTCGGAATGGGTCCTGGCCGCGCCCTTGTGCTCGAGCTCACAGCACCCCTGGCACGCCGCAAAACCGCCGCTACGCCGGCGCACGCGGAACTCGCGCAGCTTGGGACTGTTCCAGAGCTCTTTCAGCGACTGCTCGCGCACGTTGCCCACTTTATACATGAAGCACGGGTACACGTTTCCCTTCGATCCCACGTAGATATTCGTCCAGATCGCGCGGCACTCGTAATCCGCCAGCCGCAAACCGCCGTCGTAGTACTGAATCAGGTCGTCGAAGGGCATACGCGGCATGCGAAGCTGAATACCGATCCGGTCCGCTTCGCGCTGAGTTCGTTTCAGGGCCTCTCGTAACGCGGCAGGGTCAATGCGCGGTAGCTGAATGTCCGAGCGCTGAAACGTCGACGGGTCAACGTGCCCGTAGTTGGGCAAGTCGTGCGATCGCACTTCCGTGAGCAAGTTCAGCACGTCGCCGCCGCATTCTTTCACCACCTGCGGCATTTCGTGTAGCGCGTGCAGATTGTCGTTCTGAATGACCGTGCTGATGTGAACCATAGGGCATTGCTTCTTCATTTCGTTACGAAACGCGACCAGCATCTTGATGCCGTTCACCGTCTTGGCGAACGCGCCCCGTTGCGCCCGGATCTGGTCGTGCAACTCGCCAGGCCCCTCGATAGAGGAACCCAGAAAATTGAACCCGCGCCCGCCCAAACGTTTCGGCGCCAGTTCCGCGCAGCGGCGCGCCCGCTCTTCGGTGAGCATGGTCGCATTAGAAATGAAGTGTACACGCCGCTTCGCGCAGGCATGCTCGAAGATCTGCTGAAAGTCCTTGCGCACCCAGACTTCACCGCCGGTGAACGTGATGAAGCTGAGCCGGCCGGTCTGGTCAATGACGTCGAGCCATTCCTGCGTTGTCAATTCTCCTTCCGCCTGCATCCTCGTCGGAACGTTTTCGAGCCAGTCGATGTACTGGCACATCTTGCAGCGCAGATTGCAGCGGCGGGTCACCTCGAAGAAATAGTGCCAGGCGGGGAAGCTGTGTCCCCTGCGCGAAAAGTTGTACGGAATGGCGCTGTGCAGGTGCGTGAGTCTCTGATAAAGCCGCGCGATACCCGTCTGCCCGTTCTGCTCACTTGCGCTCATTCAGTATTCCTTTAGCCTCGACATCGCGGCGGTGAATTCCCGGCGCCCCGCGAAGCGCCAATGGACTTGCGTCTGACCTGTCTGACAGGTCTCATCGTACCGGCCCTACGGTTTCATTGCAACCCTTGGCGACGCGAAAAAGGCGTCATTCATAACCAATTGAGCAACAAGCCACTACGCGGCGCCTATTCCCGGCGCTCCAGGTGCGGTTGCCCCTTCTTCAGCGCGGGCTGCAACGGACAGCCTTCACATTTTGGCGATTTGCGGCAGAAGTCCTTCCCTGTCCACACGATAAGTCCGTGGTACTCCTTGTAGGTGGCCACGTCAGGCGCGACGTTCTTCTCGAATACCTCCCGCAGCGGCTCGTACCCGATTGCCGGCTCTACCAGCCCATGGCGGCTCAAGATGCGCCGCGTATATGCGTCCACAACGAATACGGGTTTTTCGCAGGCGTACAGAAGGATATCGTCGGCAGTCTCGGGGCCGATGCCGTCAACTCCGAGCAATTCGCGCCTAAGCGTATCGAGTGGCTGACGCGCCATGCGCGCGACGCTGCCGCCGTAGCGTTCCACCAGATACGCGCAGAAACTGCGAACTCGTTTGGTCTTGATCCGGAAGTACCCTGAAGGACGCAACGCCGCCTCGAGTTGTTCCGTTGGACATTCGAGCATCGCGCGTGGCGTAAGCAAGCGGCCGCGTTTCAGGTTTGTTATGGCCTTTTCAACATTTGTCCACGCCGTGTTCTGGGTCAAGATCGCCCCCACCGCAATCTCGAAAGGCGTGTCCCCCGGCCACCAATGTGTCGGCCCGTAATGCGCCGCCATGCGGGTATAAAAGTCGGCTAATATAGGTCGTATAGGTCGTATAGGTCTCATAGGTCGCATAGGTCGCAACGAGGCGTATCGCTCAGATCACGGCTTCTTGACGATGGACACCCTCGCCTTCACCCCTTCGCCGGTCTCCTTTACCAAGCTGCCTTGGTTCACCGCGCATTCTACGAAGCCGGCGCTTTGGATGTTCACCAGCCGCTGTCCCTTCGGCGCGTCTCCGTAGGTGCTCACCAGCGGGGCCGTGAAATGCGCCTTGCCGATGGCGACGTCCAGGGTGTCACCTTTCTTGATTTTCGCCTTGGCCAGATTCTCCGCGGGGATATTGGTTACGATGTTGCCATAGTCGTCCACGCGGATGACCGAACCGTGAACCGTGTCGCCTTCGACCGTGCTCGGCGTGGTGTCCAGTTTCGTCAGCGACTCAAGTTTCGGACCAACCTTGTCCATCGGCGCCCCACTTGCCAACGCGGCGGCTACTGGCCCGAAAATGTCCCGCCCGTGAAACGTGTGCGACACGTCCCCGGCGCGCCACAACTCCGGGTTTGCGCACTCGCGGATTTCGGCCACGCCGTACTTGTCCGCGACCAGCGACAAGATTCCGTTGTCCGGCCCAACATATCGCTGACCGTCGTTCGTCTCCAGCACAATCGGTTTGCGCGGCGTTCCCACGCCGGGGTCCACAATGCACACGAACGTAGTGCCGCTCGGATACATTCCCGTGGACTCCAGCAACGTGTACGCGCCCGTGACAATGTCGTACGGCGGTATTGAATTCGTAATCGAGTCCACGCGCGCCTGCGGGAACTTGGTGTAGATCGCGCCCTTGATCTCGCCGACGTAGATCGAGTCGGCGCCGTAGTCGGTCGCGAGAATCACCAAACCGTTCGGCTTCGCCGCGCCGTGCGCGATGGTCGAAACCGCGAGTACCAAGAAGACCAGAACTATACGTTTTATCACGGAACGTCTCCTTGCCGTATCTTCGCCCTGTAGTACTTGCGCCTATAGTAGACGCGTCCGTCCCGGCGCGTTCGAGGCGCCCCGACAACGCGACGAGACGTCGCGTCTACTACAGTTTACCGGCGGCGGCGTCCTGATGCATACTTGCCGCGACAAGTAGTCCGGCTTTTCCAAAGCCGGATCAGCACCCAACAACGTGAAAGTACATCAAACGCGACCATGACGAAAACGATCCACACCACACTGCCATTCGACGAATGGGGCGCCAACGCCCGCCTCGCCGCGGACACGCTCGAAATGAAACCCGCGCATGGCGTTCCTAGTTGGATGTTTCTCGCAATGGACATCGCGTTCATCGAACAGGTGTCCGGCCACGCGCCGGGCGCCTACCGCGCCGATCCGGACACGGTCTATCTCGATTTCCAGCGGGCCGTGGGCGCGTGCATGATTGATCAATACCTCGCCGCCAATCCCGGCACCATGACGAACCACGGCTACGATAGCGATACCGAACGGGCCGCCACCACCGGCGCCGCGCAAATTGCCCGCGATGGAATTGTCATTGACTCGCCCGAAGCCGTGGCCGAACACCTCGAACGTTTCGTCTTCCCGCGCCTGCAAGCGGAAATCCGTTCGACCAATCCCGGTGACCCTGCCGCGAGCGCTGCGATCGTCGCGGAGGAGCGGCGTATTCAAACAATAATGGGCCCCGACATGCTCAAGGTCCCCTACGTGTTTCATTTCCCTGGCCTGCGCTATGGCGAGTACGGATACGAACACTACCTGACCGCATACCTCATCTATCCGGAACTTATCGAGCGGGACTTCGCCCTGCAAAGCGACCTGGCCCGCCTCCGCAACACACAGATCGCGCGCGCCGTCGTCGAGGGCGGTCTGCCGAAAGTCATCCGCCTCGATCACGACATGGCGGATTCGCGCGGCTTACTCGTGGATGTGCGGACGCTGGACCGGCTCTGGTTTCCCCATTTCTCGCACGCAATCCAGCCCCTGCTCGACGCCGGAATCCGTCTCATCTGGCACTGCGACGGCAACCTCATGCAAATGGTTCCCCGCCTCCTCGAAGCCGGCATCGGAGGATTTCAGGGCTTCCAGTACGAAGACGGCATGGACTACGAGCGCATCTGCGCCATGCGGACGCGCGAGGGCGATCCGCTCATGATCTGGGCCGGCGTGTCCGTCACGCGCACCCTCCCCTCCGGCACGCCGGACGACGTCCGCCGCGAAATCGCCTGGCTCGTCAAACACGGACCCAAGACCGGACTCTTCCTAGGCCCCAGCAGCTCCATCGTCCCCGGCACGCCCTGGAATAACCTCCAAACCATGATCGAAGGCCTAGCCCACTACCGCGAACACGGCCGCAGCTGATTCGACTTGTCCAACTTGTCCAACTTGTCCAACTTGTCCAACTTGTCCAACTTGTCCAACTTGTCCAACTTGTCCGACCTGTCCGACTTGTCCGACCTGTCCGACTTGTCCCGCACGCCGGAGTCCGCTCAACTCTTCGGCGGGGCGCTAGGCGCGGGCGCGGGTGATGGCGCAGCGGCTGCACCCGGCGCGGGCGTTGGGGGCGCCGGGCTCACCGGCGCCTTACCGGTCTTTTCCTGCAACGCCTTCAGCGCCTGCTCTGCCGGCACTCGGGTTTCGGGAAGCGTCATCAAGCCACGCAGGAATTCCTCCGCTCGAGGATCTCCCAGATTGGCCAACGCCACCGCGACTGTCAGCGTCTCCTTGGATGTCATCGCATGCATTCTAATCGCGTACGAGTTGTCCTTGAAGATCAACAACCCTTGCTCTTTGAGAATCCCGTACAAAGCGTCAGTCGAATAAGGCGGCGCAATCCTTGCCAAGGCGGATACGTAGGGATTCACCCGGCCGTCCTTGCCTTCAAGTCCGCCAATCCGTACCAGCGCCCCATCGGTGAGCGCTTTGGCCGCATCGGGTCCGCCCAAGTCACCCAACGCTTTCGCCGTAGTGGCTTGCATGCTTGTCGGAATTGGGTTAGGGTCTGACGCATGGCCAACCAAGTACTGCGCGAGTGGCGCGACGGCATTCATGTCCTTCGTAGCAGCCAGCGAGTTGATTGCCTCGGAAACGGTCGAAACCGAAAACTCGGACATTGTAGTCACGCGGATCAGCGCCTGAAACGCGTTCGCCCCGCCAATTTGCCCAAGCGCGCGAACGATACTTTGCGGCAGCGGGGATTTGTCGTCGTGTTTCTCGTTGAACAAGACCTTGGTAAGAAGGTCTACCGCCCCCGCGATTTTCTTGTCGCCTAAGTAATCAGCGGCTCTCTTTCGCAGGTCGGAAGACTTTTCCGATTCCAGAATTGATATCATGGCCGGCGCCACTTGCGGGTCGTCGAGCGTCTTGAGAGTATCGAGGGCAAATGCGCGTACATTTCCATCCTTGTTGGAGAGCATCTTCATCAAGTCCTGTACGGTTACCGCGTCCGTAAGGGTCTTCGAGCCCTCATACATCCGAAGCCGTTCGCCGGCAAAATCGTGCATTCCCTCGTTCTCGCCCGTGAGTAGCTCGATCAGGGGCGCAACGCCCCGACTATCCTTGAGCGACGCCA
>JACRLJ010000088.1:23518-47528 GCA_016215105.1 Candidatus Hydrogenedentota bacterium
CGTCCAGACACCCCCACCGCACGCCTTCCGAGCTCGCAGTCAGCGCGCTCGCCAAGCCGTCCGCGGCCGCCGCGCCACCAACTTGTGCCAGAGCTCGCGCAGCCCGTTGCGCCGAAGTCTCGAATTCCGACTTCAACAGTTCGACAAGAACGGGTACGGCCCGTTGACTCTTGATCTCACCTAGTGCAGCGATCGCATCGTCCAGCAATGGGTCGCCCCGCTTCGCAGGGCGCGTTACCCGCGATGAAACCCCGCCGAATGAATACGGATTGGTGCGCGAGGAACCCAGAAGGTGGAGCAATGGTTCCAGAGCCGCTTCACCCAACGACGCCGCATCCTTGGGACGCTCAAGTCCCACAAGACTCCACGCGCGGTCCTCCGGCCCGGACGGCTGCCACCCCGCCGCCTCGAGCATTTTTGCGGCATGAGCGCAGATGGACCAGTCTTCATCCCGCAATCGCTTTGTCAGCGCTTCAAGCGCGGGCGCATTCGGAGGGCGTCGCGCGTTTCTGTCCCATGCCGCCACACCACCCAGCGCGTCGACGGCTGCGGCGCGCGCGTCACGCTCCGGATCGTTGGACAAGGTGGTCAGAATATCCATGGCCCGAGGATTCTGATATAACAACTCGACGACGCTAGCTGGATCCAGGCTGCGCGTTTCCGGTTGGGATCTGACTTGCCATGCGGGCGCGAACAGCTCAGCAACACCGATTCGAATCTTGGCGTCCGGACTCTTGCTCGCTTCGCTCAACTTTTCGGCGACGCGGTCAGGAAGTTGTTTGCCGAAATCCCTCGCAAGTTCGAATCGAAGCGCGCTCACTTTATTGTCTTGGTGCGCAGACATGATCGACGGTAGCATGGACACGAGGACTTCCAGAACTTCCGGTCTATCCCACCGGGCCAGCGCATTCAAAGCGCCTAGGCGCATGTCAGGGTCAGCAGCCGCGAGCCGCAGAATGGGGATAACCTTTTCGGCCGGGAAATGCGTCAGCGCGTCCGCCGCCGCGTTGGCGACGTCACCCTTCTCCTCGAGCACCGCTACGAGATGCTTGATAGCGCGCGGATCGGCGGTCTTCCCGAGCGCCTCTGCTGCGGCGGCCTGCACGCGTTTGTCCGTATCGGTTAGCTTCGGAATCAGCAGCGTGACCGCATGGGGGTCGTTCTTTTCGGAGAGTTGCTGCACCGCAAGTTTGCGCAGCCACCAATCCGGATCGTCCAACTGCGTAATCAGTTCCTGCACTTCCGGCGTGAGTTTGTCGAAATCGGAAACAAGACTCTTGGATGGAACAACCGGGGCCTCGGGTTCCGCGGAGGCCTCCTTCGCGTCCTTTGCCGGTTCGGCATCCGGTTTGGATACGGCCGGCTTGGCCGGCGCCGAAGCAGGTTTTGGGGCATCCGGCGTGGCTTCAGGTGTTGGCGCGGCTGGCTCGCCCTGAGCCAGTTTCAAGAGCTCCGCAGCGTCCTCTAGCGGCGCTTTCGGCGTCTCGGCCGGTTCGGCCACCGGCGCGCTGGATGCGGCCGCCGCACTCTCATCTCCCGAGGACGCGGATTCATCCGCCTTGGTCCCCGACGCCATGACGTTGAACATCAGTACCGCGGTCACTCCGACCACCGCGACCGCTAACCAGCTTCCCCGCCCCAGACGCAACGATGGTCCCGGCCCGCCTAACAGGCGTTCGATGCGAGCGCGCAAATGGCGCGGCTTGTTTACCGCCGCCAAGGCGGACTTCCTCGCTAAGGCGCCGTGTCCGGTACACAGCGCCGCGGCGGTGACCAACGCGCCGGCGTACTCGTGCGCGGTCCCGCCGAGCGTGACGACGACGTCGTCGCAACAGTGCTCGCGCTCGACGCGAATGCGGTTGGAGACGAACCACACTGCCGGGTGAAAGAACAGCGCCGCTTCCACGACGCGCTGGAACAGATTAATGACGTGGTCCCATCTCCGTATATGCGCCAGCTCGTGCAACAGCAACCATTCAACTTGCTGCGGCGTGAACCCGGACGCGATGGCCACCGGCAACAGCACCATGGGCCGAATCACGCCCACGACGGTCGGCACGGCCACGTCTTCGCAAAACGCCAGCGCCGGGGCGAATCGCATCCCCAGTGACTCGGCCCCGCGCGCCAGGCTCGCCAGCAATTCCCCCTCGGTCACGGGCCGGCTCCGGCGCCGCAACTTCCCTCCGCCAATCAATCCAACGGTTAAGCGAATCAGCAGCAGCGCCACGCCGGCGAAATACGCCGCCGTTACCACGGGCGCGTAGGCGCGCCAATCGAGCCGCCACCACACAGCGCTTGAGCCTTCCGCCGAGTGATCCACGGGAAGTACCGGCGCGGCTTCCAAACCCGCGTGTATCGGTTTGGCGGCGATTTCAACCGGAGCGCTCTCTTCGGGTGCTCGCGCCGGCGATGCCGCAATCGGCGTCGTTTCGTCCTGCGCGTTCGGCGCCGGCATAGCAGCGGCGTCGAACTGTCTTGGCGATGCGCCAGTCCCCATGGCAAGAATCGTTAACACGGGGCACAGCGCCATCGCGCACAGGATCGCCAAATACAGGTTGTGCCGTAGCGTCGCGCTCCGGCGCTTGAGGATTACGGAGATAAGCGCGGCCACTATCCCCAACAGCGCCCCTTGCCACACGAAATGTCCGAGCGTCGTCAGGAGTCGTACACATAACTCGGCGTTAAGCGCGGATTGAATGTTCATCGTTGTTCCTCCGCCTTCCGCGCGATTAGGCGCCGGAGTTCTTGGAGCTCCCCTTCGTCAATGTCACCCGATTCAATGAGCTGCAATACGGCCGCTTTGGTCGAACCGTCGAACGCGCGTTTCACCACATCCTGGATCATCCGGCTCGCCGTCGGCTCTCGCTCCACTTTCGGCTCATACCGGTAGCCCCCGCTCTTCTTCGTCCGCTTCAGATACCCCTTATCCGTCATGATCGTCATCATGGTCATCACCGTGGTGTGGGCCAGTTTCCGCTGCTCCCCCAACGCGTCCCGCACCTCCCGCACTGTCGCCGGTCCGTCGCGCCACAGGATCTTGAGGATTTCCAACTCGAGTTCGGTCGGATGCGATGAAGCGGTCCGGGCCATACGCCCTCCTTTCTCCGGATGGACAGTCTACTAATTCGTTAGTAGCTTAGCAGGTCCGACTGCGGCTGTCAATAGCTACTAACGAATTAGTAAAGACGCAGGTTGACATCCGGACATTTCGGGGTGTGGAGAAAACTCGTCCAACCTGTCCGAAGTCCCCTACGGCCGCTCCCTCTTTCGACGCTCCACCCGCTCGTGATAGAGCCGCTCGGTAACGCCTCCCTCGCTCAAAAACTGCTCTTCCAATTTCTGAAGCTGCCGTCCCAGAAGAAAACTCGCCTGATTAATGAGGCAGATGAGCGTGTTTGCGGCCGTCTCGGCGCTGGCGCTGGAGATGCCATAGGGATCAGTCTCATCCGACCTGTCTGACCTGTCTGACCCGTCTGACCCGTCCGACTGGTACTTCCTCCGCACGGCGAGCGCCTCACGCGAATTCTTGTCCCAATGCCGTAGCCCGCGTTGCCGCAAGAAATCTTCGTAGTCTAAGAGCAACTCTTCAAGACTGGCTCGCGCTACCCCGGTCAGTTTCAATTCGCTTCGCTTCGAAGTCGCCGACGCTTTGCTGCCCTCGGCAATGTTTTGCCTTCCGCTCCGGGCGGCCTGAACCATTTGGTCGTGCGTGCGCGAGCGCTTGTCCACGAAACGGTTGCAGAAGACCACGGTTGCATCGTAGACGGCTTGAGCGCAAATGAAACTCCGCAATCGCCGGTAGCCGCCAGAAGGATGTCTGGATGAGTTGTTTTCGAGCATACGAAAACCTCCCCTGTATTTGGTCCGACCTGTCCGACTTGTCGGACTTGTCCGACCTGTCTGACTTGTCCGACTTGTCCGACCTGTCAGACAGGTCGCTTGCAGCACGTTGACTGCGCCATGATATCATCCTCTTACTCAAAATCGAAAAGACACGGAGGGCTATTCACCATGGACAAGACCGATCTCCGCAAATCCCTCAAACACCTCTACACCGCCTCGCAGAAGGCTCCGGCCATCGTGGATGTGCCCGCGCTGAACTTCCTGATGGTGGACGGCCAGGGCGACCCCAACACGTCGCTGGAATTCCATCAGGCAGTCGAAGCGCTCTACAGCATGTCGTACACCCTCAAGTTTTCCATCAAGAAATCCGACCCCAAGAAGGACTACAAGGTCATGGGCCTCGAAGGGCTGTGGTGGATGGACGGCGTGATCGATATGCATAAGAAAGAGCTGTGGAAATGGACGGTGATAATCGCGCAACCGGATGTAGTTACGCCGAAATGGGTGAAGACAGCGGCGGACGATCTGGCCAAGAAGAAGAATCCTCCGGCGCTGGGCAAGGTGCGTCTGGAACGCTTTTCGGAGGGCCAGTGCGCGCAGATTCTGCACGTCGGGCCGTACTCCGCGGAGGGTCCCACGATTGCGAAGTTGCACGAGTATGTTCAAGCGCAGGGATATCGCTTGCGCGGCAAGCACCACGAGATCTACATGAGCGATGCGCGCCGGGTCGCGCCGGAGAAATTGAAAACCATCCTCCGGCATCCGATCGAGAAGGCTTAACCGAGAACTGGGAGTACCCGCCTAATGCCATCTGAAGAACAGCACCTTTCGCCCTCGCTGAACCATCAGCACGTGATGAAAGGAATTGATCCCAAGCTCGCGTACTCCGGCGGAGATTGCGCCGCGTGGCGCCGCAGATTGCGCAGGAGAGTCCGCGCGGTGCTCGGTGACACGCCCGCCAAACGGGTCCCGCTCAACCCGCGCACGCTTTGGAAACGCGACTTACCGCTAGGCAGTGTCGAAAAAATCATCTTCACGAGCGAACCTTACGCCGATGTGCCCGCGTACTTCTGCCTCCCGAACAAAAGCTCGGGGCCGTTTCCGGTGATGATTTGCCTTCAAGGTCACTCGACCGGCATGCACCTCTCGATTGGCGTGGATCGAGAAGACGAGACCAAGCCCTTCCCGGTCCAAGGCGACCGCGATTTCGCGCTCGGCTGCATGGCGCGGGGATTCGCCGCGCTCTGCATCGAACAACGCTCATTCGGCGAGCGGCGCGAACTGCTGCAGGAACGCCGCTCGAAAGACATGTGCCATGAAGCGGTCGTGCAGGCGCTCTTGCTCGGACGCACACTGGTTGGGGAGCGCGTGTACGACGTGGACCGCGGACTGGACTACCTCGAATCCCGCCCCGAAGTCGATATGCGCCGCGTGGGGTGCATGGGCAACTCCGGCGGCGCCACGGTCACCATCTACGCCAGCGCGCTGTTGCCGCGCATCTGCTTTGCGATGCCCTCCTGCGGCTTCGCCACCTACGCGGGCTCGATCTTGAGCGTCTCCCACTGCGCGGACAATTATCTGCCCGGAATGCTCAAGTACGCCGATATGGGCGACGTTCTCGGCTTGTTCGCGCCACGCCCGGTCGTGGTTGTGGCCGGACGCGATGACGACATATTTCCTCTTCCCGCGGTGCGCGAGGCCTTCGAGCAGCTCGAGCGCATCTACAAAGCGGCGGGCGCCGAGGGCCATTGCCATCTTGTCGTCGGAAATGGCGGCCACCGCTTCTACGCGGAAGATGCGTGGCCGGTCTTGCTCGGTGAAGTCGCGCGCTTGGCGTGAGGAGACGGCTATCCGCAAACCGCGGCGGATGAGGACATCCGCCCTCCCGCGTTCGCCCGCCTGACTTGCCCGTCCCGTCCGACTTGTTAGATAGGCTTCTTCACCCGCTCCCGCAACTCGGGCACGACCTCGGCCTCAAACCACGGATTCCTTTTCAGCCACGTCAAATTCCGAAACGATGGATGCGGCAACGGAATGTATTCCGGCAAATATTCGCGCCACGCGCGCACCGTGTCCGTCACCGATCTTCCCCGCCGCGTCCCCAGATAATACCGTTGCGCGTATTGCCCAACCAGTAGCGTCAACCGGATATTCGGCAACAACGCGCGAAGTTTCGCGTGCCACAGAGGCGCGCACTCCGGACGCGGTGGCAGGTCCCCGCCCTTGGCGTCACGCCCCGGATAACACAGCCCCATCGGAATGATCGCCACGCGGGATTCGTCGTAGAATTGCTCGCGGTCCAAATCCAGCCATTGCCGCAACCTGTCCCCGCTCGGATCGTTCCAGGGTATCCCCGTCTCATGCGCCCTCGTCCCCGGCGCCTGGCCCACAATCAGCACCCGCGCCGTAACGCGCGCCCGCAGCACCGGCCGCGGCCCCAGCGGCAGTTCCGCCGCACACAAACGGCACGCCCGAACTTCCGACAATAGACCTTCCAGCGCGCGGGCGCCACCTGATTGGATTCCTGGTTTAACCATGCCCTCAACGGGGTATTTGGCCGATGGGCAAACTGCGATACGTTTTGGGGCGCCAATCACAATTTATGCGAGGGGCATTTCCACAAACGAGGGCTGAATCTGGCAGCGCTATTGTTAGCCTTGCACTTGGATTCTGCGCCGCTGAATCAACCACAACCATAAGGGAGCACAAACAATGAATCGTCGAATCAAACCACTGACTGCTGTAACGCGCCGGCCCGCCGCGGCGACAGGTATCCAATACTACAATTCCCCGGCGTGGCTGGTGCGTATCGCGGATTTCATACGCATGTTTTTCCCCGCCGGTCAGGCTCCGATTGACGAGAAGTTCTATTGATTCGAGCGCGGCCCAACCGAGATCGAACTATGAGCCAACAAGGAGATTCGGCCATGAAGCGTCTCAAGACCAACAGTAAACAGTTTCAGCAGCAAACGCTCCCGCGCAAGGCCATTCTAATTTGGAGCAACCCCAATGTGATGGACGGATTTAGCTATTCGTTTGTCTATCAGGACGGCGCCAAAGGCATTCTCGTTACCGGAGGCATTGCTGGCATAAGTGAATTCCATCCGCTCTTCCAAAAGGGAGCCTGAGCCCAGGGGACGGTGACGTCGGATGGATGAGATCGCAGCGACTAAAGTAGACGCGCCGTCTCGCCGCGTCAGCCGGGGCACCGGCAAAGCGGCAAGCTGAGAAGGCTATCCTGGGCGCGTCGGCCCCACCCTTGTATCGCGCGTCCCCCGCAAGTAGTATTTCCCCAGCCTCGCACAGACGAATCGTGCGTGCGAGGCGCAGACGCACTATTGCGGAAGGAATGACTCACTATGAAGCGGTACAAGAAGGCGGAAGACATCAAGATCGGCGTGATCGGGTACGGCGGCGCGTTCAACATGGGCCGGGGCCACTTGAAGGAAGCCAAGCACGCGGGCATGACGCCGGTGATGGTCTGCGATCCGGATCGCGCCCGGCTCGAGGTGGCTAAGACCGAATTCCCCGGCATCGAGACCTATGCGTCGGTCGCCGAAATGCTCAAGAAATCTCAGGTGGACCTCGTTACGATCATCACCCCGCACAACACCCACGCGAAGCTCGCGCTGCAATGCCTCAACGCGGGCAAGAGCGTCATCACCGAGAAGCCCTTCGCGATCACGACCGCCGAGTGCGACGCCATGATCGCCGCCGCGAAAAAGAAGAAGGTGCTTCTCTCGACCTACCACAACCGCCACTGGGATGGCTGCATCGTACACGCGATGAAACACATCAAGAGCGGCGCGATAGGCGGCGTGGTCCGAGTCGAAGCGCATATGGGCGGCTACAGCCAGCCCGGCGACTGGTGGCGTTCGAGCAAGACCATCTCCGGCGGCATTCTTTACGACTGGGGTGTTCACATGCTCGAATACACCCTCCAAATCGTCAACGCCGAGATCTCCGAAGTCACCGGCTTCGCGAAACGCGGATTCTGGGCCCCCAAGACCAAGTGGAAAGACGACACCAATGAAGACGAAGGTCTCGCGGTGATCCGGTTCCGCACTGGCGCCTGGGCCTCGCTGTGCATCTCGCACATCGACTCGAATCCCAAGAAAGGCATGATCGAGGTCACCGGAACCAAAGGCTCCTACGTCTTCGATTGCGAAACCTTCGAGATGATCACCCACAAAGGCGCGGACACCGTCGTGCAAAAAGGCCGCAATCCTCAATCCGAGTGGTGGGCCTTCTACCAGAACATCGCCAACAACCTCACCAAAGGCGAGCCCCTCGTCATCACCCCCGAATGGGCCCGCCGCCCCATCCACATCCTCGACCTAGCCAACCGCAGCGCCAAGGAAGGAAAAAGCATCAAGGCCACGTACAAGTAGAAGTGACGAAGGCGCCCCTGGTCAACTGAGCGATTTCGGCAGGTTGAAGTCTGTCACAGTGCTTGAGTAGAGTACTCCACGGGCAATCCAATGGAGTAGATTCTTCGTCACGTTGGGTGGATTTTCTTTTTTGTCGAGGGGCACATGAACGAAGTTTGTATCCATCTCATACCCAAATCGGATGGCGCGTGCCGGGTCTGCGTGACAAACGGCGCCGGGCGGTGGGACTGCGTTGCGGCAGCGGAAGATGTCGCGGGTGCGCGCCAGGCCGTCCAGCGTTTGATGAAGAAGTTCGAGCACGGCAATCGCCCCATCGCCGATCCCGTCGAGGTGGCCGAAGTGGGCGTACTACTCCGTGACGTGTTCCTGTCCCACTTGGACGGCGCCCTCTCCGCCGAGCACGGCGCCCTTCTCTTCGTTTCGGAGGCGCCCGAGTACCTAAATCTTCCATGGGAACTCCTGCCCCGGCCCGACTGCGCCTACCTCATCGAAGACCCGCGCTGGTCCATACGCCGGACCACGCGCGAAACCTTGCCCGAATCGGCGGCGCCACTTGTAGCGCGCCCCTTGCGCGTCCTGTTCATGGCCTGCGCGCCCACGAACTTGGACAGCCTCGGTTTTGAGAAAGAGGAAGAGGCCTTCCTGCGCATCGCGAACCGGCTCGGCGGAAAGGTCCACCTCGATGTCGCCGAGAGCGGGACCTTCGACGAACTGCGCCGTCTAATCCCGGAATACAAGCCCCACGTCGTGCATCTTTCCGGCCACGGCGCTGTCCAGGACGGTACCGGCTACTTCTGTTTTGAGGACGAGCGCGGCAAATGCGACGCCCGCGGCGCCCGCGAAATCGCCGACCAGTTGTTCGCAGGAAACAACGTGCGCCTCGTTTTCGTGAGCGGATGTGAAACAGCGCAGGCCGGCGCCGCCGGTCTTTGCCAGAGTCTCACCGCTACGGACCATGTCCCTCTTGCCCTGGGTTGGGGCGAGAGCATCGGTGACGGTTTCGCCACAGAGTTTGCCCACGACTTCTACCACGGCCTCGCCGCGGGCCAATCGGTTGACCATGCGGTGAGCGCCGCCCGCCGAGCCCTGTACGAACAATGCCGTGTTAAGAGCAATAACATCGAATTCCTCGATATCAGTTTCGCCCTGCCGCAACTCTACGCCGCCGAAACGCTTCATACCATCATTGACGAACACCGGACGCCGGAGCGCGTCGAACGGCCCGGCATACGCTACGAACTGCTGGCCGACAACATCCGGGGCCTGCGCGAAGGGTTCGTGGGACGCCGCCGCATTTTGCAGAAGACACGACCAGCCCTGCGCAGCGGCGAGAAACACGTGCTCCTGCTTACCGGCATCGGCGGGGCCGGGAAGAGCACTCTCGCGACGCGCCTCGCCAATCGCTTCAAACTGGACGGCTACCGCATTGCAGCCGTTCGAGCGCAACACGACGAATCCGGTCCCTCCTTCTGTTTGCGGCTCTTGACCGAAATCGCCACCGCCTGCCAACGCCTCGGTCGTGAAAATGACGAACGCGTTTTGCTCGATGGCCAGCGGCCGATCGCAAACCGGCTGCGTCTGGCGGTTGAAGTTCTTAATGACGCCCGTATTCTGCTCGTGCTTGATAACCTCGAAGCCGCAATGCCCGCGCCGCCCGCGCCGCCCCAATGGTCGGACCCGGATTTCGCCGGGTTCATGCGGGATCTGACCGCGCGCCTGCTCGGATCGATCCCGACGATCTTCGCGAACAACTCGAACGCGTCGAAGCTCCCGAGTCAGGCACCGGACCCGACGAGCTTTATGAACTCCAACAGAACTATTTCCGCGATCTGTTTCTGCCTCAACTTTACGACGCCCTGCCGGCGCACGGTCGGCTGGGCCTCAGCCGTCTGGCCGTGACCGAGATTCCCTTGCTGCTCGTCGGCGTTGCGCTCGTGGCCAACATCGGAGAAAGCGAAGTCCAGGACTCGGTAAACCGGTGGCTACGGCTCGGATTAGTCCAACGCTTCGGTGAGGACGATGAGGTACCCGTTTTCGCCATCTATCCTCTCCAGCGCACCTTCTTGATCGAGCCCGCGCGCCTCGGCGGGGCGGCTGCCCAGGATGCGCACCGTGCCACGGCGACGTTCCTTCGTGAATGCTTTGAGAAGGGCCGCCAGAGCGAACTACGCCTGCCCTTGGTGGCCGGATTGCTGGCCTGTCTCCACCACGCGACCGAAGCGAGGGACCCCGAGTGTCGCCGCTGGGCCACCGTCGAACTGGCGTGGCGACTGATTGGCTGCGCAGAATATGTCGTTGCCGAGGCACTGGTCAAGCCTGTGATGCAAGACGACCGCCATCCCGATTTGCTGAATATCTTGGCCCGCGTGCGACTAGGCACAAGTGATTGGAAGTCGGCGAGAGAACTCTACCAGGAGGTACTGATAGGCAGGGAAGCCTGTAGAGATCGCTCGGGCGAGGGCAGCGTATGGCACAATTTAGCCACAATAGACTCGAATGAGCGAGTCTACGACAAAGCACGGGAGAAGTTCGCTAAGTCACTGAGCATTAGACAAGCACTCGGAGATCGTGTGGGCGAGGCGAGCACGCGAAATAGTCTTGCGGCGATAGATGTGGAGGAAGGAAAGTACGAGAAGGCGCGGGAAAAACTCGGTGAGGTCCTTGCCATGTACCAAGCCTTGGGGAATCGCGCAGGCGAAGGCAGCGTCAGGCACAATCTTGCCACGATAGACTTGTACGAAGGAAAGTACGAAGGCGCGCGGGAGAATTATGGTAGAGCGCTCGAGGCCAAGCACGCTGTCGGCGATCGTGCGGGTGAGGCGTCCGTTTGGCACGGTCTTGCCTCTGTGGACGTCAGTGAAGGGAACTACAAAGACGCACGTGAAGAGCTGGGGAAGGCCCTTGAGATTTTTCGAGCCATTCGGGATCGTGCGGCGGAAGCCAGTACATGGCACCAATTGGGTTTGATCGACCTACATGAAGGAAAGTCCGAGCAGGCGCGGCAGAACTACGGTAAGGCGCTGGGCATTGGTCAGGCTATCGGAGACCCAGCGCGCGAAGCATCCGCTTGGCACGGTCTTGGTTCGGTGGCCCTAAACGAAAAGAAGTACGACGAAGCACGGGAAAAATATAAGAAGTCGTTGTCCATTAGTCAATCAATCGGTGACCGGGCGTGTGAGGCAGCCAGTTTCTATCAGATTGGGGTCATGGCATGGGAACTAGCGCAGCGTGAAGTAGGAATTCGTTTGATCGCCCTCGGACTGGCTATTCAGACGGCGATTGGAGCAGGCGAGGTTCAGGTGAAATTGACCGGACTGGTTTCGATGGCGCAGGACATGGGTTTGGACCCGGCAGGTTTCGAGGAACTGACTAAAGAGGTCGTCAAAGGCTATCGAGGAGATCGCGGCGCGGCTCTGCTGAAGACCGCGTTCGAAGGGTTGTGAGGGCTGTCGCAAGCAAAGGAGGCGAACATGGATCTCGATTCAGTACGGGGATTGAAGGCAGCGTTGTCGGAGCAGATTTTGACGGGCTTGGCGGAGTCGGTTCGGACGCGGTCGGCGTTTGGGGTTTCGGCGAAAGCATTGGGCGCGCGGCCCGGCGCGCCGCGGACGTTGGTCCTGGGGGTGTCCACGCGAAATGGAAAGGACTTTGCTTTGGCGGTGCGGGTGCAGCATCGGGCCATGGAGGACAGTCCCGAAGTCGAGTTGATCAAGAAGAAAGCCAAGGGCGAGATAGACCTGCGCTACATTGGCGCGGTGCGCAAGCGGGCTACGCCGTGGTACCAAAAGCAACAGCGGCCTCTCCTCATCGGATGCAGCGTGGGACATTACAAAATCACTGCCGGCACACTCGGGGCCTTCGTTACGCCGCGCGGCGGCGGCGATGTGGCCATCCTGTCGAACAATCACGTGCTGGCCAACGAGAATGACGCGAAGAAGGGCGACGCCGTTCTTCAACAGGCCAAGGACGATGGTGGCAAAAAAGCAACGGACACGGTGGCCACCCTCGATACCTTCGTGAAGTTGAAGTATTCGGGAACGAATTTCGTCGACTGCGCGACGGCCACGTTGAAGAACGGCATCGCAGCCAACCACACCAAGCTGACCGGCCTCGGCAAGCTCAAGGGCGTGAGCAGTGTGATGGTGGACGAAGGCCAGCGCGTGGCAAAGGTCGGCCGCACCACGGGTCTCACCCACGGACGGGTGACGGCCTTTGAAATGGACAACGTGGTGATCGAGTACGACGCAGGCAACGGCCGCTTTGACAATCAAATCGAGATCGAAGGCGATGGCCATACGGGCTTTTGCGACGGCGGCGACAGCGGCTCGCTCATCGTGGGCAGCGATCTGCGAGCAGTGGCCCTGCTCTTCGCGGACAGCGATCAGGGCGGCGCCAACGGCAAGGGCCTGACCTACGCGAATCCAATTCGCACCGTGCTCGATACATTGAAAGTGGATTTGGCGCTATAATAGCTATAGACAGGGTCGCGCAGCGGCCTGGTAACTTGTGAAATGTATGCCGAGCAAGGCGGCGTGACCGGGAGGGCGAATGTCCTCATTCGCCAGTCCGCGCGTCGTGTAACCCGAGTGACGCCCATGAAAACCTATACGCTCGAAGAAGCCCGAAGCGCCAAAGCCCGCGTCGCGACGCTGCTGCAAAACCATCGCGACTTGACCGGTGTCGGCATCACGCGCGTGGGGAAAGGCTACGCTGTCAAAGTGAATATGGCCACCGCCCCCGGCGCCGATCTGGTTATCCCGCCAGAAATGGACGGCGTACCCGTCCGCGTCGAAGTCACCGGCCGCATCAAGGCCCGAACCCGTTAGGCGTTACCCCCCGAACGATTTCTTGATCTTCTCCATGAACCGGCGGTGCAGGGGATAATCCTGGGCGTCGCTCAGTTCTTGGAACTTCTTCAACAGTTCCTTCTGCTCTTTTGTCAGGCGCGTCGGCGTTTCGACGTTGATGCGCACGATCTGATCGCCCTTGCGGTAGCCGCGCAGATCCGGCACGCCCAGCCCCGGCATGCGGAACAGGGTGCCTGACTGCGCGCCCGCGGGAATCTTCAGTTCAGCCTCGCCTTTTAGGGTGGGCACACGAATGGTCGCGCCGAGCGCGGCCTGCGGAAAGCTGATCGGCACTTCGCACAGGATATCGTTCTCTTCACGGACGAAGATTTCATCGGCCTGCACCTCGATGAAGATATAAAGGTCGCCACGCGGTCCGCCGCCCTCGCCCGGTTCACCTTCGCCGCCCACGCGCAGTCTGGACCCGGTGTCCACGCCCGCGGGCAAATCCACGGACAACTCGCGCTGGGTCTTGACCCGACCCGATCCGGCGCACCGCGAACACGGACTCGATATCGTACGGCCACGGCCACGGCACCTCGGACAGGTCTGCGTGACGCTGAAGAAGCCTTGCGCCCGGCGCACCTGTCCCGACCCGCCGCATTCAGTGCAGGTCTGCGGACTCGAGCCCGCGCTCGCCCCAGAGCCGGAACAATCGCCGCAGGTGTCCATGCGGTTGATGCGAATTTGTTTCTTGACGCCAAACGCGGCCTCGCGAAGCGTGATCGAGATGCGGTACTCGAGATCGTTTCCGGGAGTTGCGCCGCGGCGGCGTACATCGCCTCCGCCCGAATCCGCCGCCAAACCCGCCAGGCCCGCCGCCGAATTGTTCCCCAGCGTGACCAAAGCGGTCGTACTGGGCGCGCTTCTCGGTGTTCTTGAGCGTGTCGTACGCGGCGTTGATCTCTTTGAGCTTGTCTTCCGCCGCTTTATCGCCGCCGGTCTTGTCCGGATGATACTTGTGGGCCAGCTTGAGATACGCTTTGCGAATCTCAGCCTCTGACGCGTTTCTGGGAACTCCCAGCAGCTCGTAATAGTCTTTGGACATGCGCGCTAGTTGGCTTTATCTTTTGGGTCATCGTTCACGACGGTAAAGTCGGCGTCCACCGTTTGATCTTTCGAGCCGGACGTCTTCTCCGCCTCAGCGGAACCAGCGCCGGCGCCGGGAGCGGCCTCTTCGGCTTGTCCCGCCTGTTGAGCCGCGGCGGCGTACATCGCCTCCGCCAGCTTGTGCGAGGTCTGTTGCACTTTCTGCGCCGCCGCCTCGATCGCCGCGGTGTCCGATCCTTCCAACGACTTCTTCAATTCGGCCAGCGCGCCCTCGACCGCGGACTTATCCTCTGCGCTAATCTTGTCCGCGTTCTCTTTCAACATCTTCTCGGTGGCGTACGCTAGCGAATCCGCGTTGTTACGCACTTCGATGGTGTGACGCCGATCCTTGTCTTCGCTGGCATGCGACTCGGCGTCTTTAACTAGACGATTGATCTCATCCTCGGACAGGCCGCTCGACGACTCGATCCGAATCTTCTGTTCCTTGCTCGTCGCCAAGTCTTTGGCCGATACGTGGACGATCCCGTTCGCGTCGATATCGAAGGTCACTTCGATCTTCGGCACACCACGTGGCGCGGGCAAGATGCCGTCCAGGATGAACTTGCCGAGCACTACTTCATCGGGATTCACGCCCCGATGCGGCTCTTTGCCGAACAACTCCTTCACCAACTGCCCGACCGCCGGCATGCGGGTCATACCGCCAACCAGGATAACTTCGTTGATGTCTTCCGCGCGCAAACTCGCGTCTTCTATCGCTCGCAAGCACGGATTCTTCGACCTCTGAAGGAGCGCGTCACACAGTTGCTCGAGCTTGGCCCGCGTCAACGTGTAATTCAAATGTTTCGGCCCCGACGCATCCGCCGTGATAAACGGCAGATTGATGTCCGTGGTCATCGCTGTGGAAAGTTCGCACTTGGCCTTTTCCGCGCCTTCCTTGAGACGTTGCAGCGCCATCGGATCCTTGCGCAGGTCGATGCCCTGGTCTTTGTTGAACTGCTCGGCCAGCCACGTGATCACGCACTGGTCGAAGTCGTCACCGCCCAAATGCGTGTCGCCGTTCGTGCTCAACACCTCGAAGCTGTCGTCGCCAATCGCAAGGATCGACACGTCGAACGTACCGCCGCCCAAATCATAGACGGCGACCTTCTCGTTCTTCTTTCTCTCGAGTCCGTATGCGAGCGCCGCCGCCGTCGGCTCGTTGATAATGCGCAGCACTTCAAGACCCGCGATGAGACCGGCGTCCTTGGTCGCTTGGCGCTGGGAATCGTTGAAATACGCCGGCACGGTGATGACCGCTTGGGTGACTTTTTCGCCCAGGTACGATTCCGCGGTCTCCTTCATCTTCTGAAGGATCATCGCCGAAATCTCCGGCGGGCGGTAGCTGCGGCCCTGAATCTCGGCCTGACAGTCCCCTGAGGGCGTCGAACTCACGCGATACGGCACCAGCTTCTCTTCCTTGCCCACTTCGGAATGCTGGCGGCCCATAAACCGCTTGATCGAAAACACCGTGTTCTGCGGATTGGTCACCGCCTGGCGCTTCGCCACCGTACCCACAAGCCGCTCGCCGTCTTTGGTGAATGCCACTACGGACGGCGTCGTCCGGCTTCCTTCGGCGTTCGCAATGACCGTCGGTTCGCCGTGTTCCATCACGGCCACACACGAATTGNTGGGCGTGCCCAGGTCAATGCCAATCACTTTTGCCATCGCGCGAAAACCTCCTTAGGCGGCCAAGCCGCAATTCCATAGTCAACGATATGACTTCTTCGTCAGTAAAATCCATGCGTTCGGTGTTCGTCGCTTGGCGCTACGGCGGCGGCGCCTCGCCGCCGTCCTCAGCGGGCGGCGCCGACGCTCCCCGGCTGACCGCCACTTTGGATGGCCGCAGTATCTGGTCGCCAATGCGGTAACCGCGCTGATACTCCGCCGCGATCCGATTCTCCGGAACGTCCTCGGAGTCTATGTGGGTCATGGCCTCGTGCCAATGAGGACTGAACACCTCGCCCACCGCCGGAATCGGTTCGACGCCGTATTTGGCAAGCACATCGGAGACCTGCTTGAGAACCAACTCGACACCCTGCGCCAACGAGTCGGAGCGATCCGGCGCGTGCTGCAACGCCAGTTCCAGGTGGTCTACCACCGGCAGCCAGTCACGAATGATCGCTTCCGCCGCCGCGCGCGATGTGCGTTCCGCCTCGCGCGCCAGGCGCTTGCGCGAATTCTCAAATTCCGCCCGCTGCCGAAGCTGTTGGTCTTTCAACGCCTCCCGTTCAAGGATCAACTCGGCAATCTGCGCGTCCCGAGGGTCCTCCTCCAGCGCTGCCGTAGTATCGGCCGCAGCGTCCAATGGGATTTCGTCCGCAAATTCACCCATGATCGGCTCGTCATTCATCGTGGAATCGGAACCCCCTTCGACCGGCGAAACCGCGTCAGCGTCGTCACCGGAGTGTTGTCTTCTGTCAATCTTCGTCTTCTTCATTCTTCGTGCTCAAACCTTGGTTTCGCTGTCAAGAAGCCGAACGCGATATGCCTTCAGAGACCGTTCAGCCCGCCAAGCGCGTTAAGAACCGGCCCAGCATGTCGGCGGTGTAATCCACCACCGCCGTAAGCCGCGAGTACGGCATCCGGCGGGGACCCAAAATTCCGATGCGGCCCACGGACTTGCCGGCAACCCGGTACGGCGCCGTGACCACGCTGATCTCTTCCAGCCCGTGCGTGTGCGACTCCGAGCCAATGACCACAGACGCGCGATCAAAGTCGTCCGGCTCGTCGGCGCGTCCGCGAAGCAGCTCGACCACGCGGTCCCGCTCCTCGAGGAGCCCAAACACCTCGCGCGCGCGAGAGATATCGCGAAACTCCGGTTGCTCGAAAAGTTGCGTCGTACCATCGAGAAATACACGAGCCGGCCAGTAAGCGGGCAGCCCGTTCACCACCTGAAGCGCCTGCTACGCAAGGGCGCGATACTCGTCCATCGCGCTCTGCGCCTTGGCCTGCATCGACGCCGCCATCCCCTCGACCGCCGCGCCTTCGAGCATCTCATTCAAATAGCGATTCAGCTTGGCCACGTCGGAGATCTGTTCCGGCAACGTAACGGTAAGCGTCCGAACCCGGCCGTAGTTATCCGCGACCATGACGGCAGCCAGGTTCGCGCGCAGTGGCACGAGTTCCAGCCGGCGCACCGTCGCCCGCGTCTCGTCCGGCGACTCCACGATACCGGTGTGCCGAGATATCAATGCCAGCAGATGGCTGGTCTGACGCATGATTTCGTCGGCGTCATTCAGCCGTTCCGAGAATTCCTGTTCAATACGGGCGCGCTCCGATATCGTTAACTCCTGCACACCCATCAAATAATCGACGTAATACCGGTACCCGGAATCGGTTGGAACCCGTCCGGAACTGGTGTGCAACTGTTGGAGATACCCGGCCTCTTCGAGATCGGCCATCACGTTCCGCACCGTCGCAGGGCTGAGGTCCAACCCCAGGCGCTTGACAATCGAACGCGAGCCCACCGCCTCCGCCGAGGTGATGTAGGTATGGACCACAGCTTTTAGAATAAGCTGTTCGCGTTCGGTAAGTTCGGTACGGCCTTCCATCGCATGCCCTCTTAGCACTCGATCAATTAGAGTGCTAATAACAAACCGGAGTGTATCATACCCAGTCGGGCGTGTCAAGGCGGAGGCCCGGACGAAAGCGGCGTCCATGATCTTATAAATAGTGGCCGTCCGCCAACTTAGCCGCTTACTCGTGCGCCCGAAGAAGCGTCGGTTGGCTTGACTTTCCCGGCATCGAGCAGTACTATCCGCCTCGAAGCGGTCCTACCCAAGCCAGGGATGCCGGAGGCACAGAACTTGGCTTCGCCCAAGGCGGCTGACCGCACTCGTACAGTCTGTGGGCGTGACCTCTTTGGCGGTAATATCCATGCATTGCGCAGGGATGTATCCCACGAGGAAGCGAAGTACCTGTCGACCTGAAAGTAACCACTGGCGGCAACGCGGGGCGCCAGATACAACTGGTTGCGGGCGTGACTATTGAGCGCCGGGAGTTCCATGCGCATCGGATTCGACATTGGACCTATCTCCAAGAACCGAACCGGAGTAGGCAACTATTGCTTTTATCTACTCAAGAATCTCATCGCCCTTGACCCTTCGGACCAGTTTATCGGGTTCGCCTCCGGCCGGCGCCGACCCGAGCTGGATGCTCTATCCGGCAAGCTTCCCTATCGCTGGCTGTCCTGCCCGACGCGCCTGCTCTATAAGTCCTGGACGTACTTGCGCCGCCCCAGGGTGGACCGGATGCTGGGCGGAGTCGACCTCTACCACGCAACGAACTACTTCCTTCCCCCCACGGAAAAAGCCCGCCGAGTAGTCACCATTCACGACTTGGCGTTTCTGGCAACGCCCGGCTTGTGCAGCCCGAGTATCGTGGGGCCGTTCTCGGCGAACATACGCCGCTTCGCCCGCGACGCGGACGGCGTCCTCGTGTACTCTCAGTCCACCAAGAACGATGTCTTGCGATTTCTCGACGTGCCCGCCGAAAGAGTGACCGTCGCGCCGATGGCCGTTGACGAGGATTTCGTTCCGATGCCGCGCGAGAGCGCTATCGCCCATTTGAAGACGGCGTACCACATCGAAGGGCCATTCCTCCTATTTGTCAGCACCCTCGAACCGCGGAAGAACGTGCCTACGCTGTTGCGCGCCTTCGCTCGCCTGACCGACCTGCCGCACCGCTTGGTAATGATTGGGTCCATTGGCTGGAACAGTGATCCGATATTTGAGGCCATCCGCGAATTAGGCCTCGAGGACCGTATTATCCGGCCCGGCTTTGTTCCCCACCTCGAACTGCCGGCCTTCTTCTGCGCCGCGAACGCCTTCGTCTTCCCGACGCTCTATGAAGGATTTGGGCTGCCTCTGCTCGAGGCCCTTACCTGCGGCTGTCCGGTGGTCGCGTCCGACAATTCCTCCGTGCCGGAAGTCACCGGCGGCGCGGCCTTGACTATGGACGCGATGGACATTGAAGGAATCGCCGATGCCGTTCGCCGCGTCATTTCGGACACCGCATTGCGCGAGTCGCTCGTGGCGCGCGGCCTCGAACACGCGAAACGTTTCTCATGGCCCAATTGCGCCGCGACCACGCTGGACCTCTACCGGAAACTAACCGCATGAGAGTCTTGCTCAACGCGCTGCAAGCTGGCAATAAGAGCGGAACCGGCCACTACTCGGCCCAACTAGCCCGTTGGCTTCCGGGAATGGCGGACGATGTCGAAATGAAAGTCCTGTGGCCCAAGGACGCCCCTATACCGGATGGGGCTCCGAACCCGGATCGGGATTTCCTTCTGCAAGACACGCGCGTCCTGTTTAAGCGTTTGCTGCTGGACCATTTCGGCGTCCGGCGAATGTGCGACCGGCTAGAGGCCGATCTCGTGCATTTCCCCGCGAGCGTGGGCAATCAGTTGGGTCCGGACACTATGATCGTGACCATTCACGACCTCAGTTTCATGCGCCACGCTGCGTGGTTCAGGCAGGACCGCGCCATGTACTATCAGGCCACCATCGGACGAAGCGCCAAACTCGCGCGGCGGATTATCGCCGACTCCCACTGCGCCGCGTCGGACTTAAAGGAGAAGCTGGGAGTGCCCGAGGAGCGCATCGATGTCATTCCGTTGGGAGTCGATGAGGCATTCCGGCCCGCGCCGGAAAGCGTGCAGGCATTCGTTCGCGAGAGATACCGCGTTCCCGCGAGATTTTTCTTGTACGTGGGAACAGTCGAACCCCGGAAGAACCTGGAGCGCCTGATCGAGGCCTGGTCCCGGATCGCCCGGGACTGCCCCGTAGACCTTGTCATCGCCGGTCGCGACGGCTGGAAAGTCGGTCCGATCCACGCCGCCGCAAAGAAGTCCCCCTATGCCGAGCGAATCCATTTTGTCGGGTTTGTGGACCGATCCGACCTTCCAGCGCTGTACAGCGCCGCCGAGGCGTTCGTGTGGCCCAGTCTCTGGGAGGGATTCGGCCTCCCCCCACTCGAAGCCATGGCCTGTGGCGTCCCCGTGCTAACGTCAAACGTGTCAAGCCTGCCGGAGGTAGTCGGCGGCGACGCCCTACTCATTGATCCGCACGACGTCCGGGCCATCGCCGACGGCATGAGCCGGCTGGTAAACGACCTCCCGTACCGCGACACGCTGATCACGGGCGGATTAAGCCGGGCCGCGCAATTCACTTGGCAACGCACCGCCGAACTAACCCTCGAATCCTACCGGACGGCCATGCAGTCATGAAGATTCTGCATGTGTATAAGGACTTCTATCCACCGGTCCACGGCGGAATGGAACGGCAGATCGGACTGATGTGCCGTTTTCAACGGCAGTGGGCAGACGTCCAAGCGCTGATGTGCAGCCGATCCCCGTGGACGCGCGTGATCGAACGCGATGGCACGCGCGTCACCGAGGTGGGTGAATGGGGCCGGTTTCAAAGCGCGCCAATATCGCCGCTCTTCCCAATATACATGCGCACCATGAAAACGGACATCATGGTTGTCCACGTTCCCAATCCCACGGCAGAAATGGGGTTCTTGCTCGCCCGGCCACGGTGCCGGCTCGTCGTGCGGTATCACAGCGACGTAGTCCGTCAAGCCGCCGCAATGAAAGTGTACGGCCCCATTCAAATGAATTTCCTGCGCAAAGCTGATATCATTCTGCCGACCTCTCAGCGGTATGTGGACACCTCCGCGACGTTACAGGCGGCGGGCAAACCGTGCCGTGTTCTACCGTGTGGGATTCTGCCGGAGGAGTTTGAACACCCCGAAACTGAGCGCGTCGCCGAGTTGCGCGCGAAGTACGGGGGAGCGTATGTCCTTTTTGCGGGGCGCCATCGGTATTACAAGGGCCTCGAGTACTTAGTGCGCGCAGCCAAAGCGATTCGCGCGCGCGTGGTAATCGCCGGCGACGGACCGGAGCGGCCCCGATGTGAGGCGCTCGCCGTAGAACTGGGCGCTCCGATCGTATTCGCGGGAACCTTGTCGCATCAGGATTTGGTGAATCATCTCCATGGATGCGAACTGCTGGTATTTCCCTCGGTCGAACGAAGTGAAGCGTTCGGGATGTCCATACTCGAAGCGCACGCCTGTGGCAAGCCGGTAGTAGCCACCACGCTGGGCACGGGCGTCGAATACGCGAACTTGGATCAGAAGACGGGACTGAACGTGCCGCCTCGAAACGCGGACGCCTTGGCCGAAGCGGTCAACGTGTTGCTGTACAACGCCGGCCTGCGGCGCCGCATGGGCGAGTTCGCGCGCCAACGTGTTTACGCCGAGTTCCACGCGGAGCGAATCGCGCGCGAGGAATTCAGTCTGTATGAGGAGTTGTTTGGACGATGAAGTTGAATTGGTATCTCGTTTTCTCCTATGCGCTCGGCGCCTCCTTCCTGCTCTCGCTCGCCCTGACCGGCGTGATGCGGTCGGTCGCCCGGCGCTGGAATATCATGGACCACCCCGGTGAACGGAAGATGCACTCCCGCCCTATGCCCCTGCTCGGCGGAGTGGCAATCTGGCTCGCGTTCTACGTCATGATCTTCGGTCACCTGCTTCTGGCGGCCGCGTTCGGACAACTAAGCCCCGAATGGATCGAAGCGAACGTGGTGGCGTTTCTGCGTGAAAACCTTGTGATGAAATTGGTGGGGATCTTCGTCGGCGGTTTCATCATCTTCGTCTTGGGCGTGATAGACGACTTGGTTTCGCTGAAACCGGAAACCAAGCTGGTCGGCCAGATCGTCGCCGCTCTCGCCTTGGTCATTCCCGGCATACGCCTGGATCTGTTCACGGATAACGTCTGGCTCACCGGCGCCGTAACGGTGCTGTGGGTGGTCATGATGACCAACTCGATGAATTTCCTGGACAACATGGACGGCCTGTGCGGCGGCGTGTCCGTGATCGCCGCGTTCTCGTTCTTTATGTGCGTCCAACCTCATGAGAAGGCGTTCGTGTGCGTCATGCTAATGATCTTCGCCGGCTCGGTGGGCGGTTTCCTGTATCACAACCTCAGCCCCGCGCGAATCTTCATGGGAGACGCAGGGGCCATGTTCTGCGGCTACATCCTCGCGACGGTAGCGGTTCTCGGCACGTTCTACGACAAGTCCACGCCATCGCGCGTAGCGGTTGCCGCGCCCTTATTGGCCCTGAGCGTGCCGATCTTCGACACTCTCAGCGTAGTCTATATCCGTTGGCGAAACGGCGAGTCCATCATGAAGGGGGATAAACGTCATTTCTCTCATCGGCTGGTCGCGTTGGGCATGACTCCCCGCCAGGCAGTCGAGTTCATCTTTCTTGTCGCAGCCGTTACCGGCTTGGGCGCGGCGTTACTCCCCCACGTTGCCCTGATAGGGACCCTCATAATCCTTGCCCAAACCGCCGGTGTGTTCCTGCTTATCGTGCTAATCATGGCCGCCAAGAACGGCGCAGCGGGGTCCGTGAAATGAGCCGAAAAACGAAGTCGAAGCGACTTGAAGCCCCAATCACCGGCGCAGAGACCCTGGAGGTCGAGTCCGGCGCCTTCGAGTCCTCCGGGTTACAGGATTCATCAATCCCGTGGTGGCGCGAGGTCATCCGCGAGCCGGCGGCCCTCCTACTGTCCATCATCGTACTCCTCAGGCCATGGCGCGACGGCGTTACCTTTCCCTACGAAAACGCATATTTCGTGTGGGCCATCGTAGTAGCCGTGACGATTTGGGCGATCGGCGCTCTCCGGCGCGGCGACGTCATTCGTTGTATACGCCCTGTCTCGCTCTTGACGGGTTTTCTACTGGTCTCCGCGCTCGTGGGATTCAACTCCATCCAGTATGACGGCACGTACCGCAACTTGATTTGGTGGGCCGGTCACCTCGGCGTGTTCATTCTGGCCACCAACGCCCTGCGCAGCCGCCTTGCCGTGGGTATGGTTCTCGGCGCCTTCGCGACGGCGTCATTCCTGGAGGCCGTCTTCGGGATTCTCCATCTTCAGTACATTCTCCCGTTCACACGTTTGTTAGTAAATTTGGATTCGCGCGTGCTATCGGGCGCCGGAGTGGACAGCCTATCCCCCCAACTGGCGAACCGCCTCGAATCCAATCGCGCATTCGGCACCTTCCTGTTCCCCAACGCGCTCGCGGCGTACATGATTCTCGGTATTCCCTACGCCATAGGCGCGGCCGTCCGTAATTTCCACCGGCTTCGGCTCGCCCTTGCCGCCACGCCAACGCGGCTCGAGCCCGGCCAACTCCAAGAACGCCGGCTGATTTCAGTCGGCGCCGGTCTGGTGGCGTGGCTCGCCGCATTTGTGGCCGCCTGCCTCCTCATGTACCTGGTGTTGTCACCCTACAAGTACTACCACCTGCAGACGATTTCCGGAAGATCGTTCCCGGTGAGCGATCCCGCATCGGCGCATCTATTCGTTTGGATCTGGTGGATGGCCGTTGCGCCCCTCATTCCCGCGGTTATTGTCTGGGTTGTTACGCTCCGGCGAGGCTGGGAAATATCGTGGCCCGCCTCGTGTCTAATCGGCGCCGTAGCGCTTGGTGTCTCTGAGAGCATTGCGCTCGTCATCACGTTTTCCCGAGGTGGTGTCCTTGGTCTCTTGGCCGGGGTTGCTGCGGGAGCCTGCCTGCTCTGGTTCGGTAGCAGGCGAAAACCAGCAATGCCGGTACCAGGAAAAGTTGGGAGCGCGCTCGCCGCTGCGACAGCTTTCTTGTTCATCGTCGGCGCGGCGTATCTCAACGAGCCCGCGCGCGCCGAGTCCAACACACCATCCGGCGGCCAAACCACCGAATCCCACGTAGAGGTCCAAGGTAGTGAACAGGAAGTCTCCAAAGCCCTCGACCCAACTTCCGGACGCCTCCGGCTCGGCTACTGGAAGACGGG
>JACRLJ010000088.1:47587-52182 GCA_016215105.1 Candidatus Hydrogenedentota bacterium
CTTCTTCACGGGCGTGGGGATAGGCAACTTCGGCGTGGCCTATCCAAAATACCAGAACTTGGGCATCAGTGATACCAAGATGGCACACAACGACTACCTCCAGACTATTTGTGAAACCGGCGTGTTTGGATTCCTGCTGTTTGCCGGCTTCTGGGGTTATCTTACTGTCTGGGGCGCGCGGCGTGTCATCACCGAGAAGAACCGCATCGAGCGATGGACCCTGGCCGGCCTTTACGGCGGCCTGGTTGCGTTCCTGACACATTCGATCCTCGACTCCACTTTTCACCACACCAGCTTGGCGCTAAACGCATTCTTGCCCGCAGGTATCTTCTACGCGCGAACCGCGCCTGCGCAGCCTGCGCCGAAGCTGCGGTGGCGCCACCAACTGGCGGCGCTGCTAATCCTGGCGGTCGCGTGGATTGTCTTCGGCGCCCAAGTTCGCGTTCGCGCCGTGGACAACATAATCGACAATTCATCGCGAATGTATGATATGCCTGCCGCCATTGCGGATCTCCTGCGGCGAACGGACCCGGCCGTCTTCGATCCGAACAAGCCGCCGCGCTTCAGCCTGCCTAGTGTCGCCGAGCTGATACCAAGCCGTTCCGAACAGGAAAGTTTCGGGAAGATCTTGATCGTGCTCAGCAACGGCTCTACGCGCTATTTGGACCCCGGGGAACCCGAACCCAAAGACCTCGTGACAATACCCCAGTTCGAGATCCGCGACCCAAACACCGCCCGAACCAAGGTGTATCAGAGCATTGACGCCTGGGTCGCCCAACTCGAGGCCATCGACGCATCCTATCCGCATAGTCCGCTCATGGGCGCCTATATCTGCCGCTGGTGTACCCTTGTGCTTGACCACAATCACGACCCTGCAATCCGCAAACGCTGGATTCTGAAAGGCCTGGAGTGGGCAGAGGAACTCGTCCGGCGCAGTCCCGAAGAGTATTGGCTCCGAAGCTATCTGGGACGGGCGCTGTTCCTTCGCGCCGGCATCGAGCCCAACTCCCAGCTTGCCGTCGAAACGCTCCAGAGGGGAATCGACCAGTTCAGGGAAGCCAGTGTCCTGTACCCCACTTCCGCGGAGATGGCGAGTCAGTACGGTGACGCGCTCGAAAAGGCCGGCGCGGCGTTCAAACGCGCGGGAGATTCCGTCCGTGGCGACGCCATGATCGCCGACGGCCAGAAGGCAAAAGCCAAAGCCAAAGAGATCAAAGAATTCAAAGAGCGAACTCACACTGGCGCCACCGGATAGACGCGGCAAGTGCGCCGCGCCCCGCAAATTTGATAGTCTGAAGCCCAGAAGCCCGGCGCGCGGCGCCCCTCTGTCAGCGCTCGGTCCTCGGGATGTGTGGACGGCGCACGCAGATACGTGTTAATCGGCTAAGGTCATCTTAGCCCCTTTTGAAAAGGAGACTCTACTCATGAAGGTCCTCGTAGTGCATGGCCCCAATCTCAACATGTTGGGCACGCGCGAACCGGCGATTTACGGACGAACCACCCTCGCTGACATCAACGCCATGCTTACGGAAGAAGCCCGGCAGCGCGATATGGAACTGCGCCTGTTTCAGTCCAACGGCGAAGGCGAAATCGTCACCGCGATTCAGGATTCGGCGGAGTGGGCTGAAGCGATTATCATCAACCCGGGCGCCTACACCCACACCAGCGTCGCCATCCGGGACGCCATCGCGGCCACCGGTCTCCCTACAGTCGAGGTCCATCTCTCCAACATCTACGCGCGCGAGGAGTTCCGCCACCACTCGTACATCGCGCCTATCGCCGTTGGACAGATCGCGGGCTTCGGACGGGAAAGCTACCGTCTCGCGCTGATCGCCCTTCAGCGTTCGGTGAAATCGTGACGAACTCGATACTGAAAGCCCTGCGCGAAGGCTTGGCGAAGGCGGAATGCGACGCATTTTGCAGCATCGCCCCGCCAACGAACCAGTACTTGGCAGGTTTCAAGGGCACCACATCGGCAGTCATTATCACCAAGACTCACGCGGTCTTCTTGTGCGATTTCCGCTATACCGAGCAGGCCTCGCAACAGGTGAAAGGCTATGAAATCCACGAAGTCGCCGGAAGTCTGCCGGCCCGCGTCGGCGAATGGCTCGATAAGTTGGGCGTGAAGACCGCCGCATTCGAGCCGGGTTACCTCACCGTCGCCGACTTCGAGTCCATCCAGAAGAACTTCGAAGGCGCGCTCAAGCCCGTTTCTGCCATTGTCTCGGATCTGCGCCAAATTAAGTCTCCGGACGAAATCGAGCGTATTCGTGCCGCCTCCGCGCTGGCGGAGGGCGTTCTGGCGGACTTGACGGCCGCGCTCGACGCCGGAGTCACCGAACGTGACCTGGCGGCGGAATTCGAGTACGAATTTAAGCGCCGTGGCGCCTCGGGCGCCTCGTTCGACACAATAGCGCTCTTCGGGCCGCGAAGTTCGCTTCCCCATGGCGCTCCCGGAGATACCCCCCTGGCGCGCGGTGATATCGTGCTCCTGGACTTCGGTTGCCGCTTGGACGGATATTGCTCGGATTTGACTCGCACTTTTGCATTCGGTACGATACCAAGTCCGTGGTTTGACGAGGTGTACGAACTCACCCTTACGGCTCAAACGATTGCTCTCGAGGCCATCCGCCCCGGGAAGACGGGCCGCGAAGTGGATGCCGTTGCGCGCGATCTCATTGCCGAAGCCGGATTTGGACCCAATTTCGGTCACGGATTGGGACATGGGGTCGGCATCGAGATCCATGAAGGCCCGCGCTTGAACAAGGAGTCGGACACGGTGCTCGTCGAGGGTATGGTCATCACGGTCGAACCGGGTATTTATGTTCCGGGCAAGGGGGGTGTCCGTATTGAGGACCTCGTGGTCGTTACTAAAGATGGGTGTGAATTACTAAGTGCAGCGCCAAAGGAGCTAAAGGTTTTAGGACGATGATTTCGACGGCGGATTTCAGAAACGGATTGATTGTTATTCAAGACAATGACCTTATGGAAATTGTCGAGTTTCAGCACGTTAAGCCCGGAAAGGGCGGCGCGTTCGTGCGCACACGATTCAAGAATATTCTCACCGGACGAGTCCTTGAGCGGACCTTTCGTTCCGGTGAAAAAATGGAAGACGTCCGGCTCGAGGACGAGACCTACCAGTATCTGTACAACGACGGCGACCTGTTCCATTTCATGCACAAAGACACGTTCGAGCAGATTGCGGTAAGCGCGTCGGTCGTCGGCGACAATAAGAATTGGATTAAGGAAAACATGGACGTCACCCTGACGTTCTACGATAACCGGGTAATCCTGGTCAAAGTACCGCTCCATGTTATCCTGCAGATTACGAAATCCGATCCGGGCATTCAGGGTGACCGATCTTCCGGCGGAACGAAACCTGCAACACTCGAAACGGGGGTAACCATTCAAGTCCCCCTTTTCTTGAATGAAGGCGAGAAAGTACGAGTAGATACGCGAACGGGGCAGTATATCGAGCGCGCGAACTGACGTTGCGTTGGCGGGCGCGGCGGTCGTGCATACCCGATTCGCCGCCGCGAAGTGTCTTTGGAATCTTACAATTCGGATATTGTGCGCGTCCGAAACGGTGTTGGGGCCGACGATGGGAGAGTCCGGACCGGACGAATCCCGCGTGGCGTTTTCCGCACGGAGGGTTAACGCGTGGATCTAGATAAACTGCGGGATTTGATCCGCATGTTCGAACAGTCTGAACTGTCCGAGATAGAAATTGAAGAAGACGGCAAACGGATGCGTTTCAAGAAGCCGGAGCCAAAAACGTACGCCGCCGCGCCTATCGCTATCACCGCGCAGCGTATCGACCCGCCGGCGCAGATTGCCGTACCGGAGAAACCCGCTGGCGTGGCCGCGTCCAAAGCGGCCGAGCCTCCAGCCGAAGAGGAAGAACGGCTGCTCACCATCGATTCCCCAATGGTCGGCGTCTTCTATACCAGCCCGGCGCCAGGCGAGCCGCCTTTCGTTCGGCCGGGAGATACGGTAACTGAACACCAAACCGTTTGCATCGTCGAAGCCATGAAATTGATGAACGAAGTCGCCGCGAAGTTCAACGCGGTCGTCGTCAAGGTCCTGGTCGAGAACGGGGAACCGGTGGAATACGGGCAGCCCTTATTCGCTGTCCGCATGCTTGAAGCGGCCTAGCATGCCCAAACTCAGGCGCATTCTTATCGCGAATCGGGGCGAGATCGCCGTGCGCGTCATTCGCGCCTGCCGCGAGGCTGGAATCACCTCCATCTCCGTCCATTCCGATGTGGACCACGATTGTCTGCATTCGTCGATGGCCGATGAGAGCATCTGCATCGGCCCCGCCGCCCCCAGCGAGAGTTACCTTCACATCCCCGGAATCATTGCCGCGGCCGAAATCTGCGACGCGCAAGCCATTCACCCCGGATACGGTTTCCTTTCCGAGAATCCCAAGTTCGCCAGTATTTGCCGCGAATGCAATATCGGGTTTATCGGCCCTACACCAGAAACTATCGCGCTGAGCGGGAACAAGTCCGCATGCCGCGAGAAAGTGCGCTCCGCCGGCGTGCCAATCGTCCCCGGCAGCGAAGGACTCATCAGCGATCCCGAGCAGGCGC
>JACRLJ010000088.1:52224-75091 GCA_016215105.1 Candidatus Hydrogenedentota bacterium
GCTCGTCAAAGCGTCCGCCGGGGGTGGCGGACGCGGAATGCGCATCGCCCATAACGACGTGGCGCTCAAGAACGCCGTGACCACGGCCTCGGCGGAGGCTCAGGCCGCATTTGGCGATCCCAGCGTCTACATCGAGAAGTTCGTCGAGAACGCGCGCCACATCGAATTCCAGATCCTCGGTGACACCCAGGGCCATATCATCACTCTGGGCGAGCGCGAATGCACCATCCAACGGCGCCATCAAAAACTCATCGAGGAGACGCCCTCGACAGCCCTGACGAGTTCGCTGCGCAGCAAGATGGCCAAAGCGGCCATTCGCGCCGCCCGCGCCATCAACTACTCGAACGCCGGCACCGCCGAATTCCTCCTCGGCAAAGACGGCCAGTTCTACTTCATCGAATTCAACGCCCGTATCCAGGTGGAACACACCGTAACGGAGGAAGTCACCAACCTGGACCTCGTCAAAGAACAGTTCCGAATCGCGTCGGGCGAAGCTCTCGGGTACAGCTACGTCCGTCCTGAAGGCTGCGCCATCGAAGCGCGCGTCAACGCGGAAGACCCGGACCACAACTTCACACCCTGCCCGGGAGTGATCAAACGGCTGCACCTGCCCGGCGGGCCCGGTATCCGCGTCGATACGCACGTGTTCTCCGGCTACACGGTTCCTCGGTACTACGATTCGCTCCTGGCAAAAGTCATAAGTTGGGGACGTGACCGCAACGAGGCCATCAATCGCCTCGCCGGCGCCCTGGACGAATTCACCACCGAAGGCGTGAAGAACACCGCGAAATTCTGCGCGCAAGTCCTGCGAAGCGACCGGTTCCGGCGCGGCGACCTCAGCATGGATATGGTCGATTCGTTCGTCTCTCGCTCGAAGTAGCGCGCGCGGCCGAAAGTGCGCATAGCGCTGGGATTGGGAGGGCGCGTAGACCTGCAATCGCGCAAGAGCGTCACTGCGAACGGTAGCTACGAACTCAAGCCGAACGTGTAAGAGCATCACGCAAAAAGCGAATTGAAAATGTTAGTGAAACGCATAATCCCCTGCCTCGACGTGGCCGACGGCCGCGTCGTCAAGGGTGTCAATTTCCTCGGGTTGCGCGACGCGGGTGATCCCGTCGAGATCGCGCGGCGCTATGACGAGGAGGGCGCCGACGAAATCGTCTTCCTCGATATCCGCGCCTCGACGGACAATCGCGAGACGATGCTCGATGTCGTGCGCCGCACCGCCGAACAGGTATTCATGCCGCTGTGTGTCGGCGGCGGAATTCGGACCATCGAAGACATTCGAATTCTCCTCAAGGCGGGCGCCGACAAAGTCTCCATAAACACTCCCGCAATACAGAATCCCGATTTCATCAACCAGGCTTCGAGCCGGTTCGGTTCCCAATGCATCGTGGTCGCCATTGACGCCAAGCGCATCGGGGACGCCTATATCGTCCACAGCCACGGCGGTCGCGACGGAGGCCGCCCAACTCCCCTCGAACCTATTGCCTGGGCCAAAGAGGCCGAACAGCGCGGCGCCGGAGAAATCCTGCTGACCTGTATGGATCAGGACGGCACCAAGGCGGGGTACGACATTCCGCTGACTCGCGCCGTCGCCGAAGCCGTCGGAGTACCCGTCATCGCCAGCGGTGGCGCCGGTAACCTCGAGCACTTACGCGCAGCTCTCGCCGAAGGCAAGGCCGACGCGGCCCTCGCCGCATCCATTTTCCACTTTCGGCAACACACCATCCAGGAAGCCAAGGAGTACCTTGCAAAACACGGAATACCTGTGCGATGCTAAGCCTGCGTCAGGGAACCAGCAGAGCCGGTATTCATTCGTTACGGAGGCGCCTGTCCATGCGATCGCACTCGATCACTTGCCATCGATGGCGTCCTGCGTCCTGCCGTTAGTCCAACCTTTCCCCACTTCGAAGCTGTACTCACACGTGCGCCATTATTCAGGAGCTTGAGCCATGATTCTCGCAGAAACCGTTAAATGGGACGACAAAGGCCTGCTGGCCGTTGTCATCCAACACGCCACCACCGGCCAGGTCCTTATGGTCGGATATATGAACGAGGAGTCCCTCGGGATCACGCTTCGGGAGCACATCGCCTGCTTCTGGTCCCGCTCTCGCCAAAAACTTTGGCGAAAAGGCGAGTCGTCTGGAAATGTCCTGCACGTGAAGGAAATCCGCCTCGATTGCGATGGTGACGCGCTTCTTCTCAAATGCGACCCGGTCGGTCCAACGTGCCACACCAACGAGACCAGTTGTTTCTATCGAATGGCGGATTTTGACGGCACGGTGACGCTGTCCGGAGATGGCGTCGCGAAAGCGTAGCGCGGCACGGCACAGCCGCAACCCGGAGTCGTGGGTGAAATATCGTCGTCAGCACACCCGCGTCTCTCGCGTATTCGGCGCTGACACTGAAGCCAAGAGGTGACGATCATGATACATCCCGGACTGGATGAATTTCGGAGTCTCGCGACGCCCGGCGCCTTGGTCCCCGTGTACCGCGACATCGTTGCGGACTTGGAGACCCCGGTCTCCGCGTATATGAAACTTTCCAAGAACCAGAAGTACGCGTTCTTGCTCGAAAGCGTCGAAAAGGCCGATACGCTCGGCCGCTACTCCTTTCTCGGCGCCAATCCGTCCATCGTCTTCAAGTCCAAGGGCCGCCAAGTCTCCATCATACGAGACGGCAAAGCGGATTCGTACGACTCGGCTGATCCGCTCGACGAATTGCGCAAGCTCATGGCCAGTTACAGTCCGATCGAAGTGCAGGGTGTTCCGCCATTTCATGGCGGCGCGGTGGGGTACATGTCCTACGACCAGGTCCGATTCTTCGAGCGTCTGCCGGACGCCAACCCGGATCCCCTGAATCTGCCCGATCTCTACTACATGATTACCGACACCCTCGTCATTTTTGACCACGTGAACAACCGCATGAAGATCGTCTCCAACGCCCACGTCCAGGACAATCCTGACGAGGCATACCAGACTGCCGTCCGCAAACTCGAAGACCTAATTCAGATATTGCGCGCGCCACTGGTCTTGCCGGAACCAAAGCCTTCCTCACCCGCCACCGCTGACGTAAAGTCCAGCTTCACGCGAGAGGGATTTTGCCAGGCCGTTGAAAAGGCCAAGGAGTACATCCGTGCGGGCGACATCTTTCAGGTCGTGTTATCCCAGCGGTTCGAGCGAAAGGTTCACGCCAGCGCCATTGACCTGTACCGCGCGCTACGCTGCATCAACCCATCCCCCTATATGCTCCTGCTCCAGTTCCCCGATCTCTGTCTCGTAGGATCAAGCCCCGAGGTAATGACCCAGGTGAAAGACGGACGATGTATCGTCCGGCCCATCGCGGGCACGCGCCCGCGCGGCGCAACACCCGCCGAAGACTTGGCGCTCGAAAAAGATCTCCTGGCCGACGAAAAGGAACTCGCCGAGCATATCATGCTGGTCGACCTCGGACGCAACGATGTCGGACGCGTCAGCAAACCCGGCACGGTTTCCCCCTCGCGCCTCATGACCATCGAACGCTACTCTCACGTAATGCACATCGTCAGCGAAGTCGAGGGACAAATTCAAGACAACGAAGACGCCTATTCCGCGTTGCGTGCGACCTTCCCCATGGGCACCGTCAGCGGCGCCCCGAAGATCCGCGCCATGCAAATCATCGACGAACTCGAACCGGTTCGCCGCGGGCCCTATTCCGGCGGATGCGGCTACCTCAGCTTCTCCGGTGAGATGGATACTTGCATTATCATTCGCACCATGGTCATCAAGGACGGCGTCGCTCATATTCAGGCCGGAGCCGGCATCGTCTACGATAGTGATCCCCAACGCGAGTTTGAAGAAACCGTGAACAAAGCCAAGGCCCTGTTCCGCGCCGTCGAATTCGCCGAGAAAGGACTCGAATCATGATCGTGCTCATCGATAACTACGATTCCTTCACCTATAACCTCGTCCAGTATTTCGGTGAACTCGAATCCAACATACGGGTCTTCCGCAACGACACCATCACTCCGGACGCCATCCGCGCGCTCAAGCCCGACCGCATCGTCGTCTCCCCCGGCCCCTGTACCCCCAACGAAGCCGGCATCTCCAAAGAAGTAATTCGTGTTCTCGGCCCCGACTTCCCCATTCTCGGCGTTTGTCTCGGCCACCAGTGTATTGGAGAGGTCTTCGGTGGCGATGTTGTCCGCGCGGAACGCATCATGCATGGAAAAGTGAGCCCAATTCACCACCACGGCGCCAAGCTGTTCGAGGGAATCCCTTCGCCTTTCACCGCCACGAGGTATCACTCGCTGATCATCAAGCGGGACACCTTCCCCGCCAGCCTCGAAATCACTGCGGAGACCGCTGAAGGCGAAATCATGGGCGTCAGACACCGCAGTTACCCCATCTGGGGGGTGCAATTCCACCCCGAAAGCATCCTGACCGAAAGCGGCAAGCGCATCATCAAGAACTTCATGTCCCTATAGGCCCCCAAACACCGATGACCAAGTCGCGCTACTCTTCAAAGAGTAGCGGATGCTTCGTCCGACCTGTCCGACCTGTCCGACCCATCCGACCCATCCGCCCCGGCGCCGCCGCGTGCCAATCTAACAATACTGCGCCTAAAAGCAAGCATGCTGCGGACTTAGCCATACCGGCGTTTGACATGATCGCCCCCATGTGGTAGAGTTGGCCCGATCAGGGGGATAGGACTGCCAACGAAGGAGCGTGAGCGCGCCATGGGACTCAGCAAAAGTCAGCTTAAGACTCTCGAAGCCATCGACAAGAACGTGGAGCTGTGCCGCGAATTCATGAACGACTGGCTCCTGTTCAATCAGATTCTAAGCGCCTACCCCAGTCCAGGTGTAAACAAGGCCCAACTGGAGAACCAATTCCTGAAAATCAAGAGCAAGCTCGCACGCGAGCACAAAGTGCTGCGGGAGAATCTCGGGCTCGACTACAACATCGACGGAAACACCATGAATATTGTCTCTGGCGCCACGAACCTGGAGACGATTTATAGCCAGTCTGAAGTCGCGGTGAAAAAACTTCAAAACGAATGGCACCGCGCGTTCATTTCCATTAACGAGACTCTTGGCGGACTCGAAGACAAGAAGCGCCGCGCCGAAGCGGGTGAAAAGATCTTCGTAGGCTCGCAAATGCCGGCGGTAAGGGGCGGCGGCATGTCACCCAAGGCAAAGAAGAACCTCATCACCTTTCTGGTTATTGCAGCCATCGTCGGTGCTTTGGTGGCAATTCCACAAGTCCGCGATATGTACACGAGCGCCTTCAAGGACATCTTCAAGTAGAGAGTAACGCAATTACGCCGAGTCGATGGCAAGGTTACCCGGCGCCTCAGGGCGCAGGCGTTTAGACAGCGGGAGGAGAGTCACGTGACAAAGCGGGAACTGGTCATCCAGGTTGCGGAGCGTCTGGGCTATACGCAAAATGAAGTGGCGAGTGTCGTTCAAGCCACGTTGGACGCGATCACCGATTCACTGTCCGAGGGCCAACGTCTCGAAATCCGCAACTTCGGCGTATTCGAACTAAAGACGCGCGATGCGCGCATCGGGCGCAACCCCCGCACCGGACAAGAAGTCCCCATCACTGAAAAACGCGTCGCGTCCTTCAAGCCGGGAAAAGCGCTCAAAGAACTCGTCCAAGGCGGAAACATCGCCGCCTGGGAACAAGCTCAACTCGGCGCTTCCGAAGACAACCCCTCGTCCAACCCTGTCGAGTAGAACCGCGCCGCGTCATAAAGCTGACTTTCTGCTCGGCGTACTGCTTCCTATCCCCAATCGATTCCTTGAGTAACCTCCCATCAAGGCGGTACAATCCCCATCTATTCATCTTCTTCGATGAGACTCGGATGCCCCTGTCACTCACGAAGACGCGAGAAAACGCGGAAACTCAGAAGAAAGAGATTTGACGCCTTGTCCAATAATGACGCACGGATGACGTTTACCGAACACCTGGGGGAATTGCGTACCCGGCTCATTCGATCCGCAATCGCCGTCGCAGTGGGCTTCGTTATTGCCTATGCGCTCAAGTACCAGCTCTACGCCCTGATTATGCATCCGTTAGAGCAGTTTAGTCAGACCAACGTGCAGACCGTACAAGCGCCCGGTGCGCCGGACAGCGTTCCACCTGCCCTCCCCGCCGAAACCGAAACCAATCCAGACGCTCCCGCCGCTAAATTCCCGCCCAAGGCGAGGCAGGTGACGATGAACCCCTTTGAATCGTTCATCGTCATGCTGCGCATTTCCCTGTACGGCGGAATCGTCCTGGCGTTTCCCGTTATCCTCTACCAAGTCTGCGCCTTCGTGTTCCCGGGGTTGACCCCAACGGAAAAGCGATCCGTTCAAGTGCTGCTCTTCGGCGGACTATTCCTCGCCATGGCGGGGGTATCGCTCGCCTATTTCGCTGTCTTTCCCAACGTAATGCCCTACTTGCTGACTTTTGCCCCGCCCGGCGTCGAGACGCAACTGCGCCTCAGCGAGACCGTGTCGCAAATCTTGGTCGCAATGCTCGGTTTTGCCATCGCGTTCCAATTCCCCATTCTGCTCCTCGTCCTGGTCTATCTTGGACTCTTGCCGCCCGAAACGCTGACGCGTCATTGGCGGTTTTGGATGATTGGTATCGCACTCGTGTCGGCCGTCTTCACGCCGCCTGACCCGTTCTCTATTCTCTTCATGACAATTCCCCTTTGGGGTTTGTATTGGATCAGCGTCCTCTTCGCATTTCTCATCGTTCGCAAGAAGAAGAGCAAGGACTTGGTCCCGCTGTAACGCCGCGAGGAATTCGACCATGGATACAGCACTACGATGCTGAACGTCGGCCCTCTCGAATTTGTCGTCTTGTTGCTAATAGGTGTGCTCTCTCTCGGGCCGGTGAGAATTTTGGAGGTCGTGAGAATCGTCAGAAAAAGCGCACAACGAAGCGCCCGTTCCCGTTTGGATGGTATACTGCTTCGCCGCGCCAGGCGCATTCCTCGCGTGGCGTCTACTTTACATTGCGCACTAACTGGACAAGATAGCCAACCTCGCGGCAAGTCGTCACGGGAGTCACAGAGGGATACACAGTAACGATGTTCAACATCGGCCCCATTGAATTGATTATTCTTCTCGCGATCGGCTTGATCTTTCTCGGGCCCGAGAAGTTCCCCGAAGTCGTCAAAATCGTCATGCGCGCGTATCGCGATTTTCGCGGATACGTCACCGACGTCAAACGCGATCTCGCCGACGAATTGAATCCCGTAAAGAACGAGATCAAGCAATTGTCCCGATTCAACCCCGAGGACTACATTGACAAACTCGCCGGCGCCGTCATGAAAGACGAGCCAGACGAGAAGAAGGACCCTGAACTTCCCCCCGGCGAGAGCGCAACCGGCGCCGGCGGTAGCGTGCCCTACCAGGCCCACGATACCCCTAAAACAGAAGAGGCCCCCGGAGCGGAGGCCCACAAAGAAGAAGAATACCCGGACTAACCCTGCCTACTTGCTCAACTCATACACGTGAACGTCAAACCGTTTCCACGTGTCCGTGAAGCCGCCCTTCTCAACTGGAAGCGACCGGCTCTCGTTCAACACAGCGCACGTTTTCCAGCCGTCCAAACCCGAAACCGCCGCCCTACAGATATTCTTATCCGCGTTGCACGTGTACAGGTACAGCTTGCCGCCGTGCTCCTTGACCAGGGTCTGCACGCCCTTATCCACCGAGTGTCCCATCTCCTGGTAGTCCAGACTAATGGCGACTGCGGAAGTCCGCTCGGCCAACGCCGCAGCCTGATCGGCCACCTCGCGCGTCACGCGCTTCAAGTCGCTCCACGCCTGCGACGGCTGCGGAGTGAAATCGCTGCCCCAATAGATGATTCCGTTTGCGCCCTTAATCAACGCTTGAAACGCCATGAACCGGCTCTGCTCATACGTCGGGTACACCACCTTCTCAGCGCGCCGATCTTCCTTCGGTTCGACCAGGTTCTCCCATGCGAACGCCTGAAGCACCATGAACACCGGACGTTTCGGGCCCGCGACCGCTCGCATCTTTTCCGTGTAGTCGCCTACTTGGCTGATATGCTCGTTGACCAGGTCGCCCTGATACCCATCCGGAAACAACGCAAACATGCTTTTCAATCCGCCAGGGTTCACGGGATATATGTCGCACGCTACGATATCCGTGCCCGCATTATAGGCCTGCAGCGTCTTCACCAGATTCGTCGGGGCATGGTTCGTGTACAGCAGGTGATTCGGATCTGCCTTCTTGATGATCGGATACGCCTCGACGAAGTCCGCTTCACTCTTCGCGCGGTTGGCCAAGTCCAGCGTGCCTACCCCTGTCCACACCATCAGTTTCGCGTCGAGCGCCGCGTCCATCAACTTCGGATCGGCCGGCGTCATCACCAAATTAAACCCCGAGTCCGCCAATTCCTTGTACGGATTGTCTGACTTGGCCTTGTAATACGAGCCAATGATAAGAGTGCGCTTGCCATCAACCGTTATGGCGCCATCGTCTTCGTAGGCGGTCACTCGAGGAGCCGCCGCCGCGGAGGCCGCAAGGAGAACCAGCGGAACCGCGAGTACAGCACAGGTATTCAGCATGGGAGCACTTTTCCTTTGTCACGTTCAGCCGCCGCGCACTGGTGCGGCTCGGTTTCCCTATTTCAACAGTGGTAACACCTTCTTGAACTCCGGTGTGCCGGCCACGCGTAGCAATTCGAACATGGCCATCTCCACCGTCACCAGCTCAGCCCCCGCGCGCTGCATGCGGGCCAGACCGGCTTTGTATTCACTCTTCACGCGCGAAGCGACCGCATCCCGCGCCACGAATACCTGGTACCCTTTCTCCAGCGCTTGAAGCCCGGTCTGCATCACGCAGATGTGCGCCTCCACTCCCGTCAAGAGTAGTTGCGACCGGCCCATCTGCGACAAGGCCCCCGCAATCGCCGCGTCACCCACGCAACTGAACGCCATCTTCTCCAGCGCCGGGACACTGTCCAACTCATCAACAATCGCGGAATTGGTGGGACCAAGGCCGTTTCGATATTGCTCGGTCCAAAGAATCGGAATCGACAATTCGCGGGCGAACCGTATCAGTTTTGCTGCCCGCGCGATAATCGCGTCCGCAACGGGAATCTTAGGTAGGAGTTTGTCTTGGAAATCAATGACCGCGAGCACGGTCTTATCACGTTCAATCATTGTTCCCCGCACTCGACATGCAGCACGTCACGGTCAGTCGAGATGATTCGCCCGGCCCCATACTTCCCCATTCGTGGCCTACGCCTCGTCATCCATCTCGTCGCCGGATTCGTCCAATCCCCGGTTGCGGCGCTTCTTTTCCTTAAGCGCATTGGCCTTATAGAAAAGCGCTGGTTCGATTATCGGATCGTGTACGCCCTGAGTCTCGATATCACCATAGCTCACGCGGCCGCGGTATGTGCGGTTCGACAAGATGATGGCAATCGCCTGCCGGGACCACTTATTGCCTTTACGCGTGTAAATTCCGCGCGAGTGAAGGTAGCTGACCACTTTTCCCGTGCTGCGATTGTGCAAGTACTCCCGGAAGATCGTGCGCACGATCTCCGCCTCGCGGTCATCAACGACCAAGGGGCGTTCACCTTCGTGACCCCGCCGATATCCGTAGGGGGCGGGCCCGGTGCCATAGCGGCCCTGCTGGACCGCCGTCAATTGGCCACGTTTTACCTTGGCGCCGTGGGACAACCGAATCGGATGCTCCGCGACATCGACTTCTGTGCCTACCGTAATCACGTTCTAACCTCCGTTACCCGACACTATAAGACGTTATGAGTATGCCAGGCTGGAAATTCGATGTTCCTCACGCTGCGGCCCAAAACGAACCCAAATCACGTCGCTAGTACCATGATAAGCCTATAAGAACGCACGCGAAGCGCCTTCGAGCGCTACCGAGTAAGACCGCAGCAGTCATACATCGAGTCCCAAGCTCTCTGTTCTCAGTATAGAGCAAGTGGCGCACAATGTCAATAGTTTTCTAGCCTTTTTATCTGTCTTAGTAAGTTCTTAACCTTCCCCACCTCGGCACACCGGAGTGCGCGACACGCGTTCGGAGTGATAGTGCGCAAATGATTGGTATATAATATTTTACACACCAAATAGAAAAGCCGCACTTGTGTGCGGCTTCGGCAATTACGGTAATGTAGCGTCCTAGGTTATTTCTTTACCTTTTTCGACTTCGCAAGCGCAGTGAGCGTCCCTGGAGTGTTGCTGTAGGGACTCGAGTCAGACGCCAGACTCTTGTCTACGACCTCGTTGATCTCCCGGTTCGTCATGCCCGCGGCCTTGGCCTCGGCGACGACTTCGTGAAGGCGTCCGATGATGCGCTTGCGGCAGTCCTCACGGCACTTGGCCTCGATGCCTTTATTGACAAACACGCCCATCCCACGGCGGGTGTACAGCAATCCCATCACTTCCAGGTCCCGGTACGCTTTCGCAACGGTGTTCGGGTTAACATTCAGGCGCTCGGACAGCTCCCGCACCGAGGGCAACTGCTCGCCGGGCTTGAGTCGACCGGACGCAATCGCAAATTGCACATGATTCTCGATTTGTACGTATACGGCGACACTACTGTTTATATCTATGCTTGACAACATCGCTATCTCCTCCTCATGAATTAGCCACTGCGACTGTGCCCAGGGACACACCGGAAACGTCTGAATTCGGATAACCAGCCCATCCCCACGGACTTACGCGCCATACTATAGGCTAGTTGGAGAGCAGTATACACTTCTTGTACTATGGGCGTCAAGGATCTCGCCGTACCAGAGTTCCCCAAAGCTAATAATCGCGATCCGCAAATCGCATCACGGAACTCACCCACTTCAGTCGGCCGCCATTGACTCGCTGCTTGATCCTGACGCAAGTAAAATTCATACTGCGCTTACAGGTCACCGTCGCCGTGCTGCACGGCGCTGCTGAGAAAGGATACTTCCATGAATCGCTCTACGTTTGCGCTGCTGACCCTTCCGTTCGCGCTAGCCCTTGGACTCTGCGCCCCAGCCTATGGCGCCGGCGCCGAAAACCCCTTCGTTGGAAACTGGGCGCTTACCATCCCCGGCGGCGGAGCGGGCTGGCTAGGCGTTACCCAGCAAGAAGGCTACCTTGACGCGAGTGTGCTTTGGGGCGGCGGAAGCGTCGTCCCGGTTGACAGCGTGTACATGGACGGCGCCAATCTGGTCGTCACCCGCGCACACGAGGTCGAACGCAAAGACAAAGACGGCAAGGTCGTCCGCAAACAAAACTTCACCGATACCATTACTGCCACCGTATCGGGCAACGACCTTAAACTGACGGTCCTCCGTCCCGATCCCAACGGCGGGCCTGTTCAGCGTCAGGAATTCTCCGGCAAACGCATTCCGCCCGTCCCCGCCGCGCCGAATCTCGCCTCTCTCAAGTTCGGAGCGCCAATCCCGTTGTTTAACGGCAAGAATCTGGATGGATGGGAACTCACCAATCCGAAACAGGTCAGCGGCTGGAAGGCCAAGGATGGCTTGCTGGTAAACGACGTCATCATTGAAGAAGGAAAACCACACCCCTCGTACGGCAACCTGCGCACAAAGCAGGAATTCGAGGACTTCAACCTCAAGCTCGAGGTGCAAGTGCCTAAACGCGGAAACAGCGGAATCTACTTGCGCGGCATCTACGAGGTCCAGGTCGAGGACACCTACGGCAAGCCAGTCGACTCGCACAACATGGGCGGGATATACAGCCGGATCGCTCCCACGGTAGCCGCCGAGAAGCCCGCCGGTGAATGGCAGTCCCTCGACATCACGCTGGCCGACCGCCATGTAACTGTCAAGCTCAACGGAAAGACAATCATCGACAATCAGCCCCTGCTCGGCTGCACCGGCGGCGCCCTCACATCCGACGAGTTCAAGCCCGGCCCCATCTACCTGCAAGGCGACCACACCGGTATCACCTACCGGAACATCGTCCTGACACCAATAGTTAAATAATACATTTGAGAACGCGCCGGCGAGAAATCGTCGGCGCGTTCTCAAATCTCAAATCTCAAATCTCAAATCTCAAATCTAAAATCTCAAATCTCAAATTCAAATCTCAAATCTCAAATCCCAAACCCCAGACGCCAAACCCCAGACCCTACCGCAGCGCCGCGGCTATTTCCTCAAACGAAGCACAGTACTGGCCGCACAACTCTCGCGTACCGCTCTCAACGATGTTCCCCCCAACCATTCCAATCGCCGCGAATCCCGCCAGCCGTATCGAACACACGCCCGCTCCGCTGTCTTCGATACCGACGACGTGCGCCCGATCCGAGAACGGAATCCCCAGCCCCACGCGGCACGTTTCAGCGTACAACCACGGATGCGGCTTCGGCGACAGTTCACCCAACGTCCCTGGTTCCCCCTTGCGAATAGCGAAGCCCGCCGTAATTATGGCGTCGTAGAAGTCCCTCGGATCGCCCATATTCAGCGTCCTAAACGCCGAGAGTATCTCCGGCCATGCCTTCTGATACAACCCCGATGTGACCAAGCCTATCTTGACCTTCATCGCCTTCAGTTCAAATAGGAAATCCTTCAGTCCCGGCGCGGGAGTGAACGCGCCCTCCTTACCGTGTCCGTCGAGTATGGCCTGCATCTCCCGATCCGTGTGCTCAAAGTAGTAGCGGCGCGCGTCCTCCACCGTCTTATAGGGACAGTACTTCCGAATACCGTATTGAAGATGCTCCGACACGCTATGGCCTGAAACATAAGGTAAATCGGACTCCTCGAGCTCGAATCCGGGATCCCCCAATAGACTCGCGATGCTCATTTGGATGATCCAGATCCAGAAATGCTCGCTGTGAACGCTGGTCCCATCCAAATCCATGAGTACCGCTCTAATGGGCTTCTCCAGCGACACCGGATGCACCGGGTAATACGCCGGATAGCCCATCGACGACTTCACGTACGCGAGCGCGCGATCATCGAAAGCAATGAACTCCACCTTCCGGTCACCCGTCGCCGTGATGGATTTCACCCCCTTGCTTCCGACAACAAACACGCCGTCGCTACACGTGTCCAGCGCCACAAAACCCGAGTCACGCGAAATCGCGCCAATATTGGGTATCACAACCAGTGGTTCCATGGTTTCCTTTTTCGATTCCAGCACAGCCCTGTCTGATCCATCTGATCCATCTGATCCGTCCGACACGTCCGACACGTCCGACACGTCCGACCCCTCAGCCCAACGCCGCGCCACCCGCAGCCCCACCAAAGCTGTCCCGGCGCCACCGGCGCCGAAGGTACTCCAAGTAAAACAACGCGTTGTCAACCGGCACGTTGCTCGGAATGTGATTCCCAACCGCGCACATGAATCCCGGACAATCAAAGGCCAGTTCGAGCGTAGCGTCAATCTGCGCCTGAATTTCTTCCCTCGATCCGTACGTAAGCGTTCGACAATCCACTTTGCTCCCGACGATACAGTGAGTCTTGCCAAAGCGCTCAACCACGGCATCCAACGAGACCATCGGCTCGAAAATAAAGCCGTCCGCGCCCGCTTCTGCGATGTCGTCAAGGAACATCGTCCAATTCGCATCCGAACAGAACAGCACCTTCTTTCCCGCAGCCTTGAGGGGCTTCCACAACTCACGATATCGGGGAAAAATCGCCGAACGGTAGAAATCCGGATGAAGAAACGGTCCCTGCGACCACACCATGTCATCGTGAGAAATGAACACTTCGACCGACGTTTCCGCCCACGCGCGGTAATGATGAAGGCTCTGTTGATATATCGAATCCAGCACCCGCTCGAACGCGCCAAGGTCCGCCGCCCCCATCAACAGCATCTCCCAGCCAAATGCGTCAATCGCCCCCGACACGAGCGTCCGGTAGTAGCCGCCGGTATAGACCTGATGCGGATGCGCATGCTGCTGCTCACGGTAATGCGCTTCGTAAAAGTCCACCAGCTCTCCAAACGGTTCGAGCCCATATTCCTTCACCGCGTCAAACGCCAGCACTTCCGATACATCGTTGAACGGACACTGCTTCGGTTCCCGCCTGTCAACCCCGCCCTCGAGATACTCCGCGTGTCCCATATCCGTGGTTCGCCCGCGCTCCGCCCACGAAACCGGCCCATCATTGCTGCTCCAGATGAAATCAAAGTCCCACGCGTCCTCAAACGACCGCCCCGACTCGTTCAGCACCCGCCGCATCAGCGCGTCGTTCGAACAATACTCCGTATGCGCCAGCCTCGGCGCAGGCCGAAGATGTATCGTGTTCATCCCCACGTCATAGCTCATCACAAGTTCTCCCCCGCCGTCCAAACGGCGTTCGCGCCACCAGAATGCCGTCTACGCCCCGCCTTTTCAAACCGACAAGAACGCGGAACCGGGTAGGGACGTTTTGCCAAGACGTCCTACGTTTCGCCAATTTGTCCGCCCCGCCCCCGCCAGCCTAAGCCCGACCCCGCGCCGCAATAACATACACAACCCATTGCGCTACAATGACTTATCCATGAGACCCCCTTGTTTCGCAAACCCGCCTATCCCCCTTGCCCGAGGTCACCCAGCCCAACGTCCTGTCCACTCTCTACATCGGCACAGATTCCTTCCACCGTCCAGGACTTCAACCGTCAACCGTGCCGACCCTCGGTTTGTAGTACGCCTTTTAGGCGGCTCTTTCTGCTTCCCAACCCGGCTCGCCAACTCCACACGCTCCAAAGAGTTATCCCGGCGGACCCCTTGTTTCGAAAACTCTCCGTCACCGCCTACCTTTACGTCCCTTAAGGTCGCTTGGGGCCCTTGCGTCCCTTTTGGCTCGTCTCCGGCCTACACCAACCCGAAACAACTGCCCATCATATATAGGGGGATATTGTGACCCGTTGACCCCAAGTCTCGTTTGACCCAACGGACCCGGAAAAGTAGTCTAGTGACCCAACCCATCTCGGCCAATGGACTGCGAAACGAAAATCGGCATCACGTAGGAGCCCCTATGACCACGAAGCGCAATGATTACATTTCATGGAATGACTATTTCATGGGCATCGCCATACTCTCCGCGCAGCGCAGCAAGGACCCCAGTTCCCAGGTCGGCGCGTGCATCGTAAACGCGCAAAACAAAATCGTCGGCATTGGATATAACGGATTCCCGATTGGCTGCAGCGACGAGGAATTGCCCTGGGACCGTGAAGCCCAGAGCGCGTACGACACCAAATATCCGTACGTCTGCCACGCCGAACTCAACGCCATCATGAACAAGAACTCGGCCGACTTAAACGGCTGCCGTGTTTACGTTACGCTATTCCCCTGCAACGAATGCACCAAGCTGATTATCCAGGGCGGGATTACCAAAATCATTTACCTGAGCGACAAGTACCACGATACCGACGGCGTGCGCGCCGCACGCCGCATGCTCGATATGGCGGGGGTAGAATACCTTCAGTTCAAACCCCAGCAGGGACGCATCACAATTGATTTTGCGAAAGAGGCCACAACGGTTACGCGGGTCTAGCCCGACCGACCGCAAGCGGGACACGAGCGATCATGCCCGAACTGCCTGAAGTGGAGATGCGGCGCCGGTTTGTCGAAACCCACGCGCTGAGCCTGCGCATCAAGCGAGTCGCCGTGCCCGCGCCCTCGCTCCTCGACGGCGTCTCCGCGCAAACGCTACGGCGCGCGCTCACTGGACAGGTCTTCGAGACGACGCACCGCCACGGAAAATGGCTTTTCGTGCGCACGTCTGCGGGACGGTGGCTTGTACTTCATTTTGGGATGACCGGCAGCCTCGGATGCTACCCAACGCGGGACGCCGCCCCGCGGTTCGTCCGCATGCGGTTCGACTTTGCCAACGGTCTCAGCCTGGCGTTTATCGACCCGAGGAAGTTCGGCAAGGTGGGCCTTACAAACGACGTCCAGTCATTTCTGCAGGATCGCCGCTGGGGTCTGGATCCCACGGCGCCAGGCTTTGATCGCGCAGCGTTTCACCAGATCCTGCGGGGACGTTCCGGCCTTCTAAAGGCGGTTCTCATGAACCAGCGCGTGATCGCGGGGATCGGCAATCTGTACGCGGACGAGATGCTCTTCCAGGCCGGCCTGCACCCTGCGGCGCGCGTCGAGGATCTCAAGCCCGCCACGGTGGATCGGCTCTATGATGCGATGACGGAGGCCTTTGCGGCGTCGCTTGCCGTGGACACGGACTATGAGCGCCTGCCTGAACGCTTTCTTCTTCGCCATCGCAATGGCGCCGGGACATGCCCCAAGTGCGGTGGGACTCTGGCCTCCCTGGCCAACGCAGGCCGCACCGCGTACTACTGCCCGCGTCATCAACGGAAACGCTCGTGATAGGAGTCCGAGCTACGCGATGGCGGCCATAGGCGAACCGCCAAATACCTCTTGGCAAATTCGGTCCGGTGGTCGTACAATACCGGTTGGGCTCTCGACCAGATTGCACGCAAACTCGGAACACACGGAAGCAATTGACGTAGAAAGATCGGGGCTGGGAAAGAGTCAAGACCATGACCGGGAGAGAACGAATTCTGCGGGTAATCCAGGGCAGCGAGGCGGATTCGCTGCCCTTTATGCCGATTACCATGATGTTCGCGGCGGATCAAGCCGGAGTCAAGTACCGAGACTACGCAACTAATTTCCGTTTTCTCGTTGAAGCCCAACTGAGAGTCGCCGAACAGTTCGATTTTGACTACGTCTCGTGCATCTCTGACCCGGCGCGGGAAGCCGCCGACTGCGGCGCTACGGTCGTGTTCTTCGATAACCAGCCCCCCGCCATCGACGAGACACACGCAAAGTTGGCCGACAAGACGTCTCTCGCGTCGCTTACCCTGCCCAGCCCGCACAGCGGCGGCCGAATGCATGACCGGGTTCAGGCGGTGGCCTTATTCAAAGAACGCGGAGGAAACGGCAAGCTTATCGAAGGCTGGGTCGAAGGACCCTGCGCCGAGGCCGCCGATCTTCGCGGCATCAATACCCTTATGATGGACTTCTACGAAGACCCTGGATTCGTCCGCGATCTCTTCGAATTCGCAGTCGAACTGGGTACCGATTTCGCCCGCGCCCAAGTCGACGCCGGCGCCGACCTCATCGGAGTGGGCGACGCCGCCGCCTCGTTGGTGGGTCCCCAACTCTACTCCGAGTTCGTGTGGCCCTATGAACGCAAGCTGGTCGAGGCAATTCACGCAATGGGCGGGCGCGTCCGCCTCCACATCTGCGGCAACACGCAGCCCATCCTCGCGGACATCGGCCGTCTCGGCTGCGAAATCGTGGATCTGGATTGGATGGCGTCCATGGAAGACGCTCGCGCCGCGATGGGGCCCAACCAGATTCTACTGGGAAATATCGATCCCGTAGCGACTCTCCGCAACGGAACCCGCGACTCCGTCTACGACGCAATCGCCGAGTGCCACAGTCAAGCGGGCCGCCGATACATTGTCGGCGCGGGCTGCGAAGTGCCGCGCGATACTCCTCCCGAGAATCTCCGCGCTATGCACGCCTACGCCCGCTGGCACTAGGGGCGCGACGGCAATAGAATTGCAGGAGCGCGTCCGAATCCGTATCCTGAGACGCAGATCGCTTCAACCCCGGAAGGAATGACGGCATGATCACCGCGGAGCGGCGCAGGAAGATTCTCCATAGCGGGAAGCCCAAGACGCTTTGGGAAGGGGAACCATTCCTCGGAAGCACGTACGGAGAGGACGAAATCGCCGCCGCCGTAGCCGCCATGCGCGACTCATCGGACGTCAGCAAAGGTTTCGGATTCTCCGCGCCGCCCATTCCCGATTTCGAGCAAGCCTTCGCCAAGTACGTCGGAACCAAGTACGCGGTGGCAATCAACAGCGCCGGGCCCGGTCTCGATATGGCCATGCGCTATCTCAACCTTCAGCCAGGCGACGAGGTCATCGTGCCGGCGATCAATTTCGTTGCCGCCCCGCTCGCCGTGCTCGGCGCCGGAGGACAAGTCGTGTGGGGCGAAGTCGATTCGCGCACGCTCGAGCTCGACCCCAGCGACGTCGAAAAGCGAATCACGCCCAGGACCCGCGCTGTCTTCCCCGTACACATGAATGGGCTATCGGCGCCAATGGACGAATTCCTCGAACTCGCGCAACGCCATCCCCACGGTAAATACGGTCCCCTCGCCGTGGTCGGAGACGGCGCCCGCGCGTGCGGCGGAGGTTACCGGGACGGAAAGATTGGCAAGAAGGGCTTACTCAACGTCTTCTCGTTCCACACCATGAAGAACATGACCACCCTAGGCGAAGGCGGGATGGTTACCACCGATAATCCGGACGTCGATGCGTTTTGCCGGGCAACGCGCTTCTACGGCGCGTCGCTCGACATCTGGGGCACCTCCAATGTCATGACCAAAGTCCAGGCCGCAGTCGGGCTCGTGCAGCTCAAACAGCTCGACAGTTTCATCGCAAGACGCCGCCGCCTCGCGCGCCTCCGCAGCGAGTTGCTTTCCGATATTCCGGAGTTGACACTGCCCTTCGAGCCGGAAGGCTGCGAACACAGCTACTATTTGTACACCTGTCTCACCGCCCCGAATTGGGCTGGCGAGAAACGCGACACCATCATGACCATGATGGACGAGGCGTACGGAGTGCGCTGTGTGATCGCTAACAAGCCCGTCTACACGTATCGGAAGATTCTCCGTGACCACACGCCGGGCCAGTCGCTTCCCCGGTCGGAATTGCTGGGAGACCGCCTCTTCTGCGTGCCCATTCATCCCGCGATGTCCGACGAAGACAACGAGTACATTTGCGCCAGTCTTATTGAATGTATTGAGACCTTGCGATGATTGTTGGAGTGCCCAAAGAGATCAAGACCGACGAGCAACGGGTCGCCATTGTCCCGTCGGGCGTCGCCGCGTTTGTCGCGCACGGCCATACGGTTCTTATTGAGCACGGCGCCGGGTTGGGCAGCGGAATTCCGGACGAGGCCTATCGTGACGCAGGAGCCGAACTGGTCCGGAAGGCAAAGTCGGTCTGGGATCGCGCCAACTTGATCATGAAGGTCAAAGAACCGCTGGGTCCCGAACTGAAGTGGTTGCGGCCCAGTCACGTCCTCTACACCTACCTTCACTTGGCCTCGAACGAGGAACTTACCCGCGCCCTGCTCAAAGCGCGCGTCGCGTGCGTCGCCTACGAGACCATCCAGACGGCGGATGGGGCCTTGCCGCTCCTGGTTCCCATGAGCGAAGTGGCAGGGCGCCTCTCTATCCAAAAAGGCGCATTCTGCCTTGAGGCGGGCGTCAAGGGACGCGGTGTACTGTTGAGCGGCACTTCCGGAACCCGGCCCGCCAAGGTCGTCATCATCGGCGCCGGCATCGCGGGCACCAACGCCTGCCAGGTCGCGTCAGGCATCGGCGCGGATGTGACCGTGCTCGACATCAACCTGCAACACCTGCGCTATGTCCATGACATCCTCGGCGGCAGGATCACCACGCTCATGTCCAACCGCGCCAACATCGAGGAAGAAGTCACCCAGGCGGATCTCGTCATCGGCGCGGTGCTCATCCCCGGCGCGCTGGCGCCACGCCTCATCACCAAGGACCTCGTGAAGCGAATGCGGCCCGGCTCCGCCATCGTGGACATCGCGGTTGACCAAGGCGGATGCTGCGAGACCTCGCATCCCACCACACACAGCGATCCCATCTATCATGTTAGTAATGTCGTCCACTATTGTGTCTCGAACATGCCCGGCGCCGTGCCGCGCACCTCGACATTCGCCCTCACGAACGTAACCTTGGGCTACGGATTGGCCATCGCCGACAAGGGCCTCGAACAGGCTATGGCCAACGACCGCGCGATTCGGAAAGGCCTGAACCTGTACCGTGGGTGTGTTACCTACAAAGCCGTCGCCGACGCGTTCGGCATGGAGTGGACCGAAGTCGCCACCTAGAGGCGCGGTCAAAAAGCCGACCTTCTTGCCCGATTCCTGGAGTAGTGAATCAAGACTGAAGCGCCTTAAGTAAACACGGAGATCTAGCGAAAAACGGGGACTGACTCGCTTTTCGGCAGTTTGAATAGCGCGTCTGTCCCTGCTTTTCGTCGCTGCTTTTCGCGGCATTCGCGTCCAAGCACAAGACTCCGTCAGCACGACTCACTACACCAGAAACATCGTCCGGCGGCGCTTCCATTTGATTACTCGGCCATGCCCCTGCCAAAATACGCGCTCGCGATGCCTCGTGCCGGGCAACCCTCTTCTCGGCAGAGCGTCGGTTTTCTCGGGAAAAGGCAAAACGGAGATTCTATCGGTGGGCGCCATTTACCCCATAATGTCATTGCTGCTCGTAGTGCTGTTCGGACTGATCATCACCCGAATAGCCGCCGCCATCCTGGTGTTTACCGGTGTATCAAAAGACCTTGCCCGATTCCAGGCCCGGTCAGCCTTCACGAATTGCGGTTTCACGTCGGTCGAGTCGGAACAGGTTATTAACCACCCCGTACGGCGCCGCGTTATCCTTGGATTGATGCTGTGCGGAAACGCGGGCATTGTGTCCACCATGGCGTCTGTCCTTTCCATCGTGAATAGGACAGCAGAGAATCCCGTGATCGAGTTCGTTTACGCGCTGTTCATCGTTGCGCTCGGTCTATTGCTGCTGTGGCTCGTCTCCCGCAGCCCCATGATCGATTCCGCGATCATGACGGCAACCGGATGGGCGCTGAAGCGGTTCACCAAGCTCGACGTTGTCGACTACCAGGGCCTGCTCCGCCTATCCGAGGGCTACACCGTGATTGAATTTGGAATCACCCCTGAACACTGGCTATGCGGGAAGAACCTGATCGAGCTGCGTCTCGGCGATGAAGGAATACAGGTATTGGGCATCCATCGCGCCAGCGGCGATTTCGTCGGCGCGCCCACCGGAGCCACCTATATACGCCGCGGTGATCGGGTGCTCATCTACGGGCGCTCCGCGCAGATCGAAGAACTCGAGCACCGCGACAAAGGCCAAACCGGCGATCAGTCGCACGAAAAATGGTGCGAAGAACACACGCGCAAAGTTCAACAGGAACTGGCAAAGTCACGGCGATCTCCGCGAAACGGCGAGACCAGCGCCCCTTCAGCCGCGGCGCCCGAAAAACCGGACACGGCCCCCGCCACCACCGCCTAGGTGCGCGAGCCCGGCAGGTCCAATCAAACACCAGCGCACGTTTAATGCGCCGATCCAAAAAACTCCGCGCTAATCCCCATGGCCTCATCTCGGAAGATGCGCGGGTCCATAAGCGGCACGTCGGCTGGCACTATGGGTTTGAACTCCATCTGCCCGACAATATCGCGCTCGATATCAATCCCGGGAGCGACTTCGGACAGCAGCAGCCCATCGGGCGTCAAACGGAATACACAGCGCTCGGTAACAAACAGGATGCGAAGTCCCTGGGTGCGCGCGAACTCGCCACTAAACGTGATCTGCTGAACCGCATGAAGGAACTTACTGGTCTTCCCTTCGCGCCGAATGACGACCGCGCCATTCTCCACCGCGACGTCCAAACCGCCCGCGCGAAATTCGCCACAGAAGATACACTCCTTCGAGGATTGCGTGATGTTGATAAAGCCTCCACAGCCGATTAGCCTCGGCCCAAGCTTGCTTACGTTGACGTTTCCGTTCACGTCGGCCTGAGCCAGTCCAATACACGCCAAGTCCAGCCCGCCGCCATCGTAGAAATCGAACATCTGGGCCTGCGACATGAACGCCGTCGGATTCTTGGCAGGGCCAAAGTTGCGCCCTCCTTCGGGCAGCCCGCCAATAGCGCCAACTTCGGTATTGAAGGTGATCCGGTGCAGCATGCCTTCCTCAAACGCCACGCCCGCAACGCCCATTGGAATCCCCACGCCCAGGTTCACGTTGGTGTCCGGCCTCAACTCCATTGCCGCGCGCCGGCAAATTACCTTTTCGGCGCACAAAGGAACCGGACGAAACTCCGCGTCTAACGACGCCCGTACCTTGCCGGTATAAGACGGATCTTCTTGGACAAACAGCGTGTGCGGATGCAATTCCTTCGATGAGGCGACTACCACGTAATCGATGAAGATTCCTGGAACGCACACGTGATGCGGGTTCGCCGGCTCGTCAAGAAGCCGCGCCACCTGCGCGATCACTTTTCCGCCGCAATTCTTCACCGCCATGGCAAGCTCGAGCGCCTCCATGCTGAACGCATCATCTTCGTTGGTCAGATTGCCCTGTGGGTCCACCGAAGTGCCGCGAATGATGCCGATGTCCAACTGGAAAGTCTTGTAACGGAGCAGCTCCTGCTTCCCAATTTGTATAAGCTCGACCAAGTCCTCGCTCGACTTGGTGCGCTCGTTCACCTTGCCCCCGTCTTGCCGCGGATCAACGAACGTGCCCAAACCTACCTTTGTGATGAGGCCGGTACGCTTGGCCGCAATCTCCCGGTACAACTGCGAGATCGCCCCCTGGGGCAGGTTGTATGCTTCCACCTGCTCCAACGCCACCATCTTGCCCAAGAGATGATTCAGACCGTAGTGCCCGCCGATTAGGCGCTTCACCATGCCTGGGTAGGCGAAGTGATTCATTCCCTTGCGCTCTTCGCTGAACGGACCGATGCCCGCCGTCCACACAATAGTCAGTCCATTTGGCGCGCCCGTCGCCTCGAAGACGCGCCCGAACGCCGAAAACACGTCTTCGATTGGCAGTGGATTCACCGCCACTGTCGCGCCATTAGGAATCAACCGGACCGCCTCGTCCGAGGTCAGAATGGAAATCACGTGTACTTCTCCTTCCTACTTCTATACTGCACAATCAGGCCAAGCAGGGATTGCCCCGTCGCTTACCGCAGCCTGGAGCCCTTGTCTCTCCCGGATACGCGAGAATTCGCTGTACCTTGCGCGCCAGTATAGCGAACAAGCAGTCGTAACCAAAAACGCACAATTCGCGCGGCGGGGAGA
>JACRLJ010000027.1:0-34701 GCA_016215105.1 Candidatus Hydrogenedentota bacterium
TAACAGGTCCTCCACCTGTCAACCTATATCAGGACCAGACACCTAGACCCTAGACCCCAGCCCCCAGACCCAATCACCACGCCTTCGCCAACCCGATCACGCCAGCGCACACCAATAACGTCAGACTGGCAAGCGAAACGGCCCGGCCGACCTCGAAGCTAATCGGATCGTAGTCAAACACGACCTCATGTTCCCCCGCGGGCAGCGCCACCCCCCGGCACAGCCCGTTCACGCGCGCCAGCGGGCAGGGCCGTCCATCCAGCCGAGCCTTCCAGCCCGGCGCAAAGCTGTCCGCCAAGACAAGCACACCCGCCTGAGGCGCCCGCGTCGTAACGCGCACTTGATCGTGCGCCAAGTCCGTCACGCTACACGTCGCGTCGCGGTAACTCAATCCAACTGGGTCGGCCGTAACCGCCGGCAAACTCTCCGCGACGCGCGCGAATCCGGGCGCCGATGAATCCAAGACGCACGAACGCGACGGATCAAATCCCGGGTCCGCCAATACCTCCAGCGCGCCGTCCACACCCGGCGCCACGCGCCATTGAGGCGCCCAGTACGCGCGCGGAAGCGCATCGTCATTGACAAACAGCCGCGCGGAACCTTCCACCCGCACTTCGCGAATGGCGGGGCCCGCGCCCTCCCAGCGGCCTGCAAAACTCTGTGAGCCCGGCGCTACCAAGAGAGCGTGGACCGCCATGACGTTCAAGAGCTTGGGTTGACTCGCCTGCGCCGATACGACCGCCATTTGCCGCTGACCAGGACTTTCTTCAGGACCGGAAAGAAGGCTCCACCACCGCGCTTGATCACGGGTCAACGCCGCGGCCGGCGCGCCGGCAACGCTCAATGGCGTTAGCATACCCAACGCGTTGGACATACCCATATCAACGGGCCCGGAAACGATCTGGACCCGGCCACCCATGGACTGTTCTTCCGCGGCCCGCACGCTGGCGGCGTAGCTGTCGTAACACGCCGGCGCGTTGACGTATGGATGATAGAACGCGTTCGTATTCGCTACACCCAAGTCCACGACCAGCAGTAGCGCCACCAGGAACGCGCTCGCCGCGCTCATCCATCGGACGCGAATCAGGACCGCCGGAAACACCAACGCCGCAAACGCGGCAAGATAACCCCGCGACAATTCTCCTGACGCATAAAACAACAACCCCGCTGATCCCACCATCAGTAGCGCCGGAAACCGTACTCGCGGACTGTGCGCGCCACGCGGCGAAAGCAGTCGATCGGCCCCAATCGCCGCCAGTACCGACACGGAAAACGCCGCCGGGTACAACAGCGCCGCGATGGGAAATGACTCGGCGTTCCCCTTGGGAAGCCACAGGTAGAGGCCGTAGAGTAGAGGAAGCGCTCCGGCAAAAAAACCCGCGTCGCGCCACCGGTTGCGGCAAAACAACGCCACCGCCGCCAGCAGCAAAGTCACCAGGCCGGCATAGGCCACGTGAGGAACTAGTCCCGGACGCGGCAGAAGAAATTGCCCCAACAGTTCCTTGCCGGTGAGTGGCAGTTGGCCCGCAGCCGCGAAATTCCAGACAAACGCGCCGGGACGCGCCATTCGCGTCATCGCCGCCAGAGTCGGCGCCCATTGCGCCGCGGAAATTGCGAGCCCAATCGCTACGGCAATCACAAGCCCAACTAACCGGTCAGGCAACGATGGAAAGCGGCGCGTCTTCTCCCCGTTCCGCCACCGCGCCTGAGAAGGCTGCGGGAAGACGCTCCAGAAAACCGTATACGACACCAAGAGTCCCAGCATGGCGAGCGCAAGCGCGTTTGCGCCGGATAACGCCTGAAGAGCAATGCCCACGCCCGCAAGGACCGCGGTCCGGTAGCGGAACTGCGTGACGTACTCGCGCGCAATCCAGAATGTGAACGCCGACCACACCAAGACACTGGCCATCGCGGGGCGCGATATGGCTGATATGCTCGCCCCGCACAACGCGTATACCACGCCGCCCAGCAAGGCTGGCGTGTAGCGAAGCCCCATCGAGCGGCCAAACAACGAAAAGAATGTGCCCATAAGAAACAGCGAGATGAACGCGTGCGCCGCCAGAGCCCGCGCCGCCGGCGCCGCCAGGAACACCGCGTTCAGGGGCTGAAACAACCCCGCGCGCGGATCGGCTTGAAACGGCGCCCCGCACAGTTGTTTCGGGTTCCAGAGAGGGATCCCGCCGTTCGCTACTCGGGAAAAACCGTAGGAAAACGTGGGATAAATCGTCTGATAGAGGTCGGCGTTCTCATAGGCTTCCGGAATGGTCGCGGGACGCACATGCGTGAGCCTCCAAAATACCGGCGCCAGCAAAATGAAGAACAGCGCTATAAAGAAAATTGGCGCCGCGCCATAGCGGCGCTCTTCCCCAAGTTCAACAGTCACGGCTAAACGCCTTCTTTCTTCCCGAACTGCCCGCGGCGCCCGATGGACCTCATGCGAATCACTCGAGCAACTCGCTGACAAGCACCCGGCGCTTCTCCCGCACGGCCCGAACAATCGCATAGGTGGCGGCGAAGCTGTTCAAATTGCGCCGGCCGCTCGTCTCTGGCTCTTCTCCCTTCTCGAGCGCATCGCCGAACGCCTTCAACACATACGCTTGGTGAACCACCGGCCATTTCACCTGCGGAACCGCGCGCCGCTTCGAGGCCTTGTTCGAGAAGAAGAACTCGTCATTCTCCCAAAGCAACGCGCCCTTGCTCCCCTCGATCCGCCAGTCGGCGTTCCAGGGCGTTTCCCAACCCGAGGCCACCCAGCTCCCGAAATAATTCACCGCGATTCCGTTGTCCATCTCCACTTGCGCCAGGATCGTCGCGTCGCCCTTGTTCCAGTTCCACGGCGCATTGACACTCACCGCCTGGACCGCGTAGACATCGGCGCCCAGTATGCACCGCATCATGTCCACATGATGGATAGACATGTCCAATACCAGCGGATACGCCATCTCCTCGCGGAACCCGCCGAAGTGCGGCCCTTTGTGAAACCGCACGCCCGCATACCCCACGTCGCCAAGTTTGCCGGACTCGAGAAAACGCTTCGCGGTTTGCGTCGGCGCTTGAAACCGGTAGTTCTGCGCCACCATGTACGTGCGCTTGTATCTCGCCGCGCGCGTCACAATAGCCTTTGCGTTCGCCACCGAGTCCGCCAGCGGCTTCTCCGACAACACGTGCAAGCCGTGCTCGAACGCCGCGCAACAGACCCCCTTCCGGATCTTGGGCGGGGTCACATCGAGCAACGCATCGGCCTCGACCTCGCGCAACGCCCGCGACAAATCCGTGTAGCACCGGGACTTGGGTACCTTGTGGCGCGCCGCCGCTTCCGCCAGCGCTCGCCTGTTGGTGTCTACGTACGCCACCGTCTCCCACTTGCGCGAATCCGCGACCCGATCCGTCCACACCCGGCCCATGCTGCCGACGCCGACCTGAATGATGCGCTTCATACTGTGTCCTCTGGCGCCAAAACCCGGCGCCGTCAACTCTCGACTCGTGAATACGTCCGCGGGAACGCGGGCCATTGCCCACGGCCTCCGAAAACAAAGGCTTTCATCCAGCCGGCGTCGTCGTTACAATAGTGGTCTTGCGAAGTTAGATCAAGAGGAGGTTGCCATGATTCGCCGAATCGCTATGCACGCTGCATCCGCTTTTCTTATCGCGTTCCTTTTCGTAAGTTGCGTCGGACCGGCCCCGATCGAGAAACCCGCCGGTACCACGTCAGCCCCGCCCGAAACCGCAACGGCGCAAACCGCCGCGAAGCCCGCTACCCCTCCAGATGCGGCCGCGCCTTCCGCGACACCCGCGCCAACCACGCCCCCTGCGGCTCCCGCGCCACCTACTCCGGCCGCGCCCGAGGCCGCGCCGCGCTCGGCAAAGGTCTATCGCGACACGTGGGGGGTACCGCACATCTACGCGGACACCGAGGCCGACGCCGCATACGCGGTCGGGTATTGTCAGGCCGAGGATCGCCTCGAAGACATCTTCCTCAACGTGCGCACCGCCCTCGGATGCTTGGCCGAAGTCACCGGACCGGATGAGGACGTCATTAAGATGGACTACTTCATGCAATTGGCCCGCAACGGCGAACTTTGCGAACTGTTCTGGAAGTCCGCGCCCCCTCAACTCCGCGCAATCGGTGATGCCTACGTCCGAGGCGTCCAGGCCTACATGGCCGAACACCCGGAAAAGAAACCCGAAGCCGCGCTGGACCTCCAGGGATGGCACTGCGCCGCCGTCGGCCGCGCCATGATTCTGCGCTGGCCTATCGGGGCCATTATGGACGACTACAACCACCGCAAAAAGGATCCCGGCATTGGATCAAATGAGTGGGCCGTCGCGCCCGCCCGATCCGCCGACGGCTGCGCCATCCTGTTGACCGATCCCCATCTCACCTGGACCGGCCTCGCGAAATTCTACGAGGCGCGCGTCGATGGCGGCGCGCTGCACATGAACGGTTTCATGCTCGTCGGCTCGCCCATCATTGCGCTCGGGCACAACGAGCACGTTGGCTGGGCATGCACCACCGGAGGACCCGATACCTCGGACTGCTACGAAATGAAGGTCAACTTCTCGAACATGCTCAAGCCGCAATATGAATATGACGGGCAGATGGTTGATATCGAGATGAAGCAGATCATCATCAAAGTGAAGGGAAAAGACCCCGTCGTGCGGCCCGCCGGGTATACCAAACTTGGACCGCTCATCTCCGAGCCCGACAAGAACGGTGTCGCCTATGTGGGCGCGTCACCCTACTTCGATCAGGCCGGCGCCCTATTTGAACAAATGTACGCGATGTGCCTCGCGAAAAACGCCAGCGAATTCTACGCCGCACTCGGTATGAACCAGATGATGGAACAGAACCTCATGTTCGCCGATACGGACGGCAATATCGAATACATCCGCGGCGGACGCGTGCCGATCCGGCCCGACGGCTACGACTGGGACGCGCCGGTCCCAGGCAACATTTCCGCAACGAAGTGGCTGGGAATTCACGATATCAAGGAACTCGTCCAATGCAAGAACCCGCCCCAAGGGTATTTTGCGAACTGCAATGTCAGCCCGGAAAACATGATGAAGAACTCCCCCATGACTCCGGACAAATACAAGAAGTATCTCTACAACGTGTCGTGGGACTCCAACAACGCGCGCGGAAGGCGCATCGTCCACTTGCTTGACGCCGACGCCTCGGTCACCAAGGAAGAAGCCATCGCCTACGCCATGGACGTGTACGACGAACTGGTCCCCGCCTGGCAGAAAGCGCTCAAGAAAGCTGTCGACGCGTTCGGCGCCGCCCGAATGCAGGACCCCGAATTCGCCAAGGCCGTGAACGACATTCTGGCCTGGAATTGCGAGTACACCACGGACAGCGTCGCCGCGCCGGTAGTCATGTACTGGAGGCTCAAAGCACAGCAGGACAACGGCGTGGACGTCGCCGCTATCGCCAACGAAAAATCCCTGAACGAAGGTGAGCAGGTCAAGCTGCTCACGTTGCTCAGCGATACGCTGGCGCTGATGAAAGCCGGTTACGGCAAACTCGGTGTCACCTGGGGCGATATTTACAAAGTCGGCCGCGGCGGAAAACTCTTCGGTACCGACGGCGCCGAGTTCGGCGGCGGCAAAGACAAAATGAATCAGACCGACACCCTGCGCGATACCGAGGGAGAAGAAGAAACGAAGGGCTCGGGAGTGTTCGTCGCCAAACAAGGTTCCATGGCCACGATTCTAATGTTCATGCGCAAGGACGGCATCGAGTCGTTTTCCGCCACGCCCTGGGGACAAAGCGCCGACCCCGCATCGCCCCACTACATGGATCAGGGCGAGAAACTCTACGCCAAGCGCGTGATGAAACCCACCTGGTGGAAAAAAGACGACCTTCTGAAAAACAAGGAATCGGAAAAGGACCTCGCCGTAAAGTGACCTCGAAACTCAGCGGAGCGGAAGTGCTCGCGGAGACCATCCGCGAGCACTACGATTTGGGACGGGTGGGACTGCCCCACGAAATGCCCGACGCCCACCAGCGGCGCCATCGCAAACTGATTGTCGAGACCGGCGAAGGCAAGTTTCTCGTCAAGACCTACAAGCGCGATCCGCACGTGCTCGATGCGTTGCGTTTTCAACACCGCCTGTCGGACCACCTCGCCAAGAACGATCTGCCCGTCGCCCGCATACAGCCCGCCCGCAACGGCAAACGCATCGTCGAGGCCGACACGTGGGCGCTCGAACTCCAGCAGTTCGTCGAAGGCGACCCCATGGTAGTCACCGGTCAAACGCTGCTCGTGTCCTCCAAGGCGCTCGGACGTTTCCACGAGGTGTGCCGCGATTTTCCCCGCCCCGAACGCGACGCCCGCATGTGGCGCTTCAGCGAAGTTCCCCGCGCATCCTTCGCCAAACTCTACGAGCGCGCCAAGGAAAAGGGCGACACGCCCATCATGGACGATTACTGCAACCGGATCGCCCTCTTCTTGAAAACCGCCTCCGAGGAACTCAGCTACGAAGCGCGCAGCCGCTTCGAGACCGGTCTCATCCACGGCGATTGGCACAGCGGCAATCTGCTCTTCCGAGACGAAGAACTGGTAGGCATTCTCGATCTCGAATTCGCCGGGGACGGCTGCTACCTCGAGGACCTCTCGTACGCCCTGTCAAACCTCGCCATACGGACGACCATGAAGCCCGACCGCCTCGCCAAACGCGTCGATCTCGTCCTCTACCACTACCAGAAATTCCGCTCGCTCTCGCTGCACGAGTTGGTCGCCCTCTACTACGCCGTCGGCGTCAAACACATCGCCACCGTCTCCTACCAAATCGAACAACACGCAGGAAAAGTCGCCGGATTCACCGCCGGCGAATGGCTCGAACGCCTCGCCCTCCAATGCGACTGGCTCGCCGAACAAGCCCGAAAAGTCCGCTGGGGCTAACAAGAACACTGCCGCCTTTTCCCATCTCCTTTTTCCTTCCCGTACCACTATCCGTCATCTTCATTCCGTTCTTCGCAGAAGTTCGCGCGGGAGGGTCGGCGTCCTCGCCGACCGGCCTTGGCACGGGTAACGCGCAAAGGGGGTAGTTCCGTCGAGCGCGCGAAGAGGTCCTTGCCGAACGGTGGATGTATGAGCGACGATGGTCGGCGGGGACGCCGACCCTCCCGAGGCGCACGCGCCGCCACCATTTGTCAGACCCTCAGGGCGCCGCCCTATTGTGACTGAGTGTCTGCCGCCGTACCCATTTTGGTCGCGGCTACGCCGCGCTGTGTATTCCGTGTGTTCCGTGGTTTGACGCGTTTCTTTCCCCCTTCCCCGAAATTGCGAATTCGCCCCATCTCGCGGTAAACTTCCTATAGGCCTCGCAACGCAAAGGCCAGCCAGAGTTTCGGGGGTACACAATGTCCAAACGAAGCGCTCGTATCACGGCAATCTGCGGCTCCCTCGTTCTCCTCATCACGTGCGGCGTCCTGTACTCCAAAACACCCGCGCCCTCATGGCCCATCGACGCCATCTCCCGAGCCGAAGCCGAAGCCATCATCAACGGCCCTGACATACCCGAACCCACTCCCGTCACCCCTGAAGCCTTCCGCGCAGCCTTCCACGACGACGAGGCGCCGTCTCTCATCGATAAGATGACTGCTGAGGAAATGTTTCAACGCTTCGGTACACCGTTGGAAATCAGGGGCGCTTACTGGGCAGATTACAAAGTTTACACGCGACTTCACCTGTCGTCGGACTCCTATGTGATGTATCCCGGCGGTGTCGAATTCCATGTCGAGGGCGGCACGTTGAAGGGGGTCGCATACCATGAACCACGGCACTTCTTCGCGGACAAGGTCCAGGTTGGGTCCACCATGGACGACGTGTACGCCGTGGTGGATCGGCCAGTTTCAACAAAGAAGATGTCCCCGATGGTTATTAATGAGGCCGGAGAATGGCGGTGGCGGAGCAACTGCGAAGGGGTGCTCGTCAATGACCGCTTGTATTGGAGGACTTGGCGCGCAGGTATAGGTGTACACTTCGCGTTTCGTGACCACCAGGTAACAGGGATCTTTCTCCTACCCACTAAAGTCGCAGAAGGTACGCCTTATTCCGCCAATTCAACTCCAGCAATTTCGTCAGTCAAGCCGCTGCGCAAGATTTACGAAATTAGAGTACCATCGACAGGAAGCTGGTGGCATAGCTGGGGTAAACCTCGTCGCTGCGATGCCAACCTGCGGCAACTGGGCACGGCATTAGCGGCATATTCCAACGAACACCAGGACCGATTCCCCGCTCTTGACGCTCGCCCGGGCCACTTCATGTTTAGAGCCGAATACATCTTCCCGAAATATGCGACCGACGCTACACTTCTTGTTTGCCCGAACACAGCGTATTCCACCAAGGGGCAAAGCGAGTCACCTGAGAATCGACCGCAGGTTGATGACCAATGCTACTGGTATCTTGGCTACGCAGTGTTCGATGAACTCGAAGGTTTGGCCCTTCTGGCGGCGTACCGCGACGCGCTACGCAACCATCTCGGGTTCGATCGCGACCTTCCCATACCATACAGGACACGCGCAGGCACATTAGGTCGCGCCGTACTGCTTCGACAAGGCGTCGAACGATCCTTCATTGTCGAAATCAACAACGACGCTATTATCTCGTCTGTACGGAAAAGGATCCCCGTGATCATCGAACGCCCGGGTCACCACTGGCGCCAAGGCGGCTACGTCCTCTTTATGGACGGCCACGTCGAATGGCGTGACTACCCTGGACCATTCCCCATGACACCTGCATTCATCGAAGGCCTGATCAACCTCGAAACGAAATTCGCTGGAAGTTAACAGTGTGATACATCGCGCGCGAGAGATGACTCGAGAAGTCCGAACAATCGCCGCATCTTACTCGAGCGGGTCTATCTTCTGAAGAGACTCCAGCGCTCGCGCCCGTTGCCAATCTTCCAGAAGCTCCCTCTGGCGCAATGCCGCCCACTCGATCACCAAACCCATCGCACGGGGCGCGAGACGTCCCGAAAACACCGATAGGTTATTGATGTCCACGAGAACCTGCTGACCACCGTATTCCGCGTGGAAATGAGGAGGGTTGTGATCGTCAAAATACATCTTGATCACGATGCCAAAGAAACGGCTAATCTCAGGCATGGGCAGGACTAGACGCTACCGCTGAAAGCACCTCATCAACGCTCTTCCCCGTGACCCGCAGATAAAGCGAATCGGGACACAGGTCGACCTCATCTCCCCAAGCCAATTCACCCGACGAACCGATCCGGACATTCTGAAACACTCCGGCCTCGAGCCATAGCGAGAACACGCCCCTTCCCGCCAAATCGGATAGATCCACGACGCCTTTCGTGCCGTCATCAAACGTAAGCGCCAGCTTGAATCCGTCGAGCGGCTGAACTTCTATCACCTTATGCATCTCATATCCTCGTCGTTCAAGAACTTCCCGGCAACGACTTCAATCAATCACAAGTATAGCACGCCAAAGACGGCGCCGCGATCTCCGACACGTTGAATTTCGTGAATTTCCGCCGTGCTCTTTACCTGTTCGAAAATCTTCATCTGTGCGAATCTGTGGATGCCAATCTCTTGTTCCCTTCTATGCGTTCTATGCGTTCTTTTGCGGCAACGTCAATTTGGCTGCGGCGACACCGCGCTGTGAACATCGGTGAAATCTGTGGATCAATCTCTCTTTTTTTTCTTCTCACTTCACACCCGGATACGGCCAGTTGTTGTACGTTCCCGTCAGCGCTTTGCCGAAGAACACATGGTCCGCGAAATCTAGCAACGCCTCCCAATCCTCCGGGACCATGTCATGCCCGCCAGGCCGCTCGTGCAACGCGATCTTCTCTCCCGCGCCCAGAAACTGAAACACCGTCTCCGTCGCCTTATGCGTCGCTTGCATCCCCAACGGATTCGACCACTGATCGCCCCGCGCTTCGAGCGACAGAAACGCCCGCGGCGCCACCAACGCCTTCACGAAATGCTGATCGATCGGCAGCCGCGTTTCCTTCCCCGCAAACGTCCGCAGACGCGGATGAAACCAGTAGTAGAAGCGTTTCGGGTCCGTGATCGCCTCCAGCGTCTCGCAGTCCTTGTCCGCAATACGCAGCGCCCCCGCCCCGCCCGTCCCGGACGCATGCGGCGCGACCAGCGCGAACCGCTCGTCCAACGCCCCGGCCAACAGCGCCGCCTTACCCGTCCGCGAATGCCCCGTCACCGCCATATGCGCCGAGTCAATCTCCGGCAGCGTGCAAAGATAATCCGTCAGTCTCATGCACCCCCACGCCCACGCCGCCAGCGTCCCCCAATCGTAGTCCGGATAATGAGGGTACACCCCCTGCGTTCGCGTTCCCTTGTCGTCGTCCGCGTCGAAATACCACATCCCCGCAAACGCATAACCCCGCGCAATCACCTGACGCGCCGTCGGAACCACATGCGCCTGCCACACCGGGTCAATCGCGATCACCACGGGAAACCGCGGTCCGCCCGTCGCCGGCAGCAGCACCCCTACCTTCATCCGGAACCGCGGCTCCGGCCCCATCGCCAACGTCAACTCCCGCGAGATCGCCTTCCCGTCCAGCGCCGCATGCTCCACCACTTCCTCCGCCACCACGTCCCCCGGCGCGGGCGGCATATGCCCGTACTCATAGTGAAGCAGAAGTTCGATTAACTCCCGCCGCCGCTTCCCCCAATCCTCCCGACTCGTCACCCGCGTCCCATCCCGCATCAAGAACAGGTCCGGCAAGTCCTTCAATTCCGGTAACGCATCCACCTCGGGAAACGCCGCGGCGCTATTCTCATCAGCCGGAACCGCCATCAGCATGCCGTGTATCACACCCGCCCAGACCAACGCTGTCAACACATCTCACCTCCGCTACGTGTAGCGCCAACCGCTCGACGCCGATTCAGACAACAACCCAAACCAAGTGTAGTGATCCAAGATTGAAGCGACTCAACTGAACTCCGCAATCGAGCGAAAACCGGGGACTGACTCGCTTTACGGCAGTTGGAAAAGCGTGTCTGTCCCCGCTTTTCGCGGCTTTCGCGTCCAAGGATAAGATGTCATCGGCATAACTCACTACACTACAGGCGCGGCCATAAAGCGGACTTTCTGGCCGGAATCCTAGACTTGCCCCACCATTCTACGTTCCTGCATAGTGAATGCGCGACAAGCACGGGCAAGTGACTCCAGGCAGTGGGCCGCCCGAAAGGAACGAAGACACCATGGAAAGCTTCGGGACCTTATGTTCGATACCTGCCAGTTTTGCCGCCGGCGCAGTCTATTCAATTCTTATCGGCAAATTCATACGGCCGCACCGGCGCCTCTCTCTATACCTCGTCTCCGTTTCCGCGTTTGTCCTAATCGGCATCGCCGTAGAAGTGATTCTTCTGGCGACTGTGGGAGTACGACGCAGCCGTGGCTTGATAGGTCCGGCCTTCTACCAGATTCATTCTTTTTGCTTCTTCTTCGGACCACCGTCATTGGTAAACGTAATCATGCTCGGACCGACGCGCCGCTTCCATTGGCTCGTGCCCGCGTTGTGGTGTGCCGCGTTCGGACTATTCTTGGTTCTACTCCAATACGGCGTCTTCGAGACTCTTTACGGCGTCGAAAGTGGTACCGGGCCCTACAGCGAGATTGACGGCCGCCGCCCCTGAGGCCGTTGACTTGCCAGGACGGCGTCATGGGCGTCTTTGCGCGCACCGGCAATGCTTGGAAATCCTGGGAGAAGGCGCCGAATAGCTCTATCTTCATCGTGGTTCGGATTGGATTTCTGTCTCTCGCAAAATCAACGCTCCCGTAGGCCGCTTCGGTTTTCGCCGAAGGCGATAAACATCAAAGCCCTGGGTTGGCCACCGAAGGCTTTGCGAAGGTGGCCTACCCAGGGTACCGTAGCCCACCACGTCCCATCCCTGAAAGGGATGAACATTGCGACCCAGAAGTCGGCGCGGCGCAGTTTTGCCAAAACCGCATCTCTTGCCACGGCCCCAACCCTGGTCCCGATCATGGTCTCTCCCGGCGGCAGCCCTCGCTCTTTCTTCTTCCGTGTATTCCGTGTATTCCGTGTATTCCGTGTATTCCGTGTGTTCCGTGGTTGGGTGCTCTTCGCCACCACCCTGCGAATTGGTCAACGCAGGAAATCCACCCCTTCGGAAGCCCACTTAATGCCCTTGGCGCGAACAAACTCCTCGACCTCGGCGGTTAACCGAAACCCGTTCTTTTCAGCTATCCGATAGTACTCCGCGACGATTTTGCCGCTCTTGCTGTGCGGGTGTTTCCGGAAGTAGTTCTTCAAGACCTCCCGCGTCTCGGTCGGCATTACATACTGTTCGCTGGTCGATGTGTCAACCATATTGAATTGGTTTTCTCGGCTCGGCTTGTCAACGCGCCGGAAAACCAGGGAGTTGTCAAGGCCACTTAACAATGTGCCCAGGTAGGCTTCATAATAATGTTGCGCGTCAGCTTTCAAGGGCGTCTTACGATACTCTGCGAGGTAGCGATCCCAAGCGATTACCCGCTCGCCAACGCGCTCAAGCGAGATGCACAGACCCCCGTCGGTCTGGAACCGCTCGCCGAGTTCCTGCTTTCGGATTTCCAAATACGCGCGAACGGACGGAGAAACATACTTCGAGAAGGTTTCAGCCATAAACTCCGGAGTCTCTTCGAAAGTGAAGCCCCCCAGCTCACCGACTGCCTCAAGGCCATTCTGTTCGAGAAGCCGTACGAACGCCGGCTCTTCCAGCTTGCTAAAATACTCCTCACCACCAGCCGACCAATGTTCTTTCGTCAGCCTCTCCATCGCCTGCACGGCCACACGCTGACAGAAACTCCGAAAGAGCAAATAACCGGTGTCGCACCGATGAACGTCCTGTCCCGCAAACAACGTCACGAACCGGTCACGGGCCTTCCCGATTGACGCAATATCTGTGGCGTCCAGATCATGAAGGTACGCCTTGTACGCTTCGACAAAATAACGTCGCCAATTCTGTGCCTTTGAGCCGCAGCTTACTGACTTTCCGTCGTTATCTCCCTCTATTGAATCTGTACTACTCACGTTCAGAATCGCGAATTCCTGTCGTAATTTCCCTTTCTTCAATCTGCGAAAACCTGTGAAATCTGTGGATCGTCTCTTTCTTTATTTCACTTTGGTTGCGGCTACGCTGCGCTGCGTTTTTTCGGTCAATTCGAGCACTGCGCGGAGCGCCTCATTAACGGCCTCCGACGTCGGAAACGCCTTGGCGACATCCGGACTAAGCAAGACCAAGTTTGAACCTTTTCGATAAGCCGCCAAGTACTTGCCGCGGACGCCCTTTCCAAGGTCTTCGCGGCGATACTCAGGACGAAGCTTGTTCTTCTCAGTAGTCCGTGCCTTCTTCATTGATTTCTCCTGCTCAGTTCCTCCCGCAGCTTCGTCAGATACGCTCCCTCGATCTCCGCAATCTCCCACGGGTCCCGCCTGCCTTCATGATTCGCATGCTCAATCGAAACGTAGCCATCGAACCCTTTCGCCATCAGCCGCGGCAGAGTCTCGCCGTAGTCGAGCACACCCTCCGCCAAGGGAAGCAAGTGACCACCGACCAGCGCCGTGTAATTGTGCGTGTGCATGTGCCACGTCACGTGACCGAGTTGTTCGATGGTCGTGTCGATGGTCTCGTGGCCGTCTTTGAGGGGGAGCTGCGGATTGACACCCAGATTTGGACGCCCGACCCCCGCGAGCAGCCGCAACGCCCCCGGCGAGTCCGCCATGAGGCTGCCCCCATGGCATTCGAGCGCCAACCGAATCCCGTGCGGCGCCGCCATATCACAGACCCGCTGCAACCCCCGGAACGCCGCCTCCCACTGTTCCACCGTCGCCTCCGCCGGCCCCACGCCCGGCCCCGTGAACACCCGGATCAGCGGCTTACCCAATTGCAGCGACCACGACACGTACCGCTCCGCGATCCGCAGCGTCTCGTCCCACTTCTCCTGGCCATGCACGAAATCGAAGTACGGACAGATCTGCGCACATGCAACACCGGTGTCCTGAAGGATATCCGCCAACTCCGCGATGTCCATCTTATCCAGGCTGACTGGCCAGAACTCGATACCCTCATAGCCGAACTTCCGCAGCCGCGCAAGATGTCCGCGTACCTCTCCAACGTCCCAACTCATCGGATAGCAAAGACCAATCCGAAACATCGCTCATACCCTCCAAGACTTGCCCGACTTAATCCAACCACGAAGATTCGCTCACTACTACTATATTCATCATTATTTGTAAACCAAACAACCCTCGTCTCACCAAGTTTATAGCCCCGCCCGTCAAGCGGCCCTGCCCAACAGACCCTCGTTTCGACACACGCCTCCTATTCGTCCCATAGGTCCCATAGGTCCCATAGGTCCTATAGGTCCTATTCGACCTATCCGCTCAACGCATCCAAACGTGCGATTAGCCGAAACAGATAGCCTATACATATAGGGGATGTTGTACGGAACACTCTCCTCAGAGGCGCCACGGCCGAAAGATCTTCGGTCGGCCACCTCTACCGATCTTGAGTTTTCGGCGCGTCGTCGCTGTTGCTGACCTCGACGGCCCCGGCCTGGCACAACGCGCGCAGTTGCGCAACGTCAAACGCTTCGAGAATACCGAAGCAGAACAATGCCGGAACGTCCTCGTAGCGCACGCGTTTCTGGATAACAACCTTGAGCGATGTTGGGGCCCCTTGAGCGGACACGACCTCGTAGGGCGCCGGCGCAAGAGCTCCGGCGGCCAAGGCGGCTATGCCGGCGTTCCAGCCCTGGCCCGCAAGACTCACGGGGCCGGCGCCGTACGTATTGCGAACCCAGTCCGTCACCGCGAGCACCTGCGACACTTGGATACCCAGGGGCCGCTCGCCAATCGTGGCGATTAGCATCGCGTATTGGTGCGGCCGGTCACGGAGTTCGTTGCATTCGCCCATCAGTAGCGGATCGATCACCACCACGCGCGCGTGAGCGTCCCACTGGTCCGTCACGAGCGCCTGCGCGCGGAACTTGCCTCGGTCAGCGAAAATGATCCGCGTCGAGACTGGCGGCGCGCCTTCCGGCTCGATCACGGCCGCGGGCACGGTCCACGGCCCCACGCGCAGCCGGTACAGCGCGATGCGGACGCCCGTTGCGGTGCGCTCGTCAACCCGTGCAGCGTCATCGACCTGTAACGGTTTGAATCGAAGGAGTTCGCGCAGACCCGCCCGCGGGTCCGCTGGAGCGGCGCCCGGACGTTTTGCCAGCAATCCGTCCGCGATCGAGTAAAACGTGGCGTTGCCGGCCGGTACGCCCACGCGCAATTCGTCGAGCGTCTTTATTTCGCCGTCGCTGGAGATGTCGCTGTCAGCCCAATCGGACTCGGGCAGGAAATGACGATTGTAGAAACGATAGAACTGCTCGCGGTTGTCCCTGTCGTAATTGTGGTTGCCCGGATCTTCGTTAGTGTGAAATACGAAATCGCCGTCTTTGTTGAAGAGTGTATAGAAACCCACCACGGGTTCGTAAACCGCCGCGCGAGCGAGCGCCGCGCCAAAACAACAGTCGTCCTGGGCGTTGTACAGCAGCAATGCCGGCCGCGGCGCAAGCAGCGCCGTCAGCCCGGCGTAGTCCGTCGTCGCCACAAAATCCGGTGGCGCTTGCTCGATATCGCCGACGTTGCTGATGTTTCGCGCGCGCTCGGCGATTCCCGTGTAGCCCGCGTCCGGCGCGGCCAGTTTGATTCGCGTGTCCAGCGCGCTAAGGAGTATCGTTTGCCAACCTCCGCCCGAAAGTCCCGTCATCGCCACGCGCTCCGCGTCGGCGTTGGGCAAAGACAACAGCGTGTCCAAGCCCCGCTTCATCGCCTGGTAGAAGATAGACAGCCCGCTCACGCCGCACAGGTCGAGATACGCGGAGGCATTGTGGTCCAACGCGTCCACGCGCAGTTCGCCACAGTTGATCCACTCCGGATGCAACGACAGAATGCCGCGCTTGGCAAGGTTGATCGAGCGCATTTGCTCGTACGCCTTCGCCTTGCCCTCGAGCAGTTCGTGCCCATTGACATTGAACACACACGGCAGCTTGCCGGTCCGGCCAGTAGGTTCGTAAACGAGCGCGGGAATCCAGAACCCTGGAATCGCCTCGTAGCGCAACTTCCGGATTCGGTAGCCTTTCCCGGTCTCGATAGCGCCAACCCACTCGATACGCGCGGAACCCTCGCGCCACTCGGCCGGCGCGCCGCGGTAGACGACGCCCTCGAGCACGGCCCGCCGCAGCGCGTCCGCGTCCCGCGTCCAGTCCGCGGCCGATGCCGGCGCCGTACAGGCAGGCGCGCGTTTGCAGACGAATTGTTCGATCTCGGTCCGCGTCTGCCCGCTGGTCAGCAGTTGTTGGCGCAACGCCAGATCGACGGTGTTCCGCAGTTCGCTGGACACGCCGCCCGGCGCCAGCGAAGCAATCGCCACGAACAACGACGCTGTCAACATGTTCCGCTCTCCTTTCACCGGCGGCGCCGAATCGCGCCGGAACCACACTACCACGCCGAAGACCGGCCCCGCGACGGCGCGCATGGGAGGGCAGATGTCCTCATCCGCCAGTATGTAGCACTGCGCAGTATGTTAAGCGCGCTACGTGATCGCGCCGCGAAGATCGAGTTCTCCCGCAAGAGGGCAGCGCGCGAAACACCCGGGCGCCACCGCGTCAAGCTCGGGGACCTTCTCGCGGCACTGCGCTTGCTGGTACATGCACCGCGGATGAAACGCGCAGCCGGCCGGCCGGTTCGACGGATCGGCGACCTCGCCCTTCAACACGATACGCGAGCGCCGCTTCGCGGGGTCCGCCACCGGAATCGCGGACAACAGCGCCTCCGTGTACGGGTGCCGCGGCCGCGCAAAGATGTCGTCAACCGGCGCCAGTTCGACCAGTTGCCCCGCGTACATCACGGCGATTCGGTCCGCGATGTGCCGCACCACGCTCAAGTCATGCGCCACAAAGAGGTACGTCAGATTGAGCCGCTGCTGCAGTTCCTGCAACAGATTCAGGACTTGCGCCTGCACCGAAACATCCAACGCCGATACCGCCTCGTCGGCGACGATCAGCTTCGGATGCAGCGCCAGCGCCCGCGCGATGCCAATGCGCTGTCGTTGCCCTCCGCTAAACGCATGCGGATACCGGCGCAGGTGTTCCTGGTTCAGTCCGACCTGCTGCAACAGCGCTCGCACGTGTTCCTCGCGCTCGCGCCGGTTCTTCATCCCGTGAATCAACAACGGCTCGCCCACGAGATCGAACACGTTCATGCGGGGATTCAGCGACGAATACGGGTCCTGAAAGATCATCTGCATGTGGCGGCGCAAGGGCTTGAGTTCATCATGACTGGCCTTTGCCAAATCGACTTCCTGCCCATTCAGTGTGAACAGAACGCTCCCGCCGGTCGGATCGAGCGCGCGAAGTATGGTTTTCGCCACCGTGGTTTTTCCCGATCCGCTTTCCCCAACCAATCCAAGGCATTCGCCTTCATGAATGTCAAAGCTCACGCCATCGACCGCCCGAATCAGCCCCGCAACCTTGCCAAACATACCCTTGGTGATGGGGAAATGCTTGGTGAGGTCGCGCACCCGCAACAGCGGTTTCAGCCCGGCGTTCATGTGCGTTCACGCTCCCGCTCGCGCGCAAAGCACGCCGCTTTACGGCCCGGAGCGATCTCGACAAACCCAGGAGGTCCGCCATGATCGCATCGGCCGGAAATCGTCTCGACACAGCGCGTGTGAAAGGGACATCCCGCGATCTGCGCCAATGGATCGGGAAGCGATCCGGCGATCGTCCGCAGTTGAACCTTGCGCTCCCGGCTCAGCGTCGGGATCGATTGCAGCAAGGCGCGCGTATACGGATGCTGCGGATTATCGAGGACCTCGTTCACTCGTCCTTGTTCCACGATGCGTCCCAAGTACATTACGGCCACTTCCTGAGCGGCCTCAGCGATCACGCCCAAGTCGTGCGTGATGAGCAGAATCGCCATTCCGAGATCCGCCTGAAGTTCGCGCATCAACTCGAGGATCTGCGCCTGAATCGTCACGTCGAGCGCCGTCGTGGGTTCATCTGCGATCAGCAGCGCCGGCTCGCACGCCAACGCCATCGCTATCATGACGCGCTGCCGCATGCCCCCGCTCAACTCGTGCGGGTACTGTCGAAAACGGCGCGGGGCGTCGGGAATGCCGACGCGCTCCAGCATCGCCGTCGCGCGGTCACGCGCGGTCCTGCCCCGCAATGCCGTGTGAAGCGTGATTGCCTCAACGATTTGGTTTCCCACGGAATGGACCGGGCTCAGCGAACTCATCGGCTCCTGAAACACCATCGAGATCGCCTTCCCACGGATTTGCCGGATGTCGGGACCGTCTTCGCTCATATCCGACAGCACGCGCTCGCGCCCGTTGTCGTAAAACACGACGCGACCCGACTCAATACGTCCCGGCGGCGCTATAAGCTTCAGAATGGAGAACGCGGTCACGCTCTTCCCGCAGCCGCTCTCACCCACAATCCCGACGGTTGCGCCGCGCGGCACGTCCAAGTCCACGCCGTCCACCGCGCGCACTACGCCATCATCCGCGTGGAAGTATGTCCGCAGATTGCGGATGCTCAACACCATGCTACGCGCCGCGTCAGCGTGCATAGGGGTCCGCCGCGTCTCGGAGTCCGTCTCCGACAAAGTTGAACGCCAACACCGTCACAATAACCGCCAGCGCCGGGGCCAACAGCCACGGGTAACTCGCAATCGCCTGTACGTTCTGCGCCTCTTTCAGCAGAACGCCCCAGCTCGTGATCGGCGGACGCAGACCGAGACCCAGAAAGCTAAGCGCCGTCTCGCCGAGAATCATTCCCGGTAACGCCAGCGTGAGCGACACAATGATGTGGCTGGTGAACGATGGCAGCAGATGCCGCAGCATGATGCGCCACCGGCCCGCGCCCAACAGCGACGCCGCAACCACGAAGTCCTCCTCGCGCAGCGCCAGTATCTTGCCCCGGACTTGCCGCGCCAGCCCCGTCCACCCGATGAACGACAGCACGAGCGTGATGCCGAGATAGACCTGAAGCGGCGACCACGACGCCGGCAGCGCCGCCGAAAGCGCCATCCACAAGGGAATCGTTGGAAACGAACGCAGAATCTCGATGCCGCGCTGGATGACATGGTCCGGCCAGCCGCCATAGTAGCCGGAGAAGACGCCGATGACGAGCCCGATCACAAAGCTGAGCGCAACACCGATAAGACCAATGGTCAACGAAATGCGGGCGCCGTAGATGACGCGGGAGAACACGTCCCGGCCTAGACTGTCCGTGCCCAACAGGAACAGCGTTCCTCCCGGCGCCACGCTCAAGAGCCGGCGTGTGCATGGGATCAATCCCCACATCCGCTACGGATTCCCCGTCGCGAACAGGCTCAGCGGATACGTCCGAGACGTGTCTTCCACGAAATGCACGCGCAGACTCACCGGGTCACGATACCCTTTGAGCGAGTACACAAACGGCCACAGATGAATTCGGCCTTCATGCATTACGTGTAGCCGTTGCGGAGGCGCGTACGCGTAGTCAACGTCACGATACGCTAGCGGATACGGAGCTAGGAAATCACAAAACAACGCCGCGGCGTATAGACTCACGACGACTACGGCGGAATACACCGCCAGTCGGTGCTTGCGAAAGCGCCTTGCGATGAGCTGCCATTGCGAGGCCCCGTAAAGCTCATTGACTGGTGACTCGGCGCCGCCGTCCCGTGCAGGCGGCGTACCGTTAGAACTGAAGAGCCGTTCGACCGCCATCGTCAGCGCCCCCTTCCTTCGTACCGAATCCGCGGGTCGAGCCACAACAGCAGCAAGTCGGACAGCAGCGTTCCGACCACCGTCAACGTGCTTAACAGCATCACCATGCTGCCCGCGAGGTACATGTCCTGGTTCATCAGCGCGCGCAGCAAGAGCGGCCCGGTCGTCGGAAGGCCCAGCACGACCGAGACGATCACCGACCCCGAAACGATCGACGGCAGCAGCCAGCCAACGGTGCTGGCCAACGGATTCAGCGCTACGCGCACCGGGTATTTCAGCAGCAGCTTGACGCGGGACACGCCCTTGGCGCGGGCGGTCACCACGTAAGGCTTGCGCAATTCATCCAAGAGATTAGCGCGCATGACGCGGATCAGGCTTGCCGTTCCGCCAAGCCCAATGATGAGGATCGGAATCCACAGATGCGACATAAGGTCCGCGAACCGCGCTAACGACCACGCCGCGTCTTGATACTGCGGCGAGAATAGGCCACCGGCGCTTACGCCGAAGATACGGTACCCGGCGAACATCAGTATCAGCGCCAGGAGAAAGTCTGGTGTCGCCAGCCCGACAAATCCGAAGAAGGTAAACAGATAGTCCCAGATCGAATACTGGCGCACCGCCGAGAGTATCCCGATCGGGATGGCGATCGCCCAAGTGAACAGCAGCGTAGCGAGCGACAGAATCACCGTGATTACAATCTGCTCACCAATCAACTCCGTAACCGGCTTGTTCCATTCGAACGACATGCCCATGTCGCCGTGCATGAACCCGCCCATCCATTTGAAGTACTGAACGTATAAGGGCGCGTCGAGGTTGTAACGCGCGCGCAGCGCGGCTACTTGATCCTGATTGACCGTCTCGCCCGATTCCTCCAGCGCCGCGATGTACGACGTCAGGTAATCCCCCGGAGGAAGCTGAATGATCAGGAACGACAAGATGGAAATGATGAACAACGTCGGAATCATCCAAAGAATGCGCTTGGCGATGAGCGTGACCACGCGTCAGTTCTCCCTCCGGAAAAAGCACTCGGGCGCCATGTTCCCCGGTGTCCGAAACACAAAGGAGGACACGGCTACGTCCGGCACGTTGCGAAAACCTTCTTTCACCACGCACAACGACGGTAATTCACCGATCAGTCCGATGACCCACAAGTTTTGGCGGTTGATCTCGATAATCTCTTTGAAGAGGCCTCGCTGTTCCTGCTCGTCGGTTGCGGCCTCGATCTTGCGGTAGAGGTCAATGCAGCGGAGCATGTCCGGTAGCGGCTTCTCACCGCGCGCGGCGCCGCTGGTGTACCAGCGCATGAAGTCGAGTCCGTAGTACGAACCGACATTGTGAGGGAAAAAATAGCGCGGATCGAGCAAAGGCTGATATTCGCCGGCGCCGGTCCACACGGTCACATCGTGCAGCGTGGCGTCCATGCGCCGGTTGACCAACTCGCGCGCCAGCATCTTCATCTCGGTCTCGACACCGGCATTGGTCCAGTACTCCGCCACCAACTGAATTAACAGCGGATACAGCATCGCTGATGAAATCTCGATAGTGAGTTTTAGCGGCTTCCCGTCCGGACGCAGCCTGGTCCCGTTCTTTGCCCTGCGGTCCAGTCCCATTTCGTCCAGCAGGCGATTCGCTTCGTCCGGGTCAAACTGCGTGTAGGCCGCTTCGTAGTCCGCCGAGTAAAACGGCGACGCTTGAGGAGGGCAAAGTTGCCGGGGCTTGCCTATCCCGAAATAGCACGCCTTGTTCAGCTCTTGGCGGTTGATGGCCAACGACATAGCCTTGCGGAACCGGAAGTCGCGGAAGATATCGCGCAGTATCGGGTCCCGGTGGTTCAGATTGATCAGAATCGCGTTCATCATATCCCCGCCGTCGATCCATTGCCGCACGGTGTATCCGCCGCGCGCCCGGTTCTCCATGAACAGCGGAAAGTTGTTGAACGCCAGATGACGGTCCTGCATATCCGCTTCGCCGTTGATGGTCTTCAGGTTGATGGTCTCGACGTCATAGATGCTAAGGTCGATGCGGTCGAGATAGGGAAGTTGATTCCCCGCTGGATCAACCCTCCAATAGTAGGGGTTCCTTTCAAGCACGATAGGCCGGGCGGGCGGCGGACGCTTCATGATCCACGCGGTCAGCCGCGGCAAATCCGGATTGGTCCAGTCCTGTTTTCGCGCGAAGAGTTGGAACCACAAGTCGAGACGGTCCTCACGCGCCAATTCCTCCAGCTTCTCCTTGGGCGCATACTTCGGGTGATACTGTTTCAGATAATGTGCGGGATACAGGATTGCGTCGCTATACCGCGCCGCCATCAGCGGGATGAAGAGGCCGTACGGCTCCTTAAAGCGGAATCGGAAGGTGTATTCGTCCACGACCTCCAGACTCATCAATACCCCGCCCCGCATGAAGTACGATGGAAGCGTCGGCGTCAGATCCGCATTGTGCAATATGTCGTCATACCAAAAACGGATGTCATCCGTGGTAAAGGGGACGCCGTCGCTCCAACGAACGCCTTTGCGCAGCCAGAACGTAAACGCGCGCCCGTCGTCGTCCACGCTCCAGCGTGACGCTAGATTGGGCAGGACACTGTCACCCAACGCGCCGTATCGGAGCAGGCCTTCGTAGAAGATTCGATTCAATTGATTCGCGATGTCACCGGGGCTCGAGGCCAGCCGGTTCCAGGCGCCGCCGTATCGTCCGCATTGTTCGGGTGGTACGATTACCAACGGATCGAAAGGCAATCGATCGGAGACCGACGCGAGACTCCCCGGCGTGGTCAACGCGTGCAGCATGGGGGCCTCGTGGAACACGCGCCCCCGCTCTGCCGGCCACTCTTCGACATGGTGTACCGCAGTGGCCTTCGGAGGCGTCCATACCGGCGCCAACGCCGCTTCCGGCGCCCCGGCGGGGGCACTCGTCCCCGCGTCCGCCAACATCCACGTCAGCCGCGCTACAACTTGCGTCAGGAAGAAGAAGCCCGCGAGTACCAGCGCGAGCGCCGCTACCGAGAGTGTGAGGAGCGACAAGGAACGCATCATGAACCGGTCAAGTACTCCTCCCTGTCTGCGGTGGCAATCCCAGGTCACATCAATACGGGTATTCGAGGACGGCCTCCCGAAGGGCTAAATAGTTCTCCAAAGGGACCTCGTTGTTCAGTTCCGTGCTTGAACCTACCATTAGGCGGCCTTCCGCCGCATCCAGCGCGCGGCGCACGGCGTCGCGAACCTGCGCCGGTGTGCCGTGCGGCAGCAATTGCGAGACATCAATCGCGCCCGACATAAACAGATGCGGGTACCGGCGGTGAACTTCGCCCACGTCCATCCCCGCCAGCACTTCCATCGGATTGAGCCCATCGATTCCCGCCGCCACCAATCCGTCCAGGAGCGGGTTCAGATTCCCATCCGAATGAAACATCACCTTGATACCCTGGGCATGATACGCGTCCAACACGCGCGTCAGCCGTGGGAAGTAGTGCTCGTGATACCACGCCGGGGCAAGAAACGGGCCGCCCTTGAACGCGATATCGTCTCCCGAGAACACGGCCTCGATGCCATGATTTCGCGGCAGGCGCTCAATCCACGCGCAGGAACTTACCGCATGACATTCGAGCAGTGCCGGCGTTAGTTCCGGGTAATCGGCCAGGTAATAGGAGAAGTGCTCGAGCCCGATCTCACCGCAAATCCCCATTAGACCCAGTAGCGGACCGCCGGGGAAGAAGAACAGTTCTCCCAAGCGCCGGCGGTGGTCATCAATCGACGCCATGTAGGCGTCCATCTGCTCTTGCTTCGCCGGCGTCCACGATGGGTCGAAGGAGTCAATCTCCGCGCGTTTTGCCTTCGCATACGCTTCCCCATCCGCGTACCGGACATGTTCGGTCCAGGTGGTCCAACGGAATCGCCGCTCCGTCCGTCCATCGGGCCGAACGCTAGTTCCTTCTTCCTGGGGCAGCCGCACCATCGGACGAGTGGCGTCTATGGCCGGATCGTAGGCCCGAAACACCACTTCGGGCGCATTCTCGTTGGTCAAGGTTTCCCCTGCGAAGTAGCTGAGGACGGCGTCATTGCGCAGCAGGTCGAACAGAGGCGCCCGATCGGGCAGGTCACCCCGAATGACCGCTGAAACGCGTTCGCACGAACCCTTCATGTTCCCCTTCCTGTTTCGGCCCCCCGCAGACTATCCACCTGGGTGCGTTCGCATCAAGTTTCCATGATTCGACGCGGTGGCCGTCAGCGCCACGTGGTCACGATGTTCACGAGCGCGGCGCCGCCGCCGACACCCCGCGCATATACAACCCCCGGGCGGTCGATCTCTTTGTTCGTGTAGCGCCTGTCCTGGCGCTCGCGGGACGTCAAGCTCGTCATAGTGTTTGTTTCGCTCCAAACTTCAATTCGCCGAATTCACGCGCACGGAAGCCCCATCACTCTACGGCGGTGGCGATGGTGAAGTCCATGCGTGGCTAAACGCGGCCCTGTGCTGGCGCGCTGGCGCCTACCGGAAGCGCGGCCTCGCCCCATTGACAAATTCGAAAACTAATACGTAATAGAGCTAGACTACCGGTGAAGATGGCTGTGGCGAATGGGCGATGGTCCCGCGAACCCAACATGCCGAGTGTATTTCGCGGGTGCGGGGTTCCAGGCCGCCGTAGTCAGGGAAACGAGGAATTACGCCGATGTTGCTAGGAATCGTGGCAGATCTGCACGCGAATCTCGAAGCGACTCAGGCTATTCTCAAGAAGCTCGACGAAATTCGTCCGGACCGGATCATCTGTCTCGGCGATCTTGCCGGTTACAACGCCAACCCCAATGAAGTTATCGATTTAATCCGCGAGCGGGATATCGCATGTCTCATGGGCAACCATGACGCCGCCGCCTGCGGCCTGGAAGAGCCATGGTTCTTTAACTCCCATGCGCAAGCAGCCATCTCGTGGCAGGCCGAACGATTGCGCGAAGACAATCGGCGTTGGCTCCGGAACCTGCCCCCCGCCATTCGCCTGAACGGAAAATTCATCGGGGTACACGGGGCGCTTGTCAGCCGCGATGACTACATACTCGATTGGCTCGATGCGATGCGGCAGATGGACGCGCTTGAAGAGAGCGGAGTGCGAATCTGCTTTTTTGGCCATAGCCACCGCGCCTCGTTATTCAGTGAGAAAGGCGGAGTGGAAATTACGGGCCAAACCATTACGTGCCAGCTCCATCGCAATAATCGCTACTTCATCAATCCCGGCTCCGTCGGCCAGCCGCGCGATCACGACTGCCGAGCGGCGTTTGGCCTGTTTGACACGGCCAATCTGACCTTTGAATTCTGCCGAGTCGAGTACGATATCGAGATCACGGCGGGAAAGATTCTGGCCTGCGGACTGCCGGCCGGGTTGGCCAACCGGCTTGCGGCAGGGAGATAGGCAAAGTGAAGCCGGAACGAGCATGTTCCATTGAAATACGACTATTGCGCCGGACACGAGGAGTGTAGGTCATGGATACATCTGGAATGAAGGTCTTGCTGGTCGACGATGACGAGGAAGAGTATCTTCTTACGAAGAAGCGCCTCAGCAAGACCCGCATTGGACCACTCTCTGTCACTTGGGCGTCTACATTCGAAGCTGCGCTCGACGAGTTGAAAAGAAGCGCCCACGACATATGCCTCTTAGACTACCAGCTCGGCGACCGTACGGGAATCGAGCTTCTTAAGGAGATGCGGGCGCGCGAGCATGACTTGCCAGTGATCTTGCTCACGGGGCACGGCAGCCTTGAGGTCGACCTTACCGCCATGGAGCTGGGCGCGCTCGACTACTTGGACAAGAAGGACATCACCCCTACGCTGCTCGAACGTTCTCTCCGATATACGGTGAACGCGCATCGGGCGCGAGCGGCCTTGCGAAAGGCGAATGAAGATCTCGAGCGGAGAGTGCAGGAGCGCACCGCTGAACTGCACCGCAGCAATCGCGAATTGGAGCAGTTCGCGCAGATGGTCGCCTCCGATCTGCGCGAACCGCTGAAGATTCTGGTCCACCGCATTGAAGTCATACAGTCGAAAGAGCGCTCCCGGGAGAACGAGCGCGACCCGCGCATCGTGCGCGGAATTCTCGATTCGATTCTGCATGCCGTCCGCAATATGGAATTGCTGATTCAGAGTGTCCTCGATTACGCCCAAGCCGGAAAGACGTCGAGGTCGACTACTACGGTCGATCTCAGCGCCGCCTTTGCCGAAGCGCGGGACGACCTTGCCGAAGCGCTCTCGGAAGTGGACGCTGAAATTGAGGTCGAGCCCCTGCCCACAGTCCGTGGAGACCATAATCTTATTCGCGGTCTATTTCGCAATCTGCTCGACAATGCCATTCAGTTCCGTGGCAAACAGACCCCGGTCGTCCGGGTGTGGTGTGAGAGCAAGGGAGACGCGTGGGTAATTGGTGTCACCGATAACGGCGTCGGAATAGACCCCGACCGGATTAGCGACCTCTTCGTGATGTTTCATCGCGGCGATCCCGACGCTGAGGACACCGGCATCGGCATTGGCCTGGCTATGTGCCGGAAGATTGCGCAGTACCATGGCGGCCGGATCTGGGTTGACTCCGAGCCGGGGCGTGGCTCGACGTTCTACGTGGCGTTTCCTGCCCACTAGACCGCTGGGGACCGCCTGGCGCCGCGCCTGGGACCGTTCGCTAAACGGAGGAATTTGGCAACACGACTAGGTCAAACCAATAGTGTTCGAGATCCTGGATCGCCCGGATAAAGCCTTCCATGCGGACGGGCTTAGTCACATACGAATTCACACCCAGGTCATAGCTGCGCAGAATGTCCTCCTCCTGCGAAGAGGTCGTAAGTATGACCACGGGGATGCGGCGCAGCGACGGATCGCTCTTGATTTGGCTCAGGACAGCGCGGCCATCAACCTTGGGCATATTGAGGTCCAGCAGAATTAAATCCGGCCGTGGAGATGACTTCGCCGCGGCGTACGCGCCCCGCCGGTACAAGTAATCCAGCGCTTCTTCGCCGTCGTCCACCGTCATGAGCACATTCCGCAGCTTGCTTGCCCGCAGTGCCCGCTTCGTCAATTCCTGATCCTCCGGATCGTCATCCACGAGCAAGATTACCGCCGCTCTGGATTGTGGCTCGCACATCGGATTCACGCCTCCCGCTTTTGGGTTAAAGTAAATTTGAAGTGCGCGCCAGCGCCTAACTCGGACTCGACCCAGATCGCGCCTCCGTGCCGCTCCACAATCCGGCGGCAGATCGCGAGGCCGATTCCCGTGCCTTCGTACCGGCCGCGTCCATGCAGGCGCTTGAACGGCGCAAATACCTGCTTGGCGTACTCCGGTTTTATGCCGATTCCGTTGTCTGCGACGCCGAACACCCAGCCTCCCGCCTCTTGCGCAGCGGTCAACCGAATGTGCGGAGCAGTTTCACAGAACTTCAGCGCGTTACCTATCAAGTTTTGGTACAGTTGCGTCAACATACTCGCGTCGCCTCGCACCGTCGGCAATGCGCTGCGAATGATCTCGGCCGATCGTTCCTTGATCCGGATCTCGAGGGCGTCCAACGCGTTATCGACACACTCGTCGAGCGCAACGGATTCCATGATCATTCTCTGGCGGCCGGAACGCGATAGCGCGAGCAAGTCCTGGACCAGACGCTGCATCCGCTGAGCGCCTGAGGATAGTATCTCGATGTCCTTCAACACCGCGTCGCGGTCACCGGCTTCCATATCTTCGCGTAACGCGTCACTGAACGCCGTAATCTTCCGAAGCGGCTCCTGGAGGTCGTGGCTGGCGACGTATGTAAACTCGTCCAAGTCCTGGTTGCGGTGCTTCAAATCCACGTTTGCCTGTTGCAGCAGCTTCGTATGATTCTTGAGCGATTCTTCCATGATCTTGCGATCGGTAATATTGCGGCTCATGCCGACAATTCCCGCCACGTTCCCCTTCGCATCAACGAACGGCGCCTTAGTCGTCATCAGCCAGCGCTTTTTCCCGTTTTCGTCGATGACCTCTTCCTCGCGGTTAACCAAGAGCCGGCCCGTATGCACAACCGCCTGCTCATCCGCAAAGTAGCGTGCGGCCAGCGGCTTGGGGAAAATGTCGAAATCGGTTTTCCCGGCCACCGCGCCGGCCGATTCCGCTCGCAAGAGACGAAGGTGCGCTGTATTATTCAAGACAAAGCGGCTTTCGGTGTCCTTCACGTAGATGTAGTCGGGAAGATTGTCGATCAGGGTACGCAGCAGGTTCCTCTCGCGCGTAATGGTCGCCTCGGCGTGCTGATGCCGTACCGCATTCGTAAAGACCTGGCCCAGGATTCGCAGCAAGTGCGCCTCGTCATCATCCCACTTTTTGCCGCCGCTGTCCGAACATATTCCAATAAACCCGGCGACAGTCCCCTGGAAGCTCACGGGAACGCCCATCAGCGCTCGAATACCCAGCCGCCGCAACAATCTGCGCTCTTTCGCGGCCTCGGGAGGAAGTATGTCCACGGACTCCAAGGCAACGGGTTCCGACTGCCGTATGCGATCCTGCCACCACGACATCGTCCGGATGTCGACGGATTGGAATCGTTTCCTGACGCTCGTCGCGGCGCCCCGTGGCCACATGTAGGTCGAGGAGAAGGTGTTTCCGTCTTCGGAAAACCGGGCGGCAAAGGCGGCGCTGGCCCCGGCGAATCGGCCGATTCGACCAAGGGCGTCCTCTATCGCATCAGTCGTTTGTTCCGGCGTTAGCCCGACAAATTCGGTCGAAATGTCAGAGACGAGACGCGCCAGGACGCCGCGGTATCGCAGCAGAGTCTGCGTCTGCCGCTCCTCGGTGATATCGTTGAAGAGGACTACCGTGCCGTGAAACTTCCCGCTCACGTCGAGCATTTTTCTCGACGTAACGCGAAACCACCGAACGCCCTTGAGCGTCTCGAGTTCCCGCTCGATTTCGACTTGGCCGCTCTTCGTTCCGATCTCGATTTCGCGCGCAAGCCACGACAGCGGCTTCGGGAGAGGCCGATCCCCGTAGTAGGCCGCGCCGGGAACCCTCAGGCCTTCAAATACCTCGGCGGCGGCGTGATTCAGGTTCTCGAGCGCTCCGGCGGGCCCCAGCAGAATCGCGGGAATATGGAGGCTCTCAAGAACCGTCACGTATTTGTTCTTCTCGTTGGTCAACCGCCGGTTGGCGGACTGAAGTTCGTCCACTCGGGCGTCCTGTCCCTGCGCGGACCATTCCGTGCAGAACCCGATTTCAATCCGGTCAAAGAAACGCTCCACGACGCGCAGATACTGCGCTTGCTCTTCGGGCGCGAATCCGCCGTCATACACCAAGTCAAGATAGGCCTGGCGATAGTACTTCATCAGCCCTAAGAACATGCCCAGCGTGACACCGCGCGACCGATGCCGTTGGGCCTCCAAGACGCCGAAGGACGCTGTCGAATCGAGGGAGTAGTCCTCGTCCGGATTCAGTTCTTGCGGGAGCGCGCTGCGTTTCAACAAATCAAGGAGCGAAGCGGATAGACCCGCGATAGAAATGCGCCAAGCTTCCGCCAGAGTCGAGGTGTACTTCACATAATCGCGCTCTCTGGCGTAGCGCAAGATACGGTCGATGAGCCAGTCTTCCCGGGCGGCGACGAGATCAGCAAGAGTCCCCATTTCACTAACCGCCTTTCTGAAATCGGCTCGGCGAGACTGACGACCCAGCCCCTGCCGGCCGGTAACAGCGCTTCTTCGACGAGCAACCGCCGCCCGCCGTCACGCTCCGGCAAGCCTGGAGTGATTATACACGCCGCCGCAATCCGCGGAAAGACGAAGCGCGATTCAGATCGGGTCGGGCGCCTTCACGTCCACTCGACAGGCGGGAGCGGCGCTCCCCACCCCGGCGCGGGCGCCAGATTTCCTAGCTCGTCGTATTCCCAAATCACGGCCCGCCGGGAACAGCCGCTGTCATTGGCTCCCGAGTAGTGGATGGTCAGGGAACCGAAGAACATAGCGTCACCGGGTTCCGCCACGAAGGCCACTTCTCGCGCGCGATCCTGTTCCGTGACACGGCAAACCCAATGCCGTTCGCCCGATTGGGCGTGATACTCCTCGTGGTGTTCTAACAACCCTTGTTTATGACTCCCCGGAATGGCGCGTAGACAGCCGTTGGCTTCGGTCGCCGGATCGATGCACAGAATCACCGCCACCTGATTGGCCTTTCTTCCTTGCCAATAGTAATAGTCTTGATGCGGCGGCTGCGCCGTACCAACGGACGCCGCCTTGCACATCAGCTTGGTGTGGTGGAGCTGAATGGCTCCGCCAAGAAATCCTCTGGCGCGCGTCACGATGTCCTCGCGATTGACCAGTTCGCGAAATGACGGGCAATAGTCGTATGGGCCGAAGATCACACGCGCGACGCCTACGCGTTCAAATAGGTGGTTGCCTCGCCAGCGACCGGTTTCGACGTTGCGCCGCAGTTCGTCGAGCTCTTCGGTCAGGTTCTCTAGTGCGGAGCCCCTCACGGCGCCGCGCACAATCAGAAAACTGTTGTCCCGGTAGAACTGTAGTTCTTTGGCGTCCATAGGTGATCTCCGCGGGTGTCATCTGCCGCCAAACATTCTCCCCCATCGTCCTGCGCAATTCAATGCGCCGCGCGTCCATCGAATCTGTCGGAAGCGCACGGGGATCGCCTTGAACCTGGTAGCGATGAAGCCCCACGGGACACGCGTACCCGGCGCCGTAAAACGTCTTCAGAATCGTGGCGTAGTCGTCAATCTCATCCGCCTCAAGTGGCCCGGTGTTCGACGGCCCCTGCGTCAGCGCGCGTTGAATTCCCGAAACACTTCAAGCATGTACTCATAGTTCTCCAAGGGCATGCCCGGAAAGATCGTGTTCGAGGTGCTGAAGATATATCCGCCGCCGGGTGAAGCGTGCTCGAGACAATACAGCGCCGACGCCCGAATGGCCTCGCGCGGCCCGTCTTGCAGCAGGTTGCACTGCACGTTTCCCATAAGCGCGAGCCGTCCGTAGGTGAGCCGCTTTACCTCGGCAATGTCCACGCCCGCCATGGGGTCCAGGGATTGCAGCGCATGCGCCTCCACTGAAAGCAGATGGTCCAGAATCGGCATGATCTGACCGTCGGTATGAATAATGGCTAGCGCGCCGCGTTGCTTGACCCGCGCCACCAGCCGCGCCCAATACGGGGCTACAAACTCGCCAAACTGAACGGGGGATATGAACGGACCGGCGTTGAAGGCAACATCATGGGGCAAGTAAATAAAATCGGCGCCTGCATCCGTCATTCGATCGATCAAGTCCATTGCGCCACGGCATTTGCGCTCCGCCTCTTCGTGAATCCGGTCGGGCGCCTCCAAGAGATCCGCGGAAAACTGCGCCCAATCCGTTACGGCCTCGATTGCCCAGACTCCTCCTCCGACCATGCCGCCAATCGCGATTCGCTCGCCGAATGCTTTCTTGGCGGCGCGCACCCCGTCTGGGTCGGACCAAGGCCAATACACTGCCAATGCGTCCCAAGCGTACTGCTCCACTATCCGCCCGTATATTTCGACACACGTCGCGATCTTGCGCGCTTTTTCAACGCCGGAACACCCATTCCAACTTCGGCGATCAGGAAAGCTCAATCCGAACGCCTCGCGCTCGAGCTCGAACATGGACTCGAAGTGCGGCGGACGGTCCGTCTCCTCGAACCGCAAAGCGCGCAGAAACCGCTCCTTACCGGTCATGACGCCGCCTCGAAGGGAGCTATTCTGGAAAGCGACCTTGACCAGAGCTCGGCCATATAACCCATGCCGGCGATATTGGGGTGAACCGGGTCCGCGCCATACCACTTGCCTTTGTCCGTCGAGTAGGCCGTGAAGAAATCCGGACCGGGGCTAAGCTTGAGCCGCGAGACGGTCTGTTCGATAGCGCGGCAATACTCCTTGAGGATAGCTTCGGCGCCCTCGAAATAGTCATATGCCGGCGACGCGATCACGATGTGATCGGACTTGGCGCCATAGTCTTTCATGAGAATCCGCGCGATGGCCTCGATGTTTTCCGCGACAGTGGCGGCGGGAACTTTGGCGCGCTCGTCGTTGACGCCCAAGTGTACCAACCAGACTTTCGGCTGCAAGAGCTTCATTCTTTGCTGCCACCCTGTGTCGGTTTGCATCATTTTCAGGTAGCCGGCGCTGGTAATTCCACCCCATCCCTCATTGGCGATGAAGACCGGACTTTTCCAGCGTTCGCTCGCCAAGTCGTTCAAACGCGTTGTCCAACTCTCGAAACAGTTCACGGCCGGAAGGTGCGTCTTCGTGGTGGGCGAGTACTGAGGGAAGTTGCGCCGGTCGCGCGACACCGACACGGAAGGGAATGCGTCCCCCGTCAATTCGAGGCTATTGTGCAAGTAGCCCCGGCTAAAGTAGCCTTCCGTAATGCTGTCGCCGATGGCCGCCATCACGACCCCGATTCCGAGACGGTGATACGTGGCTCGCGCGACTACTTGTCCCGTTCTGTCGAGTCCGCGAAGCTGCACCGTGTACTCGCCGGGACTAAGAACGCCAAAATCGAGTGGGCCCGACGCGATCGCCAGCGCAACTCTCGGCTTGTGTCCCGGACACGACAAGACCGCCTCGACACGGGACACGTCTCGGCCGGGAAAGGGCGCCTTCATCCGCAACTCCCGGCTGGATTGTATGTAGGGGATCGTGTATGACCCTTGTATGTCCTTGACGCGCAGGTAGAGGTCGTATGTGCCTTGGCCGGTCGTCTTGCTGAAGACATCGGGAACGGAAGTGTTCCCTGCGATGATCGCAATCTTCGCCGGCGTGTTCTCGGCGGCAAGTAAAGAAGTTGTCACGGTCGGTTCCGCTGCCCAGGTGAGTGTCGTGGCGAGCAATGCCGCAGTGAATAGGAACCGCGTGAAAGATCCTGAACATGCCGATAGTCCACGCATACGTTAGCTCCCTTCATTTTCCGAGTTCCCTCACGCCCAGGCCGGCAGCGTGGCGCCTCCTCCGTTTACGGGTATAAATGCGCCGGTAATAAACTTCGCCAAATCCGAAGCGAGAAAGGCGACAACATTGGCGATATCCTGGTCCTCGCCGCGATGTTTGAGCGGCAACATGGCCGCGTACTTCCTTTCGGCGTCTTGAGGCGTTTTACCCGCGGCTTCCAACGCGCGATCGCGATCGCTCAGCATCCACCCGGGCGCAACCTGATTCACCGTAATACCGTGCGCGCCGACTTCCTTGGCCATCACTTGGAGCAATCCGTTCATGCCGTGCTTTCCGCTGACGTACGCGGACTGGCTGGGCCAGCACTGAAGCGTGCATTCCGTGTTGATACCGATGACCCGGCCAGCGCCCTTGCGAATCATGCCTGGGAGAAAACACTTCGCCATGTGCAAGTTGTGCAGGACGCAGGACCGAAACTGGCTCTCATAATCGGAGACTTTCTGTTCGAGAATGGTCGTCCAATTGTATTGAATAACCGCGTTGTTCACGATGATATCGGCGTCGGCCCATTCGCGGGTGACCCGGCGCGCCATCCGCTGGACCGACGCGAAGTCCGTCACATCGGCGCGGGCGGTTAATGCGCGCCCGCCAATCTTGATCACCTCAGCCGCCAACTCTTCGGCTTTCGCCTTGTTTCGGGCGTAGTGGATTACGACGTCCGCGCCGCATTCCGCCAGAGTGCGAATCATGACCCGGCCCAACTGGCCGGTAGCCCCGGTAACGACGGCTACCTTTCCCTCAAGATCAATTCTCATGGCGTGATACTCCGTTCATACGCATACCGCCTGGTGTCCACCGTCCACCCTGAGACTGACGCCATTGATGTACGCGGCCTCTTTCGATGCAAGGAATACCGCGGCGTGGCCGATATCCTCCGGCGTGCCGATGCGTCCCACTGGAACGCGCCGCTTGATCTCTTCCGCTGGGCCGGGCTGTTCCCAGTGCCAGCGGGTCATGTCAGTCAGAATCATTCCCGGCGCGATGGCGTTGCAGGTAATGCCGTGCGGCCCTAGCCGTGTGGCAAACCCGGTCATCAACATGCGAAGCCCGCCCTTCGACGCTCCGTAATCCACCTGCGCCGGACCCGTGACATTCTCGGCCAGCGAGGTGATGAAAATAACACGGCCGCCCTGGCCCCGTTCGATCATGGGCCGCGCGGCCACTTGGGTGCAGTGAAACGCCGCCGTCAGGTTGACTTCGATCGTCCTGACGAACACGTCCGGGGCCATCTCCATCACATCGATGAACGGACAAATTCCGGCGTTATTCACGAGAACGTCAATGCGGCCGTACCTGGCGACAACTTCGTTCACCATGGACTCGACATGCCCGCGATTGGTGATATCGCACCCAATACCAATGCACCGTACGCCGCCCTCGGCGTCCAGCCGCGCCGCCGCCTCCTGTGCGGCCTCGGCGTTCACGTCGGCGATGACCACGGCTGCGCCCTTCCGCGCAAAACACGTTCCGATCCCAAAGCCAATGCCCCGCGCGCCTCCGGTGATGATGACCACCTGGTTCTCCATGTTCGTACCCTCCAAGTCTGCCGCGCCAGAATAGGACATTTGATCACCGAAACTCGACTTGCCCGACCGGGCCCCTGACATCGCGACGAATCCACCGGCTCTGCCGGTAAGAATTGGACTGGCTCTGTCGTTCCGGCGATTCTCCGAATGCGGGACAACGAAGTGAAGATTCTGCCCCACACAAACAAACGACTCCACCCTAAACGCGTTTTGATCGCAAGTTGGCGGGAGATTCAAGAGGCTCCCATTGCCGAATCCTCTGTTATCTGCTACTGTCAACTACGACATGCCCGAACTGAAACGGAATAAGCGGGAGAATGCTATGCGCACTCTTGATCGCAGGCAGTTTCTGAAACTGGCGGCAGCGGGTGTATGCGTGAACGCGGCCAGCGGCTTGCCGCGAACGGCCATGGCGGAACAAACCGCGGGCGCACCGAAGAAGTTCAACGTCCTG
>JACRLJ010000027.1:34722-36202 GCA_016215105.1 Candidatus Hydrogenedentota bacterium
CAAACATTGATCGGCTCGCCGCCCGCGGGATTCTGTTTGACCACGCCTACTGCCAGTTCCCGCTCTGCAATCCGAGCCGGGCCTCGTTCATGACCGGCCTCCGGCCGGACACCACCAGGGTTTTTGAAAACCAGACACAGTTCCGAGAGAACGTCCCGGACGCAGTGACCATACCGCAGAGTTTTGCCAAGGCCGGCTATTACGCGGCGCGCGTCGGGAAGATCTATCACTACGGCGTCCCCGGCCAGATCGGGACCAGTGGTCTCGACGACCCCGTGTCATGGGAAAAGTTCGTGAACCCGAAGGGGCGCGACGTTGACGACATCGGAATGGCGGAAGTGACCCAATTGGGCGCCGACGGAAAGGCCACGACGGTTACCGGAAAAGGACTCCGGGACACAGGGGCCACGCTGAGCTGGTTGGCGGCGGAAGGCGGAGACTCAGAGCAGACGGATGGCGTCGGAGCCACTGAGGCGGTCAAACTCCTCGAAGAACGCGCCAAGACCGGCAAACCATTCTATCTCGCCGTTGGATTCTACCGCCCGCATACGCCGTTTATCGCGCCGAAGTCCTATTTCGCGATGTACTCCCGTGATGAATTCAAGCTTCCCGTAATTCCGCCGAATCTCAAGGACCTATTCCCGGCGCCTGCGCTTGCCACACAAAAGCCGGCGGAAGTAGCAATGAGTGACGACCTTCGCAGACGGGCGCTGCAAGCCTACAGCGCGTCCACATCGTTCATGGACGCGCAGGTAGGCGTGGTGCTCGACGCGCTCGAGCGACTGAATCTGGCGGACAACACCATCGTCGTTTTCCATAGCGATCACGGTTACCACCTCGGTGAGAAAAACCTGTGGCAGAAGCGGAGTCTTTTCGACGAGTCGGCGCGGGTCCCGCTAATCGTTTGTGTGCCGGGAAACAACGCGAACGGCAAGACCTGTCGCCGTACCGTCGAAATCGTATCGTTGCACAGGACACTCGCGGACCTGTGCGGCGTAACCCCTGGACCCGCAACGCAAGGTCACAGCATGGGAACGCTGGTCCGAAACCCCGAGGCCGGGTGGAGCCACCCCGCATTCACACAGGTGACGCGCGGAGGAGCCGGAGAGAAACAGATCACGGGACGGAGCATTCGCACGGAACGCTGGCGGTACACGGAGTGGGACGAAGGCAAGGCTGGGGTCGAGCTTTATGACCACGAGCACGACCCGGATGAGATGAAGAACATTGCCAGTGACCCCGCTCTTGGAGACTCGGTGACGGATTTGCGGGTTCTGCTTCGTAAGGGCGGTACCTAACGCAGTCCGGTTCCCGATCTACGCCTTGAACGCTCCGCTCTAAAAAAGGGACAGAGGAGCCGTTGAAAAACCCGGCTCTTTTCCAGCGTCCGTTATCGGCGCGTGTTTTTTTCACAAGTACGCTTCATGCGCCACTAGGACGAGTCTGAAGCGTTGTGAGAGTCCATTTCGCGTCCACCACG
>JACRLJ010000028.1 GCA_016215105.1 Candidatus Hydrogenedentota bacterium
AACCGTTCGTGATCCACGTCTCTTCCCGCGGAACGCTGCTCAGGCCGTATGCAGGAATGGCGGCTAGCGCCACGATTAGGCTTAGCCCCAGCGTCCAAGCGCTTCCCAGTAACAATGCAAAGGAACCGCGAATCTTCCCCAGCGCAAGTGCGCTTCGCATTTTCCCCGCGGCTTTGGCTGTCCGTTCCATCGCTCGATCCCCTTCTCTGCCCTCACACAAGGTGAGGATAAGAATCTCGTCCCACACCAACCGGCTCGTACCCGCTCGACCTGTTCCACCTTCCCGCCGATAGAAAGACGCGGCGCAATCTAGGTCGATCCAAAAGCACTGCTGGCAAGCGGTAAAGCAAGAAGCGAGCCACTGCCGTTTTCGACACTGGACGGGCGCCCTAACCGGCGAAATGGAGGATAGTTACGACGGGCATTTGGTGATTGACGACGCAGGATTGCGCGTACCAGATTCCGAAAATCGGACAATTCTTTTGTCCGGTTTTCGGACAAAGCCGTTGGGTTCCCTAATGGAATCCGCGCTTCTGGCATAGCCCCTATTGATCGGAGGCCGCGTCGGCATATACCCGGCTTCGTGGCCACAGGACTTTGCCGGCTGGAAGCCGGCGTTACGGTGGCGCGGATATTACGCGGTGCGGCGCACGCGCGTTGGCGGGGCCGGCTGGAAGCCGGCGTTACGGGGGCGCGGATATGGGATCCTGACGGACGCGCCTAGTACGGAATCTTGTACAGGGTGAGTTTTTCGTAGAGGGTGCTGCGCGCAATTTGGAGCGCCGTGGCGGTCTTTCCAATTCGCCTGCCGCATCGCCGCAACACGTCCTCGATATGGCGTTTCTCGGCGTCGGCCAAAGTTAGCGACGCCGTCAAGGCGACGGCGTCATACTCGGGCTCGTCGCGTTCGCGGACGTCCTCGACGGTGATCATGGCGCCTCGCGCGCAGGCGATCGCGCGCAAAATGTTATTGCGGAGTCCACGGATGTTTCCTCGCCACGGCTGGGTCTGAAGATACTCGAGCGCTTCCGGAGCAAAACCGGTCAACGGCCGTTTGGCTCGCGGGCGGCCCAGCTTGAAGAAGTGCTCCGCAAGAAGCGGAATATCGGAAGGATGTTCGCGCAGCGGCGGGATCGTGATCTCGTAACCCGCAAGCCGGTAGTAAAGGTCTTCGCGAAATGAGCCGTCCTCAACGCCGGCCTTCAGGTTCTTGTTTGTCGCGGCGACGATTCGCAAGGCGACACGCCGCTCCTGCTGGCCGCCTACGGGACGGTAGGTCCCGCTCTCGACTACGCGCAGGATCCTCGCCTGGTTGTCGAGACTCAGATCGCCCACTTCGTCGAGAAATAGCGTCCCTCCATCGGCTTCGGCCAGCAATCCCGGTGAACTGCCGGACGCGCCAGTAAACGCGCCTTTGACATAGCCGAAGAGTTCGCTTTCGAGCAGTTCACGCGGTATCGCGGCGCAGTTGACTATGACGAGCGGCCGATCGGAGCGCCCCGAATGCGCGTGCAGCAGGTGCGCGGCCAATTCTTTCCCTGTTCCGGTTTCGCCGGTAATGAGAACGTGGAGGTCGGAACGCGCCGCGACACCGATCTCATGGCGGACGCGGGCCATAGCGCGGCTGGCGCCCACGATTTCCATCGAATCGCCAACTTGCGACCGCAGGCGCTCGTTCTCGCGCCGGAGCAACTCGCCGTGTTCCAAGGCGGTGATAAGAGGCGCCAAGGTGTGTCCCAGTAGAACCAGAAATCCTAAGGTGGCCTCGGGAAACCTGCCCGGCGCCGGAACGGTCCGCAGCGCCAGCACCGCAACAGCCCGTCCCGCAACCAAGAGGGGAACGACGAAGGTGATGGTTTGAGCCTGCCCGTCACCTCCCTGGGGAGTTGCCGTTACCAGGAAACCGCGATGATCCGTCGCTATGTTGCCCATCATGTTCATCGGCGGCATGTCGTCCGTGGTGGAAAACACTAATCCGCCGCTAAGCGTTACACGCCCGTCATCCTGCGTACGCACGATCCACAGGTCAAACGTCTCGAAACTCTCATGAAACCTGCGCTCCAATCGCATCAGAAGATCGTCGAGGTGGCCGGCCTGAGTAAGGTCGCTTATCATTTCATATAGACGGATCAGTTCGGCGACTGAAGGGGAGCGCTCGAGCCGCCAAATCGTCTTGGGGTCGTTCTCCAAGAAGAACGGTTCGCCATCACCTTCTGTGGGGAAAGCATCCGATGGTATGTCGCCATCGGCGCCCGAACCGGGCCACGCGGTCTGGACGTCGTCAGTGACGAGAAACACGGTGCTTCCAACCGCAATTTCATCGCCCAAACCGACGATCATCTCCTTTTCGGGCTTTCCATTGACCAAGGCGGGATTGCTGCTTTCCAGGTCAACAAACCAGAACTGCCCATCACGCAGCTCAATCCGAAAATGACGGCGCGATGCGAAACGTTCCTTCAGGGACACATCACACGTAGCGCTGCGCCCGACCAGGAGTCCCTGATCGCCAAAAGGCCAAACCTGGCCTTTGAGCGGTCCCGTGACCGCGGCAAGTTGGAAAGCCATAGAGCCGCCCTCTCCGCGCGACTCACCTATCGCGAGCCGTGTCTACCCACTTCCAGGTTTCGCAGAACCGTGTCGCAAACAAACCAAAAACACGGCGCCACGCGTTGATCGGGATTCCCGCCTAGAGGCGCGGCCAGAAAGCCTCCTTCTACCGAGACCCCACAAAAGCGAGCGCTGGTGTTAGACAACTCTCAGATGCTTTCTGGCCGCGCCGCGTCATAAAGCTGACTCTCTGGCCGGATTCCTAGAACCATCGTTAGCCAGAAATAGAAACTACCAATTCCAATCGTACAGTCCATACCCAATGCTGTCAAGATGAATTCCCGCGGACAATCAGTGGCGCGAACGAGCGCTCAATCGAAGACCAGGCAAGCGGCTGGCGTTCATTGCGCGGACCGGCGGCGGCGGCGCATAATTGAGTTGTCCCGGAGGACAAAGCGGCGCGGGTGCGCCGCTCGATATTTATCCGTCAGTCCCGTTTTCGCTTCGCGGCAAAACCAGTAGGGTGCGAGCTATGAAACAGCTTTTTTGTGTGTCTTCGAGTTTCCGTTTGGCGTTATGCGCCACGATGATAGCGGCGCTGGCGGGGTGCGCCTCGCTGTCCGGGCAAACCGCGACGCGCAACACGATCATGCGGGCGCCGGCGGGCGAACGCTACGTGGAACTGAATCCGGACGGAACGACCGTGCTTCCGAATGGGCGCCTGATCACTCCGGCGGGGAAGAGTTACCGGATTCATCCGCATCCCTACGGCATGACGCTGAGCCCCGACGGGCGCTGGCTGGTCACGGCGAACAGCGGCCACCCCATTTGTATCTCGATCCTCGACCTGGCTCAGCAGCCCGATCCCGCCATCTACCAAATACCCGAGAAGCTCGACAAGCGCGAGGGCGTGCTCGAAGCGGTGTACATGGGACTGGCGATAGACGCCAAGAACGAAGTGGTGTACGCCGCGGGCGGGCGCGACTGGAGCGTGATGGCGTTCGATCTCAAGACGCGCCAGCGCATCTTCCGTTTGGGCTGCGAACATACCGCGGACGGTGTGACGTATGAGCACGGGTACGTGAGCGATATGCGCTTGTCGCCCGACGGAACGACCTTGTACGCGATGGATCAGTCCAACTTCCGCATGTTGATCATTGACGTGGCCGGGCGCAAAGTGTTGCGCTCGATTCCGGTGGGCCGGTACCCGTTTGGGTTGGCGCTCTCGACAGACGGCAGGCGGGCGTTCGTGGCGAACGTGGGGATGTTCGAGTACTCGCTTATCCGCGATACCGCCGGCAAAGAGGGCAAGATGGATTTCCCGCCGTTCGGCGTGCCGTCGAAGGAGGCCGAAGAAGGCGTCACCGTAGACGGTCTCGTCGCCAAGGGTCTCGGCAGCATGAACGATATTAACGGCATGTCGGTGTTTACCGTCGATATCTCCGAGCGCGGCAAGGAACACGTCATCGAGAAGACGAAAACGGGACATCTTGTAGGCGAAAAGCTGGAGGACTTCCCGGCGGTGGGCGGAAGCAGCCCGAATTCGCTCGTGGTAACGGAAAAGTATGTGTACGTGTCGAACGGCAGCAACGATAGTCTTACCGTGATCGACGCCAAGACGGGGAAGCGTGTGCGGGACATTAATCTGTCGCTGGGGGCGCCGTTTGATCGGTTGCGCGGCATGATTCCATTTGGATTGGCGCTGGCGCCGAATCACCAGACGCTGTACGTCGCGGAGGCGGGCATTAACGCCGTGGGCGTGGTGCGGCTGACGGATCACAAGGTGCTCGGGCACATCCCGACGGCGTGGTTCCCAAGCCGCTTGGCGGTGTCGCCGGACGGCAAAACGCTGTATGTCGCCAACGCGAAAGGCATGGGCGCGGGACCGAGCACGGGTCCGGGCCACAAGGAGGGCGACCCGACGGGCGTGGGCGATCTAATGCGCGGCTACGTGTCGATCATTCCGATCCCAGGGTCGCAGAACGAACTCGCGGCGATGACGGAGAAGGTGCGCAATAACAACGTGACGTTGGCGGCGCTGAATACAGACTCGCGGCCCGAGGGCTTTCCCGTGCCCGCCGCGCCGCGCCAATGGAAGAGTCCGATCAAGCACATCATTTACGTAACGAAAGAAAACCGCACCTACGACGAGGTGTTTGGCGCGCTACCCAACGGGCGCGGTGACGGGCAGGTGTGCCGGCTCGGACGGCCGGTTACCGTATTCAGCAAGGACAATTCGCGCAAGGTCGAGGGCGTGACCGTCATGCCGAACCACATCACGCTCGCCAAACGCTTCGCGATTGGCGACAACTTCTACTGCGACTCGGATCACTCGGTGGACGGCCACCGCTGGCTCGTGGACACCTATCCGAACGAATTCATGGAAGCCAAGATCGGCGAGGACACCAAAGGAAACGGGCCGGGAAAGTTTGCCTTCATCGGGTCGTCGGGCGCGATTTATCCCGAAGACTACAACGAAGCGGGTTCCATGTGGGAGCATTTCGAGCGGGGTCACGTCACGTTTCGCAATTACGGTCTTGGCTTCGAGTTTTGGCCCGGCGACGAAGAACAGTCATACCGGTACACCGGCATCAAGCTGCCGGTAAATTATCCCATGCCGAAAGTGCTGTTCGACAACACGTCACGCAAATTCGCGACGTTCAACATGGCTGTGCCGGATCAATTCCGCATCGACCAGTTCGAGATCGAATTCAAAGAGCGGTGGCTGTCCGGTAAGGAGCCGCTGCCGCAGTTGATCACCATGATGCTTCCGAACGACCACGGTTCGGGCGAACGTCCGGCCGATGGCTATCCGTTTTGGGCGTCGTATATGAGCGATAACGACCTGGCCCTGGGGCGGCTGGTCGAGATGATCAGCCATAGCCCGTTCTGGAAAGACACCGCGATCTTCGTGACCGAAGACGATGCGCAGGGGTTTGTGGACACGGTGGACGCGCACCGCTCGGTCTGCATGGTCATTAGTCCCTATGCGAAGAAGAACCACATTTCCCACACGCACAGCAGCATCGCCAGCATCATCAAGACGATGTTTCTCGTGCTCGGTTTGGCGCCGCTGAATCAGTACGACGGATTTGCCTCGGACTTGTCGGACATGTTTACCGAAAAGCCCGACAACGCCGCGCCGTATAACGCCCTGCCCGTGAACAAGGAGATCTTCGATCCGCAGAAAGCGCTGACGCCCTTCGACGCAAACTTTAACTGGAAGGCCTTGGCGGAGTCTCCCGTCATCGACGACGAGCAGTACCTGGAGAACGACGAGTACGGGTTCCATGCGGAACTCAATCCGAACGAGATTCGCGCGAAGTAGCGTTTTCCGTACGCTGGTCTTGGAATGCGCTGTGTCTGGTTCGGCCTACCCCGCTTGGTCGGGGTACTTGGCGGTGACAGCGGCGTAGAACTCCTTGATGGTCTGCATGTCCGCGTCCAGGTCGCCGGTGGGGGAAAACAATGGTCCGAAGCCGCCGGCCTTTCGCTTGTAGTCCAAGTACACTAGCGCGACCGGCGCGTTTGCGCCCACAGCGATGTGGTAGAACCCTTTTTTCCAAGCGACCACCTTCTTGCGCGTGCCTTCGGGGGCGAGCGCCAACACAAACCGTTCGTGCGCATCAAAGGCCTGAATGTATTGGCTGACGACGCTTACCGATTTGCCGCGATCGATCGGAACGCCGCCGAACCAGCGAAAAAGGCCGTGGAATGGCCAACGGAACAGTGTGTGCTTGCCGAACCACCGCGCGTTGACCCGAAGCACGAACGCCATGGCGAGCAGGATCACGAAGTCCCAGTTACTGGTATGCGGCGCCACGATGGCGACGTACTTGGGGACATCCGGAGTCTGGCCTTCGACGCGAAAACCCATGATCTTTAGAAAGGCGAGCGCAATCCCGCGCAAGACGGGCCGCACGACGGGCGTATCGAATACGGTGTATTTCATTTGACGGCGCTTTCGGCGCGCGCGGAGTTCCACTGGAAGCGCGAACTCATTGTTTCATAATACTTATCTCGTCAATGTACACCCAGTTCTCGGTATTGATATCCGGATGACGGTATTGGCCGAGTTTGAAGTAGTGCTGAAACGCGTTAAACATATTCGGACCATGAGCGGCGAATGCGGGAGCGGCGCTATCGTCAAGATATAGCGATGCGCTTCCATCCGCTCCTTGCGACCAGTGGATTTCCATGCGGATGCGAAGCCACTGACCCCGCGAAAGCGGGACGAGCCCGATTGGGGTAAGGGAGCTCACGCCGTACTGAAACAGGAGGTAGTCCGCAGCGTTCTTCATGCCATATCCCAAGAGCAGCGCGGGTGAATGCGAGGGAAAGCCGTTCCAGGTCTCACCGTTGTTCGGATTGGGTTGATCGTGCCATTGCGCCATCACCCACCAACGGTTGGCGGGCGCGTCCGAGGGAAATACTTCGGGCAGCATGACCTTCCAGCTATAGCAGACGCTATCGCCGGGAGAATACGGATAGTCAATCGAGATTTCGGCGCGCTTGCCGCTGTTCACCTTGGGCTGATGGGGATACACGCGCAACCCCACATAAGGGTTGGTCCCATCAACCAAAGCGATCGCGCTTGTGTTCGCCACTTCGAGCTCCGCGTACTTGCCCAATTCCGGTTGCACGATAAGCGCGTCAATGTACGTCCTGGCCTGTTCGCGAGTTGGCTGCGCCAGATCAGCGCACGAAGTTGCTAGCAACAAGCTTCCGAGGACACAATAGGCTTGTCTCATCAGTGCATTCCCAAGGTGTCTTGCAAAGAAGTCGAAAGATCCACGCAAGCCGCCGCGCTCACTCCACATCCGGCGCGACACTCGTTTCCACGACGGCAGGCCGGGCCGAAGGCGGGGCTTCCATGGGAAACGCGAACTCCATCTGCTGGTAGCGGATCAGGCGGTAGCGCTTGAGCAGACGCAGCGTTTGCAGCGTCTGCGAGCCGGTGTATGCGCTGTTCACGTTGAGCGCGCTGAGCATGTCTTGCAGGATTGTTGGAAACTCGAGGATGTGGCCGATGCCCGCTTCGCCGAGCAGTTGCAGCGCGCGCGCACGGGGCTCGGGACTCTGCGGCAGCTCGGAGATCACCAGGATCGTCGTGAACGGGCGGCCGTCGAAAATGCCGCCGGCGACCGCCAGCCCTTCCTCTTTGACGAATTCTGACAGCACAGGATTGTTCTCGATGACGGAAGGATAGAACCGATCCGCGTGCCACGCGCGGACCTCGACGACAGCGCGCGCCAGAGTCCGCACTTGGTTGGCGGTGAGCACGAAGTCCAAGTCTCGCGGGAAGGTCACTTGGCTATTTTCGACGTAGAGGCGAACGCTATGATCGCCGACAGGCTGCCTGAACGCGTCCTGCTGCCAATGGGTCAAGACCCGAAACAGATTCAGTTCAAAGAACTCGCGGACCAGTTGCAGGTTGACGTCGCTCATCAGAGATTCTTCAGGGCCTGTCCTAGTTTATGCGTTGGGTCCAGTTTAAGGATGCGTTCACCGAGATCGCGGGCGCGCTCGGGCTTATTCAGGCGCAGGATATCGATAAGGGTAAAGTTCTCGCCATAGGCCGTATACGCCTTCTGGGGATCGCAACGCTGCTCCGCGCCGAGGTAATGCTCGAGCGCGGACGAGAATTGGTCCTGAGCGAAACTGACTTCGCCGCGCAGGTAGAACCCCTCGGGCTGGTTCGGGCTCAAGTCCGCAGCTTTCTCGATAAGCACGGCGGCGTCCTGGAGTGATCGCTGCGACAACTCGATGTTGCCGGCGAGTTTCGCCGCGCGGCCCAGGATATAGAGCGCCGCGAAGTTCGGCCCCGTGCCGTTCAACGCGATTTGCGCCTCGGCCATGGCGGCCGGCCAGCGTCCTTCGCTGAAACAGACATGCGCCAAGCCAATGTGTGCGCGCCCGTTGCTCGGGTCCAGCGTTATCACCTGTTCATATTGGTCGCGGGCTTGCTGCGTAAGGCCCAGGGCCAGCAGCGCGGCGCCCAAGTCCAAGCGAAACGGAACTTGCATGGGTTTGAGGCTGACCACTTTTTTGAGGATTTCGACGGAGCGTTTGCCGTCACCCAGCCGGGAGTAACAGCGGCCCAACTGGTGATACGCCGCAAGAAAGGACGGGTCGAGCTGGACGGCCTTTTCGAGGTGCTGAATGGCATGCTTGAGATCCCCCTTCATGCTGGCCGTCAGCCCCTCGTCATAGTAGCTTTCCGCGTTATCGCCGCCAAAGGTCATCGTGTGCTTCCTTTCAGCCGGTCTTGAGCGCCTCGAGCGCGCGCCGGGCCTGCGCCTCGGTAATATCGGTCCGTTGGACGGCATGTCCCATGCGGTCCACAACGATGAACTTCATCGTGCCCGCGCGCGCCTTCTTGTCGTGCTTCATCAACGCCAGCGTCTCGTCCACGGGGATTTCATTCCACGCGACCGGCAGACCGTAGGCTTCGAGGCAGCGTTTTTGCCGCTCGACGAACGCCGCGTCCACCAGTCCCAAGTCCTCCGCTAATGCGCCTGCGGCGATCATGCCCAGCGCGATCGCTTCGCCGTGCAGAAACTGTTTATAGCCGGTAACGGCCTCGATGCCGTGACCGAACGTATGACCGTAGTTGAGATTGGCGCGCCGTCCTTCTTCCCGCTCATCCTCGGCGACGATGGCGGATTTGATCTCGCACGACCGCCTCACGGGCGTTTCGAGCGCGGTCAGGTCCTTCGCCAAAATGGCCGGAGCGTTCCGCTCCATGAACTCGAACAACCCTTCATCTTCAATGATACCATGCTTTATGGCTTCGGCGAGGCCGGCGCGCAATTCACGAAGGGGAAGCGTGGAAAGATAGTTCAAGTCGCTCAATACCGTGGAAGGCTGGTGAAACGCGCCAATGATGTTCTTCGCGAGCGCATGATTGACCGCGGTCTTGCCACCGACACTCGAGTCCACTTGTGCCACGATGGTCGTCGGAATCTGTATAAAGCGAATGCCCCGCATAAACGTGGCGGCGGCAAATCCGGCGACATCACCGACAATCCCGCCGCCGAGCGCAATGACGATGCTCGATCGGTCCAATCCCCCTTCTAGGAAGTTGCCGCAAAGGAGGTCGATCTGGGTCAGGCGTTTGTTCTCTTCCCCTGCGGGCATCACGCACAGCGCGGGCTTGAGTCCCGCGGCCTCGACGAGCTTCCGAATCGGTTCCGAATGCAGTGGCGCGACATTCGAGTCGGTGACGATAGCGGCGGCGCCTTTGGCGCGAAGCGACGCCAGCGTTTCGGGCAAGCGGTCAACGGCTCCCCGCCCGATATGAATCGGATAGGAACGATCGCCGAGTTCGACTATAACAGTGGATATCATATGGACCCTTGGCGCTTGGGCTTCCCTATCAAATCGCGCTTCGAGGCATGAACCCCCGAGACGCGACGGATGACTCATTGCCCGCGGCATAGGACTGAAATATACGGGTTGCGCGAACGAGGGTCAACACGAGCGGGATCAACGGACGTGTTTACTTCACCTCGGCGCGTTCCGTAGAATCCAGGAAACACACCGCTACGTCCTTTGGGAGCGCGGCGCCGGAATTGTCTGAATTTGCGGAACGTGAGGTCTCCTTCGCATGGATCGGGACAAGAATCTCCTTTTTGGAATCCTCGCCGCTCAGCTCAAGCGGGTGACCTCATCGCAACTGGCGGAAGCCGCCGCGGCGTGGGTTGCGGACCCTCAGAAGGAACTAGCGCAGCACTTGGTCGAGTCGGGGGTCTTGGACGACGCCGGGCGCAAGCTTGTTGGCGATGTTCTCGAAGTGATCCTCAAAGCGCACGACGGCTCGAGCGTCGCGGCGCTGGTGTCAATGGGAGGGACGGAGCAAGTCGACCAGTCCTTTGATGGGCGCGTCGTGTTGACGTCGTCCGGCGGAGTGAGGCTGGGATCGGTCACCCCGGACGTTCGCGAGTTGTCGGAGAGCGTCTTGGATGCCGGAGTCCGGGAGACGCCAGGACGCTATACCCACCCGAGTCTGTATGCGTCCGGGGGCATGGGTCGCGTGCTGCTCGTTCATGACGAGCATCTGGGCCGCGACATCGCGCTCAAGGAGCTGATGCCCTCGTGGTCCACCGAGTCGCCAACGCTGCAACCCGGTACGCCGATGCGGATGGCCATGCCCCAGATCGCGCGCTTTCTGCAGGAAGCGCGGGTCACCGGCCAATTGGAGCATCCGTCCATTGTTCCAGTGTACGAAGTGGGCTATCGGACCGACGGCACCCTGTACTACACAATGAAGCTGGTTCGCGGCAAGACCCTTCGCAAAACGCTCAAAGAAGCGGGCTCGTTGCGTGAGCGGCTACGGCTTCTGCCGCACCTCCAAGACCTGTGTCACGCGATCGCGTACGCGCACTCGCGAGGCGTGATTCACCGGGACATCAAACCCGCCAATGTCATGATTGGCGAGTTTGGCGAGACCGTGGTGATTGACTGGGGACTTGCGAAGGTAAAGAACAGGGAAGATATTCACGCCGGCGAAATGGCCGAAACGGCGCGCTTGATGCGGCAGGGCGAACGGCCGCCCGCCGCGCAAACGGTCTACGGCGACGTGGTGGGCACGCCGGATTATATGCCGCCGGAACAAGCTCGGGGCGACATCGCCGCGATCGACCAGCGCTCGGATGTGTACTCGCTCGGGGCCGTGTTATACGAACTGCTCACGGGACGCCCGCCGTACGAGGCCGGCGAGGTCGACGTGATCGTCCAGCGCGTCATCAACGAGGCGCCACCGTCGGTGCTCTCCTGCGAGCCGGAAGCGCCGCGCGAGCTCGCGGCCATCTGCGAACGGGCGATGCGGAAGCCTCCGGAGGAGCGCTACCAAAGCGCCAAAGAACTGGCCGACGATATGCGGCGCTTCCTCTCGGGCGCGATCGTACAAGCGTACGCATATTCGTTCTCGGAGTATCTGAAGCGGTTTGTCCGAAAACACAAAGCGATACTCGCTACGGCGGCCGCGGGGCTTGCGCTGCTCCTGGTCACGGGAATCGTCTACAACGTGCAACTGATCGTCGCACGCAACAATGAGCACGCCCAGCGCGTTGCGGCGGAGGCGGCCAATCAGCGCCTCGTATGGGAAAACTACTCGGTTACGCTGGGGGCCGTGCAGCGGCACATCGACGATCGGCGCACTGGGCGCGCTCTGGCCCTGCTAGACCAGTCGCCTCCTGAACACCGGAACTGGGAATGGGGGCGGTTGAAGCGTGAATGCCAACCTGAAATCTGGCAGCTCTACGATTCCGATACCGGCGACAACACGTATGGCATGCCGGTGCGCATCCTGCTAAGTCCCGACCAACGCTACGTCCTGTGTCACCGTTTCCACAGCGGTCTGAAACATGTCTTTGACCTTCAGACGGGACAGAACATCTATGTCGAAAAGGCCGGAGCTTACACGGGCTGGCCGGATTGCACCCAGTTCGCGCCGGATAGCCGCCGCTTCGCGACCGCCGTGGATGCGCAACACGTTGGACTGTGGGATTTCGTCGAAAGACGGCAGGTCACCGCGTATGAAAGTGCGAAAGGCGAAATCCATTCGGTGGCGTTCAGTCCGGACGGCCGCCTCCTGGCCGGGTACATCGTAGACGACACGCAGACACCGGAAATCGTACTCTGGGACACCGCCAGCGCGGCCGTGGTCAAACGGTTTCCATTGGACCGAATCGACGGCGCGCTCCAAGACGATCCGGGCCCGTCCGGCACGTCAGCGCGCTACTTCGCACATGTACAGGGTTCGGTCTTGGGATTCTTTCCGGATAGCGTTCGTCTTGCGTTCACGGACAATCGCCTCGGGGTATTGAACACCGGGACAGGCGAGCGAACGTATGCGGGGCCAAGTCACCGTCTCGCGCGGTTTGCGCCCGCGAGCGGCGCCGCGGCAACGTGCGCGCTATCCGGAGCCGTACAGATTTGGGATCTGAATACGAACGTCAAAGTCTCGACGCTGGAAAAGGCGCCTCAACTCCCACGGGACATGGCGCTGAGTCCGGATGGAAAACTCCTACTGACCTCCAGCGGCCGCCTTCAGAAGTGGGACACCGCGTCGGGGAAATTGTTGTACGAAACGCCTCACGGCGTGTTCTCAATCAACTTCAGCGCCAACGGGAACGTGTTCGCGTGCCTGGAAGAGCATACATTTCAGATTTGGGACACGAAGGCGGCGTTGGATACGGAATACCCGCGTTTCCATAAGGATGACGGCACGCCGGACAGCACGGAACTGTTCTTCGATTTTGGCAAGCAGCCCGCCTACGCGTACGACCCGCAGTGTACTGAACTGGCCTGAGGCGATCGCGACGGCAATCTCATGTTCTGGAGTGTGCCGGATTTCAAACGAATTCGGACTTGGGCAACCGGCGGCGGGCGGATCAACAGCGTGGCCTATAGCGCGGACGGCCGGCGCGTCGTGTCGGCGGCGGCGCAAAAGGTCCAGGTCTGGGACATCGCGACCGGCGCGGTACTGCTCACGGTCCCGCCGCGCGCGGGCGACTCCATGACGTGCGCGGCGCTCTCGCCCGACGGCGCGCGGCTGGCGGTCGCCAGTTACAAAACCGGCGGACGAAGCGACGAAGGCTCGGACCAAGTGTGGGTTGTGGACGCAACGACGGGCGAGCGCATCTACACGGTGTCGGGTCATCCCTACTCCGCGAACTACGTGCGGTTCAGTCCCGATGGTCAATGGCTGTTGACGGGCACGTACGGGGCCACCGAAGTCGATACCGACGTGTCGATCCGCATCTGGGACGCCGCCACGGGAACGCGCTTGGCCGGGAGCGTTCCGAGCATGAACTGGCCCTGGCACGCGTCGTTTTCGCCGGACAACACCAAGATGCTGGTACTGGGTCTCAGCCTCGAACCGGTGCTATGGGACCTCGTCGAACAGCGGGAAGTGTACCGGTTGAAAGGGGCCGGCGCGTTCCAGGTGTTGTTCCACCCGAACGGTGAGCGATTTGTGGTGATCGACGGGAACGGCGTGCGTATACATGCGGTGAGCGACGGGCGCGAGCTTGTCACGCTGGATCGCGGACACGTGTCGTTGATTGATCCGCCGGGCGGGGGCATTCCCGCGGCGTTTACCCCGGACGGTCGGGAACTCATCTGCCGGCGCGACGGGTCGACCATGATCCGTTTCAAGACGGCGGACTGGACAACGCCCGATCGCAAGACCGAATTCGCGCAGGGACTCGATGAGGTGCGGCGGCTTCTGGCGCTGCCGAAGTAGTCGGCACAGATTCCCCGGGGCGGGGCTTCTGCGAATAGATGGGATCGGTCGGATCGGTCGGATCGGTCGGATCGGTCGGATCGGCCGGATCGGTCGGATCGGTCGGATCGGTCCGGTGGATCGAGCGACGCGTCCACGCCCGCGCCGGATCTACGACCTACACCTGCGGCGCGTTGCGGCGCTTGAGCTCCTGCACGGCATGGCGGACGTCCTGGGCGCGATCTTTCGGGATGACCAGCACCGCGTCTTTGGTGGCGACGACGATAAGTTCTTCGCACCCGACCACACACACGGCCATGTTCTCCTGGCCGGTGTCGTTGTAGACGATGCAGTCCTTGCTGTCCACGACGATGGGCTGGCCGATGGCGACGTTGCCATCGGCGTCGTGCGCCTGGGCGCGGTCGAGGGCGTTCCACGCGCCGACATCGTCCCAGGGGAAATCGGCGCGGGCGACGACGACATTCCGGGCGTGTTCCATGAGCGCATAGTCTATGGAGATGTCCTCGAGCCCCTCGAAGATCTCGCGGACTTTGGCGCTGTCGTTGTGGCGCAGCGCCTCGGTCATAGCGTGGATCGCCTTGGTGAAGTCCGGGCGCGGCCGCTCGAGTTCCGCCAGAAACGAAGAGATTTTCCAGAAGAACATGCCGCTATTCCAGAAGTAGTGGCCGGTGGCGATGAAGTCTTCGGCTACTTCCTGGCTGGGTTTCTCATGAAACGCCTTAACGGGGTAGACCGGATATCCCTCGCGCCGGCTGGCAAGGGGCTTCGCGTTCTCGGAGATTTGAATATAGCCGAACCCGGTCTCCGGCCGAGTTGGCACGACGCCCAACGTGGCGAGGGCGCCTTCCCGTTCGGCGGCTTCGAGCGCGGCCTCGACCGTCCCGCAGAAGCGGTCGGCGTCGCCAATGGTATGGTCTGCGGTGGTCACCGCCATGGTCAGCGCGGAGCCGTCTCCGCCGTACTTGGACAGCAGGTAGGCCGCGGCATAGGAAAGGGCGCCCGCCGTATTGCGCTTGGCGGGTTCCGCGAGAATGTTGGCGTCCGGGATGCCGACGCCCGCGTCCCGTATCGGGTCGACCAGGTGTTCGCCGGTCACGATATAGATGTGTTCCCGCGGAATCAGGGGCGCCACGCGGGCGACGGCCTCCCCTAACATGGTCTGGTCCGGACTGGTCAGACGAAGTAGCTGCTTCGGTAATCGGCGCCTGGACAGCGGCCAAAACCGCTCACCGGAGCCTCCGGCAAGAATGACTCCAACTCGCTGCGCTACGGCCTCTTTGGCCATGTTCGACCCTCCGCGTATTCCGCGCTTGGCGCTACATGTAGTTCACCTGGATTCGGGGAATGGTACTCAAAGCCAGGGCCTGGCGCAACGCAAACCGGCTTTCCCAAGTCTAAGAAAGGTAATCCCATACGAACACCGTAGCCATGTCAAGAGAAGTTTACGGGATTGTATGGACCGCCATCGTGTGTTATGATGGACTATGAGGCATATCGCACCCGGCCAACGACGGATGCGCTAACACAAGGTAAATTCACCGTTTATGGGTGGTCTGTTTAAACAAGCGTCGTTTTGGATCATTGTCGTCCTGCTCATTGTCTTCGCCCTCTCCCAGTGGTCCGGAGAGCTTCAGCGCGGCAAGAAGATACTGGGGGTCTTGGACTTCGAGCAGCAACTTGCGGACAAGAACATCAAAAGCCTGAAGTGTGCGAAGTCCGCCAATGAACAATACTCATTCCGCGCGGAATTCAAGAACCCGTTACCCGATGGGTCGGGCAAGATGACCTTTGAAAGTGACGAATTCCCGAAGGAGTGGAAGGCGGCCCTCAAGGAACAGGGCGTTAGCTGGGAAGTGGACCGGCAGGACACCTTGCTCTATTCGCTGCTGCTCAATTTCCTGCCTATCCTTTTACTGATCGGCGTCTTCTGGTTCTTCATGTTCCGCCAGATGCAGGGGGGCAACAATAAGGCCCTGTCCTTCGGAAAAAGCCGCGCGCGCCTGGTGAACCACAGCGACAAGGTCGTGACGTTTAACGACGTGGCCGGGGTGGACGAGGCCAAGGAAGAGCTTCAGGAGATCATCGAATTCCTGAAGGATCCCAAGAAATTCACGCGGTTGGGTGGCAAGATTCCCAAGGGCGTGTTGCTTGTCGGCCCTCCAGGGTCCGGCAAGACCCTATTGGCGCGGGCCGTGGCAGGCGAGGCCAACGTGCCGTTCTTCAGCATCAGTGGGTCGGATTTCGTCGAGATGTTCGTCGGCGTCGGCGCGAGCCGGGTTCGCGACTTGTTTCAACAGGGCCAGAAGCATGCGCCCTGTATCATTTTCATCGATGAAATTGACGCCGTGGGCCGCCAGCGGGGCGCCGGCTTGGGCGGCGGACACGATGAGCGCGAACAGACGCTCAATCAGTTGCTGGTCGAGATGGACGGCTTCAACACCAGCGAAGGCGTCATTTTGATGGCCGCGACCAACCGTCCGGACGTGCTGGACAAGGCGTTGCTGCGGCCGGGCCGGTTTGACCGGCAGATCGTCGTGGCCAATCCCGATATCACCGGCCGCGAGAAAATCCTCGAGATCCATATTCGCAATAACGGTCTTCCCTTGGCGCCGGATGTGGCGGTGCGGACCATGGCGCGCGGCACACCGGGATTCTCGGGCGCGTATCTCGCCAATATGGTCAACGAGGCCTCGCTCTTGGCGGCCCGGCGGAATCAGGAAAAAGTCACGATGCAGGACTTCGAGGACGCGAAAGACCGCGTGCTGATGGGTCCGGAACGCAAGAGCCTCGTGATCAGCGCGAAAGAAAAACTGAAGACGGCCTATCACGAAGGCGGGCACGTCCTGGCGGGCCGTTTGTTGGGCGAAGCCGATCCGGTCCATAAGGTCACGATTATTCCCCGCGGCCCGTCGCTTGGCGCGACGAGCATGCTGCCGGTCGAGGATCGCCACAACTACTCGAAGTCGTATTGTCTGGCCCACATCCGCGTGCTGATGGGCGGGCGCGCGGCCGAGGAAGTGGTTTACGGCGAATTCACGAGCGGCGCTTCCAACGATCTCCGGGTCGCAACGAAGCATGCGCACGCGATGGTGTGCGAGTGGGGCATGAGCGAGCTGGGTCCCATTTCGTTCGGGACGAACGCCGAGGTGTTTCTCGGACGCGATTTCGTGCGCGAGCGCGATTTCAGCGAAGAGACGGCGTCTGCTGTGGATAAGGCGATACACAAGATCCTCGAGGAGGCCTACGCCGATTCGAAGGAAGTCATGCTGAAATACAAGCATATTCTCCAGGCGATTGCGGAAGAGCTCTACGAGAAAGAAACGCTGGATCTCGCGGAGATCGACGAAATCATTCGCCGGAATGGCGGCGAGGATCTCCTGCCGGCTCCGCCAGTCGAAAAAGTGTCGCCGCCTCCGAAGGCCGCCGTCGCCGCCCCGGCGCCGAAGACGGAAGTTCAGGAGAAACCCGGTATCACGGGCATCCCCGTGGACATCATTCCAGGTACCGCGTAGCAGACCTGCGAAACACATCATGTGCGCGCGCCCGCGAATCGTGTGGCGCCATTGTTGACCGTAGGAGCACAACTCCGAATATGCGCGCGTCAAAACTCGGGAATCTCGCCTCGCGCTGGGACTGCCTGCGCTCATCGAGCGCAGGCGTACGTAGGCAGATCGGACACGTCAGACAGGTCAGACAGGTCGGACACGTCAGACAAGCCGAAGCGACGCTGAGCGCACCTCTAAGAAATTCTCAGCTCGGGTCAGCGCCCTAACTATGGCGCCGGGGGCTCTGGGACTCCGCTCGGCGGAGAAGACTCTGGTGATGGGGATCATCAATGCGACGCCGGATTCCTTCTATCCGGAAAGCCGCATCCAAGCGCCGACCGAGGCGTTGGAATACGCTACTCGGATTCTGGCCGAAGGCGCCGATCTTATCGACGTGGGCGGCGAGTCCTCGCGCCCTCATTCACAGTCAATTGGCCTGGACGAAGAACTCCAGCGGGTGCTCCCGGTGCTCGAGGCGTTGTCGCCGCTGGACGCGGCGATATCGATCGATACCTACCGTGCGGAAACGGCCCGGCGCGCGCTGCATTGCGGCGCATCGCTGGTGAACGATATCACGGCGTTGCGGGGCGACCCGAAGATGGCCAGTGTCATCGCCGAGGCGGAATGCCCGTGCATCCTGATGCACATGCAGGGAAACCCGTCTACGATGCAGGAGGCCCCCGCGTACGAGGACGTGATTGACGACTTGTGCGCGTTCTTCGAGGAGCGTATTGCGTTCGCCGTCGAGGAAGGCATTTCGGAAGCGGCGCTATGGTTGGATCCGGGATTTGGTTTTGGTAAGACAGTGGCGCACAATTTGGAGATACTGCGCCGTTTGGATACATTTGGACAGTTCGGGCTTCCCGTGGTAATTGGCACCTCGAACAAGTCCACCATCGGGGCGGTGCTGAACCTTTCCGCCGATGAACGGATGGAAGGGACAGCGGCGACCGTGGCGATTGCCATTTGGAACGGGGCGGCGTGCATTCGAGTACACGACGTGAAGGCCATGGCCCGCGTGGCTCGGATGGTTGACGCGATCAAAGGACAGGAGCGCTATGAGTGAGCGTCTTTTTGGAACGGACGGCATACGCGGGGTAGCCAATCTCCACCCGATCACGGCGGAGATGGCCCTTAAAGTGGGACGGGCCGCCGGCCACATCTTTCAAAAGGAGGATAGGCCGCACACTATCCTCATCGGAAAAGACACGCGGCAGTCGGGCTATATGCTCGAGAACGCGCTGACGGCGGGGTTGTGCTCGATGGGGGTGAACGTGCTCCTGGTCGGGCCTCTGCCCACGCCGGGCGTCTCGTACATCATGCGCAGCCTGCGCTGCGACGCCGCGATCATGATCTCCGCCTCGCACAATCTGTACATGGACAACGGGATCAAATTCTTCGGCCGCGACGGCTTCAAGCTCGACGACGAAGTCGAAGACGAAATCGAGCGCCTCGTGACCGAAAACGAGGTGGACGGCATCCGGCCCACGCACGAACATATCGGCACGGCGCGGCGCATTGACGACGCCGTGGGCCGATACATCGAGTTCGCCAAGGCGTCATTTCCGAAAGGGATGCGCCTCGACGGTCTGCGCATCGTCGTGGACTGCGCCCACGGGTCCGCGTACAAGGTCGGACCGTTCTCGTTCTCGGAATTGGGCGCGGACGTGATCCACTTGGGCAACACGCCGAACGGGCGCAACATCAATATGAATTGCGGTTCGACGCACCCCGAAGAGATGCGCGCCATGGTCATTCGCGAGCGCGCCGATCTCGGCATCGCGTTCGACGGCGATGGCGACCGTATCGTGATGGCGGATTCGGACGGGCGATTGCTGGACGGCAACGCGCTGCTGGCGATACTCGGGCTGGACCTGTTGGAGCGCGGCGAACTTCCCAACAACACCATTGCGACGACGATCATGGCCAACGGCGGCCTCGAACGCGCGCTCGATCCCCTGGGTGGAAAGATCCTGCGCACGAAGGTCGGCGACCGCTATGTGGTCGAGGCGATGCGCGAGCATGGGCTGAACGTGGGCGGCGAATCGTCCGGTCACATCATCATGCTCGAACACAACACCACCGGCGACGCGTTGATCACCGGCTTGCACGTATTGGCGACGATGATTCGGAAGGACCAGCCCTTGTCGGAGCTCGCGGGCGTCTATCAGCCGCTGCCGGAAGCGCACACGAAGGTCCCGCACAACGGCCTGCACCGGCCGGACGATGACCAACTCGAGGCGCTGCAAACCGAAGCGGAAACCGATCTTCACGGCAAAGGCCGCGTGGTGATTCGCGCGTCGGGAACGGAACCGATCATACGCATCATGGTGCAGCACGAAGTGCAGAAATCCGCGGAAGCCCTCGCCAAACAACTCGCGGACCGCATTACGACGATGTAATGGCGTCGCGCCTGGTTTTGGAGGTTGGCCCATACTTCGTAGTCGGTGACGAATTTCGGAAATTCTGGACAAGCCAAATTGCCACTGTGGTGTGAGAACGGTTTGGATGGATCGTATTCTTAAGCCCTGAAAGGGCGATTCTATACCAGCCCAGGGCAACGCCCTGGGAATAGGGCATTGGTGTCATGTGAGCCCTGTAAGGGCGTACTATTCGGAAGGTTCCGTTTTGACGCCCTCGGGAACATATCGACATCACGAACGAAGGCTTAGCACGCCCTTTCAGGGCTGACACTAAGGCAATTACGTGTTCCCAGGGCGATGCCCTGGGCTGAAATAGTTCAGCCCTTTCAGGGCTGTAATCCAGTACGAACGCTTGAATACGCAATGCGCATGCCGCCAGATATGGGTTGATGGAACTCGAACGAACAGGGAGCAGACCATGATCGATCTTGGGGTCAACATTGACCACGTCGCCACGTTGCGCGAGGCGCGCAAAGGCCACGCGCCGGACCTCCTAACCGCAGCGAAGATTTGCGAGCTGGCCGGCGCGCAGCAGATCACCGTGCATCTGCGCCAGGATCGCCGGCATATCCAGGACCACGACGTGGAGTTGCTGTCCCAGGCGCTGACGGTCCGCCTCAATCTCGAGATGGCCGCGGTGGACGAGATCATCGCCATCGCCCACCGCATTCGTCCGCACACGGTGTGTCTGGTTCCCGAGAACCGGAGCGAGATCACCACCGAAGGCGGACTCGACGTCGCCGGGCAACGCGCCCACCTCAAGAAAGTGGTCGCGGGATTCAACGAGGCCGGCGTCAAGGTGAGCATGTTCATCGACCCGGAACTGCGCCAAGTCGACGCCAGCGCGGCCGTCGGCGCCGACTACGTCGAACTGCACACCGGCGCGTACGCCAACGCCAAGCAGGAAGACGTGGTGAACGAGCTTAACCGCCTCGTGGACGCCGCCACGCACGCGATCGGCTGCGGATTGATCTTCAACGCCGGTCACGGCCTGACCGTCCGCAACCTCCGGCCCGTCGCCTCGATCCCCGGGCTGAACGAGGTCAACATCGGCCACGACATCATCGCTCGCGCGGTGTTCATCGGCCTTGAGAACGCGGTCAAAGAAATCCTCGCGGTACTGCAGTCCTGCTCGCCGTAGAGGCCGGCGTCGAATGCCCTATAGTAGACGCGTCCGTCCCGGCGCGTTGCTGGGGCGCCGACAACCAGACCCATCACAACTGCCACGCTCTGGCGCCATAGCCCAATAGTAGACGCGTCCGTCTCGGCGCGTCGCCGGGGCGCCAAGATCATTGCCGCGCGGCGCGATTACTCCGGGCGCGATGCCTGGTGTTCCGCCTTGTAGTCTCACCCGCCGTGTAACACCCCATTACCTCCGCCAAGACTACCCGGCACGGAGTCTATTCGGCCGGGCCAATCAGCCCGCGCCCCGGCAACGCGCCGAGACGGGCGCGTCTACTATAGGCGCCAGGCAAGGTCATTCCCTACGCCCACCCCAGACCCTGAACCCCGAACCCCCGACCCCGCCTTCCCCCCTCTTGACACATATCGGAATCCGATGTATTGTGGTGAGGAACTCGAAACCAACATTCAGGGGTCGAAAAAGGCTGGCGCGAACCATGAATCTCAAAGGCACACTACCCACACTCATCCTGCAAACACTGTCGTCACCGGAGCCAAAACACGGCTACCGGATCGCGCAGGAGATCAAAGCCAAATCCAAAGGCGTGCTCGATTTCCGGGAAGGCACGTTGTACCCCGCGTTGCACGGCCTCGAAAACCGGGGACTTCTGGAGTCCTTCGAGGCGCCCGAGAACGGACGCGTGCGGCGCTACTACCGCTTGACCGAAGATGGCCGCAAAGAACTCGCCAAAGAGCGTAAGGAATGGAAGAAGCTCGCCACGGGGGTGCGACTGGTGTTGGAGGGGGCGTAATGACGCAGTTTCATGGCTTTCAAGCATGGCTTGACGAAGCCACGCGCGACCTGTGCGACGAAGCACGGGCGCGGGTGGAACGTGAGCTGCTGGCACACTATGAGGATGCGGTCAGGTCCGCAATTGCGTCTGGCGCTACTGAAGCCGACGCGCATGCGGAAGTCTTGGCGCGTCTTGGAGATGCTGACGCTGCGCGAAAGGGGTACAACGACGCACATCTGACTCGGGATGAGGAATCGGCCCTTAAGGACAGACTGGCAATCTCGGGGCGTCAGTTTCTATTTCAGCTCACCGCGCTCGTGGCGGTATCCCTGAACGCCGCGAACGCTGTTGACATTATCACGAGGTATTCCAGTGATCTTGAGAACCGCATAACACAGAACTTTCCTACGGCCTCGTTCACCATGCTTGCCATGATTTTGTGTGCTGTCGGATTGGGTGTGTATGGAGTAGTCGCTGTCCGCGTGTCGCACAAAAGAAGCGATCTTCGATCGGCATTACGATGGTACCGTTCGCTATGGTTAGTATCGGGCTTCATTTTTGGAGCGAGTTACTTCGCCGCGTCGTTGATGATCATTCAGTCTGTAACGATTCTTGATGTGACTGTCGGCATGTCTCAAATCGTGGTCGGCGCCCTTGCCGCGATATTCGAAAGTCGAAGTCTGGCGCGCAAACTGTCGTACGGTAGTTTCCCTGGCGGCGTTTCAGGAGCGACATCGTGACGCTCACAACCGAAAATCAATGGATTGACGAAGCCACCCGCGGCTTGTGTGACGAAGCGCGCGTGCGGGTGAGGCGGGAGATTCAGGATCACTGCGCCGATATCGTCGCGGATGAACTCCAAAAGGGACAAAGCATCGCGCGGGCTCATAAGGCCGCCGTGGAAAGCTTGGGTAGTGCGAAGACCGCGCGGCACGACTATCGGCGGACGTACCTGACTCGGGGTGATGAACGGAAGCTCAAGCGGCTTCAAAATCGAGTATTCGAGGACGCTGCGGTTGGCCTGCAATTCGCGGCGACAACCTTCATGGGAATCGCGATGGTATGGCACGCTCTCACGCGCATTCTGGCCCACCACCCTGCAACCCTCGCATATGGCGCATGCGCGCTATTCATAGTGTGCCTCTTCGGACGGTCTTGGCTGATTCCACGTATGTACCAACGAAGCCGAAGGCGCGCGGCGGTTTTTCTCGATACTGCTTCCCTATTCGGTCATAGTGTTTCGGTCAGTCTGTTGATGCTATCGCTTGCAATTGGACCTGGTCTGAGACCTGTTGGCTCGTGGGCCCTATTCGTCGCGATGTCGGTGTCAACAGTTGTCTGCATACCGGTAGCGTTGCTCGACGATGTCCGGCTGTGCCGCAAGTTACGCGGAGAGCGGCATGACCAACCACGGGGCGTTAGCTAATGGCGGCGATGGACGTTTATCACTGGATCGACGAGGCCACGCGGGGCTTGTGCGAAGAAGCGTGTGCGCGGGTGACGCGGGAGATTCTGGGCCACTACGAAGACGCCGTCGCGGATGCACTGCAAAGCGGGCAAACCGAAGACGAGGCACGTGCGGTTGCCATGGAAAGCTTGGGTAGCGCGAAGGCCGCAGGGCGCGAGTACCGGCGGACGTATCTGACCGCGAAGGAGGCGAAATGGCTTCGGGCTCGATTGGGGCGCACCGACCCAGAGCCGGAAAAGGTTCGACAAGCGATGTGGTGGGCTGCCGCTATGGGCCTTATCGCGTGCTGGTCCGCGTCGTCTTCCATCGTTCAGTTCGCTCTACTAATCTTGATTACGACCGGCTATTTTGTGTTCTTCCATTGGGCGATGACTACGAGGCGCGCCGCCAAGTTGAGACGGCAGGGACGACGTCAGCTCGCGTGGGCGCTGGAAATATCTGTCGGTAACTACTACGCGTTTGTCGTCATCCTGGGGACGTATCGCGACCTGTTCAATAGCGGCCAGGATCGATACTACGCGCTGTTCATGCTCGTGCTTATGTGTGTTCTTGAAGTCTATATGGTCTTTAGGTCCGTCGCCTTTGAACTCAAGCTCCGCCGCCTCAACTACCCCGACAATCCAGCGGGGTCAGCATGATGGCCAGTCATGATCTCTATCAATGGCTCGACGCGGCGACCCGGGGCTTGTGTCGGGACGCCCGTGAGAGGGTGGCGCAGGAAATTCGCGCGCATTTTTCGGACGCCTTTAATAGCGCGTTCGAGCGGGGACTGACGAGGGCAGACGCCTACGTGAACGCGTTGAAAGGCCTGGGCAGCGCTCGGGCCGCCCGGCGCGCATATCGGCGCGCATATCTGACGATGAATGACGAGCGCCGGCTCGGCGTATTGTCGCGATCGAAGAAACACTTTCGCTCGGATTCCACCTTTCAGTTAGTGCTGCTGACCCTGTATTTCGTGTGTCATTTGGGCGCCGTGACGAGTGGCTTTGACGATATTGGGATGTACGCGGCAGCGAAGGCCGGTTGGGGCTTGGGACTTTCCGTGTTGGGGTTCTATCTCGTTGTTAAGCTATGGATCATTCCAATGCTGTGCCGGAATGGGCAGGCCAGGTTCGCGCTGGCGCTGGCGTGTCTGGTGGAGTCGGTCTACTGGATAATCGTTCTAGGCGTGCCCTCGGTGAGCAGCTACCGGGTGTCGTCCCTTGGAACGGGCGTCGAGTTCTGGACCGTGGTGATTGACGAAGGCCTCTTCTTCCTCACCCTTTTCGTTCCGTTCAAGGCGTACCTGAACTTGCCGCTGTGGTGGAAGCTGCGTGCGCGGGAGCGTTCGGCGCCGGAGGGATGGGCGTGATGGCCAAGAGGAATATGGCTCGCGAAGACATAGCGCGCTGGTTGCAGGAAACCACGGAGGGTCTGTCGCCGGACGAATGCGAGCAAGTCCACGAGTTCTTGATGGAGCATTACGCCGACTTGGTGGATGAGGACTGGTCGAAGCTATCGGAGTCCGAGTACTCGTCCCTCCGGCGCCGCGTGTTGCACTTTCCTATAGATCCGACGAACTTGCATGACTGGCTCGATATCGCCACCAAAGGCCTGACAGCCGAATCCGCACAACGCGTCGGCCGCGAAATCACCGAGCATTACCGGGATAGGATGACCGCAGAGCGGCGCGAAGGCCGAGACAAACTCGAAGCGCGCGCGGCGGCGATGGCGTCGCTGGGAAATCCCAAAACCGCGCGGCACATGTACCGGCGCGAGTATGCGACCGTGTCGGACGAGCAGACACTGAAGCCATCGGGGACGCAATTGGGCGCCTGTGCATGGTTTCCGCTCGCGGCTTCAACACATACGGGCCATCTGGAGTACCTGATTCCGTTTGGGATCTTCTACGCAATCTATTGCTGGGTGGCCGCGTGGCAGGCGCCCGCGCTTCTCCACAAGGGGCATGTCAAGTCCGCGCTGGCGTTGCGCTTGTTAGGGGAATCGTACATCTTCTTTCTTCTAGCGTTCCTCATAATGTATTCGCGCCAGCCGTTTCCATTTCACACGGTCTGGTTGGTGCTTCTGGTTCTACTGGCCGTGTTTGACGTACGGCGCCTCTCGAGGGTTTTCCGCAAGCTGGGCTACGGCTCCGCCAATGTCCCCGGCAGCGCGCCGCGGCCCGATTGATGCGTTGCCCAGAGTAGACGCGCCGTCTCGCCGTCTCGCCAAGGCGCTGACGGCCTCGCAAGTTGATGAGCTCGCCGTGGGCGTGTTGGCCGAACCGAATGCGAGCGGATTTGTCTTCTGGGCCGCTTTGCGGTGTGGAGGAGCTTCTGGCGCCCAGGCCGACGCGGCGAGACGGCGCGCCTACTATGAGCGACCTCGCCTATTGCGGGTTATTGGTGACGGGTGAGTTGCCGCGCCCCGGCCGACGCGGCGAGCCGCCGCGTCTACTCTAGCGCCAAGTGCGGCTTCTTCGATCCCGCGTAGCTCCCCCGAGTACCCCCGCGTTCGCCGAGCGCGGCGAGAACACACTACCTACTCGAGTCAGTCCCGCCGTCTCTTGCGCATCACGACGCTCGTGCGCAGTCGAACACCGATCCGGTCTTGGAAAGACCGGACTACCTTGCGCGCTATTTCACCTTGGCGTAGATGACGTTCTTGGCGGCGGCCTTGAGCCAGCGCCGTGACGCGGCGGGTACGGCGGTATCGGTGACGATGTGGTCGAACGCGTTCAGTTCGGCGAAGCGGGAAAATGAGGGGCGGCCGATCTTGCTGTGGTCAACGGCGAGAATGGACGTCGTTCCCGAAGCCAGCACCGATTGGCAGATGCGGGCGAGATCGACGGCGGTCGTGTACGCGCCTTCGCGGGTGACGCCGTCGGCGCCAACGACGGCAAAGTCCACGTGGAACCGCTTGAGGTTTTCCTCGGTGAGCCAGCCTGTCAGATCCGGGCTGCCTTTGCGCGCGGCCCCGCCCAGCAGCACCGTCTCGAGGCCTTCACGGGTGTAGAGTTCCGCGGCGATGGCTAACGACGATGTGAGGACCGTCGCGCCTTCGATTCCGGCCATTGCCTTGGCTACTTCGAGCGTTGTCGTGCCGCTGTCCAGGGCGACCGTGCTTCCGGGTTTGATCATTGCGGCGATCACGCCGGCGATGGCCTGCTTTTCCGCCGCGCACCGCTCGCCGCGCTCGAGAAATGAAAACGCGACCACGCCCGGCCGCGACAGAATCGCGCCACCATGGGTGCGCGTGACCCGGCCCGCCTGCTCGAGCAGCATCAAGTCGCGCCGGACGGTCATGAGGCTGACGTTGAACTCATTCGCCAGTTCCTGCACCGACGCCTCGCCCTTGGCGCCAATGAAGTCCACGATGCGGTCATGGCGTCCATTCATTCTCGCAGTCTTTCTAATCACTACCGTCCTCCTTGTTTGCCGCAGTTTTCGTATTTCTGCCGCCGCATTATCCTCGGCCGGCCCCGGCAGTACAACCCAAGATTTCGATTGACAGCCCCAACGCTGTATGTTAGCATAACGCACATATCCGAACAGATTCTACCATCCTGTGTCCCGCGTCCGGCGGAGGCGCAAGAAGGACACGGAACACATGCTGTCAAAGGCTATGGCTGCGGAATACGACAGGGGTGTCCCGGGGTGCGTCGGCTGGAACACGCTGCGACGCGCCAGATGGCGTGTATCCCGGCTCTCGCCCGTGAAGAAGCCGGTGTACCGCCTCCGCCTCCGTTGCGTCTCCTTCAGCCTGCGTATTACGGCAGTACTCGAAACCGCGCCGGCAATCTTCCACCCCAAGGCGGTGAGCTTCGCTGTGACCGGATCGAACTTCCGCGGCAACCACGACCATCCCTCCCGCAGCGCGCCGGAAAGCATAAATCCGCTGTTTCTGGGGATGCGTCATGGGTGGCGCTGTGTCCGCGCGAAAGGGGGTGATACGCGTTAACCGCTTGCCGAGCGACGAAAAGGCGCGGGCGTTAGCGGCGCCCGAGACGGCAAGAGACGCGCAATGAAATTCGTAGTAAACGCACGATACCAAAAGTAACCAATCAATGTGTTCTTAACGCAACTACCACCGAAATGAGGAGTCGTATCCTATGCAAAAGAAGGGGTTTACACTTATCGAGTTGCTGGTCGTTATCGCGATCATCGGCATCCTGGCGGCAATTCTGTTGCCCGCCCTGGCGCGTGCGCGTGAAGCTGCGCGCCGCGCAAGTTGTCAAAACAATCTCAAGCAGATGGGCGTCGTGTTCAAGATGTATGCCAACGAATCCAGAGGGGAGAAGTTCCCGCGGAATGGTTGGCAGGGTAACATGAATCCGTTTCCCGGTGGCGGCACACTGACGAATTTCTGCGATCCGCTGCCGGTTCCCTCGGGCCCCGCGGTCTACCCGGAATACCTGACCGACTTGAACGTCTACTTCTGTCCGTCCAATAAGCTCGTCGCTGCGAACTATCTGGACTGCGCAAACGGCGGCAAGTGGTGTACGAATAACGCCTTGAACGCGACCTACTTCGGTGCGACCGATGGCGAATGGTCCTATGTGTATTGGGGCTACGTCCAAGAAAACGCCGGCGTCTATGTTGCGCGCCTCGCCGCCGTGTACGAAGCCACGTGGGATGCTCCGACCTTCGGAAACTTCCTCGACGCCGACCTGAACGTCGGATCGTCTCCGACGGTCGCCGCAGTCAAGGCCAATCCTGACCTGGTGCTGCACGACGCCGCCGGAAACTCGGCAAGCTCGCTCGGATTGGTAGTCAACGTCGCCGGTAACGGCGGCGGCGGCACCGTGTACCGCCTCAAGGAAGGCGTCGAGCGCTTCCTGGTGACGGACATCAACAATCCCGCCGGCAGCGCAGTGGCGCAAAGCAGTCTGCCCGTTGCGTGGGATAACTTTGCATCCGAAGGCCGGGGCTTCCGTAACTTCGCTCACATTCCCGGCGGATGCAACGTGCTGTACATGGACGGTCACGCCTCGTTCATCAAGTACCCGACCCAGTACCCGATCGACAAGGCGATTGGTTTGGCTGGACCGGGCGTGTAACGCGCGCCTCGGAAGACGGTGAAGTTTGCCGCAGAGTCGCGCCTGTGGAACTGCGCTTTACGCTTGCCAACGGCGGCGCCAACGCGCTCCACATGGACGGCCAAGTGAATTTCATCAAGTGCCCCGGTGAGCATCCCGCAAGCAAAGTCGAAGGGATACTTGGTATCGGGTTCTAGAGTGTCGGCTCCAGATGCGTCATCGGTGTCTGGGTGGAGGACTCGCTGACAAAGGCGCCCGCGCGAATTCGCGCGGGCGCCTCTCTTTTGGTCTCGACAACGCCGCCCCTGGAATGCGTCCGCAACGGTCCGCGCAAATGAATTCAATTCGGCGAGTTGGGGCGCTCCAATTCCTTCTGATAGAGTGAAGGCGGCTGATGAGGAACTGCGAACCGCAAAAGGAGCGATATCAGCATGCCAACCCATATTGCGAAACCGACGGTGATTGCGGCGGCGGGAAACAAACCGAAAACTATCCGCGAATACATTGGGCGGGTGAATTCGAAGACAGACACGCTTAGCGTAGCTCAAATGATCAGTCCGGGCGGATGGATCGAGCCCGGGCAGCGTCCGGAGTTCGACGAGTTCACGGTGGTGTTGAAGGGGACGCTTCACGTGGAAACGGAGGACGGGGCGGTATTGGAAGTGAAGGCGGGCGAAGCCGTGATTGCGCACAAAGGCGAATGGGTTAAGTACAGCACCCCCGGCGCCGAGGGCGCGGAGTATGTCGCGGTGTGTCTGCCGGCGTTTGCGCCGGGAATTGTGCATCGGGATGAGGGATAGGGTCTGGGATCTGGGATCTAAGATTTGAGATCTGAGATCCTGGTGTCACATCCCGGCTTGGTGGCTGCGGGTCCAGGCTACGGATTTGGGAATGCCCTCGCTGAGGGGCGTGCGCGGGTCGTAGCCCAGGAGCGCGCGGGCCTTGGCGATGTCGGCGACGTAGTGGGTGACTTCGCCCACTCGGGCGGGCTGGACCTCGATGTCCGCCGTGACGCCAAGGGCCTTGGCGACGTACTCGGCCATGGCCACGAGGCTTTGGCCCTGGCCGTACGCGAGATTGATGGTGTGGCCCGTCTTTCCGCCGCGCTGGAGCAGTTGGATGCCGCGAACGATACCGTCCACGCAATCGTCCACATAGGTGAAGTCGAGCACCTTGTCCTTTCCGAAGACAGTGACGCGTTCGCCGTCTTGGATCTTCCGGATAAACAGCGGGATGACGCGTTCCATGCGTTCGATGTCGTTGTCGAAGCGGCCGTAGACGTTCGAGAAGCGAAATACGATGTAGGGCAGGCCGTAGCATTGGGCGTAGGAATAGACGAGCGCCTCGCCGGCAATCTTGCTGGCGGAGTACGGGCTTTCGGTGAACGCAAAGTCGGCGTGAGCCTCTTCGGTGATGTAGCGATGGATGTCGCCGTAGACTTCGCGGGAACTGCTGAACACGATGGGGACGCGGTTCTCGCGGCAGTACTCGAGAACGTTGAAGATCATCGTGATATTCGAGAGGGCGCGTCCCGGGCGTTGAACCAGTTCGTGTACCTTGGCGTGGGCGGCGAGGTGAACGACTACATCGAGCTTGCCGGGGTAGACGGCCTGGCCGATGCCGCCCTTGAACTCGCCGTACGGCATGCTGAGATCCTGGAGCAGCGTTTCAATGCGGTTGGTCCAGGTGTTGGGCCGGACGTCAACGCCGAAGACGTAGTGGCCTTCGTCCATGAGGCGGAGCGCGAGATTAGTGCCGATTTGGCCGCTGCTACCCGTAATCAATACACGCATCTGAGCGAAACCCTTCCTTCGGTTCGTCTAGGTTAGTTCAATTCAAGACTGCGCCTTGTCGAGGCGTTATTCTCCCGCCAGGATCGATGCGGTCCGGGCAGGCTATCGGACGCGGCGGGGACGCCGCGTCTACGTTGGCGACGCGCACGTCGTACGCAGACATTCGAGCAAGCGCCGTTGTTCGGCGGTATTATGCCGCAACTCGTCCCATGCGATCCCGTCGACGGAGCCGCCAAGCCAGCCGAGCACCGTGGCGATAGCGGAAAACATCTCCTGTTGCGGATAACCGTTATCGCGCAAATGGTGGATCATCTTCAAGGTTCGGAATCCGTCGAACCAGCCGTGAAACTGCTGGCGCATCTGCTCGGCGGTTTTGCTGTGCTTGCGCAGACGTTCCCACACTTCGACAAATTGGTTGTCCCGCAGGAAGCGGCGAAGTTCCTCGTTGACTTCCCCCGCCTCGGCAAGCAGGTCCTTGGCGTGGCTATCCCAGCGTTCGCACGCGAGAGCAAGCCAGCTCTTCAGGATGCGGTAGCACTCGGGGTTGTACAGTTGGTACTCGTCTTGGGTCCCGCTGAGATAGCGAAGCACGCGCTGACCCGTGCCCAGCGGCGCGCGTTCCGATGGGCGCCCAGAAGGGCAAACCGTGGTGTTGCGAATGCGCGTGACGCCGCCGGTCTTGGCCAACTGTTGAAGAAAGTAAAAGTCCTCGCCGCCTTGCCGCCGGTTCATACCGCCTACGGCCGCGTAGGCCTCGTCGCGGCAAACCATTGTTGAGCCAATGGCCGCGTAGGCGTACGGCGATCCCGCGTAGCGCAGCGCGAGTTCGTGGTAGCGCAGATAGAGTTCGTAACACACAATCGCCGCCGCGTGGTCCGGAGGCCCGTCCAGCGGGTGCGCGTAATCAACTACCGCGGCCCACGCGTCGTGCGTTTCGAAATGGTTCCGGACCGCAGCGAGATAGTTTGGCTTGACTCGTGTGTCGGCGTCGAGCGAGAGGATGATACGCAGCCGCTTGGGCGAACCATCGAGCACGTGGAGCGCCCAGTCCATGCCAATCTTGCGCGCAAGGCCCACGCCCTCTTTCGCGGAAAGCTCGTGACCCGCGGACGCCGCGTCCACGTACGCCAATCGCAACGGCGCGCGTTCGTTGGAGCGCACGAGCGCGTCGAGCGTGGTCAACGTGTCGAGGTTTTCGGCGACTTGTGCGGCGCCGGCGTCCGTGCGGTTGTTCACCACGCAGATGACAATCGTTCGTTCGAGGTCCGGCGCGGGGTTGGCGGCAAGGCTCTCAAGGGTGTGCCTGAGATAGCCCTTCTCCGCCAGGACTGGTATGACGACAGCCTGGTCCACGCCTTCCAACGCGCCGGAGACGAGCGGGCGCTCGGCGAGATCCGCGCGTTTGGCGAGATAGGCGGATACCCGATCGGTCATCATGGGGCAGGCTCACACGGCGCGGCTGGACATAGCGGCGCCGATCCGTAACCCGTGGCCCGGTTTATCAGCGCCGCGGCCGAAAAATGGCTAAGTGCGCACGTTAAGTAGTGTATAGCGTCGCCTCTAGATCAGTTTCTTAAGCGCGCCGATGGCTCCAATGTGCATGCCTAAGTGAACCGCATGAAAAGCGGCGGTCTCGTTTGCGTTGTGAAGGGTCATGCCGGGAAAGAGTTCGACCGTCTTGAAGCCGTCAAACTTTCCCGCGGCGGCATCGGCGAGAACGGTCTCCGTGAGGGAGGCAAACTGGGCCTGGACTGCGGCAACGTCCGGCTGACTCTTCCAGGTTTTCGGCGAAGTCCCGTCCGCGAACAGCTCCTTGTACTGTTCCTCACATCCGGCGGGCAGCGGGAACGGTTGCTGCGTGAGGCCGTAGAAGAAATTGCACTGGTAGTAGAGGAGATGCCCCAAGTTCCACAACACGTTATTGTTGAAATGGTCCGGCACCTTGAGCAGCTGGTCCTTGGTGAGGGACTTAGTAGTCTCGACAGCGAATCCCCCCATCATCTTCATGACATCCCATTCATATCCCTTAGCGGCCATTGATCGGTCTCCTTTGTCTGTTCGCGTTGCTCATCAATTCATCTGCCTCACGGTGTTGCGGACAGGTATTGTAACTGGAAACGGGCGAAAAGCCCAACGCGGGTCAGACAGGTCCGACAAGTCAGACAGAGAATGGGCGCTGTCTTCAACGTGCGAGACAGCGCCCACGTATTTCTTGCTGCGAAACGTGTTACTTCGCGGTGTATTTTTTCTTCATGTCTTCGAGGGTGAGCGGCGCGTAATCCTTGGCGTGACCGGCGCTGCCGAACGCGGTCATACGGGCCTTCACGACGGCCTGCATGGCGGTACGCGCGGGCGCGAGGTAGTCGCGCGGGTCGAACTTGGCCGGCTCCTCGGCGAACACTTTGCGGATGGCGCCGGTGATGGCCAGGCGGCTGTCGGTATCGACGTTGATCTTGCGGACGCCGTGCTTGATACCATCCTGAATCTGTTCGACCGGAATGCCGTAAGCTTCCTTCATCTTCCCGCCGTACTGGTTGATGATGGCGACCAGTTCCGGCGGAACGCTGGACGAGCCGTGCATCACCATGTGGCACTTGGGCAGGCGCTTGTGAATCTCGTGGATAAGTTCCATGGCCAGCGCCGGCGGCATCATTTCGCCGGTCTTGGGATTCTTGCGCATGGACTTGTAAGCGCCATGGCTGGTGCCGATAGCGACGGCGAGGGCGTCGAGGCCGGTGTCGGCGACGAAGTCTTCGGCCTGCGCCGGATCGGTGAGGTGTTCGGAATCGTCCGCCGCGAGTCCCGCGCCGTGTCCGTCTTCAATTCCGCCCAGCGCGCCCAATTCGCCTTCGACGGTGACGCCCTTGGCGTGGGCCATCTCGACGACTTCGCGGGTGATCTTGACGTTGTAGTCGTAGCTGGCGATCTTCTTGCCGTCAGCTTCGAGCGAGCCGTCCATCATGACCGAGGTGAAGCCCAGTTCGATCGCCTGTTTGCAGGTCTCGACGCTGTTTCCGTGGTCGAGGTGCATGGCCACGGGAATGCCCGGATTCAGTTCGACGGCGGCAAGCATCAAGTGGCGAAGGTAATTCAATTGCGAGTACTTGAGGGCGCCGCGGCTGGCCTGAATGATCACCGGGCTCTGAACTTCCTCGGCGGCGGCCATGATCGCCTGAATCTGTTCCATGTTATTCACATTGAACGCGCCAACGCCATATCCGCCCTTGGCGGCCTCATCGAGGATTTGTCTCATGGGTACAAGTGGCATATAAGAATCTCCTAACAGTTAGAGGTAGTGTTCCCGATAGCGCAGGCTTTCCGCCCTGCGGGGGCTGGGCGGGCGGGTAATTTTCGAGCGCTAGTATAGCACTCTTGGGTGTTGACGCGCAAAGGTTTGACTCGCGCGGCGCCGCCGCCATTTGCTATTATACCGCGCCGTATAGGTTGGCTGCGCGCGCCCGTGTTTCGGCCGAAATATCCGCCGTACAACCCGTGTTGACCCTAACGCGGCCTGGCCGCAACGGCAGCGTGATTGGTATGACTTCTTTGTCCGCAACATCTACGCGAACAACGTGGAAGTTGCGGACAAAGAAGCTAAAGGCGGCGTGAGCCTCGTAAGTAATCTGGAGAACGAATGAAGATCATACTCGCGAAACCGCGCGGATTTTGCGCCGGGGTGGACCGGGCCATCAAGTGCGTCGAGGAGGCGTTGGAGCGGTACGGCGCCCCCGTATATGTGTTGAACGATATCGTGCACAATGCGACGGTCGTAAACGATTTGCGGGTTAAAGGCGCCGTGTTCGTCAAGGACATCGCCGAGGTGCCGGCTGGGTCGCATCTGCTGTTCAGCGCGCACGGCGTGGGCCCGGATCGGTATGACCGCGCGAACGAAATGAACATGGAAGTGATTGACGCCACGTGCCCGCTGGTCGAGAAAGTACACAACGAGGCGCGGCGGTTCGCGACGAAAGATTTCACGATCATTCTCGTCGGCGAGCCGGGTCACGACGAAACCGTGGGAACGATGGGCTGGGCGCCGAGGCATATCCGGCGCGTCCTCACTACGGACGATGTCGCCGCGCTCGAGGGGCTGAACGAGGAGAATCTCTCCTACATTACGCAAACCACACTGAGCGTGGACGACTGCCAGAAAGTGATCGCGGCGTTGAAAGCGCGCTTTCCAAAGATCCAGGGACCGCCAACTTCGGACATCTGTTACGCGACCACCAACCGCCAGGCGGCGGTGAATGCCCTGGCGCCGCAGGTGGACCTCGTGCTGGTCGTCGGCGACCGGCAGAGCGCCAACTCGACCCGGCTGGCGGAGATCTGTGTTGCGAAGGGCAAGCCGAGTTATCTCATCAGTGATTCGACCATGATCGAGGAGGCCTGGCTGGCAGGCGTCGAGACAATTCTGCTGACCTCGGGGGCGTCCGCGCCGGAAGGCTTGGTCCAGGGCGTGATCGAATACTTCAAATCGCGGGGGCCGTGCGAGGTCGAGGAACGCGCCATCGTCGGCGAAAACGTCCACTTCAATCTCCCCAAGACTCTGGCGGCGCTGTAGTGGGGACTCGGCAGGTAGTCCGGCTTTTCCAAAGCCGGATTCCTCGGGCATAATGCGTCGGCACGCCACGCGAACTCCATATATGTGTAAAGTGATCCGGCGTTGGAAACGCCGGACTACTCGGGCGTGAAAGTGCATGCTGACACGCAACGGATGGGCCTTGAACGATGAATACTTCCCAACAACGCGCGGTGGTGCATGGCGCCAAATGCGAGGTGCGTTTTGACGCGCTGACGCGCCGCTTGTATGCGACCGACGCGTCGCTGTACCAGATCGAACCGCTGGGGGTGGCGTTTCCGCGAAACGCCGAAGAAGCCAGCTCGGCAATTCAGGCCGCGGCGGAAGCGGGCATGCCGGTCATTCCACGCGGCGCGGGGACGGGCCTCTGCGGGGGCGCGGTAGGCGAAGCGCTGATCATCGATTTCTCGCGGCACAACCGCCAAATCTCCCCACTCGATTTCGACCGCATGACCGTGCGCGTCGGCTCGGGCGTGGTGCTTGATCAACTCAACGGCTACTTGAAGCTGCATGGCTTGTGTTTCGGGCCGGACGTTGCCACGAGTTCACGGGCGACGCTGGGCGGAATGATCGCCAACAATTCCTCCGGGGCGCGCGTGCCGCGCTATGGCACGACCTCAGACCATGTGGTGTCGCTCGACTTGGTCCTGGCCGACGGCCGGATCGCGAAAGTCGGTAACGGCGACGGCATTATGGCGGAGTACCAGCAACGGGTTGACGCAATCGTTCGTGGCGTCGAGGCGGCCGTGGCCGAACGCATGCCGCCGGGTCTGCTGAAACGGTGGCCGGGCTACGCGTTTGATCGGTATCTCCGTGGAAACGGCAATCTCGTCCAACTTTTCGCGGGAAGCGAAGGCACGCTGGCGGGTATTTCGTCCGCCGAGCTCAAGGTCGTTCCGCTGCCGCGCGAAAAGGGCGTGGGGCTTCTCTATTTTGCGTCGGTGATGGAAGCCATGCAGGCATCGGTCGAGTTGGCCGATCTCAAACCCGTCGCCATCGAACACATTGATCGGGTGCTGTTCGACCAAACGCGCGGGCAGCTTCCGTTTGCGGCGGCGCGGCGCCTCTTGCGGCTGGACGAGGAACCGTGCGAAGCGATACTGATCGTCGAGTTCTATGAAGACATCGCCGAGCGTCTTGATGCGCTTCCACGCAGGAAGCTGGGATTGCGCAATTCGATTCATACGGACGCGCACGAGATGGAGCTGATCTGGAACCTGCGCAAAGCCGGTCTGTCGTTGTTGACGGGCTGCAAAGGATCGAAGAAACCCGTCGTCGGGATCGAGGACGTCGCGGTGCGTCCCGAGCAGTTGCCCGCGTATGTCGAGGGCCTGATGGGGCTGATGACGCCGCTCGGACTCGAGGCGTCGTATTACGGTCATGCCGCGTCGGGTCTGCTGCACGTGCGCCCCGTGCTCGATTTGCACACTGCGGAAGACATGGCGAAGTACCGCAAACTCGGCGATGACGTATCGGCGCTGGTGAAGCAGTTCAAGGGCAGTCTGGCGGCCGAACACGGGGTGGGCATTTCGCAGACGGAATTCGTGGCGGATCATCTTGGACCGGAGCTGATGGCCGCCATGCGCGAAATCAAGACGCTGTTCGATCCGAACAATCTCCTGAACCCGGGCAAACTCATCGACGACGGACGCTATCACTTCGACGCCCAAATGCGCAGTAGCGCCGGATATAAACTCGAATTGCCGTTCACGCCGGTACTGGCGTTTGCGGCCAAAGACGATTCGTTCATCGGAAATCTCGAACAGTGCAACGGCTGCGGCGGCTGCCGCAAAGACGCGCCGACGATGTGTCCGACCTTTGCCGCGACCGGCGATGAAATCATGTCCACGCGCGGCCGCGCGAACACGATACGCGCCGCGCTCGAAGGCCGCTTCGCGGACCAAGGGCCCGATCCGCTCCTCTTGGCCGAGTTGGACGAGGCCCTGAGCAATTGCTTGTCGTGCAAAGCGTGTACGACGGAATGTCCATCGAACGTGAACATGGCCTTGCTCAAGTCAGAGTTGCTCCACGCCAAACACCAGCGTCATGGGGTGAAGTTGAGTGAATGGCTGGTGAGCAACGTCGATCTCATGGGCCGGCTCGGATGTATCGTTCCCGGCGTAGCGAACGCCATGCTCACGTGGGAATGGCTTCGCAAGCAGATGGAAAAGCACGCGGGGTTGGCCGCCAAACGGCCCTTGCCACCGTACACCAAGCAACGTTTCGATACGTGGTTCACGAAGCGTTCGCAGCGTGGCGGCGCAACGCGCGGGCGTGTGATTCTGTGGGACGACACCTTCGTGCGGTATCACGAGCCACACATCGGCATAGCCGCCGTGAAAGTGCTCGAAGCGGCGGGGTTTGAGGTGGCGCTGTTGAAGGGCCGAGCCTGTTGCGGACGTCCCGCGTTCAGTCAGGGCCGCTTGGATATGGCGGCGCGATTCGGGAAGCGCAACCTGGGATTGCTGGCGGCCGCGGGCGGAAACGATCCGATCCTGTTCCTCGAGCCGTCCTGCCTGTCCATGTTCAGCGAAGACTACCGCGAACTGAGCGTGCCCGGCGCCGCCGGCGTGGCGAAACGGTGCTTCCAGTTCGAGCAGTTTATCTTCGACCTGCTCGAACGCGAGCCGGACGCGCTGAAGTTTCAGGACGGCTACTCGCACGTGGCCATCCACGCGCACTGCCACGCCAAGGCGTTGACCAACACCGCCTACATGACCAAGCTAGCCCAACGCCTGCCAAACAGCGAAGTCACCATGCTCGATACCGGATGCTGCGGCATGGCCGGCGCCTTCGGCGCAATGGAGTCGAAATACGACCTATCCCTGAAAGTCGCACGGCCCTTGGTAGACAAGATCAATCACCTGCAGGCCGGCTCGCACGTAGTGGCGTCCGGCACGAGCTGCCGTCACCAGATCGACCATCTAACCGACGCCGCGCCAATTCACATGGCGGAGTTGTTAGCGGAAGCGTTGGAGCGGGGATCGGTCTGGTCGGTCTGATCAGTCTGATCGGTCTGATCAGTCCGACCCGTCCGGTCCGTCCGACAAGTCTGATCTGTCCGAATAGCCCACCCCGGTCTACCCCACCGGCCTCGTTCCCGAGTTGTACTCGGGAACGCACCTGTCCCCGAAGCTGTGCTTCCTCCGCCTCCTCTCCGCAAACTCTGCCGGAAGCGCCGCCATCATCGCCGAGTTGCGCCGCCTTCTTGTCATTCTGAACGAAGTGAAGAATCTGTCCCGTACGCGCCCGAAGCCTTGGCTCTTACCGCCCAGCCCTATTACGTCGGTACCGGCCTCGTTCCCGAGTTGTACTCGGGAACGTACCTGTCCCCGAAGCTGTGCTTCCTCCGCCTCCTCTCCGCAAACTCTGCCGGAAGCGCCGCCATCATCGCGGAGTTGCGCCGCCTTCTTGTCATTCTGAACGAAGTGAAGAATCTGCCCCGTACGCGCCCGTAGCCTTAGCTCTTACCGCCCAGCCCTATTACGTCGGTAGTAAATCCTTCGTCCGCCGCGGCGGACTCACGAGGACACGATGCGCTCTCGGAAGCGTTGGCGTGGAAATTGTGCCTATAACCACTGGCATCCGCTATGCTCTATGTTGCCATTCAGGCTTGTACGTCGTATCGACAGAAGGGAGCACGGGGTGAAACAGATCGCTTACTTCACGCTATTGACAATCTTCGGAAACGCGTTCCTGGCTTCAGCATTCGCCCAGGCCGCAAACGCGGCGCAGCAACCTGGAGCCAAGGATTCCGCGCCACCAGCCCAAACCGCGCCGAGTCCAGCGACGATCGATATTCAACAATTTGAAGTGTTAAAGCTGGATACAGTCACGCTTGAAAAACTCGTTGTATCCCAGGACGTGCTTACGTTCAAGAACTCCGATATTCGAATCAAAATGGGAGCCTCGGCTGAACTCGTAAAGGGAGTAGACCCGTGGCCCTACTATCACGCCTATTATACGGACTCGGAGTCCCTGAACGTGAGTTGGCTTATCAAAGATAAGATACTTCGGGCGACATGGCAAACATTCGCTTGTGGCACAGGAATCTATGATACGCAGGTAGACGTCTTGGTCCTTGTTAAGGGCGCCAAAGGGACCGAGATTCTACGGCAAGAGTTTACCATCACTGCACGCTCCAGCTCCCAAGAGCACACGCATACCTCCGTCACATTTTCCGCCAAGGAAGAAGGAAGGGGTCCGAATCGCGCGACTGTCTTTCGTTCGGTCGAAGTTGAAGACGTATTCGTCGAATTGAATGCAAGCGTACCGGTACCGCTGGGCGACGATTCCCATCGTCAAATGTCGGTCGTACGAGAAGTGACACGATATGAACTATGCGCGGACGGTTCGCTTGTCGAAGACGTTAACACCCGAGCGTACATAGACCTTTCTGAGAAATACGTAAACGTGGAGGGGGCCGAGGTCAATATGTACAAGAAAGATATTTCGCTCGACGAGTTATCGGACTTTCTTGTTCTTTACGTGAACCCGCGATTCGGATCGCACCGGGGCAAAGGCGTTAGCATGCCCGAGGAACGAAAACGGATGGTAGGGGAGCTAAAGAACTTGAATCACGGAATCTCGGACAAGCCGTTTTGCACGGGGAAGATTGAGATCCCTCACAGGGGAATACTCTTCTCGCCACTGAAGCCGGGACAGGCGCCTGCGGGATAGTGACATTTACGGGAGAGCTCGATATTACAGAGCGCTACTGGGGCTCAAGAATATCGAGTGCACTTCTTCGGTCAAGGGGCGTCACTTTCAAGTGCTCAACCTTACCGCCGCGGTACACGCCTTCGACCACGGTGTCAAACGGCGCGTTGAGTTTGAAGTCCACGTCCCAGTCTTTGGGCCACGCCGGGAACATCCGGATGGCGCGGCCTTCGCATTGGAGCAGCATGGTTTGCAGCGCCATCACGCCGTTGGCGCCGTGGTCCTGGTCGGGAATCCAGTCGAAGTTCGGACCCCAGAACGCGGGGAAGCGGCTACCCTCGTCTTTCGTGGCAAAGCGTTTCGCGACGTAGTCGCGCGCCTGCGCAGCCAGGCCCAACAACGCGGCCTGGGTGTCGTCCTGCTGCCAGCCCTTGGCGCCTTTGACCATGCGTTTCTCAAAAGTTCGCCGTGCAAGTTCGAGATCCGGCTTGCCGACTCCATAGAGCCGATACGGAAAAATCGCATAAAGCTCCGGGTTCTCGGCGTTCTTCGCCTTCTCGAGGATTTCCTGCGCCGGTGACAGAACTGTGACTCCCTCGACTTCGCGCCGAGGCAACCCGGGCGCCTCGTTTCTCAGCTTGGTCCACGCGGCCCGGTGTGACTCGTCCACGAGATCATCCGGCAAGGCGAGAAGGCGGTCCAATACATATCGCAGCCCGGCGATGTCCGGCGCCGGATTGACGACCTGCTGCCACGTCTCGAGGCTTTGTCCGGGTTTGAGTAGCAGTTTGCCGGACGTATCGCGCGGATAGTGCTGATCGTAAAACTGAAGCACGGCGTCTGCCAAAGACAGAAGCGACGAGGTCGCGAACGCGTTATCGTTCGTGTAGGCATGATACTCAAGCATGAGCGCGAGCAGCTCCAACGCGCCCGAGTAGTAATAGCGGATGTAGGTATTGTCGATGTACGCGGCAGGATGTCCTTCGCGCTTCCACCCGTAATTGTCGTTCGCATAGCCGCCCCAGAAATACATCGTTTCCGGAAAGAAGGCGCCGTCGTGGTTGAAGTAGGTCTTGGTGCGGACTTGCGCAAACGGCAATGCATCGAGGTACATGCGAAAGAGCGGCAGCATCATTTCTGTGTCACCGGACGCGGGCATGGACCAATACGGCAGGCGCGTGTTCTGGAACCAGTAGGGCCCGCCCCAACGCCGATAGTCCGCGTCGAAATGCTTGTCTTTTTCCGTTGCGTCGACGGTAAAGATAGAGCCGTTGAACTTGATGGGGTACGCGCCGCGTCCGGCGCAGGCGGTGACGTAGCGCTGCAACGTATAGCCGCGAGTCACCGTATCGGTGTCGGCGGCGCCGGTCACCCGAATCCAACTCCGGTCCCAGAACGCGCGCCACCACGCGCGATGTTGGTCGAACGCGGTGTTCCAATCCACGGCATGAACGCTGTCGCGCAGCTCAGCCACCCGTTCCAGCCACTCCTTTTCGTTCGCGGTTTGGGCGGTGAGCACGGTAATCGTGGCGCGAAATGTTTTGGATAGTTTCTCCGATGCCAAGGTCGTGTCGCCGCGCGCTGCAAGCCCGTCGCCCTCGATCATCCCGCCGTAGGTTCGGTTGAGCAACGGATCGGTCGCGTCTTGCGCCCACGCGTCCATGCCTTGCAGTTTCATGGATTCAGGCCAGATCGACTTCACGTTGCGGTGATACCACGTGACGCGATTGTCATGGATCGGCGCCAGCGTGTCCGGCATGACAATGACAGGGTGAGGCGCCTCGGCCATGCCGTAGGCGCTGAACAGTTCCTCCTTGCCGAGAACGCGCTCCTGCGTGCGCCACATTTCGAGACTCACGCTCGCCTCGAACGGCTGGGCGCCTTCGGCCTCGATGCGGACTATCGGCCGAGTGGCGTCCACCCACACGCGAAGGACAATCGGCGCCTCGGCGCCGGCCTTTATCTCAACAACGCCGTCGCGCAACAGCAAAGACTGACTATACGGCGCGCCCTTCGCGAAAGGATTGGGGGTGAGCTTTACGCGAATACGACCGAGCTTCACGAGCCGGGCGTTTTCGTCCCAGGCGTCGGTCTTGCTGATGTAAGAGAGCAGGTCGCCGCCCTCCTCGACCCACACATTCAGCCCGATGTCGCCGTTGCCCAAGGGCATGGAGCCGGAAGAATCGTGGCTAGGCGCGTCCCAGACGACGTTGCAGGCGTCGAGCGGCGACCCCTCGCCGCTCGACGCGGCTGCCAAAAGCAGCGAAAACACAGAAAGGGCCTGCATGGCGGATTCCCTCAGCTCACAGTCCGACAGGTCTGACCCGTTCGCGTGAGCCCGGTTAGGCCCACGTGGCGCAGCGGAGAACGGCCTTCACGGCGCTCTCCTTGTCACTGAGGGCGCCGAATTCCATCGCGACGAAACCTTCGTATTTCGTTGCGGCGATCGCTTTGAAGATGTTCTGGTAATTAAGCTCGCCTGTGCCGGGTTCGTGGCGGCCGGGATTGTCGGCGACGTGGAAGTGCCCGATGGAATCGATGTTCTTGGTGATATTGGCTATCACGTTCCCTTCGCTGATCTGCATGTGATAGACGTCGAACAGCATCTTCACATTGGGGCTGCTCACGGCCTTGAGGATTTCGAAGGTCAGGGCGCTGCGATCCAGGAAGTAGCCCTTATGGTCTACGAGCGTATTGAGGGCTTCCATCACGATCGTCATCTTGTTCTGCTCGGCGATGGGAGCGAGCTTCTTGAGGCAACTCACAATGTGCTTCGTTTGTTCTTCAGGGGAAATGTCCGTGCGCGTGTTGCCGGTAAGACCGACGAGACGCTTGCACCCGATTATCGTCGCGATCTCGACGTTCTTCTTGAAATCCTCTACCAGTTTCGCGTGGTCGTCAGGGTTGACCATTCCGCCGGGGCTGATGGCGCCGGCGCCGACGATGCAACTGCATTCCAGGCCCAGCGCATCGGTCTTCTTGCGCGTCTCGTCGAACGGCGCATGCGGCCGCAACGTCTCGTAACCGGGCACGCCCAATTCCGAGATCCGCTTGATCTGTTCGTCAAAGGTCCCGTCGATCAGGCCCGGAGGAAACGAGAGTTTGACCTTGGCGTTCTTGAAGGCGCCTGCCGGAACTTTGTCCGCGGCGGGAGCGGCGGGCTTGGCGTCCTCGGCGGCGGCGTTTAGAAATGAAAGGCTGCCCGCGACAGCCGCCCCCGAAGCGAGAAATGTGCGTCGATCCATGGTGACTCCTTTCGTTGTACGAAGCTGATTTCCACATACAACGAGGTGGCCTTCGTGGGAAGGCCACCTCGTTGATTCATTCAACATAGTACTCGACGGCGTTACGCGCCCGAGCCCGGCGCCGGAATCGGGCCAACCGGATAACTCTTCTTCCAGTCAAGATCCTGGGGCACGATACTGAGGTCGGACTTCATCGCGTCCTCCCACGTGATCTTCTTGCCGGTATAGGCGGACATGCGGCCCATGATCGCCGTCAGCGTGCTCTCGGCGACTTGCACGCCCTCGTTCAAGTACGGCCCCGTACCGCGAATGCTGTTCACCAGATCGACGTGCTCCTGAACGTAGGGATCGAGACCGCTCCCGCCCTGATCGTGGCAGTTGCTCTTGCCTTTGGTCCCGACGACTTCCTCGAACACGCCGCCGTCGCACCCGTTCCAGTGGCGCGAGAAGCTCGAGAAGTGAACACCGTTCGGGAACTCGTAATCGCAGGAGAAGTTGTCATAGATATCGCCGTACTTCTCTTCCTTCGGCTTCCACGTGCGGCCGCCGGAAGCGAACACGGACTTGGGCGGTCCGCCCATGACCCAGTTCATGATGTCGAGATTGTGTACGTGCTGCTCGACGATGTTGTCGCCCGCGATCCAGCAGTACGCGTACCAATTGCGGATGCGCGTCTCGAGATCGTTCCACTCGGGCTTGCGTTCGTGGACGAACGGAAGGCCGCCGCACCAGTAGACGCGGCCCGCGAGGATGTCGCCGATGGCGCCGTCGCGCAGTTTCTCAATCGTCTCGACGTATTCCTTCTGATGGCGGCGCTGGGTGCCGGCGACCAGCGAAAGGCCAAGCGACTGCGCCTCTTTCGCGGCGGCCATGAACTGGCGAATACCCGTGGGATCGACAGCCACCGGCTTCTCGGTGAAGATATGCTTCTTCGCTTTGACCGCGGCTTCGATGTGCATCGGGCGGCAATAGGGAAGCGCGCCGTGAATGATGATGTCAATGTCGGTGGCGAGGATTTGCTTATATGCGTCCAAGCCGATAAAGCAGTTCTTGTCGCTCACTGCGTATTGCTTCTTGACCTGCGCGTCCTTGTGATTCTTGATCGAGTTGCGGGACGCGTCCAGCCTGTCCTTGAACGTATCCGTCATCGCGACGAGACGAACGTTCCTGTTGCCGAGCAGCATCTGCGTCGCCGCGCCGGTTCCCCGGTTACCGCAGCCGAGCAAACCCACCTTGAGCAAGTCGGTCTTGCCGTGCTTCTTCACACCCGTCTTCGTGGCCGCCGCCGCCGATGCAACACCCGACGCCAGGATCGCAAATCCCGCCGCCGTCGCGCGCCCAAAATCCCGGCGCGTAATCCCTTGATTGTCGTGACTGTTCATGGTCGCCTCCCGCTTTGATTGTGGTTTATGAAACCGCGGACACGGCGGACGGCCCGCCAGCCGTGGCCCGCATTTTTCCGTGACGCGTAGAATAGGGGATAGCGATGCGTTTCCGCAATAAGGACGAAATCACGCCGGCCCTGCGTTACCTTCCAATCCAAAAGGCATGTAACGTGTCATTCCGAACAGCGCACACCGGGGCGGAGCTGTTTGTGAAACGAACACCGAGTCGAAGCGCTATGGCCGGGAGGGCGAATGTCCTCATTCGCCGGTCGGGGCGCGTCAACCTTTGCCGTTTTGTGAGCGATGTTAGGCTCGATACCTCGGCCAAGCGGTGGTTATTGTCAAGAGTTCCGCCTGCTGAAAGTACACGACTTACGTAATTGTGTTCCAAGGAGACTTCCTCAGACAATTACCTTCGCCGGTAGTAGTCGAGCGAGTTGCCCCCGAAGAAACATATGCCACGTAAAGGTACTAGCAACACTATGTTATGTCATTCTATGGACTCTTCTCTAGCTAGCTTGCATTACAAGCTAGCTTGTTATATAATTAGATACTGAGGTTGTGCGAAGGCGTTCCACTACGAGGGAAAGGTGGGAAAGGTCATGCGAACCCGAACGGCAGGAAGTGTTCTCGTCACTACGGTCACCGTTTGCGCCGTGCTTGGCGTGCTCGTGCTTGGCGGGGTTTTCTGGGGCATTCACCAGTCCGTCGCCAAGTATAGCGCGGTCGCGCAAGACGCCCATCCCCACCCATCGGACGACATCGCGGCGCTCACTGACTTCGTGGGGGCGTCGGAGCACGGGTTACCGCAACGCAATCATGCCGTCTGGACCCTGGGACGCCTCAGCGATCCGCGCGCGCTATCCGTGTTGGAGGCGAACTACACGGGTGAACTGTGCGACCACAATACGATGCTTTGTCAAGACGAGCTTGAGAAAGCCATCAAACGGTGCGGAGGAAAGCCCGCGCCTCGCCAAACAAGGAGATGACAGATGCATGCGGCCGTAGTCATTCCTGTATTAATCATGATCGGGTTGGGGGCGATCTCAGGATTCGTTTGGCATTGGAAACTAAAGCGGTACTGGCTCGCGTCCGCGGCCGCGGCCCTTACGGCGGGAGCGGTCTGGACTATCGGCTGCGCCCTGTTTCTGCAGTTCACCGCGCCGTCCGAAGGATTCACCGGTATGGCTGACGCGCCGTATGCCGCCGCTGCGTTGGCGGTGACCTCGCTTGTCGCGCTGCCGCCCGCGCTGCTGAGCGGGCTTGTCGTCCGTGGACGCTACGGGCAACGCCAGACCTCTCACTGACTGCAACTACAGAAGGATCATCAACGCGATGCCGGCGCCACCCGAAATGGACCTCAGCAATTGGATTACGCAGCTCCGCAAGGGGCTGCTCGAGCTGTGCATCGTCAGCCTCCTCGGAAAGCGGGAAATGTACGCCTACGACCTGGTGAAGCGGCTGGCGCGTATCCCCGGACTGGTCCTCACGGAAGGAACGGTGTATCCGCTCCTATCCCGCCTGAACGCAGCGGGATTGGTCGAGACGCGGCTCGAGGAGTCGCCCACCGGGCCCGCGCGCAAGTACTACGTACTGTCCGACGAAGGCAAACAGGCGATGAACTTGATGCAGACCTATTGGGCGGATCTGGTTAACGGTGTCAACCAGTTGTTGGAAAGTGAGGAAGAGCATGGCTGAGTGGACTCCCGAAGCGGGGCGGCGATTGCAGCAGTACCTCGAGCGCGTAGCGGAACTCTCCCGCGCCCGCGGCGACGACGCCGACGACATCACCCAACAGTTGCGCGCGCACATCACGACCGAAACTGAAAGCCAGTCCGGCGCCGTCGTCACGCTTGAGCATATCAACCGCGCGCTCGCGCTGCTGGGCACGCCGGAACAGGTCGTTGGGGTCGAAGCTGTTTCCGTGATCGAGCCCCGAGCCGAGCAGTCGGCGCCTTCAGTCCGAGGGTACGGGAAGAACACCAGCATATACGTTTGGATCTTGGGAGTAATCATTCCCGCGTTCTCCTTGGGATTTGAGCTTTTTACCGGCGTGATGTCGCAGATGTACAAGGATCCCATTCCAACGTGGGGTCACTTGGCGGCGGGCGTTGCGCTAATCGGCAGCATCATCTATGTGGACAGGACAATCACCGGTCTGCGCGCGGGCAAACCAGTCAGCCGTTGGGCGTTCATTCTGAACGCGTACGCGACCTTGGTAGGAGCAATCTACTTCGCCATTTACTTGCCCATACTTCCGATCGCGGTCCTTGCCGTGGCCGCGTTTGGACTGGGGATCATGGGATTCTCGCCGCTTTTTGTTTTCGCGGTGAGCCTGGGTCAGATGCGGATTCTCTATCGCAACCTACCAGCCCTCGGCATAGATACGTCGTGGGCGCGGAGGCGCAGCCTGACGGGGGCGGCGATCGCGGCGGCGATCCTCGGCGTTCTGAACGGGCCGGACCTCGCTGGCCAAACCCTGCTCCAAATGGCTACATCGGATAACCCCCAAACGCGATCGCGCGGGACATGGTGGCTTGAGACAATGCACATGGAGAATTACGTCCTGGACTCGTGCTATCACCGCGTCGTAACCGGTATCGGCCCCACCCGCCGCTGGAACGACGCCGACATCGCCAATTGGCGCGCTTGCCGGGAACTCTATTTCCGCCTGACCGGCGTTCCGTACAACAGCGTCCCTAAGCCCAAGCCGGTGTTTGGGCTTTCGGGACGTTCCACCGCGCGTAACTGGCAAAACCAAGCCATTACGAACAGCGAAATCGGCGGAACGGAAGTCGCCGGACAGGTGGACGGCTTGAGCCTGTCCTCGAGCACACTCGACGCGAACGCCTCGAGCGCGGAAGATGGCACGGCCGGTCCGGCGATTGCCTACATTGAATGGGTGGTCGAGTTCAAGAACACGTCCGACGTTCAACGCGAGGCGCGCGGCCAGATCGCGCTGCCGCACGGCGCCGTGGCAAGCCGCTTGACCTTGTGGATCAACGGCGAAGAGCGCGAAGCCGCCTTCGGGACGCGCGGCCAAGTGCGCGCCGCCTACCAGGAGGTCGCGGTGGTTCAGCGGCGGGACCCGGCGCTGTTGAGCGCCGTCGGGCCGGATACGGTCTTGCTGCAATGCTTCCCCGTGCCCGCGCAAGGCGTCATGAAAGTCAAAGTGGGTATATCCGCGCCACTGACCATTCGCAACGGAAAGGCCTACTTACGCCCGCCGTATTTCGAGGAGCGTAACTTTGGGATTCCGGACGACCTCGAGCACCACGTGTGGGCCGAATCCGCAACCGCCACGCTCACCGGTTCACGCAGCCTGACCGCGGACGCTAACGGCGGCAAACATTCAGCGCACGGCAAATTGACGAATGACCAACTTTCCAACCTGACCTCCGGTGTAATTGAGTTGCCCGCGCCGAATGCGATGGGCATAACGTACGCCGACACGCTCGGTTCAGAATCCGCCTCGATGACGCTTCGGCCTTACGCCGCGTCATCGAGCGACCCGGTGAGCATTTGTCTCGTCATCGACGGATCAGCGTCCATGAACCAACTGGAGAACAGCCTGGATTGGCGAGAGATGGTGAATGCGCTTCCGGCCAACGCACTGGTGAACGCTGTCTTCGCCGGACGCGATGTGGAGGCGTGGTCTCGCGACTTCGCATCGCCGTCACCCGCGCTGGCCGAGTGGCTCACGAACCGCGAGTACCGCGGCGGCCGTGACCCAGTCCCGGCGCTGGAGAAAGCGTGGGACATGGTTTCCACCAAGCCGCACGCCGTCATCCTCTGGATTCACGGCCCCTTGCCGATTGATCTCTCCTCGATAGACGGACTGAACCAATGGCTCCAGCGCCGTCCCGCGAGCGCGTCCGGCGAGTTGATCCGCCTGCTGGAAGTCTCGGCGGTTGCCGGTCCCAACCGCGTCATCGAAAAGTGCGGCGACTTGGCGGGTATCGAGCGCGTGCCCGTGATTGGCTCGCTGAAGGACACCTTGGCTTACGCAGCGAAGTCCCTCCACGGCGAAGATGTCGAACGCGTCTATACACTTGCCCCCGATCCCGCGGCATCCAACGCAGGCGCGACAGCTGCGGCACACGTGGTTCGCTTGGCGATCAACCAGCGCGTCCACGAAGCGGTGCGCCGTCAAAATAAGAAGGAACAATCGGAACTGGCTGATCTGGCAGTGAAGGCCCGGTTGGTGACTCCGGTCAGCGGGGCCGTTGTGCTCGAACAGCAGGCGCAATACACGCGGCACGGTCTCGATCCCACGCGCAACGAAGAAGCCATACCGGGCATTCCCGAGCCCGAAGAATGGGCGTTAATGGCCATCGCCGCGTGCGCGCTCGTGTTCATGCTCGTCCGCCGCAAGACGCAACGTCCGGCAAGCGCGCATACAGCGGCGTAGCGGAGGTCTTCGACGTGAGTGTTCAAGCGGTCCAGCCGGCAATAAATACCCGAACAGTCCTCGTGGCGAGGGCCGCCCTGGCGCTTGCCGTTTCATTGGCGTGCTGGGCCGCTGCGCTTGCGCTATGGGATCGGTGGTGGGCGCCGTGGGGCTCGCAAGCTAGCGCGATGGTGTTTGCCATCGGCGTGTTGAGTTGGGCATGGCTGGCGGTCCGCGGCCGCGAGGCGTGGACCCCGGCCCACGCCTGCGCTCCGGCGTTCCTCGCCGCCTCCGCCGCCTGTCTTCTGGTATACGCCGCGCTCTACACGCGCCTTCCGCAACTGGTCTCGTGCGAACTCGCATTGACCGCGCTGGGGTGCGTTCTGATGGGCACGCTCCCCGCTATCACGCGCCGGCAATCGTGGGGTGTATTCTTCCTAATCGTACTGTCCGCCCACGTCGCGACTTCCCTCGAATTCTTCATTGGATTCCCCCTGCGCCTCGTCGTGGGCAAGATCGCCGCACTGATGCTCGGACAATCCATCCAGGCCGTCGGTACGGGCCTCACCGACGGCGCAAACACAGTCTTCATCGACGCCCCGTGCAGTGGAGTACGTATGCTGTCCACGTCGCTGGTATTGGCGTCGGCGCTCGCGGTACTGATGCGCTTGCGCCTCTACCGGACACTGTTGCTCCTCGCGATTGCCGTGGTCCTGGCGGTCTTGGGAAATGCGGAACGCGCCGCAACCCTGTTCATCGTAACATCCGCGGGAGATTCCGACTCGGATATGGATTTGGTATTCGGTATCATCGTGTTTGCGGGGTGTGTCTGCGCGTTGACGTACGCGGCAAGCGTGCTGAAGCGGCGCGAGAACCCGGCGCCGCAATCGCCGCTCAAGTCCAGGCCGGAACGCGCGGGGCGCCCAGTCCTATATTCGCTGTTCGCGCTGGCGTGTGTCGCGGCCGTGATACGACCGGTATTCGCGATAGCGGCAGAAGGCGCCGAAGTTCGCACGCCAACGCAATGGCCAACGACATGGGAAGGCCAGCGGCTAATCCCCGTCCCGGTTTCCGAAGGCATGCGCGAGTACCTGCGCGATTTTCCCGGCGACTCGGCCCAGTTCCAGGTCGGCGATACCGGCAAACTGATCCTGTTGCGCCGGACCGCCTTCGCGACACGGAAACTTCACTCCTCCGAGAACTGCTACCGCGGTAAAGGCGTCACCCGTAAGCCGATGCCCGCCGTCCGGGACACCGGCGGGCGCCTGTGGAGTCAGTTCTGGCTCAATCGGCCTTTTTCGGCCCCACGCACCGTGCGTCAATGCTATTTCTCGATTGACCCCGCCGCCGCCGGAGGCGCGCTCGAGGACTGGGTGCGGGACGCGCCATCCTGGCCCGATGCGTCGAGCTGGTACTGGGCCGCCGCCCGCCCCGGCTCGCCAGTCAGGACGACGCTGGCAGTCACCGTGCTGGAATGAGAGCCTGTCTCCGTACCACCGGACGTCAACTTCATTCAATCACCCGCAAGAAATCACGCGGGAGGGTCGGCGTCCCCGCCGACCGGTCTCGGCGCAGGCCACACGCAAACAAATCGAGCCGTAGATCGCGCGGCAAGGTATCTGCCTAATCGCAAATGTCCGGGCGACAACCTCGTACCACCGAACGTCAACATCATTCAATTAGCCGCAAGAGTTCGCGCGGGCGGGTCGGCGTCCCCGCCGACCGGTCCCGGCGCAGGCCACATGCAAACACATCGAGCCGTGGGTCGCGCGGCAAGGTATCTGCCGAACGGCGAATCTACGGGCGACAACGGTCGGCGGGGACGCCGACCCTCCCGTCCTCTCGCCATTCTCATTTGTGGTTCCGGCCCTGTCGTCCGTGTTTCTTCCTGCGTTCAATACCGTATAATGCTGTCACATCTAGACTCTACAGGAGAGTGCGATGACGAATGTGGCGGATCCCATTCCAGAGGCGGTGCGGCGGATTGTCGCCGAGGCGCATCCGTTGAGCGTAGTCGTGTTCGGTTCAGCCGCCCGCGGCGACACGCGGCCGGATAGCGATTTGGATTTCATGGTGGTGATGCCGGATGGGACCAACCGGCTCGATACCGCCGGACGGATCCACCATAGCTTCCGGGGACTGGAGTGCCCTAGCGATCTTGTCGTCGTTTGGGAAAGCGAAGTCGAAGCCCTGCGCGATAATCCGAACCTCATTATACACACCGCACTAACCGAAGGCCGAGAAGTCTATCATGTCGCCTAGCGCAGCGCTTGGCGCCTGAGTCGTTTTCACAAGAGATACCGATTGTCTGGCCGAGAGGAGATTCATGAAAACCTGGCGCGTTGCGGGAATCAATTTCGATCACATGCACATGGGCGACCTGCTTCGGCAAGCGCATGAGCATCCGAGCGCGGAAATAGTCGGCATTTCCGATGAAACACTGGAGCGGATGCAGTCGGTGATCACAAACTTCGGAATTGCGCCAGAGCGGGTCTTCACGGATTACCGCAGGTGCATTGAAGCGACGAAGCCGGACATTGTCATCCTGTGTCCCGCCACGGCGAAACACGGCGAGTGGACGGAGAAAGTCGCGCCATTTGGCACGCACATCATCATGGAAAAGCCTTTCGCGGCGTCGTTGCCGGAGGCGAACCGAATGATCGCCGCCGTGAAGGCGACGGGCAAGCAGTTGGCGATCAACTGGCCGCTGCGCTGGTATCCGCCGCACGTGACCACCAAGCGCCTGATTGACGAAGGCCGCATCGGCGACGTGATCGAGGTGCATTATTACGACGGCAACCGCGGGCCGATGTGGCACGTTGCTGACAAAGTCGAGAACACCCCGGAAGTGGTCGCGCGGGAGAAGGGCAAGAGCTGGTTCTACCGCAAAGCAGACGGCGGCGGCTCGCTGCTCGACTACCTCGGCTACGGCGTCACGCTCGGCACGTGGTATCACGGCGGCCGCGCTCCAATCGAAGTGACGAGCATGGTGGACGAGCCGGCCGGACTCGAAGTGGACGAGCACAGCGTGACCATCGCGCGCTACGCGAGCGGTCTGTCCAAATACGAAACGCGTTGGGGGACCTTCACCGATCCCTGGACCCTCCAGCCGCAGCCCAAATGCGGGTTCGTCGTGGTGGGGAGCAAAGGGACCATCAGCAGCTACGATTACGAGAAGACCATTCGCGTACAAACGCCCGATTGTCCGGAAGGAAAAGAAATCCCTGTGGACGCCTTGGAAGCGCCCAATCGTCATCCGATTGAATACGTGATTGACCGTCTGGAAACCGGCAAACCCATCGAGGGGCCGCTCTCGCCGATCATCGCGCGGATCGGACAGCAGATCGTCGATACGGCGATTCAAAGCGCGCGGGAAAAGCGGTCAGTCTCGCTGATTTCCTAGAAACGCTATCGTCTGCAGAGGTTTGCTACCGAGAGGAGGCGAGTGTTATGGAACATCACCTGGCTTTGCTGTCATCCATGTTTGTGTTCGGTGTGTCGCTAACGTGTATCTTCGCGCTGGTGGAATGTTTCTTGACGAAGCGTTTGCGGACGATGTCTCCGTCTTTCCAACGCGCCCCCAAATGGATTGGTTTGGAATCGTTTGGCGGAGATATCGGAGAATTGATTGTGCGACTCGTCGCCATATCCACGTTTTCAATGCTGGCGTTTGGCGGCGGCCAATTGCTCGGCAGGGCGTTTCCGTTCCGATTGGCATACGCGTTGGGAGCGGGCGTTGTAGTACTGGCCGGGTTTCTATCGTCAAAAAAACTTCGTCTACCGGATCCGGCGTTCATCACCTCTTCATTTGAATTGACTGTTGCCGCTATGTTTTGGCTGGCGTTTGGCGGCTTAACGTAGGGAGACAAAGTGTGGCGGAAGATAACATCACCTGCAGCGCGGGCGCTTACGGGCCGGAGATTCCGGCGCCGGAATTGGCGTACTTGCCGCGCGATCCGAAGTCGTATCGTCCATCGATTGGGCTCGTTGGCTGCGGTGGGATCACCGCGCACCACCTGGCGGCGTATAAGGCGGCTAAGTACCGCGTGGTCGCGCTGTGCGACGTTGACCGGGCGAAAGCGGAGTCCCGGCGGAAGCAGTTCTTCCCAAAGGCCACGGTCTACACCGATTACGGGGACCTGCTGAAACACGAAGGAATCGAGGTCGTGGACACTGCGACCCACCCCGAAGTGCGCGGACCGATCATCAAGGCGGCGTTGCGCGCGGGGAAACACGTACTGAGCCAGAAGCCCTTTGCCCTGGATCTCGACAAGGGGCAAAAGCTGGTCGACCTCGCCGACAGACATAAAGTGAAGCTGGCCGTCAATCAGAACGGACGCTGGGCGCCGCATTTCAGCTACGTGCGAAACGTGGTCGCGGCGGGACTTATCGGCGACGTTATGGGCGCGCATCTTGCGGTGCATTGGGACCATGGCTGGACGGCCGGCACAGTGTTCGACAAGATCCGCCATCTGATCCTCTACGATTTCGCGATACATTGGTTCGACATGCTCTGCTGCATTATGGGCGACCGTCCGCCGCGGCGCGTCTACGCCTCCATGACGCACACCTCCACACAGAAGGCCAAGCCACCCCTGTTAGCGCAAGCGCTCGTCGAGTACAAAGGCGCGCAGGCCACGCTCGTGTTCGACGCGGACACGCGTTTCGGCGCGCGGGACTCCACGGTCGTCACGGGCACGAAAGGGACGCTGACGTGTTCCGGACCGGACCTGAATCGCCAAAGCGTAACGCTGTACACCGAGGAGGGATTCGCCACGCCGCGTCTGGAAGGAACATGGTTCACGAACGGCTTCCACGGCACGATGGGGGAACTGCTTTGTGCAATTGAAGAAGACCGCGAACCCTCAAACAGCGCGCTAAACAATCTCCGCGGCCTCGCCCTCTGCTTCGCCGCAACCGCCAGCGCGGAAACCCACCGGCCAAAGAAGCCGGGTCAGATCCTGCGGATGAACAAATAGCGCCGCGAAGCTCTTAGAATATGGCCGACATGCCATTCTTCGTCCGCCGCAGCGAACGAAGAATCTACGGCTAGTGGGGGAATACGTCATGCAATAAGTAGTGCGCCACCCGCGCTCGTCGCCCTGTCCCTTGCGTCTCTTAGGTCTCTTAGGTCCCTTTGGTCCCTTTATGTCTCTTTCCTTCATTCTTCTCAGCCATCAATTCCCCGCGCCGTTCAACGCCCCACGCATCTTCTCCAGCACGAAGTCCACCACCTCATACCCCGCGATGAGCGGCAGCTTCGTCAACGCGCTAGGCGGACACCCGGCCTTGTACGTTTGCACGCTGATGTCCAATCCGGCGGCGTTGAGGTGCTGGGCGAACGCCGTCGCCGGTTTGAGGTCGTGAAAGTAAATGCCGGCAAGATGCCGCCGCCCTTCGATGGCGCTAATGCGATCCGAGAACTCATCACCGAGTTCACGAAGCCGCGCCTCGTAGTACTCGCCCACGGCGGACGTAACTTCCGCGTTCGCCTCAGCCCAGCGCATGGTGATGAGATAGGCGAGCGAGGCGAGTTCCTCCTGGCCGTTAGTGACGAGCGCGCCGAACTGAGGCAACGTGTCCAGGTCCGCGGTGAAGAGTAGCCGGGAAGCCGGGTACTCGCCGCCCGGAAAACCTTTCCCGATCGCCACGAGCGCGGGCTTGAGACCGTACTCGCGGTACATGAACAACTCGGGACTCCACAGCCCGGTCTGAATCTCGTCCACCATCGCGGGCACATCGTGACGCGCGCAGAGGGCATAGGCCCGGCGGATAAACTTTTCACTGAGTCGCTTGCCCGCGTAGTTCATCAACACCAACTCGTGAAAGAAACCCGCGATCTTATACGGCGCGGAATCGAACTTCTCGAAGGCGGCGTTGAGTCCCGCGATATCGTTGGGCCGTACCGCGCGCACCACGAGGGTCCCGCTCTTCTCGAGGCGCTTACGCATCTCTGGCCACATCCCGCGCATAATCTGCGCCGTGATGTTGGTTCCATGGTAATTCGCCTGCAGACCGCCCTCGTCATCGCCAATTACCACCAGCACGGGGACGCGTCCCGCATACTTTGGCGCCGCACCTCCGTCTTGGACGGCGTAAAACCGGTTAAGAACAATCTTGATGGCGGCCTCGGCGGCCAGGCTTCCCGTTTCAAGATTGAGGACGCGGTTGAGCGCGCCGTGACGTTTCGCGCGCAGCTCGTGGTCGAGCGCGGTGCGATCATCCGGCATGAGACCGCCCGCGACCCGCACCAATTCCTCTTCGAGCATGCGCGCAATATGGCCCCGCGTATTGTTGTGCGTCGCATTGGGAACGCCAAGCGCGCCCGCAAGCTCGACGAGGCGGTACCCGGGAAACGCGTGGCCCAGCGGCGTGTGGTAGTGCTCGCTCTTCGTGATGAGATACAGCCGTCCGTCCTCTCCCACACGATAGTACCCCATCGTCGAAAGCGGCGCCGAGGCGTTCTTGCTGTGAGCGGCAAACTGCGCCGTAGTGGCGCCGCGGGCGGAATTCTCGAACGGCGCGGTGAAATCGCGCCCGACTTTCCGCAGCAGCGACAACATCCGTTCCTGGATTCGGACCGGGAAGAATTCGACCTTGACGTTCGCCAAGGTCCTGGGCTCGGCGATGGGTTCCCCGGTCAAGCGGGCGCACGCGGCGCACACCGTGTCGGTGTAGTCCGCCCCAAGCAAATCCCGCAGCGACAGACGAACGGAACGAAAAGCGGTATGTCTCGATTTCACGCGAAACTCCCAAAGGTAGAAGGTGGCGCAATGGGCCGGTTGAAATAAGGATTGCGGATCACGATACGAACAAACACTATGGTAGACGGTAGTGGTTTCGGGATCAATCGAAGCGCCCCGCGAAGGCAAAGGTGCCGTCGCCGGGGTAGGGCGGATTTGCCAAAACCGCCGTCGCGATTTCGAGACGCTACGTGCTACACTACCACCCCGGCGAACGAGATTGCATCATTCGTCTATCGAACCGAAAACAGGACCTACGAGCGTGGCCCGTCCTTTTCCAGCGGCGCCCAAGGAGTTGAACCATGCGTGAAGCGTTTATTGTCGAGGCAGTGCGGACACCTGTAGGCCGGGGCCGGGAAGACGGCGCGTTGCACGGCGTGTATCCCGTGGATTTGCTGGCCGCGGTTCTGGCGGAAGTCACCAAGCGCGCCGGCGTTGACAAGGCCCAGGTCGAAGACGTCGTTGGCGGCTGCGTGTCGCCCACGAGCGAACAAGGCGCAAACCTGCCGCGGCTGGCGCTGTTGAAGGCCGGCTTTCCCGTAGAGGTCCCGGGTGTTCAGGTCAACCGCATGTGCGGGTCGAGCCAACAAGCCGCGCATTTCGTCAGCCAGGCGATCATCTCCGGCGACATGGATCTCGCCATCGCGGCGGGAGTCGAGATGATGGGCCGCGTGCCTATGGGCAGCGACTGGGGCATCCTGACGGACGATTTCCTCAAGACCTTTCCCTATCCGCTGACCAGCATGGGCGTATGCGCCGAGAAGGTGGCCGCAAAATGGAATTTGTCGCGCCGTGAACTGGACGAGTTCTCCGCGGAAAGCCACGTCAAGGCCGTGCGCGCCATCGAGAGCGGCCACTTCAAGAGCCAGATTCTGCCGATCGCCGTTAAGCGCAACGGCGATTCGGTGATCGTGTCCGGAGAAAAGGCCGACGCGCTCGGCCTGAAGAAGCGCGCCCGAATCAAGACGCGCGTCGTCGTCGGAAGCGACCCCGAGCTCACCCTCTCCGGTCCGATTCCCGCGACGCAGAAGGCGCTCGCCAAGGCAGGACTGAAGATCGACGATATGGATGTGATCGAAATCAACGAGGCGTTTGCCAGCGTAGTGTTGGCCTGGGCTAAAGAGATCAAGCCCAAGATGGACCGCGTAAACCCGAACGGCGGCGCCATCGCGCTCGGCCATCCCCTCGGCGCCACCGGCGCCATCCTTATGACCAAGATCGTCCACGAACTCGAACGCACTGGCGCCCGCTACGGCCTCCAAACCATGTGCATAGGCCACGGCATGGCCACCGCGACAATTATCGAGCGGGTGGGCGCCTGAACGGCGAAGGCCGCCGGTCTTGAGCCCCGGTAGGGGCGTTCGGAGAGTAGCCGGGGGTGACCGCCAGGGAACCCCCGGATCAGAGCGCAACCCACCGGACAGCCCCAACGGGGCGCAGCATACCCCCGTGCTCCGCAGTGGCGTCTTACCCTGAATAGCGCTACGCTCTCGTGCGAGATGTCCGGATGAGCCAATTGCCCATCGTCCGTCTGGGGAAGACTATGTTGTAATAATAGAAGCCATGTCACCTCTTTCCGTTGGAACGCCACTGCTATATAGTGATCAACGGGAAAGGCGTTTCCGATGGAACTCATTCATCAAATCGAGGCGAGTTTGGCGGGGGACAAGGATGCCTTCGGGCAGATCGTGTCGCGGTATCAGGGGGTGGTGTGCGCGACGGCGTACAGCGTGACGGGGCACCGGCAGCAAAGCGAGGATGTCGCGCAGGAAACGTTCGTGACCGCGTGGCAGCGCCTGGGCGATCTGCGCGACCTGAACAAACTTCCGGCGTGGTTGTGCGGGATCGCGCGGAACATGGCGCGGAACGCGGCGCGGAGGCAGGCGCGCGATCCCTTGCACGCGGCGGCGGATCTCGATGAGTCGCAGGCCGCCGGGCGCGACGATGTGGTCGAGACGCCGAGCCAGGCGGAGCGGGAATCACTCTTGTGGCAGACCATGGCGCAGATCCCGGAGGAGTACCGCGAACCGCTGGTTCTGTTCTACCGCGAGGGACACTCCGTACGCGCCGTCGCCGAAGCGCTCGATCTGTCCGAGGACGCCGTCAAGCAACGCCTTTCCCGTGGCCGCAAGATGCTCAAGGGGCGCGTCGCGGCGATGGTCGAGTCCACGCTCGAGCAGACCGGCCCCGGTATGGGATTCTCGGCGGCGGTGCTCGGCGCGTTGCCGCTGCTTCCAAGCCAGGTTGCGGTGTCGGGTGCGCTCGGGACCGCGGCCGGGAAAGGGCTGGCCGCAAAAAGCGCGCTCGGCGGCGCCTTCGTGACTGCGGCGGGAGTTGGCGCCATTGGCGGGCTTATCGGCGCCGTAGCGGGGATGACCGGCGGATTCTTCGGCATGTGGGCGGGCATACGCAACAGCCCCACCCTGCGCGTGCGCCGTTGCATGCTCAAGTGCTGCGCCGTGACCTACGCGCTCTTTTGGGCATTCCTGGGCTATCAGGGGATGACCGGAGCGTTGTTCTGGAAAACTCCCATTGTGATGGCGTCGCTCTCTGCCGCGGGCTGGGCCGTCTACATTCCAGGGCTTCTTCTGCTCATTGTGACGAGCAATCGAAGGGGGGAGCGGATTCTGAAAGAAGACCGCGGCACGCTGCCAGCTCCGGGCCGATCGCTCGAAGAATCCGAGTTGTCCCTTTCCCGAGTGTGGCGGACATTTGTCTGGACCTTTGCGTTGGCCGCGCTGGGATCGGCGGGCATTGTCCTCTGGGTCTATTCAATGCCATGGTACCGAGCCATCTGGTTGAGCGCCGCTGGGCTTGCCGCGGTGTCTCACTTCACCTTTGTTGAATTGTATCGCAAAGGAGTACAAATGGCGCACGACGAAGCGGCATTCGAGGCCAACCCACCCGCGGCCCATTCGCGGATGGAAGCGTATATGGACCGGGACTCGACAGCGGAGCCGGGCCCGCGCGTCGGGTTCTACAACGACCTCGCCGCATACACCGGTTCGATATTCGGGCCGATGGCCGCGTTATTGGCGGGTTCGATCATCCGGGGAAGTCATCTGATAACGCTCGTCCTCACGGTGTTCTGTTTGGTGGCGCTCGCCATCGGCATGACACTGAGGACCCCGCGTGCGGCCCGTCGATGGGGCGCGCTCCTGTCATGCCTCATCATGGGTATCGTCAGTGGAGTAGGATACGGCGTATTCTGGCCCGAATGGGGCATGGGCGGATACGGCACGACGTTTCTGAGGGGCTACTGGGCCGGCGCGATTCCCCTCGCGCTCTATTGGTGCGTGGGCATTGCGGCGTTCGTTACCCTGTCCAAAGGAACGGCGCCGCGCAAGTAGCGCTACATTGAATGGCCCTGCAACCGGACACTTCCTAAGCAGGTTTCGCCAAGTCCGCCAGGTCCGGCAAGTCCGACCCGTCTGATCCGTCTGATCCGCCCACTTCCCATGCGCCACCACTCCACACTAGTTTGGACAATCCTGACGCTACGCGGCTATGCTAGATAGGACGAAGGTGCGGGACACAATGCGCCCAGCACGGTGGAGATGAGCATATGAACGCCATTCTAGCGGATCGGAGTGAGGACCTTCAGGCGCTTTGCAGTCAATACCACGTGGAACGCCTCGAGCTCTTTGGCTCCGCGGTAGGGGACACGTTTGACCCGGAGCGCAGTGATTTCGATTTCCTGGTTCGCTTTGAACCGTCGTCACCGGAAGACCATGCAGATCGGTACTTCGGGCTCCTGGCCGCGCTCCAGGATCTGCTGGAACGGAATGTTGACTTGGTTGAGTCCACCGCTATCCGGAACCCCTTCTTCTTGCGCAGCGTCGAATCATCCCGGACTCTCATATATGGAACCTGATTCTGCGCCTCGGCATTGCCGCGCAGCAAGGGTGCCAGGCATCCCTTGTCCGATTCATGCTAGAATTACTTCATGACCGCCGCAAAACACGTTCTGCTCCACTTGCTGGTCTCGGGCTGCACCATCCTATTGGTCTTGGTGTGGGCTCATGGTATCGTCTCTGAGTCTTGGTTTGGCCAGTGGGGTGTGTATTTCGTACCTCTGCCATTGGGCTGCTATTTCTTCTTTCTTTATGTTCCACCCGCGCTGAAGCAAGTTATGGCGTGGGAAGCGCGGCGAAACCGCCGACTCTGAGCGGATAGGACCCTGGCACCCACCCGCCCCGCCCTCTTCTTGGACTTTCCCTTCGTCCTCCGCTATCCTGATTCCATTGGTTGACCCTCATCTCAGGGGCATTCCCGCGAACATCACGAGCATGTCCCTGGCTGGGGGCCGTTGGTGGTGGGAATGAAGCAGGCGGCCTCACCGCGAGGACGCCAGAGGGATATAATCATGAGTGACTTGGGTTCCGTTTCGCGCCCGGTGCGCGTCGCCATAGTGGGCAGCGGTCCGAGCGGCTTCTACGCCGCCGAGGCGCTGCTGAAATCGCAGACCGTTGTTGCCGTAGATATGTTCGACCGGCTTCCAACGCCGTTCGGTCTCGTCCGGCTAGGCGTTGCGCCGGACCATCCGAAGATCAAGAGCGTCACGCGCGTGTTCGAGAAGATCGCCGCGCACGAACGCTTCGCCTTCCTCGGCAACGTCCACATCGGGAAAGACATCACCGTCGAGGAATTGCGCCGGCACTACGACTCGCTGCTGTTCACCTGCGGCGCGGAGACGGATCGCCGCCTCGGCATTCCGGGCGAAGATTTGCCCGGAAGCTACACCGCAACCGAGTTCGTGGCGTGGTACAACGGGCATCCCGATTACCGGAACCGCAAATTCGACCTGTCGCACGAGGTGGCCGTCGTCATCGGTCAAGGAAACGTCGCGATGGACGTGACACGCATCCTCGCCAAGACGGTGGACGAACTGAAGTCCACCGACATCGCCCAGCACGCGCTCGACGCCCTAGCCGAGAGCAAGGTCAAGGAGATCTACTTGATCGGACGCCGCGGCCCGGTACAGGCGGCCTTCACGCAACCCGAAATCAAAGAGATCGGCGAGCTGGCGGACTGCGATCCCCTCGTGAGTCCCGCGGACCTCGTCCTGAACGCCGCCAGCCAAATCGAGTTGGAGAATCCGGACAATCAGCATAGCCAAAAGAACTTCGCAATATTGAAGGACTTCGCGGAACGGACCGTTCGTCCAAGGCACAGGCGCTATCACGTCTGTTTCTACAAAAGCCCGGTCGAAATACGGGGCGCCGGCAAGGTCGAGAGTGTGGTGCTCGAAAAGAACGAACTCAGTGGAGAGCCATTCAAGCAATCCGCGCATGGGACCGGCGTGAAGGAAGAAATGGCCTGCGGGCTGATCTTCCGCAGTGTCGGGTACCGGGGCATCGCCATTCCCGGCGTGCCCTTCGACGAGAAGCGCGGCGTGTTTCCCAACACGAACGGGCGGATCGGGGCGGACGGCGCCGCGCCCGGCATGTACGCGGCCGGGTGGATCAAGCGCGGCCCCAGCGGCGTCATCGGCACCAACAAGCCCGACAGCCAAGCGACCGCCGAGACGCTGTTGTCCGACGTTCCGCGCCTCACGCCGTGCGAAATTCCGAGCACGCAGGCCGTACTCGACCTCGCGAAATCGCGTGGCGTTCGCGTGGTGAGCTTCGTCGACTGGCAGAAGATCGACGCCGCCGAAATCGAACGCGGCAAAGCCAAAGGCAAACCCCGCGAGAAATTCGTCACCAAGGAAGAAATGCTCGCGGTACTGGATTGAGTCAATTCTAGGGTAGAATGCCGCGGACGAACGGCGCGATTAGCCACCGTCCGCGGCGCTTGAGTTAGTGAAGACGGTGAAAGAGAACATTCGCCCTCCCGTTGCGCCTCGACAGGGCGCCTAGGCGGTCCAATAGCAACCCGTGGAGTTTCGATATGGGGTGGCCAGTCATCGAAAGTGAAGGATACGATTACCCTAACTATGAACGCATCACGCGCGCCGATCTCGAGGACGGTGGCCGAGCGATTAGGTTCCGCGTTCTATGCGGCGTCGAGTATGTCGTTCAAACGGAGGACTTGATAACCTGGTATAAGGGGCCGTACTACTTCTGCTCAGAAAACGGCCTTCGACGTTGGAAGGCGAAGTACTCCTACGACGGGAGCGCCAAGAAGGCAATCCGGTGTAGGGTGGTGACTCGCTACGAATCTTTTGGTCTTCGTCGCGATTACGCACATATCTATATGCAAGGTGGCGCTGTCTTCGTAGTCTCGGGGGAGGATTTGATCGTAACGCTTGAACCGGGTTACCAGTTCTTCGGTGGGTGGGCGGAAAAGTCGTACCAATTCTCGCGAAAACGTATTCTGGCGGGAACGTCTTGGGCCGTCATACTGAAAGACACTGCGATTACGCCCAAGAACTTCGGGACATATCGGAAGTGCCGCGTAGACGACATGGGGCGAACACTTGTGTTCGTGATGGCATGCGGAGACATCTATCGTGTCCCGGCTAGCGAGGCGCTGAAATGGCCTGCGCTTACCCGTGGAACGTCCACACGGGGTTCGTCCAACGGAGCTCGCTCAAGACGCGCTGCGTCGAAGTGCAAGCCTCTGCGCTGCCGGCGCATAAACGACAATACCTGTGTGCGCATCTACCTAGACGACGGTTCCTCTTGCGACATTGGCTGTCGGGACCTCCTTACTAACTACGACGAGAGGTACGAAGGGTACAAAGGAAGACGATCCTCTAGATCGCAACTCATACGGCAGTTATGCCAATTACGTCTTAGAAATGTGGCGATGTTCTAGGCGCGGAATGTCTGTTAGAATCGGACAATCTGCGGCACGTGGCCGCGTTGTTCCGTCAGCTCTTTCTCGAGCGGTCGGCTGTTCCGATTCGGATGAGGTCGTCCACCTTTTTTCGAGTCTGCAGCCTGACGTTGATGAACGACCGTATAGTTTTACTCAAGAAACAGGATACAGAGCGAATGGCTGCACGTTGGATGACGCAAGTGGCGATAGGCTTAGCCCTCTTGGTATGCGCGATGTCGTGCCACTCCGGCGAGACTCTGCAAACCAAACCGGACGAACCCGCGGCGCCATTCGTCCCGGGTTCCAGCGCCATCACGGGAACCATCAAGTACGACGGCGCGGTTCCCGAGTTTCTGAAAGTCCCTATTGACACCTCCGCGGTCCCCGACTGCGCCGCGCACCGCACAACGCCGTTGTACCGTGAGGACCTCGTCCTCGGCGAAGGCCAGGCGCTCGCGAATGTCATCGTACACATCACCAGCGGTCTGCCGAAGCGCGCCTATCCCGTGCCCACCGAGCCGGTCGAACTCACCCAAGCGGGCTGCCAATACGCCCCGCACGTGTTTTGCATTCGCGTGGGTCAGCCGCTGAAAGTGTTGAATCCCGAACCGATGATGCACAATGTCAACGCCAACGGAAAAGCGAATTCGCCGTTCAACATGTCTATGGTAAGTTCCGTCAAGGAAAAGTCCGTGGAGTTTGACAGGCCTGAATTCGTGGTTCCGTTCAAGTGCGATGTGCATCCGTGGATGAACGCCTATTGCGCGGTAATGGACCATCCGTTCTTCGCCGTGACCGGCAAGGACGGCAAGTTCACGATAGCGAATCTCGACGCCGGGACCTACGATATCGAAGCGTGGCACGAAGCGCTTGGCGTGCAAAAGGCGAAACTTCAGGTCGCGAAGGACGAAACGAAGACCATTGACTTCACATTCACCAAGCCTTCCAAGTAAAGCGGAGCGGAATCCCGCGGCGTTCTCCTTTCGGGCGGCGCTCGTTTCCACAGACCACAAGGTCATCGGCATACTCTACGGAGTCACCGCCCTGACCTTCTTGCTGACCGGCTTTCTCATCATGATGCTGATGCGCTGGCAACTGGCTTATCCCGGCCGCGCGCTTCCCGGCGCAAGCGCCCTATTTGGATCAAACAGCGCCCGCATGCCCGGCGGCGTCATGGTCCCGGAGTTCTACTATCAATTGGGCGCGATGCATGGAACCATCATGGTCTTCCTCGCCATCGTTCCGCTGTTGGTGGGCGCGTTCGGAACCTATCTCGTGCCGCTCCAACTAGGCGCGCCGAACACGGCGTTCCCGCGCCTCACCCGCCTGGGGTACTGGTCCTACCTCGCCGGCGGCGTGGTCTGGCTCTCGAGTTTCGCGTTACCCGGTGGCGCCGCGCAAAGCGGCTGGACATCCTATCCGCCGCTCTCCATCATCGCCGGTCATGGCCAGACCTTCTGGCTTATCGGCATGATTCTAATCATCGTGTCGTCGATCGCCGGCGCGATAAACATGATTGTCACGATCATTCAGCTTCGCGTGATCGGCCTCACCTACATGCGCCTTCCATTCTTCGTCTGGTCCCAACTCGTCACCGCGTTTCTACTCCTGCTCGCATTCCCCCCACTCGGCGCCGCCGGTATCCTGCAACTCATGGATCGCGTGGTGGATACGAGCTTCTTCCTGCCCAGCGGGCTCGTGGTATCCGGCGCCGCGCTCACCGCCAACGTCGGCGGCCAGACCATCCCGCGCGGCGGCGGAAGCGCGTTGTTGTGGCAACACCTGTTCTGGTTCCTCGCGCATCCCGAAGTCTACGTTCTGGTTCTTCCCGCCATGGGAATGGTCGCCGAAATCCTCGCGAACAACGCGCGCAAACCCCTCTGGGGTTACAAGTCTATGGTCTACGGCACGATCTTCCTCGGTGTGATGTCCATGTTGGTCTGGGCGCATCACATGTTTCTCACCGGTATGGGCACGGTAATCACCGCGTTCTTTCAAGCCACCACGATGATTGTTTCGATCCCCTCGATCATCGTGCTGACCGCGTTGCTGGCGTCACTTTGGGGCGGGGCGATTCGATTCAATACGCCGATGCTCTTCGCGCTCGCGTTCTTGCCCATGTTTGGTATCGGCGGATTGACCGGGCTGCCGCTCGGCCTTGCCGTCACCGACATCCATCTCCACGACACCTACTACGTCATCGACCACTTCCACTACATTGTCGTCTGTGGAACGCTCTCCGCCATCTTCGGCGGCATCTACTATTGGTTTCCCAAGGTGACGGGCCGGGCCATGAACGAACGCCTCGGACGCATCCATTTCTGGTCGTCGCTAGTACTTCTCAATTGCATCTTCATGCCCATGTTCATCCAGGGAATGGCGGGCGTCTCGCGGCGCCTATACGACGGCGGCTTGAGCTACGCCCACGCGCAGCCGGTCCTCAAACTCAACGTGTTTATTACGCACGCGGCGTTCGCACTGGCGCTCGCTCAGATTCCCTTTATTGTGAATCTGCTGTGGAGCCTGAGACGCGGACCGCGCGTCGAAGCAAACCCCTGGCAAGCGACCACCCTCGAATGGGCGGCGGCCTCGCCTCCACTCGCCCAAGGCAATTTCGAGACGCCGCCAGTAGCCCACCGCGGCCCTTGCGAGTACAGCGTTCCCGGCAAAGACAAGGACTACACCCCGCAATGGGAACAATGACCGAGCATAGGACGTATAGGTCCTATCTGTCCTATAAGTCCTATTGGACCTATTGGAATCTTCAATGACCACGCCACGCCCTCCCGAGATCCCCTATTCCGTCACCCCCCGCCCAGACACCGGCTTCACCAACGCCCAACTCGGCATGGGCCTGTTTCTCGTCGCCGACCTGATGCTCTTCGGGGGACTTCTATCCTCCTACGTCCTCCTGCGGGTGAACGCGGGCGTCTGGCCGCCGGACCAACACCATCCCGTCGCGGCGCTCGGCGCACTCAAGACCGGCCTCCTATTCCTGATCGTCGCCGCGACGAACGCGGCTCGCCACGGCAAGTCCTCGCCGCCGCGCCCCCTATTCTTCTGGCTTACCGCTCTGGCGGCGCTGGCTTTTCTCGCCACCACCGGCGCGGAGTACGCCAAGGCGCTTAGTCAGGGAATGGCGCCCGGCGTGAACACCTACATCGGGATGTTCTACGCGCTGACCGCCGTACACGCCCTTCACGTCCTCGCGGGCTTGGTGGCCACCCTTTCCATCCCAATTCTGGCGGTACCCCTCGGTAAAACCGATCCCCTGCGGCTTGCCAGCCGCAGAAGCGTTACGGCGATGTACTGGTATTTTCTGACTGCGGTATGGTTCGTGATTTTCGCGGTGTTGTATCTCGCGTAAAGCCAGTGAGGCCAGTCGGCTGCGCGGTTTCGTCCGGTAGCGCCGGTCCTGGCAAATTCGCTCTTCTTTGCCCATTTCTTTTTCACGCGAAAAGAGCGAAGAAAGCACTGCACAAAACGCGAGCAACGCCATGAGCCATCAACCAGCTTCGTCCCTTCGGCCGTCTTGCCCAGCTTCGGCTCGGGCAATTGCCTGCGGCCTGCTGGCGGCGTGCCTTCTCTCTTCGCCGGCCTTCGCGTGCGCCGTCTGCTTCGGCGATCCCAACTCGAGCCAAACTCAGGGCATGAACTGGGCCATCATCACCATGCTCGGATTCATCGCCGCCGTCTTCGCGGGGCTGGGCGCGTTCGCATTTGCGCTATGGCGCCGGGGACAAGCGCCGGAATCGGAAAGCGCCGCAACCGGCCGGTCTGAACTGCGCGAAGCCCTAACCGCAGCGGCTCACTATCCGGAGGGGCTGCCGTCGTGATCCACATGCCCGGCCTCCCCTTTCTCGCGTCGAAAGACGGCGCGACCATCGATTTCTCGCTCCTGCTCATTCATCTCCTCATGCTGGCGATGTTGCTGGCGTGGGGCGCGGTATTCGTCATCATCCTCGCCCGGTTTCGCCGGTCGCGCCATCCCAAAGCCGAGTACGCCGGAATCAAAACGCGGCTGGCCGGCTGGGCCGAAGCCGGTGTGGTCGTTGCGGAGGCCGCGATGCTGGTGGGCATTTCCATCCCGTTCTGGGCGACGCGCGTGAACGCTGTGCCCGGAGCCGACCAGCAGCCCGTCGAGGTACGCGTCGTGGCCCAGCAATACGTCTGGAACGTCCACTATCCCGGACCGGACGGCAAGTTTGGGCGGACCAACGCGCTACTCGTGGACGATAAAGCCGGGAACCCGGTCGGTCTCGACCGGAACGATCCCGCCGCCAAAGACGACGTAATCGCGGTGAACCAGCTCCACCTTCCCGTCAATCGCCCCGTGATCGTCCACCTCACCAGCAAGGACGTGATCCACAGCTTCGCGCTTCCCGAACTTCGGGTCAAACGCGACGCAATACCTGGCATGACGGTCGACGTGCCGTTTACGCCAACCGTCACGACCGCGCAGTTCCGGAACGAACTGAAGGCGGAGGCCACGCGTTCCTACTCGGAAAAGCCCGGCGGTCTCGCAGACCAGTTGGCGGCCATCGACAAGCGGGACTACGAAATTGCCTGCGCGCAGATGTGCGGGCTGGCCCATTACCGCATGCGCGGGACACTAGTGGTCCAGACGCAAGACGAATTCCAGAAGTGGCTGAAGGAACAATCGTTGCGCAGCAGCGTGGTGGAAGAAACGTGGTAATCAAGGCCATTCGCAAAAATGAACGCGACTAGAACAAAGACCATCGAAACCATAGCGCCCAGCGGCGAACGCGTCTGGCTGAGACGCTTCTGCAAACTGGTTTGTTTCTCGACCCTCCTGCTGATCTTCGCCGGCGGGCTCGTCAAGAGCCACGACGCCGGCCTGTCCGTGCCGGACTGGCCGAACAGCTACGGCCAGAACATGTTTCTCTTCCCGCCTTCGCAATGGGTCGGCAACATCTTCTACGAGCACACGCACCGCCTCATCGCGTCCTCCGTAGGGTTCATGACGCTGATCCTCGCCGTGTGGCTGACGTTGGCCGACCCGCGCCGCTGGGTCAAGACCCTAGGCTGGTGCGCGCTTGGCGCGGTCATTGCCCAGGGCGTCCTCGGCGGGCTAACCGTCCTCTTTCTGCTCCCCGCCTCGATCTCGGTCGCGCATGGCGTGCTGGCGCAGACCTTCTTCGTGATTACCATCGTTCTTGCGTACAGCCAATCCCGCGAACGGCGGGACCGGGAGCGCTTCAACGAGGCCACGAATCCCGCGCTGGGTAAATGGGCGCTTATTATCGCCGCCCTCGTCTACATTCAGCTCATCCTCGGCGCGGTCATGCGCCACTCAGAATCCGGCCTCGCCATTCCCGACTTCCCGGCCACCGGCGGTCATTGGCTGCCTTGGTTCGACGACGCGACTTTGGCGTCGGTCAACGGCTGGCGCTTCGAGCACAACATGGAATACGGACGCGAACTGCCGCCCGTCACGATGAGCCAGGTCGTGATTCATTTCATCCACCGGTTCTGGGCCTTGGTTGTCACCGTGGCCATAGGCGCGCTGACCTACAAGGCCGTTCGCGGCGGCTGGGCCAGCGGCAAACCCCTCCGGACCGTCTATCTTCAGTTGGGGGGCGTGCTCGCTCAGTTCTCACTGGGCGCGCTTACGGTCTGGACGCATAAAGCGCCCAATATCACCAGTCTGCACGTGGTCACCGGCGCGGGGCTGCTCGGCGTGGCGACCCTATTGTCTCTTCGCGCGCTCCCAGTTGGCGCAGGACAGAAATCCGGAGCGGCATCATCCAAACACGTTCGCGTGAAGCTCGACCAAACGGCGCATGCGCCGATTTCAGGGAGTGTCGTACAATGAAGCGAAAACTAGCGGCGTACATTGAACTGACCAAGCCTCGCATCATGTGCATGGTGCTGGTCACGTTCGTAATCGGCTTCTTTCTTGGTGGCCAAGGGTTCCACTCGTTGTGGCTGCTGATCCTGCCCCTGATCGGCACCGCGATGGTGACCGGCGGCGCGGCCGCGTTGAACCACTATCTCGAACGCGACGCCGACGCGAAAATGGACCGGACGCAACATCGTCCCATTCCGAGCGGAACGCTGAGCCCCAACGCCGTGATGCTTTATGGCGTGTACCTGGTGCTCGGCGGAACGCTCCTGCTCCTCTGGGCGGTGAACATTCTCACAGCGTTCCTCGCGATCCTGACCGCGTTCCTTTATGTGGTCGTGTATACGCCTATGAAACGGCTAACGTGGCTAAACACCATTGTCGGAGCCATCCCCGGCGCGTTACCGCCCATGGGCGGGTGGGCCGCCGCAACTGGCCACGTCGAGGCCGGCGCATGGGCGCTTTTTGCCATTCTGTTCGTTTGGCAACACCCCCACTTCTACGCCATCGCCTGGATGTTCAAGGACGACTACCGCAAAGGCGGATTCAAGATGCTACCGGTCATCGAGCCCGACGGTCTAAGCACGTTCCGGCAAGTGGTGTTCTTCAGCGCACTGCTGATCCCCGTCTCCCTTCTGCCCACCATGCTGCACCTTTCGGGGTGGCTGTATTTCTGGGGCGTCCTCCTCATGGGAACCGTGTTCCTCGGCTCCGGAGTCGCCCTCTACCAGTCGGGATCGATCATGGCCGCGCGGCGCGTCCTCCGGGCGTCGGTCATCTACTTGCCACTGCAGCTCGCGCTTATTCTTGTTGACTATGGTTTCTAGAACTCAACGTAGCGCCGGCATCCTGCCGGCAAGTTCGTTTGCCACAATGCCGGCAGGATGCCGGCGCTACACCGAATTCAGATAACGCGCTTGGAGTTTCCATGACAACCTCTCGCAAAATCCTACTCGCCGCGCTGTTGGTCAGCGCCCTCGGCCTGCTGTGCCTGACCCCGCTGTTCGCCCAGTCGCGTCCCGCGCTGCCGGTCCTCTGGCCGATCCCCGAATTCCATCTCCTCAACACCGAAAACACGGTCGTGTCCCCGGCGGACTTTCGCGGCAAGGTCTGGGTGGCGGACTTCATCTTCACGACCTGCGCCGGACCGTGTCCCGCGATGACCGCGCGCATGGCCAAGCTCCAGGAGCAGTTCAAGAACCAGCCCGGCGTGCGTTTCGTGTCCATCTCCGTCAACCCCGAGTTTGACACGCCTGCGGTGCTCGCCGAATACGGCAAACAAAACGGCGCCAACCCTGACCGATGGACCTTCCTGACCGGCGACTCCAACGCGATTCAGAAAGTCGCCGCTGAAGGGTTCAAATTCGGGACCATGGACGAGCCGATCATGCACAGCACCCGGTTCGCCCTCGTGGACCGCCAAGGCCGGATGCGCGGCTCCTACATCGCCACCGACGACGCCTCCATCCGCAAACTCCCCAACGACATCGAGTCGCTGCTAAAAGAGTAGAATTGACGTGCTCGGGCGCGAAATACGGCCGGACGGGAGGGTCGGCGTCCTCGCCGACCTTTTTTCGTGCCAGCCCCACGGTTCAACGTAACCCCAGCATTTTGTCGGCATCGCGGTGGCTGAACGTGCCGGCAAGATGCCGGCGCTACACCGAATTCAGACTAAATGGGCAGACAGGACAAATGACAACCCACCTCCCAACCATCAACGCGATACTAAACGGAACCGCCGCCCTGCTTCTCCTTGCCGGCCGCCGGGCCATCAAATCCGGCAAACCCAAGGCGCACCAACGGTTAATGCTCTCCGCGCTGACCGCCTCCGCCGCGTTCCTCGCCTGCTACCTCTACTACCACTTCGCCATCCACGGGATGACCCGCTACCAAGGCCAAGGCGCCCTGCGCTATTTCTACTTCTTCATTCTCGCGACCCACACCCCCCTCGCCGCGATCATGCCCCCCTTTATCGCCCTAGCCGTCTGGCACGCCGCTCAAGGCCGCTTGGACAAACACATCCGTATCACCCGCTGGCTCTGGCCCGTCTGGATGTATGTCTCCGTCACCGGTGTTGCCATCTACCTAATGCTCTACCAACTGTAGCCAAACACAGATTCCCCGCTAACCCGAATTCGGCAATCTGCCGAAACCGACGCCGGCTCTCGCGCTGCAGTTTTGTGTGTTCCCTTTCTTCCATCTGGACTACTCAGGTTCAGAACCGAGAATTCCTGCCGTTATTTCTATTTCTTCAATCTGCGAAAGTCTGTGGCATCTGTGGATCGCTCTCTTTCTTTTCCCTTTATCAATTCGCGCTCATTCGCGCCATTCGCGGCTCTGCGTCTTAATCGAGGTCGCGCCGCGCTTTGACGTCTGTGGATACGTTTCTACCCTTTCTCAATCCTCGTCCGCCATCATCTTCTGTCGTCCGGCGCTGGTCCTCCGACTCCTCATGTTTCTATGCGCTCTTTGCGTTCCTTTGCGGCTGGACGATTTTGATTGCGCTCACGCCGCACGATGAGGTCTGTGGACCCTCTTCTCTTCCTCCCGTTCGCTCCCGCTTCTCCGAGTTCCTCTGCAACCTGTGCGTCTCTGCGTTGAAAAGCCCTTTTCGACCACCGCTCCTACGGTTGCGGCCATGTCGTCCCGTGCGCCGAGTTCCACACAATGCCCTCTATATGTATAGGTCATCTGTTTCGGCTTTTGAACCGGGCGGAGGGGGTTCATGGCTACCCCAAGAGCTGCAAAACAAGGGGGAATCTATTGACCTGTCTTCACAGGGGTTGCCGACTGGGTGTCGGGTCTGGCTCTACTGGGGGAGAGGGGAAACAGGATGCTGTTTCGCTGAACGAGGGTAATTCGTGCGACGATGTGGATAGTTTTATCAATTTGGTCTTTCTTTTCGTGGTTCTGGGACCGGAACTCAGCAGGCTTCCGACGACAAACGAGGGTAATTTAGTTCACGGTGTCAACACTAATCTCAGTAATAATATTACATACATATTGCATATTTATATCTGCAAATGTTCGACTATCCGCAGGGGGAGCTGTTTGGACGGGTACGTTCCCAAGTGCAACTTGGGAACAAGAGGAGGAGTGCAACTTGGGAACAAGAGGACTAGGGGCATGTCCTTCACGCGGCGGCTTCGCCCGGGAGGGTACCCGGTCAGCGGCGTTCAGTCTGGCGGGGCTGCCTGGGGGCCTGTGGTAGCGCCAACTGCCGCGCGAAAGGCGGGGTCAGTCCCTGGGCGCGGGGTTGGGGGCCGGCGACGGCGGGCAGTGGTGCGCTGACCCCCGACGGCGGCGGCCAGATTCACGCGGGAAGCCCGAAACCCGCGCTTGACACGTGCCCCGATCCTTGCTAGGCTTCTGGCCGGGGAGAGTGGAAGCTGGAGGCGGGGTTGACAGAATGAAGCTCGGAAAAAGCGTCGTATTCCATTTTCTGGTGTTGTCGGCATTGGTGGCGTCGGCCGCGGAGGCGCCGGTACAACTCACGGACGGCAATCGGCGCGACACCGACCCGGCGGTTTCTCCGGATGGGTCCCGCTTGGCGTTCGCGAGCAACCGGACCGGGACGTTCAACATATTCACGCTGGATCTGAACAAGCGCGCGAGCGGTGTATCCCAGCTTACCCAGGGCAACAAGGACGACCGCTACCCGTTCTGGTCGCCGGACAGCAAGAAGCTTGTGTTCACCTCGAAACGGACCGGAAACGGCGATATTTACGAGCTCAGCGCGAGCGGCGACGCGGGCAATCTCCAGCTTACCGATAGGGAAGAAGTCGAAGAATACGCCTCATTCTCCCCGCGCGGCGACGACCTGCTCATCGCGGAAGGCCCGAAGAAGCTCGTTAAGATTCATCCCGACATGAGCGTGGTCCTGATGAAGAAGTCGGGCAGCCGATACCAGGGGAAGACGCTCGGAAAGGGCGACGAACCCCGTTTCTCGCCGGACGGAAAGAAGATTGTGTTCACGTCCCGGCGGACCAAGAACAACGACGTTTGGCTCATGAACGTCGATGGCGGCCTTCAGACCCAACTGACGACCGATTCGAAGAGCGACGAGAACCCGGCGTTTTCTCCGGACGGCAAGCACATCGTATTCGCCTCGAACCGGACCGGGAACTACGATATCTGGGTGATGGACGCGGACGGCGGCTCCCAGCGCCAATTGACCTTTGACACGGACGACGAAACGCAGCCCTGCTGGAGTACGGGGGGCTACGTGTATTACACGCTGCGTCTTGATGAGACGCACTCGGCCATTAATCGAATCAAGGCCCCATGACCTTGAACTGAGTGCAGCGCCGACGCCTCGGCGGCACAGTTCAGGCGCCGCGATGCCGGCAAGATGCCGGCAAACAGTTGACGGGTGTGGATTCTGCACAGGATGACCGTGCGAAATGCGGCGTCAGCCCCAGCGAACTGTCGCTTCGGGACCACCAGAAGAGAGACACCCGTTGGGGAAAACACAGAATATGGTGTCAATTAAGACTTGACAGTCTATATATAGTTGTATAGTATGTTCACATCGGTCGGTAGTCCGCATACGGCGGGTGACCGGCGAACAAGACCAGGCTCTGGCCGTAGCGCCGGGTATGCGATAGAGCGCGACCAGACAGATTGTGCGAGGCGCGTTGCGCCAATGATCGGATTTGTCGAGTCCCGTGATTCGGATGCTCTCTGACCCCAGTTTACGCATCCTGCGAGAAGGAGAACTCAATCCCGTGATCACACGACGACGAAGTCTAACGGCTTGGTCAGCCGCCATCCTGTTCGGGGTAGCGGGCTGCGTAAGCACTAAAAGTAACCACGATGTCCATCAATTTGCGCCTGTTCCGACCGCCAAGGTTGGAACTCAAGAGCTAAAGCCCGCCAAATCCACGGCGACGCTGGACTTGCTCAAGACCGCCGACGAGTGTTTCCGGAAGGGTAACGCCCTCCAGGAGAAAGGCGACAAAGAAGGCGCCCTCAAAGAATACAATCGATTTCTCGAATTGTTAATCGAGGCCGACCTGGACCCGGGGGTGTTTTACAACCTTCGTTCCGAGTTTGGCCGGGTTCTGAATTCCACGAACCAGCAGGCGCGCCTGTTCGAGCGGTCGAAACGGGCAAAGATGACCCCGGAGGAGCTTGCCCAGGCGAACATATCCGGCGACCTCGAGTTCGACTTCAACGATCGCGTTCAGACCGAAATCCTCGAGATCCAGAATTACTATCCCAAGAACTTTCAAGGGGGCCTGAATCGAAGCGGGAAGTACCTTCCGTATATCCAGAACGAGTTCGCCAAGGCCGGCTTGCCTGCGAGCCTGGCCTGGCTGGCCATGGTCGAGAGCCAATTCACGCCGAAAATCAATTCCCGGGCCGGCGCCGGCGGCATGTGGCAGTTCATGAAGGAAACGGGGCGGCGCTACAACTTGCGCATCGACAACTACGTGGACGAGCGGTACAACTGGAAGAAGTCGACCCAAGCCGCCATTCAGTACTTGCGGGACATGAATGAGCGTTTTGGGGGCAACTGGCCGGTGACCGTGGCCGCGTACAACATGGGCGAGTTCGGCATGGAGCGGGCCATTGCGTCAAACGGCGGAAACGCCGACCTATGGCAGTTGATCGAAACGCCTCCCGCGTCCAATCACATGATGGATGAAACCAAGAAATTCTACCCGAAACTCCGCGCCAGCATCATCGTGGCCTCGAATCCGGAGAAGTTTGGTTTCGAGGGCAGCACGCAGGAGCCGGACGACTGCGTCGAAGTCCCGGTGAAGGGCTCCTTTTCGCTGGCCGTACTGGACCGTGCCTGCGGCTTGCCCGAGGGGACGCTGAGCAGTCTGAATCAGGACCTCATACGCGGGGTGACGCCGCCGGATCGCGAACACGAGCTGACGGTCCCGACGCCGGCCAGGGACAAGTTGATTGAGGCGTTGGCGAGCGTTCCTCAGGATCGTTCCGGTGGACGGTTCAACCCGATTAGTTCGACGGTAAACAAGATTTCATCACTGAACCCGATTGGTAAACGGGGAATTACCCAGCACATGGTTCGGCGCGGCGAGACGCTTTCCGGAATTGCCGATCAGTACGACATCCCGGTTAGCGACCTCATGAAAGCCAATAACCTTCGCGCCGGCAGTCAGTTGCCGGTGGGCCGGCGGTTGAATATCCCGCGCGCCGCCCCATCCGCCAGAGCGGACATACCTGCTCCGGCGGCCGATCCTTCCTCGGGCCACGAGGAGGCCTCCACGCCGTCGGAGACCGCAAAGGCGTCGTCCCGCACCTATACGGTGAAGCAGGGTGACACGCTGTTCGACATTGCGAAACTCGAGGGCATGCCCCTCAAGGATCTGCTGCGGCTGAACGATCTTGGCGACGGCGCGTCGATTCACGTAGGCGACAAACTGGTCCTCAAAGGCGCGCCGGAACCGCCCGCGCCCACGAAGACATCGTACACGGTCAAGAAAGGCGACACCCCGGCGTCCATCGCGAAGCGCCACAACGTTTCTCTCGATGACTTGGTCAAGTGGAACAAGCTGGGCAAGTCGCCGACGGTGATTTTGGGTCAAAACCTGGTGGTCTACGAGCGCGGAGCGGCGCCTGCCGAGCGCAAGGAACTGGCCAAGGCGGAGACCGCAAAGCCGGCCCCGAAGGCTGCTGACGCCGCGGCGCCAGAGAAGAAGACGGTGACCGGCGCGGTAGCCAAAGCGCCAGCGCCGAAGAATACGGAGAAAGTTGCGCACACAGTAGCCAAAGGAGAGACGGCGACAGCAATCGCGGCGAAATACAGCGTTGATTTGAACGCGCTTCTGGCCTGGAACGGGATGACCCAGGAATCGGTAGTCAAAGTGGGCGATCAGCTTGCGGTGTACGTGGCAAAGAAGGCCGAATCCGCTCCCGCTCCGAAAGCCGCCGAGGCCAAGAAAGCAGACGCCGCGAAGCCGGCTCCCGCGGCGGCGAAAGGCGATGCAGCGTCTGCGCATACGGTCGCAAAAGGCGAGAATCCCTCGACCATTGCCCGCCGATACAACGTCTCGGTAAGCGATCTCAGCAAA
>JACRLJ010000029.1:0-33079 GCA_016215105.1 Candidatus Hydrogenedentota bacterium
AGTAGGGCGGGGGGTGGGGGGTGGTCAGGGGGTGTACCTGGGGGGCGTGGTGGGGGAAGAGGAAGGGACAAAAGCGACCAAAGGGACATAAGGGACATAAGAAATGATAGGTTTAGATATCATTGGGCCTCTCCTTGGAGGAACCAGCGGCGGCGCGCGTGGTCGTGGTAAATCCAGAGCCAGCGGCCGCTGCGGGTGCGGACGTAGTGGTAGGCGCGGGAGACCTCGCGGGTCCACCAGCCGCCGGAGACGATTTGCGGGCCGATGACTTCTTCCACGGGGCCGTCGGCGATGCCGGCGATGAGCCAGCCGTCGGGTTCGCGGCGGTCGCGGGGCGGCAATGCGATGGCGGGGGTGTATATCCGGCGCACGAGTGGGCTCAGGGGCGCTTCCCCCGGTTTGGGCGGGGACAGGCGTTGCAGGCGCTCCCAGGCGTAGCGGGCCTCGGGCAGATGCCCCTCGTTCAGGCGCGCGACCATGACGGCGTCGTTGCCCAGTTCGGCGCGGATTTTCGCAAAGGCGCGGTAGACCGCCTCTTCGTTACGTTGCGGGGTCTCGTGAAAGAGGACGAGTTGCCGTTGCGAGGCGGGTACGCCGTCGGCGCCGAGTTTCACCTCGACCACACCCGAAGTCAGTGAAAGCGTCTCGAGACGGAGACGGAGCAACTGGAGGAGTTGATTGGCGTCGAGCGTGGGGACGGCGGGCGCGACTTCTTCGTTTCGTTCGCTGTGGTTGGCGAGCACGAGCAATAGGCGGATGGTCTTGAGCGCTTCGTGGCGCGCGGAGAGTTCGGCCAGCGCGGATTGCAGCAGGGGAGTCAGCCGGGCCAGCAAGCGGACGAGGTTGTCCTCGGGATAGTCCAGGGAATCGCGGTACTCGATGGGTTCGAGGATGGGACGGGGTTCGAGCGGGGCCCAGCCGTCCCCGCGCGCGAAGCGGTGCAACTCTTCGGCCTCGGCGCCGAAGCGTTTGCGTATGCCCGTGGCCGGGAGCGCGATGAACTTGCCCAGGGTGGTGACGCCGAGTTTGAGGAGCGTGTCGCGGAGCGCAAGGTCGAGGCCGAGGCGTTCGATGGGCACACGGCGCAGATAGGCCTGCTCCTGCTCGGCATCGCCGAAGACGATGTTTTCGGCGCTGGCCCGCGCCGCGGCGTAGCTGCCAAAGCGCGAGAACCCGACGGCGGCGACGGCGCGGAATCCGGTCTGGAGCAAATCGGCGCGAATGTCCGAGGCCCACACCTCAAGCGAGGGATACAAAAAGCGCAGGCCGGAGGCATCCAGCCAGAAGACGCCGTGTTCGCGCGTGGACGGTTCGATGCGCGGGCTGAAGCGCCAGAGGCGTTGCGTGATGAGCGCGACGGCCTCGGCGATTTCGGAGTCGGGCGTGACGCCACCCTGAAGGTCACGAGAGAGAGATAGGCCCGTGGCGTAGCGCATGCCGGGGAGGATCTGGCGGGCGCTGGCGTGCTTGTTGGCCCACTGGATGACCCCCAGGGGCTTGTCGCGGTCCACGACTACGACGGGCTGCGTTTGCCAGTCGGGGTGGTTGCGCAGCAGCAGTTGCAGCGGCAGCGCGCGAATATCAACACAGGCCGTCCGGTCCATGGCAAATCTCCGTATGGTTCCAGCCCGGAATCCGGCGCTTGTCTTTGACTACGCGCAATTCGCACAGGAAACAGTCGTGGCCGATGCGTTTGCGCTCCGTCTCCACCCGCAACGACACCAGCGAACTGGCCGGCGCGTCCCGGACTGTCCTTCGCGTGAGGGCGAGCAGCGCGGTGTGATGTTGCTTGGCCAGCCCCACGAGCCGGGTCTGCATCGCGAAGGGAAGGTCCAGCTTGCGTCCAATGTCGAGAACGACCAAGGCGAATCCGCCCGAACGGATCAGCGTGTCCGCCACGCGCGACGCCTTGGCCATATCCGCCACGCGCACCACGGGCAGGGCATCGAGATCGACGCCGGAGGCGGCAAAATCGGGCGGATAAAACGTGGAACCGGTTGCTCCGATCCAGGCGGCCAGTTCGCCGCGCTGTTGGACCTCGTGGATCAACGCGGCGCTTACGGTGAGCGCCGCGCCCGCCGCGTCCCCGGAGACCTCGACGAAACGCCCTGCGAGCGCGTCCACGCTCCAGTCGCGATGAAGGATGTCCTGGGGCGCGTTGAGCAGCGAACTCGCCGGCGCCACGTCTTTGAATTGGGTACTGCTCTGCATTGCGCCATCCCGTCCCGTTCCTCTCGTTCCCAAGTACAACTTTGGGAACGAGTTGGAATCCGGGGGCGTGGGCAGGCACAATTCCTGTCCAACGCCACCAAAGGGTAGTGTACTGAATATATATTCAGTATGTCAAGAGCGATAAGGACGCGAGGAAGGGTGGATTAATTCATGGATAAGAGACGCTGATTACGAAAAAGAGGGGATAAAATATGGAACCCGTCAGTGAAAAGCTTTTGCCTGAACAACGACAAAAATATGTTCTTGAACATATTCCTTACAGAATTGCGGCCGTCAATAGGTTTCTCGATATTCTGATCTGGCCGCCGGATCTCACCCAAAAAACGACAATACCGGGACAGCAATCTCTAACTATACCGGTTTACGCGATAACGAACGCTTTCATTGAACATGGCCTTGTAAGTTGCCGAAGTCTTCTTAATGTGCTCGGAATTCGGGCCACGGGGAAAAAGAGCCCGACTCCAGAACTACACTTTTCTAGCACAGGTAATGAGCCGGACGACATAACGATAAGTGATCTCGGATGCGAACTTATTGGTGAGCGGGACGTGCGAGAGCTTTTTCCTTATGATTTTGAAAATGTATGCAAAGCTTGTCTGGATATCATCAGGGTTACGGACAAAGCCGTCGCGCATTTCACTATGGCCACTCTTCCCGAAATGTGGCAAAAAACTTTTCTGATCTGTGTCGTGATGATCCTAAAGCTGTTTCGAGATCAGGTAAATCCATGCCTCGCGCAACTGGGAACACTCGATGGGGCGAAGATCTCGGAAGAACACTTTTACCATCTGCCACGTCTCGAAGAATGGATTCTTCAGTCTCGGGTGTCAGTCTGAGTTGACTTTAGGCGGAGCGGCGTCTTTCTTTCGCTGTTCGAGCCAGCGGCGCATGTCTTCGTTACGGGCCTGCCAATACTGCCATTGCTCTTCGGGTGATTTGCCCTTGAGCGCTTCGTAGATTCGCCGGCCGCCTTCGCGCTTCATTTCGACGCAATCGAAAGTCTTAGTCTTCATATGCAACCACCTCCGTGGGCGCGTGAATGGCGATCTTCGCATACCCACGCGTTACGTTCACTTCATTATACAACGGAATCTTCTGGAAATGGACGATATGCCGGAAGTTCCAACTCACGATAATGCGGCATTCGAGGACCGTCGCCATGGCGACGTGCAACGCGTCGGCCACGGAGGCTTCACCAAGGATTCCTGCATTCAAATAGGCTGTCTGCAATTTGATGGCGTCCTGACGGATTTCGCTTAGTTCACCAGATTCCGTTAGCTCTTCAAAGAATCTGAGCACGTGTGACGGCGCGGCGCCGAGCTCGTCTCGAACCAGAGCGGACGAGACCAACTGGAAATTTCCTTGCCGCACCTGGTCAAAGAATTCACGACTGGCGGCGGCAAACTCATCATCGAACGCGCCGCCAAAAACTGACGTATCCGCATAGACTCGAATCGGTTTCATCATTATTTCCTCACAGGAATTCTACGCCACCCAAGGGAATCACACAATCTGGCCTATGTGTTCTATTTGGCCGCCTTCGCGCTTCATTTCGACGCAATCGAATGTTTTCGACTTCATGGGCGGCTATCCATGACCATCGCCTCGAAGGCCTGTTCGTATAGCCAGTGACCGAAATCGTTTGGATGGTTTATGTTGTTGCCGAGCAGTGAGGACTGGTCCTTGCGTTGGAGAACCATGTCCCATGTGCTGTAGACGTCCACGTATGCGCAGTGGGTTTTGGAGGCCGCCTGTTTCGCCGCTGCGGCGTACAGGGCCATTCGGTGCGTGCCGTAGTGCCAGTTTTCGTTGGGCGGGAAGGTCGAGAAGAGGATCACGTCCGCGCCTTTGCGCTCGCGGATCATGTTGGTGAGCGTGACCAGATTTTCCTCGTACTTGTCCGGCTCGACGCAGCGAATATTGTGGTCGTTCATGCCGAACCCGACCAACACGAGGTCCGGCTTTTCGACGGTCCCGATATACTTGTCGAACAAGCTCAGGGCGTCCTTGGAAGCGTATCCGGGGATCGAGACGTCCTTCACCTCGATCTGGGCTTTTGGGAACTTGGCCTGCAAGTACTTGGCGTACCGCGCCTGGAATCGCAGATCCGGTTCCGACGCCTCTCCGCCCGCCGTAATGCTGTCGCCGTACGTAGCGATCAAGAACGGCCCGCCGGCCTCGAGTTTTTTCCGAACGTTCACCAGATACGCACTCTGGTCGTTCGGCTGGGCAAACGGCGTGCCGTGAATCGTCTGGTAGTCCGCCCAGACGAACCAGGGGTGATTGGTGAATTCCTTGAGCTTGGTGTGGTCGAAGTCTTTCAATCCGTACATGACGTTCGTGGAATAGTCCGGTATACGGGAGCCGGCGGTGCGGGCTATCGTCCCTTTTGCATAATCGACCACAAAGTCGCTGCCTTCGGTGTAGACAATGCCCCCGGCTTTACCGGCGACGAATGTGCTGCGCAGCGTTACGCTACCCTTGACCACGCCATCGAAACACAAAACGCCCGGATCGGTCTTGGCCAAGACCAGACTCTCTCCGACAATGTTCATTTTCTCGTTTCGTGCGGTCTGGGGGGGAACGGTCATGCACGACACGGCGCATGCCAACGCCAGTAAGATCATCATTTTCTTCATTGGTCTCTTTTCGGATGTGGTTGCGTCTTCGTGTGGGCAGCCTTCTCTTCTTTACAGAAAGAACCGGCGTAATTCGAACTCCACGTTAAAATTGGGATCGGTGAGTCTCTGAGCAATTAGGAGCGCTATGTCCCTGCCACAGATGGCGCGAGCCACTTTGCCGTGCATCACGTGCTGTCGTAGCTTTTCGGTCACATCCTTGGTCAGACTATTGGCAACGAATAGCGGGAACGAGTAGGGAGTTGCCAACGCAACGTAATCACGCATCGCGCGTATGTCGTCTACCGCGCCATTCCACTGACCTGCCTTTGCATCAACGATCAACTCAATCACCTGTCCGGCCGGAGAAGTGTAGCGGGCAATACAATCGGGAACGGCCTGTCCTGCGGCGGAGTTTCCCATATATGTCACCTGACAACCCAACGCACGAAGCGCATATGCCACCATGAGTTCCCATTGATCGGCGCGCACGTGGTCGGCCAGTAAACCGTTGAGAACGGGTGGTATCCATCCTTTGAGCAAGGCTTCGCGTTCGTCTCCCGCGGAGGACAGCGGCGCTGCTGTCTCAACTGATTTTGTAGGTGCGGGCATCTTTGCTTTGGAGTTGTTTTCTGGGGCAGCCGGAGTGGCCTTACCATTAGGTATCGCACTACGAAAGAAGGACACTGCGGCGTCAAACCATTGGATGTCGAATACGCCGTCCTTTTTATCGAGAGGTATCAGGAAGGACGTAACGGGGCCTTTGAGGTATGGCTTTGGAATAGCGCGCACTCTTTCGACGAGGCCGACCTGCAATGTGGGCGCGCCCGTAAGGGTTGACACACTGGTTGTTAGCGAAAGCGTATGAACATTTCCTGCAATGTTGACTACATTTCCAGTCGCGATAAGAGTCCCATCCTCGAGCACCGCCAAGAAACCTGCGCCTTTTCGGATGTGCAGCTTTCCTACCCAAGCATCCAATTGACCCCTTTGAACAGCGGTGAAGAACTCGTCCGCTTTGGATTTCCAACCCACAAATACCGCAGGCCAAACATCAGCTTCCGCCATAACCGAAACCCCTTTCCGTTCCGCCGTTTTACTTTTTCATGATTACGTCCTCAACGCGGGTATGCTGTCAGTACTCGAACCGGCGACGCCCGCTGAGGTTGGACTTCTTTTGGACACTTTACCGTCCAGGCGAGATGGAGTCAATGCATCGCAGGAGACTTTATCGCGTTGCCAATTTCGACCTCATCCTTTCGGTCGCCAGGACTCCTGATAGGCCGGTATCGCCTTCTTCTTCCCAGCGCGGAGGGCTGGGATGAGTTCGTTGAGGACGGAGATGACGCCCATGCCGGTGAAGTAGAAGGCGCCGAAGGCCATGACGCGGTAGGGTTCTTCGGGCCAGACGCCGGTCGCGGTGAAGTGCTGGCTGGCGATGACTTCCGGTGTAACGCCGAAGGCGGGAATGGGGAGGATAACGGTGATGAAGACACCCGCGAGGTAGAGGGCGGTCATGGCGGCCCAGTTGATCATGACGATGTTCTGTCCCTCGGCGTCGGGCGGGCGGATGACGGTGTTGGGGAGTTTGCCGATGGCTAACATGAGAAACGCGTAGAGCGGCCAGAGTCCGCCGTACATCGCGGAGAACGCGGCGGCGAAGATGCAGTAGAAGAGCGCCAGCGCCGAGTACATGAGCGCGCGGGAGCGGAACGAGTCGCCTTTCGAGCCGATGGCCCCGAAGAAGCCGGAGGAATGGACGACGATGAATTCGAGAATCATTACGAAGGTGAGGTGGTACACCGCGGTATCGCCGAGGGTATAGGGGCTTAGCCACGTAATCAAGAACGCCGCCGCCCAGCCAAAATCCGGCCCGGCGGACCAGATGAGCCGTCCGGCAGTAATCAAGAGTCGCATAGTCTGTACCATGAGTAGGCCTCGCCCTGACTGAGGCGGAAGCATACCGGATACGCACCGGCGTTGAAAAGGTTGAACCGGACCTGGACGGCACAGTGGTCCGGCTTTTCTAAAGCCGGAGCCGTGTTACATCTTGAGCAGCGTTTCGACCAGCGACGTGTAACCCTTTTCCTTTAGCGTCGCGACCTGGGCTTGGTCGGCGTTGTCGCGGTTGGCCCGCGCGCTAGCAGTCCGTGCCTCGATCGGCTCTGGGGCGAGCATAACCCACTGCCCCGTGCGCGCATCTACGACCACGGCCCTCAAACGAATGCGCATCCGCTGAGTCTCGTCGGGAACGAAACGTCCGGCCATGGGCACCCATGATACGGTTTTCGTGGCGAGATTGGCCTGTTCAGCTTCGAGCACGCCCCAGTAACAGACAATGAAATCGTAGCCACCTTGCGCGGCCGTAAGCCGGAGCGTCTTGGAGAAGTTTGCGGTGGACGAGGTCTTGTCGGGCACGCCGGAGAATTGCGCCACGCGAAAATGGCGCGCGAGCTCGGTGCACATCGGTTCATCGGGCACGGGCGATCCGGACTGAATAAGGAGGACGGCCTTGCCGGCTTGGAGTTTCACATTGTGTTCCTTGGCGAATGCCGCTGCGATGTCCGTGTCGGATATGGGTTGGGTGGGGTCAACTCCCAATACATTGAATTCCGATAGTTCGCCCTCATAGGACGGTTCGTATCCACGGGCGTGCGATATGGAGCGCCTACTCATACATCCCGTTAGCAAAGTAAGGATGAGTAACCCGCTCAGACTGGAAATGAGTATTTCTTGGCGCCGACGGTCCATGGTGAATCCTCCCTTTTTGAGACCCCATTCTATCGCTCAAACCGCTCCGTAACTTGCGCTGAACTATAGGGCAGAGACGCCAGCAGTAGCAATCAAGGCCGTGTGCGCGCTGGCCGCGACACCAGAGAATCCCGGTACTTGAAAGTCTACGGACGGCGGGGACGCCGTCCCTCCCGTTCGCTCCAGCGGAGGTTTTGTTAGAAGGTCTTAATCTCTTTTGGGACGGAAAAGTTTCCGTTCATTTCGCTGGGCAACTGGTAGACCTTGGTTCCATCGCGATTGGCGAAGTAGAGATGAGATTCGGAGGTCTTCAACGGGTTGCCGTCGGCCCAGTAGGCGTAGAAATCCTTATTTGCGCTCAGCGGACGGCGGATGTAGGTGTGGTTGAGGGGACTGTCGTGGGTAAGTTGGCGAAACTTATTCCACGTTTCGCCGTGGTCCGTGGATTCCCAGATCGCGACTTCGCCGCCGGCGCCGTAGGGTGGAGGACCTGGCTCGGTGGGGAAGATAGCGCGCCACTTGCCGCGTTCGATGTAGAGACTGCCCATGTCGTAATTGTGATCGACCGTCGTTATGGTGGTGATTTTCCATTCGGCGCCGGTCCATCGGGCAATGCGCAGCTCGCGCGGGCCGGGGCCCGGCTTCCAACTGCGCGAGATGACGTGAAGGATAATGGGGTGACCTTTGGCGTCGTAGTTCAGGTCGGAAAGATAGGCCAGCCAGCCCTCGGACTCATAGTCGTGTACCAGCGCGGGATTCTTGGCCTCGGTCAACGGAGTCGAAACCATACTACCGGCGGCGGTCCGCCAAGTCTTGCCCATATCGGCGGTTTCGAGGTAGTAGACGTTGGTCCGCCAATTGAGACCATGCTTGGTTTTGTCACCTTGGAACGCGTTTGGGTGGTAGTTGAACGCTGTCCCGACCGATTTGCCGCGAGGCCAACTGATTTGATAGTGGCCTTCGTCAATGTGGGCCAGCTTTTTGGGGTCGCTCCAGGCCGCGCCGTCGGGACTGGTCTGGTAACAGAGCCCGCGGCCATCCTTATAGCGCGTTTCGAGAAAGAGAAATCCGCGCTTGGGAACGTACCAGGGTTGCGGGTAGGAATAGTTTGTCTTCAGAACTTGCGTGAATCCGTCCACGCTGTACGGGGCGTCGCTCTTGAAGATGTAGGCCGGCCGCGCTGTGCCGTGGGCGCTAGCGAAGACCCACACGTACCCTGCCTTGTCCAACGCGATTACCGGATTGTCGTGGGCGTCTTCGGTCTGCTTGTCGAGCAAGATAGTGGGGCGGGGGACTTGTCCCGTCTTGTGGTCGTAGTAGGAGACCATTTCGACAAGCGCGGTTGGGTTGCCGGGCTTTGCGCCACCGTATACGAAGAAGGTCTTCTTCACCTTGGGCGCGTATACCGCGAAGGGAATGTGGTCGGCGCAGTAGGTGCCGTAGCCTCCGCTGTATTTGTATACGAATTCGTCGTTTGTGGGCTGGTTGAAATACCAAATGCCACGATACCCGGTATCTTTGGGTAAGGGATCGGCAACGGCCAAGGCACAGGCCAGCATCACCGCGCCGGCGGCGCAGATGTGTTTCGACGACAGATTCATGTTCCCACGTGCTCTCCCGCTCGAACTGAGTTCAGCATGAACCATGCGCCTGTGCGTCTTCAAGGATGGCGCTTGCCAAATGAAGGAATAAGAGCAATAATGGGGGCGTTCGGTGAGCGCGGCGGTTTTTCCGGGCTCTGCATGGGAAACGATTCCCGGGGCGGAGTGCGTTGCGTCCTCACATTCTACCTTGGCGCGCGAGTAGTGCGCCTGTACCGTGACTGAGTACTGATCCTTACGGAGCGAATCGGAACGCGTGAGCGGTTCCGGGTGTGTGGCGGATTACTTCAGGTAACGACGGCAGACAAGAGGAGAATGAGCTATGGCAGCGAATCGTGGAGTTGCGTACATCAAACCGGGAGTCGTCGAGGTGCAGAGCATTGACTACCCCAAGCTGGCGATCGGAAAGCGGAAGTGCGAACACGGGGTCATTCTCAAGATCATCTCAACCAACATTTGCGGAAGCGACCAGCACATGGTGCGCGGACGGACCACGGCGCCGGCCGGGCTCGTGCTCGGACATGAGATCACGGGGAAAGTGATCGAGGCCGGGCGGGACGTCGAGTTCATCAAGGTCGGCGATATTGTGTCCGTTCCGTTCAATATCGCCTGTGGCCGCTGCCGCAACTGCAAGGAAGGCAAGACCGGGATCTGTCTGAACGTGAACCCGGCGCGTCCCGGCGCGGCTTACGGGTATGTGGACATGGGCGGTTGGGTCGGGGGACAGGCCGAATACGTCATGGTTCCATATGCGGATTTCAATCTCCTGAAGTTCCCCGACAAAGACCAAGCCATGGCGAAGATCAAGGACCTTACGCTGCTGTCGGATATCTTTCCGACGGGGTACCACGGGGCAGTGACGGCCGGTGTTGGACCAGGAACGATCGTGTATGTGGCGGGCGCGGGTCCGGTCGGGTTGGCCTGCGCGGCGTCGTGCCATTTGTTGGGCGCGGCGTGCGTCATCGTCGGTGACATGATCCCGGAACGCCTCAAGCAAGCAAAGAGCTTCGGGTGCGAAGTGGTGGACCTGCGCAAAAACGCGACTCTGGCGGAGCAGATTGATCAGATTGTGGGCGAGCCGGAAGTGGACGCCGCAGTGGATTGCGTTGGCTTCGAGGCGCGCGGGCATGGGCACGACACCAAGGTTGAGCGGCCGGCGACCGTGCTGAACGCCGTCATGGAAGTAACGCGCGCGGGCGGCTCACTGGGTATTCCTGGACTTTATGTAACCGGCGATCCGGGCGCAGTGGACGCCAACGCCAAGATCGGCATGCTCGGGATTCGTATCGGATTGGGCTGGGCGAAGTCGCACCATTTCACGACGGGCCAGTGCCCGGTGATGAAATACAACCGGCAACTGATGCAGTGCATCCTGCACGACAAGATTAAGATCGCCAAAGCGGTCAACGTGAAGACCATTTCGTTGAAGGATGCGCCGCAGGGGTACAAGGATTTCGACAAAGGCGCGGCGAAGAAGTTCGTGATTGATCCGCATGGGATGATCGCGGCGTAAGGTCGGTGGATGACTCCCCTGTGTCATTCTAGGGCTTCCGTGGGAACGTGTGGACGGAGTATACGCGCGAACGGAGCGGCTGTTGCACGTTAGACGGAGATTCTTCGCTGCGCTCAGAATGACACGGGGGTGTCTATTGGATTTATTTGTTGGGTTTATCGTGTGCGACCTCGCCGGCTAGAGCCGGTACTGCGAACCAGTGGATGAGAGTAATTATGTCTGATGGGTGTGGCGCAAAACGTATTCCCAAAGCGGCTGGCGGGTGGGCGGCGATTCTATATGCGCTGCGTATGGCGCGGGAGACCGGCGGCTATTGGCGGATGTGGAAGGCACTGAGGTCGAAGAACGCGTGTAAGACCTGCGCCGTGGGGATGGGCGGGCAGTCGGGCGGAATGGTCAACGAGCACGGCCATTTCCCCGAGGTGTGCAAGAAATCCGTCCAGGCGATGGCGGCCGACATGCGCGGGCGGATCGGGGATGGCTTCTTCGACAAATTCGGACTGGAGGAACTGCGGAAACTCAGTTCGCGCGAGCTGGAAGCGGCGGGACGGATCACGGAGCCGCTCTGCGCCTGTCCGGAAGACACCCACTACCGTGTGATTTCGTGGGACGACGCGTTCGAGCGCATCGCGCGGAAGCTTAAAGCCACGCCGCCAGACGAGAGCTTCTTCTATTTCAGCGGGCGCTCCTCGAACGAAGCGGGATTTCTCCTGCAACTGTTCGCACGCCTCTACGGCACGAATAACGTCAACAACTGCTCCTACTACTGTCATCAGGCGTCCGGCGTGGGACTGAGCAGTGTGTACGGTTCCGGTACGGCCAGCCTTCAGTTGGAGGACGTCGAGAACTGCGACCTGCTCTTTGTGATCGGCGCAAATCCGGCCTCGAATCATCCGCGATTGATGAGCGCGATTCTTCGGCTCAAACGGCGTGGGGGAAAGGTCATTGTCGTTAACCCGCTGCGAGAAATCGGCCTGGTGAAGTTTCGCATTCCCTCGAGCCCGGCAAGTCTACTGTTCGGCACGACAATCGCCGATATCTACGTACAGCCTCATATCGGCGGCGACATCGCGTTCCTAGCCGGGGTCGCCAAGGCAATTCTGGAATCGGGGTCGCAGGACAAGCCGTTCATTGCCAACCATACCGAAAGCTGGCCTGAATTTGAGCAAATGGTTACTGAGGCATCGTGGGATACGCTTGTGGAACAGTCCGGTGTGTCCCGTGAGGTAATTCAGCGGGCGGCGGAAGTGTACGCCAACTCGGCGGGCACGGTGTTTGCCTGGGCCATGGGAATTACGCACCACGAGCATGGCGTAAAGAATGTGCAGATGATCGCCAATGTGGCGCTAATGCGAGGTATGCTGGGAAAACCCAACGCGGGTTTGCTTCCGATACGAGGACATAGCAACGTTCAAGGTATTGGATCCATGGGAGTGGCGCCCAAGCTGCGCGACGAGGTGTTCTCGCGCCTTCAGAACCATTTCGGAGTGAAGCTTCCCATAAGTCCGGGACTGGATACCATGGGGTGTCTGGAGCGCGCGGAGGAGGGCAAGATACGGTTCGCGTTCTGTCTGGGGGGAAACCTGTACGGCTCGAACCCGGATTCGGTCTACGCGCAGCGCGTACTGAGCAGCGTGGATCTGGTGGTTTACCTCAACACAACGTTGAACACCGGACACGCCCACGGGACAGGCATGGAGACGATCATTCTGCCTGTGCTGGCCCGTGACGAAGAACGCCAATCGACGACCCAGGAATCCATGTTCAACTACGTTCGTCTGAGCGACGGTGGACCTGCGCGTCACGCGAACCTGCGCAGTGAAGTGGAGATTATTTCCCGGATTGCGCGCGACGTCTTGGACGGCGCGAGCCCTGTGGATTGGACGGGGATGGAGCAGCACGGGCGCATCCGCGAGGCCATCGCGGCAATCGTTCCGGGCTATGAGGCCATCGGACAGGTCGAGAAGACCAAAGAGGAATTCCAAATCGGGGGGCGAACGTTCCGCACGCCGAAATTCAAGACTCCTTCGGGCCGCGCAAAGTTTCATTCGTTTCCTGTGCCGCCATTGAAGGAGATAGGGGGAAACGAATTGCGTCTGATGACTATTCGGTCTGAGGGGCAGTTCAACACCGTGGTGTACGAAGAAGAGGACTATTATCGGGGGCAGGAACGCCGTGACGTCATCCTCTTGAACCCTCTTGACCGAATTCGCCTTGGACTTGCGGTGGACCAGCAAGTAACCGTTCGGAGCGATACTGGGGCGCTGCGGAATATCCGTGTACGCGAGATTGATAATCGCCCTGGTAACGCGGTGATGTATTACCCAGAGGCGAATGTGCTCGTACCACGAGTTCTGGATGGTGCTTCGGGGACACCGGCGTTCAAGAACATTATGGTGAGAGTCCTCCCGTAATCCGCTATTTGCCGACAGACTCTATTGGCGGGCGCTCATTTTGACGCGCCGACACGCTTCGTCCATGAGCAGCGTCTTTCTTGCCCGGGTTACGTCATTTGCGGTAAGCGTGATTCTTTCGCAGCCGTTCTCGAGTTTCAGGAACGTGTCGACCGTTGGGCTCCAGCAGCCGGTGAGGTAGGCGTCTTGGGTATTGACGAGGCGCAACGGCGCTACCGCTTCGTCGGCGATTGCGGGGGCGAAGCCGTTCACCTTTAGCCGGCGGACGTCTTCACACAGCAAGGCCGGCCGCTGGTCGGATTCGCTGAGGCCCAGTTGGACGTTGTCCAGGGTGATCCCCTCGACGTGGCGGCAGAAGAAACCGTACGCGGGCAAGGGGCCAAACATCGTAACCTCCGGATACTTCTCTTCCAATTCCGGCACGTTTGCGAGCGCCTGTTCCTTGGTCCCTCCGCCCGGGAATGTGATGCGGACGTTGCTGATTGAAACGTTCTCGATGGGATGACCGGGAATGCCCGCGATGGCGCATCCCGTATGGTAACGTTTGAGATGGCGACCCCATCCAAAGTCCCGCCATCGACAATTTCCAAGGCAATTCCCGCGATACCGTCGCGGCGGCCGTTCAGGACACTGTCCACCAAGGAGCGCGTGACGACGCAGTTTGAAATGGTGATGTCTTTGAACCCTCCCGAAGATTCGGTTCCGGCCTTGATCGCGTTGCAGTGGGAACGGAGGATGCAGTCCGACACTACCACCCGTTCTGTCGGCTTGGCGCCGGTGCTTTTCAGGGTTAGGGCGTCGTCATCCGTGTCGCCAACGCAGCCGCTAATGACTACATCTCTGCAACAGTCGATGTCGACCATGTCGTTATTGTGGCCACCATGATTGAAGACGGTGACCCCGCGAAGCGTGACAAAATCGCAGTCGAGATAGTGCTGCATCCACATGGGCGAATTGCGCAGCGTGATGTTCTCCACGAGCACATTGCGGCAGCTCACCAAGCGAATCAGGTAGGGCCGGTTTGCGTAGCCCGCAACGGGCGCGTAGCGGCCGGTTCCGGCGTACGCCGCAGTCATCTGTTTCATTTGCTCCTCGGATGCGACCTTATCTCGAAACCGGGCGCCGTCCCCTTCAATGGTTCCACGGCCGGTAATTGCGATGTCAGTAAGCCCCTCTCCCCAAATCAGAGCGCGGCCGTTGTAGCGATCTGCGCAGGAGGGAAACCGGCATACAATAAAGGGATAGTCATCGACGTTACGGCTCGCCAAGAGCACGGCGCCGGTGTCAAAATCGAGGCGAATGTGGTCGCGGAGTTGGATGGTCCCGGACACAAAAGTACCTGCCGGAAAGTGGACCGTCCCGCCTCCGCCACAGGCGTCAATCGCCGCCTGGATGGACTTGGTATTCAGCGTGACGCCGTCTCCCTTGGCGCCAAAATCGGCAATAGAGATTTGTGTTGGGGTGGCCGCGGCGACCAGCGGGAATAGGACGTACGCAATTACTACACGATGGAATCCCATAAGCGCTCCTTGTCTGCCTGAGACCATTGGCCTTGTGCATCAAATTGTACACTGAACGCGTTCTAAATCGGTTGCCGGCGACATGACGCGATTCGACAACGCGATGGTGCGCGCAGGCGCCGTAGCTGCGCCGATGCCCGACGAGTCATTGAACCGGGCGAAATACCGTCTTATACTTCACGCAAGGTTTGGTGTATAGGTCTATAGCAGAGTGCGCTTTGGCAGGAGGAGATCCGGGAGATGCGGACGTTGCGTCTGATTGCGGCGGTCATGTCGGTGTGTGTGGCGTGTCTCTTCACGGGCGGAGTGCTTTTGGGTGAAGACAAACCGCCCGAGGCGGATTCCGCATCCCCCAAGGACGCGGCCAGTTGGACGACGGACCCGGTCAGTCAGATGGTGTTCTTTGCTGTCCTGGAGGGGTTGTACTCGGACGGGGTGACCAACGACATTATCGACTTTATCATTCCACAGAAGCCAGCGACCAAGAAGCCGGACTATACCGCGAGCTTCATTTATACCTGTCCTTTGTGCGAGCCGACTCTGGAGGCGATGCGGGTTTACGGCGCTCGGCCGGTCTTCCTGGGGTTTCGGCCGCCGGCGCCGAATACCTTTGGGCCGGGTGTTGACGAACATACGCGAGAACAATTGGCCAGCCCGGCGCGCGGTGAGCGAGAGGAGGCCCTGCAGCGTCTCTTGGAGAAATGGGTTCGCCGCCGCATGGACACCATGCGGCTGACCGACGCGGAGCGCGCCGAATGGCAGGGTAAATTCGAGGCCGGGCGCAAGGCGGGTTTGGAGCGCTTGAAGGAGTTTCAAGAGAAGGGTTCTTTCGGAGGAACCTACACCGAATGGAAACGGTGCGCCGCTTGTGACGGGATTGTCGCGGCTTGCGGCGGCGGACGGTGAGTTGATAGGTCCTATAGGTCATATAGGACTGATAGGTTGGATTGATCGGGCGCGGGATCAAGGAAATAGGAGCGCGGCATGCAGCTAGTTGGATGGATTTTGGTTATTGTTGGTGGAGTTCCGTTCTTATTGGATTGCGTTGGAATGCTGGGTGTGATTCCGGCGCTTGTGAAAATGAATGTGCCGACGGGTGTCTGGGGAGGTATTGGGGTGGTAGGAATCGTGATTGCGATGATGACGCGTCGTCCGCGCAGTTGACCGCTTGGGAATCAAGAATTGAGGAAGAGATTGAGCGGGTGTGGGGATTCAGGGCGTGGCTGGGGCGCATTTGTTATTTGCGGAATGGAGAATAGAATGATGCGCATTGTGGGAAGAAACGTAGCCGTGGTTTGGGTGTGTCTGGCGGTGGCGTGGCTCGCGGGGGCGGATCCGTTGGCCGTCGAGATGGGCCCGAATCGGGTGGATACGGTCAAGGATTTTGTGGCCGACTACAATTCGGCCACGCCGAGCAACGCCCTCGGTTCATCCGCGACGTACGACGAACGCTGCGGCGGTGTTTCGTTGCCCGGCATTTTCCTGCACCCAAAGGACGCCAACGACGCGACCCTATCGTTTCCTGGGGTTGCGGTACCCCAACCGGCGCAAGGCGGCATGTGCTTCTTGCTGTTCCGGATCGGGGTGCGCGACGGGGTCCAGTGGGCCGCGGCCGCGAACAAGCCGAACGGCGTGCGGTTTGTGGTGGTCATTGATGGAAAGCCGGTCTTTCAGGAAGATCTCGCCAAGAGTCAGTGGGAGGCGCGCGCTATTGACATGGCGCCTTGGGCGGGAAAGACCGTCAGCGTCGAATTCCACACGAATGCGATTGACAACAATTCCACGTATGACTGGAGCGTGTTCGGTCAGCCTATGCTGGCCACGGTGACCGGCCCAGCGAACTATCAGGACTTGCCGAAAGATACGGTAGGCGTGGCGCTCGCCCAGGTCGAGTGTACGGCTCCGTCCACCTTTGCGGTCGCCATGGGCGGCCTTACGGAGCGCGCGATCGTCTCCGCGCCAGGCACGGCTTGGGTTCCCATTCATTTTACGGAAGTAGCGAATGTAGCGCTGAACGTCGAGAACGGCGCGGCGGAACTGAAAGGTGTGCTTGCGTCGGCTTACGCGCCTCGGCTGCAAATCAAGGACTTTGCGCTCTCATCCACGCTGGTTTCCGCGAATCATCCGTTCAATGTAGTGCTTACGATTAAGAACATGGGGCTTGGGGCCTATGTAGGCGGGCTGAACATGTCGCTGGCGACGAGCGCACAGGCGTCATTGGCGGGCCTCGGTGACAATGCCACGAAGTCGTTTCCATTGCCCAAACTCGCTCCACAAGAAGAGTCCACGCTGATATGGAATGGGTTGTCGGCGCCCGAAGAAGGGAACTGGGCGCTCATTTTTGGGGACCGCCAGTTGTCATTTCACGTCTACCCGCTGGAACCGAAGACGGCGCCAGAGCGTCCAGACGCCGTTCAGATCGCCGTCTCTCCGCAGGACCCCATTCGGGCCACCGCCGCGAACGCTTGGTCGCGTTTGAGCTTTGTGGCGAATGGTTCCGGAGACCCCTATGCCATAGCGGAAACTTGGAACGGCGCCGCATGGCTTCGCATGGGGTCGATGTACCCCTTGGCTGCGCTGGCGGTGCGCCACGCGGATGGCACGCGCGAGCGGCTCGCCATCAAGGTCATTTCGTTTGATTCGGTTCAGGGATCGCTTCAATTGCGTGGTGAGGCGGCCAGCGCAAAAGGCGCCTCGTGGCCGGTCCTAATCACCTACACGCCCGCGGCGGATTCCGCGCGGATACAAATGGCGTACACGGTTACTCCGGCATTTGACGCGTCGCTGTTGGCGTTCTACGGCCCCAACATTCTCGCCGGTGATGGCGGTTTCGGCGCGAAGAAAGATTTTGCGATTTTCCCGGGCCTCGAATACCTCGAGGGGGATGAGGAATCATCTTCGACACGCGATTTGGCGTATCCCTTGAGTGATCGCCGTGTTCCGGCGGCCTACAAAGTAGCCACGCCGCTGATGGCCGTGCAGGCCCAAGGCGGCTTGATTGGTCTGCTGTGGAACGCGAAGCAAGAGTGGGCGCCGGGACAGAAGTATCCGGCCGCGCGATTCGCCGCGCCCCGCGTGGACAGCGGCTACGATCGTATTCTCATAGCTCTTTTTGCGCCCTCCGTCGGACCATTCGTAGAAGAGAACCGCTTCGAAGCGTTTACGCCTGCTCCGCTCAAGGCCGGGCAACCCCTTGCGCTAAACGCCTGTTTGGTTCTGGATCATGCGTCGCGATATGACACCGCGAGCATCGTGGCGGGCCCGCACAAAGGTGGCTTGGTTCTGCAAGCCATGAAACAGTGGTTCGATGTCTACGGTCTCCCCGAACCCACCGCCCAGCCGCGCGCCTGGGACGCCGAACGCGATCTATCACGCAGCGCCTACTTCCAGGCGGTGTGGAACGAGACTCCCCCGGGTTGGTCGCACTGCCAGGGATGGCTGGGACTGCTTGCGGTAGGCCACGCGGTTCCGCTCACGCTCGATAAGGAACAAGGCGTCTCGGAGGACGTGCGCAAGGAGATCGATCGCCGGATTCAGGCGGTCGTCAACCGCGCGATTGACGAAAAGGGGAAGGGCTACCTGTGGGCGGCGGACGGCTGTCACATCATGCGCGGCGAACTCCCGTTCTACTATGGGTTCGTGGCGGAGTCGATGAAAGGGATGCTAGCCAACGCTACGCAGACCCTGGCCGGGCGCGAGAAGGGGCTGTGGGTTTGGCGGCCGCAAGACGATCAGCATAGGACGCTGGGTGTGGACGGTGACCACACGTTGGGCCAGGCGGCAGCCGGTGCGTATGTGGTCCTGCGCGCGGCGCGTCTGACCGGCAACAGCGACTTGGCCAAGCAGGCGCTTGACGCCATGAAGCAGATGGAGAAATACGAGGTGCCGCGCGGCGCGCAAGTTTGGGAGTGTCCTTTGTATCAACCGGATATTCTGGCCGCCGCACAGGCCATTCGCGCGTACACCGAGGCGTTTCGGATCACGGGTGACGAACGTTACCTGGCGCAGGCGCGCTATTGGGCGTGGACCGGACTTCCATTCCTGTATATGTGGGACCTGGACGGATTTCCGACGATGCGCTACAACGCGATTTCCGTCATCGGTTCGACGTTCTTCACCCACTCGTGGCTGGGTATGCCCGTCGTGTGGTGCGGTCTGGTCTATGCGTACGCGCTGCAAGATCTAGCTGAGTTCGACAAGTCCTTCGATTGGAGGCGCGTGGCGCAGGGGATCACGAATTCCGCGATGCTCCAGCAGTACGTGGAGGGGCCGAGTAAGGGATGTTACCCCGATTCGTGGAACATGGTGAAGAACTCACCCAACCCTGCGGATATCAATCCTGAGAATATTCTCGTCAATGAATTTCGGCTCCGGGGATTGTCACCCGAAATTCGCTCGGCGCGATTGCCCGGCGTGTTTTCCCCCATTCAACTGAATTCCGCCGCCGACATCATCGAGCCCGCGGGAGGGCTTCTTGAGAAGTCGGTACGGTTCGGTCTGAAAGGGGTTCCGGGTTCCACCGTATTTACGACGCTGACGCACGTGTCGGATCCTGTAACTATCACTGGCGCAGGCGTACGTGTAGCAAACAGTGATGAACTCCAGGCCGCGCCGTCGGGCTGGATGTATGACGTGGAATTGCACACGGTGATTCTCAAGAACGCGCTCACGGCGGACGCCACCAAGTGTGAGATACACTGGTAATTCTCGTTCGAACCGAAGCTGCGGGGAGAAGGTCATGTTAGCGACTATGCTTCTGCTGCTGTGTGCGGGCGCGGGAGAGGACTTGGCCCCGCGGATCGCCGTGCTGCAAACCCACCTGGAACGTTTGCACGCCATCACAGTTCCGGAGTCGCTTACGCCTGAAAAAACGGCGAAGCTGAACGAGCTCAAGACACTCCTGGACAAGGGCGCCAACTCGGTCGAGGAGTTCAACGGGCTTTACTACAAGATAGACGAGGTACGGTCCTGGCTGTGGAAGAACGCAGTCAATAAACCCGCAAAAGCATCGGGGGAATTCAAGGGCACGGACAGCGACTGGGAGATACACGCTCCAGAGTTGACGCTGCGCGTGTCGAAGGTCGATCTTGCGATGGAAGTGACTACGGCGAAAGCCGCATGGCGGTTTCAACCGTGCGACGATGCTGACGTCGAGATGGGCGGGGCCAAATTCGGTCTTCGTTCGGCGGCCAAGCAACTGGGTGAATCCTTCGACACGGGCTATAGCAAGGGCTTGGCGCTTACCCTTTCCGAGTTTCCCGCCGCGCCGGGTTTCGAGCTTCGCCTGACCGTGAATCTTATTGGAAGCGAGATTGTGTTCGAGGCCGTGGCCAAGGACACGGCGGCGGAACTCAAGTTCTTGCGTTGGCCCAAACCAATCGTTTTCGGCAATGCCGCGGAAGATCTGTCAGTCATCCCGATGATGCAGGGCATGCTGCTGCCGGGCGACTGGCCTCAAGAAATCAAGCGCGACGACTTGTGCAACTCGCGTACGCTCTACATGCCGTGGTGGGGGCAAATCCACGATGGCCACGGTGTGCAGACCATCCTCGAGACCAGCGACGACGCCGGGGTGCGGTACGCGCACCCGTCCGGCGGTCCGACGGTCATTCAACCCTGGTGGGCCGGGAGTCTCGGGAAGCTGCGCTACCTGCGAACGGTCCGCTACGTGTTTGATGACCAGTCAAGTTATGTCTCGATGGCGAAGCGCTACCGGCGTTACGTGCAGGAAACCGGCCGATTTGTATCGCTCGATGAGAAGCGCCAGCGCACGCCGAACGTAAACGAGGTGATTGGGCGGCCGGTGATTCACATCGGCGCATTGTACCATTTCGTTCAGCAGGCGTCTCTCTTCAATAAGGACCGCATCGAGGCCAATCACCAACTAGTGGCCTTCTCGGCGCTGGCGAATCAGTTGTGCGACTTGAAGAAGAAGGGAGTGGGGGATGCGTATGTTCATCTCGATGGCTGGGGGTTCTACGGGTACGACAATGGTCATCCCGACGTGCTGCCGCCGGGCGAGGAGCAGGGCGGGTGGGACGGCCTGCGCGCATTTGCGGATACTTGCGATGAGTTGGGGTACCTGTTTGCGGTACACGATCAGTATCGCGATTTCTACCTCAATGCGGCTTCGTTTGACGATCGTCTCGTCGCGACCCGGCAGGACGGTTCGAGGGAGGAACATTCGACGTGGTGCGGCGGCCCGCAGACAATCCTGAGCGCGCGCTTTGCCCCGGAGTATGTCCGCCGGAATCATGATTTGTTCGCGAAGCAAGGCGTAAAGGTGCGCGGCGCCTATCTGGACGTGTTTGCGGTGGTCCCGCTCGAGGAGAGTTCGCCGCCGGCCCATCCGATGATGCGGACCGAGTGCGCGATGTATCGGCGGGAATGCTTCGACGTGCTCCGTGCACGGGGGTACGTAGTCAGTTCCGAGGAACCCGCGGATTATCTGGCGCCCACGCTTGACCTCGTTCATCATGGTCCCTATTCGACGACGAAAGAGGGTGGCCCGACCGGCATCCCGGTCCCCTTATTCAGTCTGGTCTATCACGATTCGCTGTTGCTGCCGTGGGACATGGGGGAGGACGGCGGTTGGGGCATTCCAAAAGGCGACGCAGGCCGTCTGCATTGTCTACTCAACGCGGGTCTGCCTTACGTCAACGCCGGCGCCACCGAGGAACAGATCGCGCGTGTCAAGGAGGCATGCTCGCTGGGCGCCCGATGCAACACGAAGGAAATGGTGAATCACGAGTTTCTGGACGCGACACACCGAAAACAGCGTACTACCTTTAGCGATGGAACTCGGGTCACGGTGGATTTCGACGCTAAGACCCATACCATAGAACCCGGTGTATGAGCACTGCGTCGCGGGTCAGGTTTAGCTGGGCACGTTGGAGACTACGGCCTTTGTCATTCGCAGGATGCTGATAACGTCGTCGGTGAATCCAACGGCGTCAAGGATCGCCGGATTGACGGATTCATGGCCCGTATCGGGTTCAATAGCATAGCCGATGTCCTGGAGCGCCGCGCGGACTTCAACGGCCAGGCACATGACGGTAACACCGGGCTCGGCGGTGGAAGAATCGACGACGTACCAACCGTATTGCTGGGCGCACACGGCCAGGATGGCGCCTTGAGGGGTTTTCCAAGGCACGGCGTGGACGTCAATATCGCGCGGTATAGCGAGAAGTGTTCCCATGGTGAAATTCGGGTTCGCTCCGCCATAGCCGTACAGAAGATTGCCTGCATATTGGTCCGCGGCGCTGGCCGGCCACACAAAGTGTCTCGAGGACGAGTACGTGTGCGCAGGGAACATCACCGCCAACGCGTGATTGACGCCGTTCTTGAGTTCTCCCAAGCGCAATAGGCCTCCCAGGGCGGGCAGACCAGAGCCGCGTCCATAGCCTCGGAGTCCGTCACCGTTGAGAACATCAATGTTGTGGGATCGCGGGGCGTCGGAAAGCAAGGTCAACAGGGGTTGTCCGGGACAACGCCACCCTCCGACGCCTTCGTCGGCAAGCCAGGTGGCGGGATCTACGATGTTGAAGAGGGCGTTTCCGACTTTGTTCCACGATACGCCAATGCCCGCCGTTAGCGAGAGATGTCGTTCATAGAGGAGCACACCGGAGGATGTCGCCCGTTGAGGCAGTCTCCATCCGCGGTTCTTCTCGATTCGCACGAGGGGTTGCGCGGGGTCAGTATAGGCGACAGTGACCAGATCCGGTATGACGCGCGTCGGCGCGTACCTCGGATCGCCAAAGATGGCTTCAGTGACATCAGCAAAGGCTCCGTCCGCGGGAACGGGGCGATTCCAAATTGAGCTTTCCGCGAAGGGGCGCCGCGGCAGCAAATCCGGTTCCAGCGCCGGAGTGACGTCGCAGGATTGTGGTTGAGTGGCCGGCGGACATCCCAGCGGCAGCATTAGTATCAGAAGTAGAAGACGGACGTTGAGCTTCATTCGTCACCCTCCGACATTTTCCCCAGTTACGAGGAGGTAGGAAAGTCTGGGTCATCTAAATCCGTACGTTGTCCGCTTGCCAGTCCTTCACGAGCTTCTTGATATCGTCGGCTCTCGTAATGTTTTCCGCAGTGACCCTGCGCACGAGGTCCGGCATTTCGGCGTCTGAGGCAAATCGCAGGCCGATCAACTGGGACAGAGCCAGTGTTTCGCCCTTGCCCTCGAGATCGCCTTTCAGCAACGCCGCGAGGCGCAGGCGCATTTCCAGACGGATGATCCGGTCCTGCACCTTGAGCGAATAGACTCGTGCCTTGTACGCGAGAATCAGCGTAGCAACCGCCAGCACAATTGCCGCAGCGGCGGACCATCGCGCCGAATGGCTTGCCAGACCGAGAAATCCCAAAACGGCGGCGGCCGGATACAGCAACGCCAGCGCGTTCATGATGTAGTCAATGCTTCGGTGATTTCTGTAATTCTGGTGAGGCCGGTCTGACATGCGTGCGCGCTCCCGAATGGGTTGTTCGTTCGTGTTCCCTGCCGTAAGGGACGAGGACTCGGCAATGGATTTCTAGCCCTGAAGGCCTTCGTCCAGCAGTAGCTGATCTTCGGACTTCTTTGCTTTTCCCGGCCGTTTTGACTTGCCGACGGCTGGTCCCCGTTTCAGGTGCGTCCGGCCCCACTGGGCCAGAACATCCAGCGCGGGAAGGATCGTTTCACCATGGGGCGTGAGGGTATATTCGACCTTTGGGGGAATTACGGGGTAAATTTTCCGCTGCACCAGTCCATCCGCCTCCAGGTCGCGGAGGTCCTGCGCCAGCATCTTTTGGGTAATCCGGGGGATCAGTTTGCGGACCTCTCCGAAGCGGTGAACACCCCCCTTTAAGTGCCATAGTATCAGGAGTTTCCACTTACCGTTGAGGACGGTAATGGCGGCTTCGATGGGGAGCGTCTCGTTTTCTGTCATACTTGGTATATCCCTTAAACTAGATTCGGCAGCGGACGGTTAGTATTGATGGCGCCTGTACCTGGATCGCCGGGTGATACGAACGTATTCTGCGCCAAGTTGCCGCCGCTGTCAATACCTCCGCTTTCGTCCTTGTTGCCGCACGCTCTACTTCGCGGCCGGCTGCGCCTTCCCTTCCTTTGCCTGCGGCAACCAGCGTTCGAGCAAGTCGTGGCAGTTGATTACCTTCTCAGCGAGGTCCGCTGGGATGTAGAAGTAATGATTCGAGGCCTCAAATCCGATGCGCGAGTCGGCATTCTGCAGTTCGAGTAGACGCCGTGCGTTGCCGAGTTCCTCGCGAAGCAGGGATTCGATCTTCCCGAGTTCAGCCGCGCGCGTGTCCGCGCTGGGCGCCTTGGTCAGTTCGTTCCGCGCGGCTACGAAGCGGACTTGATTCGCGGCGCTGCGGAAGTGAAGGCATGACGCCTCTGCCACCCGAATCTCGTCCTGAAGCGCGCTTGCCTGAGCCGGGGGCGGCGGATTGGCGCCAGCGGGCGGCGCAAACGCCTTCAGTGCAGTGAGCGCGGCTTCGAAGCCGTCGGCAATCTTGGCAAGCTGTCCCGCGAAGACGTCCGCGGGGTACTGCCCCCGCCATTGCTCCAAATCATCGTAGGGAAATCCGACCATGGTGGCGCTGTAGCCGGTGGGCTTTTCCCAAAGGAGGTTGGCGGGACCCATCTGCATAGGTTCGGTGTACAACCCGCCGCCAAAGGGAAATTCCTTGAACGCCTCGCTAAACTGCTTCCATGCGGTGACCACCGCGCCCGCGTGCGCTGCGCCGAATCGGCGAGTGGCCACCGTCAGCATGGCCTGATCGGGCGTTGCCGGAGGAGTAGACGTCTTGCCAATCTCGGCCACCACTTCGAGATTGGGCGATGGGTAACCGCCCAGAGTCCATCCCAGCATAAGACCATCCACATGGGCGTCCCGCAGATTGGCCGCGTGTTGCGCGACATTGGCGACGGCGGGGATGTATGGAACTGCCGAGAGCTCCCACGTGTTGCCAGCCTGAATTTTCGCGATGGTTTTCAGCCCTCGCGCCCGTGCGGCGTTCCAGTGGGCCGTGGCGCGTGGCCCGGGGCCGACCGCTGAAATCGAGTACTCCCAAATGCTGCTTTTCACTCCGCCGCGATCAATGGGAATACCCCATTCGCTGCCGCTCATCAACGAGGCCTCAGCAGGAAGGGCGTTCACGGCCGCAACGGCCCACTTGTCCTGCCAACCCCAGTCCCAGGCGAGCAGGCGTGTTTTGGCGCCTGCCTTACGAATGCCGGCTTGGACCAGTGAGTTCACTTCCGCGATGACCTCCGCGGCAGTGCGTTTCGAGCAACGCGGACAATCGGCTCCGTGCTCGTGTGACCAGCAGCTCGTGAAATTCTCGGACGCCGTAATGGTGAAGAAGCCCCCTAAGTCCGGAACGGCCTTACAGATGCTCGCCACGGAATCGGTGAGGTAGGCTTGCACTTCTGGTGCGCTGGTACACAAGGCGGCGTGATCGCCTTCGGTAGTCCCTTTCAGCTCTGGATGCTTATCGAAGAACGGCAATGGCATCGCGCGCGGCTCGTTGAAATACAGATAGATGGAAATCCCGTGCTTACGCGCGCGCGCCACGAGCGCCTTCAGGTTTTCGAGACGCTCCTGATAGCGCTCGCTGAGCTTGGCGTCCCATGGAAACGGCGCGAGTTTGTACAACACCGCTTGCAGCCATACCCCATCCACGCCGCTGGCCGCCATCCTCGCCAGATAGGCGTCCGGATAGGGGTCGGCGTCCTTTTCGAGAAGCGGATCGCCGTATAACGCGAAATACGAATAGCAGAACCGTGGCGAGAAACCGCTGGCGGGCGGGACCGGACTCGGCTCGGACATCGGGGCCGATAGCCGCTGGACGAACCCGAACAGCGGGTCGTGCGGCCCGTTCAAGCCCTTCGGGAGCTTGTCGCGCACGATCTTTCCGATGGCGCGCTCGCGGGCCAGCGCGGCCTCGTCCGGCGGCGAATACTTCAACGGCGCGCACTTCGGTTTCAGACTTCCGAGTTTGATGTAGAGGAAATCGTCCTCTCGCAAGGTATAAGCAAGTTGTTCCGGGGTCCAATCCAGGAGGGTGAGTAACTGTTCGTACGGCAACACGTGCCAGTTTCGCCGAATCGCGGTGATATACGAACGCTTCTGAACGTCCGGAGTGATTGTTGGGGGATCACCGAGACCCATGGCCTGGCCCATCCGGACCATGTCCGCGGGCGCCGCGCCCAAGACCTTCGCCATCCGGTCAACCGGAACCAAGGGCCAATTCCGCCACACGAACGCATGAACCGCGTCCGGAAAATGTGGACAGGATACGGGAGAGGGCTCCGCGCCCGCCGGAAGTTCCGCTCCCGCGACTAACAAGCTCAGCATTATCGTGATCATCGTGACTCCTTGGGATTCCTGGCGTTCACACCACCGCCTGGCGTACACCGTCCCCGCAGTTTCGTGAACGCGCCTCATTGGCGGCCTATTTGTTGTTTTGCCCCGAAGCTTCGAGTACCCGTTGAATCGCCGAATCCAGCCACCACCGGTAATCATCGTCCAAAGAGGCGTCGCGGGCCTCTCGCAGGGCAGGCAGACTTTCCGCCGGTCTTTGCGAAAGATTATGCACCGCGGTCTTTCGCTTTTCATAATCGGTAGATCGAAGGTCCGCAATCCACTGTGTGATTGGCGGGGCTTCGGAATCTTTGACCGCCGTGGTATCGAAGCGCACCACAAGGGGTGTGGGATCGGCGCGGAGATCGTCGCTCGTGACTGCGCTGACTTCGATACGATGCTTGCCTGCGGGAAGATGCGGCGTAACGATCGTTTCCGAGAGCGCCTTTGTCCATGGGCCATCGTCCACACGTACCGTGAGAAAGCTTCCTTCGCGGGGCGGCTCCATCGTTAGTGTGACTCCCGTAGCAGACAGCTCCTGACTTTTGGCGACGGTCTCCGGTTTGGATTCTTGGAGGGACACCTTCAAATAGTGATGTCCATCTTTTTCGTAGTGAAGGAAGCAGTTGCCGGTGGGATCGATCAGGGCGGCGTCCAGAGGCGGCAAGCTATCGAGGGCGGCGAATCGTTCGTCATGGAAGACGTTTGCGCATACGTCGTACCCGGACCGGAAGAGGCGACCGCTCCACAGATTCCAAGTCCGCCCCAATCTATCCGGAATGGCGGGTGTCTGAAGGAGGTGGTTCTTTATCGCGGCGGGCGTTTCTCTTGGCGCTGGTTTGATCAATTCTTTCCACGAGCCGGCGCCAGGCGCAAACGGAATCGAATGCCACTGTCCATCGTCGCCGCATTCCCATGTTTCCTTCCAAGTGCCCACTCGCAGACGGCCTTCCTTGCTGTAGAAACACGCGCGGTCAAAGACGTTTCCTTCCGCGAAAATGTCTTTGCGGATGCTCCAACTTTTCCATGCGCGACCCTCAAATGCATAGACCTGCTCGCTGGTGTAGTACGCCAAGCGGCCATCTGGGCCATGCACTGGCGTACGTCCAGGGTCAGTGTATTCCACCAGGTGAATTTCCTCCGTTGCGCTATGCTCCAGCGCAGCGCCAAAAGAATCGTAGACGTGCCACGTGTCCGAGTGCGAGTCGAACACCGAAACCGGTTGCTGGACTTGCTCGGGCAGTGCCCAGATCCGAGACGCGCTGTCTATCGCTAAACACGACACACGCGCCCCGGACGTACTGGATGGAACAGGCAGGTCTCGCCATTCTGCGCCATCCCAGCGGCTCAAGGCGGGGGTATCCCCGGAACTCAGCGTGTACAGGCGGTACGCGTCGTCTTGCAGCAGGCGTGTCTTTGTAGAAAGAGTCTCCAGTACGAGCGGTTCCGTAACCATCGCTTTCAATCTTGCCGCGGGTCTTATGACGCTGCCGCGAATTTCCCCGCCGAGCAATAGGACTTTGTCGTTTCCATATGGAGCGATACCTTCGATGGAGGAAAAAGGGAGTCCTCGGCGCCAATCGAGAGGAACGGCCTCGTCCCTTTCTTCTGGAACGTACCACAACGATGGCTTGTAGTTCGTGACGGCCCACACATCGGAGCCGACGGCAACCAGGTTCACGATCGGCGTGACCGCTTTCGATGTTTCGACCAGCTCTGCGCCGGGAAAAGATACCTCATTCCATGCGTCTTCGCGATAGCGCCATATCTTTTTCGGGGTAAAGGCGTACCACGTGTCATTTTGGGAGCGAAGTGTTCTGAGCCCCGCTAATGAATCTTCGGTAATTGTCTGGCGTCTTACGCGCATCGTGGAGATATCAATATCCGTCAGACCACAAAGCATGGTCGCATCGTCTTTCCTCGTAAATCCGATGGATTTGAACGGCGCTGTACAGGGAGCGACCGGTCCATCCGATGTGAGACGAATGCCCGAGGGATCCGCGATGGCGAACTCGAAGGAATCGCAGTCCGGCCTCGACATGGTCTGCGGAAGCAAATGCTGGTCTGGCTGCGGGTCGAGTATCAACGTATTCCGAAGTCCTGCAGACCGGTCTGTATCCGTCAACTCCTTCATCGGTATCCAGATTCTCCCCCATCCGTCCGATGGCGCCATCTTGGGAATGCGCGAACCTGCAACGACGCGGATAATCGCGTCGCCCAACGCCGATCCGGCCGGATATGACATTAGGGATTTGGCTTGCTGCGGGTGAAGTAAGAAGGCCTTCGAGTCTCCCGTAAGTAGCCATGCCGCCATCTTGGAATCGCGAAAGACCTCTATGTGATTTGGGGTCAGCGATGCTGTCCGGGACGGCGACGGTATACACCGGCCGCGCAATCCACACAACTGAACCAGTTCTCCGGACAGGTCAAGGAAGAACTGCGAACCGTCCGGGCCCGGAAAGAACTGGGGGGCCGAAAGGTTTCCGATTTCAAAGTTGTCTCCTAGCGCCGCTATGCGCCAAGTATCTTGCTCGAGCGTAATCAGCCATGCGCTTTCCTGCGGCGGGCGCGTCGAAAAGGCCGGGGCGCCGTTAGGTAGCGTCACTGCGCCTTTTGGATACCCGCGGCAGAGCGCCCAAATCCGCCCTGTGCCGTCACGAGTGATAGCCCGAAATGCTCCGCAGTCAAAGGTGTTTCCGAGTACGATGCCTTGCCCCCATTCTCTTCCTTTTTCGGGTTCGGCGGACACTGCTCCGAATAGCAGCAGGGCGATGGCGCCGTACGCAAACGATCTCATCTCATCGCCCTTTCTCACCGGCTGTTGGCGTCGCCTTCTTCAAGGCTTCTTCGCAGCGTTGTATTGCTGAATCGATCCACCATTGCGTGTCCGCATTGGCCTTTTCCCTTGCTTCGCGCAACCGCGGGAGCGCTTCGGCGGCGCTTGCTGCTAGAGAGGCGACGGCGTCACGGCGTTTATCATAGTCGGGCGAAGAGATCTCAGCAATCCACTGGTCGACGTTGTTGACGCTAACCGACACCTCAAGCGATAGCGTTGCCGGGGAGGGAGATATGTCGAAGTGCTCGCTGATCGCGCGGACCTCGAACGAGTGCTTGCCGCCAGCGACATTTGGCAGTCGAATAGGAACGTCCTTCGTGGCGTCGTGCCATGTCCCATCGTCCATTCGCCAGGTGTACCAATAGGTCCCGGCGGGTTCCGCGCTGGGTTCGAGCACAATTGTATTGACGTTCTCGATTCGGCCAGTCAGCCGCGTCACGGGCGGGCCTTGGGGCCGGGATATCGGGACATACGTCACACCTTGGCCACCTCCCTCGACGACGACCGCGATAAAGCCTGAGCCCAGGGGATCGGTATAGACATGTCGAATCCAGTACCCCTGGCCAAACGGGGTAAGCTCATCGTCCGAGTAGAGCGGCAGGGATATCCCGTAGGCCGCGCGGTACACCTTTTTCCAGTACTGGAGCCAGAAAGCCCCCTGCCGGTCGCGAACACACACATCAGGATTGGCGGAGGAGCCTGCCGGTGGCGTGGCTTTGGAGTCACTACGGACGGCTCCCGGGCACGAACAAGCCGTCAAGTTGATGGAACTCGGGTCCATCTCACGCCACTCGCCCGACAGTTCTAGCAACTGCCTTTTCGCGCCCTGATATTGCAGGCGGCCTAGGGTGTCGAAACAGACGTACTCTTGGACGTACGGGTCGCGTTGATGGAGGTCCTTGCGTTTGGACCATTGCCGCCATTCCGACCCGTTCGACCACCAAACGCTCTCGTTGTCTACATAGGCGAGCTGACCTCTAGGGGCGTAGGCTATGCGCCACATACTTCCCAGTTGAGCCGCATTGTAGCCCTGCACGTATTGGGGCAAAAAGACAGGTTGCTGTGGACGTTCCCCGGCGAGGGCCTCGTGATAATTGGCATAGCGTATCCAGGTTCCTTCCTCGACAGACCCGTAGGGGGGTGGGGTGAAGATTCTGACTTGGGGGCTACCTACTATCCACAAACGCCCCGAGGAATCGAAAGCCCAGCTAGCGATATGCGGGACCATGGCCATCCTGACTTGGCCCGGGGGCGGCGTGATCTGACTTGTCGGCGGATTCCCCGACGCGCCGCTTGGGGGATCCGCGCCGAACGTGCGCCATTTTCCGGATTCCCATCGCTTGAACTCGAATCCCTCTCCGCGCATCCAAATGTACCCCGGCGCATCCTGTATGAGCGTGCCTAAGGATATCGGCTCGACGCTCGGGGTACGAGGCGGGGTTTCGACGAGTGGCCGTTCTTTGTCACTCAACCAAGACCCGTCTTTCGTAGCGAACAGTATTTCCCCGTTGGGCAGGCGCTGCATGAAGTCTACTTGAGCCAGGGAAAAACCCCGATGGCGGTCAAACCGCTCGAGTTTACCGTCTTTCGATACGAACACGGCGCCGTTCCCGTTGTACGCGCCCACCCAAAGCCCAAGCTCGCCCCCGAGAAAGGGGCGTTCCTGCCCGAATTCAGGCGCCATTTTGTTATCGCCATCCATCGACTTAAGAAGTTCAGTCCATACCCCATCCTTTTCCTGCCAGAGGGAGTTGTGATCAGACGCATACCACGAGCCTTGATATTGAATTATGCGGGAGAGACCCCTCATGTGCTGACCTGGCGCAAGCCGGATCTCCTTGGCGGAGAGCGTGCGCACGTCCACCTCCTTTAGCGTGTGACTCATCATACCCAGCCAAAACGTGTTTTCATCTTTGGGCACAGTGAAACTCACATCGTCGTCACGCACGCGGTCTTGCGGGCTGCGCAGCAACTCGAAATGGGAATTGCGATCTACAATTGAGGTAGGCGGGAAGCCCGCGCCGAGCGTATCGAGGGGCGTTTTCGCCGCATCGAAGTTCGGATCCAGAATCAGCGCCCATTCAAGAACAGTGTCCCGATTTCTTCCCGTCGGGATTTCGTCACGCGGGTACCAGAAACGTCCCAGCGAGTCTTTCACGAATTTGACCGCTTGTGCCCCCTCCATCCTGCGTCCAAAGTACGCCCCAAGGCCGAACTTCATGATCGGGTCGTATTTCTTGGGGCCCTCAATGAAGAACTGCTCAGGCGACCCCCACACCAGCCACGGAACTCCGGAACCGTCTTCAAAAAGCAGCCAATCGCTTTCCTCGCCCTTGCCGTGCGCCAGCGGCATCCAGCGCGCTCGATCTCCACGAAGCTGGACTCCTGGCGCTTCCGAAAGACTGTTTACGGCGCATACGGTTCCATCCGGACCGGGGTAGAGGTCCTCCATCCAGAACAATTCCTGAGCGCCGGTATCGGAAATCGGTTTGATGTGAAATGTCTGAAGATACTTCAGTGCGTCCGGCGAGTACGCGAGTTTCGCGGGAGTCCACCCCTCTTCAGTCCAACGGGCCAGGATTCGGCTACGTTCTTTTCCGAAGTACATGATTCCCCAGATTGTGTTCTTCGCGTCGGTACAGACTGCATGGACCGACGCGTCTTTGACCGCGGCGCCCCACGTAATCGCATCTCCCCAGTCATTGCGCATAGCAGGAGGCGCGGCGAACACCGTTCGGGACATAGCCAATAGAACTGCGAGTAGAACTGTGCGATTCGTCATCTTCTTACCCCCGCGTCTGGTCGCGACCACTACCAAGTGCAATGCGCTGTATAGGTGATCTTCTTCTCTTCCGCAGGCTTGATCTGCACGCGGAATTCGACCGTGCCGTCAGGCAGCTTCTGGTAGGGGTCCGAGGACTCGGTGATTTCCCATTTCTTGCCGCGGTACAGATGCTCAATAACGCGGATGACGGCCTCGGTCTTGGTGTCGTTCTTCAAGGCAATCTCGAACGATTCGGTGGCGCCCATCGGCGGTTGGTCCTCTTTGAAGCTGGTCTGCCGCCGTGAACCCGAAAGGCCCTCCGCGTTCCCCAAGAACAGGCTCACCTTCCCATCAACGGGCAGGGGGCCAATCTTGTCATCACCGAGGAAGTCCAATTGCCCTTTGTTGCGTCGAAACGCATGCAGCCGGCCTGAGGGCAATGGCGACCCTGGACCGTCTTCCGGCGCATTGGTGAATTCGCCCATCGCGATCACTTCTTTACGCGATTCGGTTCCGAGCGTCCGATTCCGCTGCGAACCTTCAAGGTAGTCCGCGCGCATGTTCGCAGGCATTTTCCAGCCGTCGTACACATAGGCCGGCGCCAGCGCCGCCTGCTGGCGGCGAACAAACTCGACGCGCACCGGACTTCCGTCAATCAGGGCAACCGGGGCAGGGAGGGAAAAATACTGGAAGTCGGTCCGTACGGACGGAAGTGGCGCGAAGGTGCGCATCGAACGGGCGGCGGCGTACGCCGCGGCTTGATACGCGTCCGGCGGATAGTATCCTTCTTCGCCAGGACGCGCCGGTTTGTCCGGGCGATCGGTTGCAGTCGCGAGTCTCAGTTTCGCGTTGTCGAAGCTCTTGCCACAGGTATTGGTCAGGGTCATCCAGCCAACGAGTTCAAGCCCGCCTTGTTCCGTCAGAATCGCATTGTAGTCCGCCTGCCACGTAATTCCCCGTGTGACATACGACACATCAAGGTCGGCATGGCCCGCCTGTTTGGACTCCAGTGTCAGGGTCAGGGTCGGATTCAGGGTAACACCCTCGGGAAGCGGGGGAAACTGGGGTTTTCCAGGGACCTCGACGCACAGCCGTCCGTTGACCTCGATGACGGGCTGTACTCCTCTGCCTGTGTTGGAGCTCCGAAGGATCTTACCGTCAATCGTTCGCGATTCTCCCGCAGTGGTGATCACGAACGGAATTGTGGAACCCTCGAAAATGGAATATAGGCCCTCCGGTGTCGCCACTTTGCCTGGATAATCCAACTGGAGCATGCGAACGCCCCCGGGCGCCGAGCTGTTGAGCACAAAGGAATAGGGTTCCAAGAACGCGGGCACGTTAGATACGACGATTCGGTTGGAACCCTCCTTTAGTTCAGCGGGTATGACATCGTGGACGACCGCGAAGTCACCGTCGTAAATCGTGAGATCGGCTGCTCCCGTTGGACGTGATACCAATGCAAACATGGCG
>JACRLJ010000029.1:33095-40598 GCA_016215105.1 Candidatus Hydrogenedentota bacterium
CCAATGCAGACATGGCGAGCGCACTTACCAAGAATCGGTCCAGTTTCATTGTTCCCTCCTTTGGCCAGGGTTCTGTGGATTGGAACCAGGCCGTACGTTCCTCCCCATAGCTGACGGATGCGAAATGCCTCTAATACCTCAAAGAACTTCCTACACCGTACGGTTCCGAATGTGCTTGTTACTGCCAATAGTAACTTGGGAACACGCGCCGGGGACATGGGACTTTGACTTGGGCGGTGAGCTGGCGCTTTGCCTCTGCCGACCGCGCGCCCCAATGGCCCCTTTTTGTCGGAGAAAGTTCCCATCGCACTGCAATTTAGATTAATCTTATGGTAGCGATCAACTTGAAGAAAAGTGAAGGTTCGATGGACCCAGATAAACGCATAGAAGAACTCGAAGCCCAGGTTCGGCATTTGACGGATATGGTTGCTGGACTGCTTGCTTCCAAGGGCCAGGATGGCGGGACTGGGGGAGAGGAGAGTTCAACGGAGCCCGTTGCGGAGGCCGCGTCGCACGAGTCCGGCATCACCGAATTGGTGTCTGACGTGCGCAGGACAGTCGAGCGCGTTCTCGATAGCAGCGACGGAGACTCGCTCGAGGCCCGCATCGGCAGCGTGTGGTTGAGCCGGCTCATGGTGGTCGCATTGATGACCACGGTGGCGTTGGGCGCCTTGACGACGTTTACCACGGAGAGTCTGGAGGCGTGGCAGAAGGTCGTAATCGGCTACGGAATTGCCGGGGCGGGCTTGGCCTACGGGGTTGCACAGCGCAAGAGCACAAGCCCGTTTCCCCAGACAATCCTCGGCGCGGGATTGGCCATCCTTTATTTCACCACGTACGCCGGGTTCTTTGTGGAGACCATTCATGTGTTTACTACCCGCTGGGCGGCGATCCCCGTATTGTTTGTTTGCTTGTTGTTCTTGGCGGGAGTAGCGCATTGGCGGCGCAGCCAGACGACCGCGAGCATCGCGTTATTCCTCGTCTATTACACCGTAGTCGTCACTTGCACGAGCGGTCTCACTGCCGATCACCTTCTTTACGCCTTTGGAACCTGCGCCGCGCTTTCGCTTGTGGCCTTTGTGTTTCACGCGTGGCACCGCTGGATGCTGTTCAGCTGGGTCGCCCTCGTCGCCACGTACGGCACCTACGTGTTCTACTTCCTGGGAAAACCTATCGAGCTTCCAATCTCGGAACAGACCTATTTCTGGTACTCGAACGGCTTTATCGCCCTGTGCTATCTCCTGTTCTCGGTAGGTTGCGTCATCGACGCCCGGCGCACAGGAGAGTACCGCCGTCTCGCGGCGCCGATGGCGGGTCTTAACTCCATCGCGTTCTTCCTGTTGACCGGCTTGGCGATTCGACACCAGTATCCCGCAGAGGAGTGGATGTTCCGGCTGGCGTTTGCGGTTTCGCTGGCGGCGTTTGCTTTCCTGGCGGAGACCACCGGGCCGCGCCGCAACTATCTCTTCCAGGTATTCGCGGCGAAGTCCGTTATCATGTTTACACTCGCGGTCGAATCCTTGTTGTCCGGCGAGCGCCTGCTCATCGCGCTCGCGATCGAGTGTCTGGCGCTGGCGCTGGCCTATTGGCGCAGCGGAGTGGTGCTGTTCAAGGTGCTGGACCACATGCTGATGCTTGTGGTTTTTGTGGTGTGTCTTTTTTCGGTCAAGCTTCCGGGCACCGCGCAATTGGCCGGTTACACCTTCCCCGCCAACTGGACGGCCTGCGTGGGTGTGGTTATCGTGTTCGCGGCGGTGGCCTGGTTCTACGAACAGTTCGCGCATGGCGCCACCCCGGAACGACGGACCCGGAGCGGCCAGTGGTTTCTGGCCGAGACCTTTCTCGACGTACACAATACGACAGCATCCGTGCTGCACGCCGCGTCAGGCGCGCTGATTCTTCTGACCATAACTATCATCGACCGGGGCGAAGACCCGCAATTGCCTTTCCTTCTGGCCGCGGAGAGCGCCGTGCTGGCCACGGCGGGAATCCTATTGAGGACACCGCAGCTCGAGGTCGCGAGTGTGCTGCTCCTCATCACGGCCCACATTAGCTACCATTTCTTTCTCGTCGTGGAAAAGGCCGGGTTTGAAAGTCAAGCCCGTTTTGTTGAATTCACGATACTCGTGGCGTCATTGACGTACATCGCCGCGTATCTCTGGGAACGGTATCTGAAACGTGTCGAAGAAGGTAAACCCTGGGAGCATTACGTCGTCGCGTCCATACCCTACTTGGTGGCGACCTATCTGCTCACAGACCTCATGAGCCGCAATCTGGACGGTGTGTACGCGCCGCTGGCCCAAAATACCCTCGGTGTGGCGCTGCTGCTCGTTGGGTGTGTCTTCGGCCTGGCCGCCGTGAAGGCTTCTGGAGTCGTGGCCATGATTCTGGGGACCGTCACCTTTTGCCGGCGCCTGTACTTGCCGGACACCCCGCTGCTGCCGCAAGAGTACTTTGTCGGATATCTGGCGCTCACCGTGTTCACCTACGCCGCCGGCGAACGCCTGTTCATATTGCTTCAACAGCAGGAGCGGGATCCCTCGAAAGCGGAAGACTATGTCCGTACGCTACTGGTGGTCACTGCGGCGGCGATCGGAATCATCGGGCTTCAGGAGTGGTCGGACAAGTCGTACCTGACGCTGTATTGGCTGGGCCACGGAGTGCTGGGCATGGCGCTTGGGGCCATGTTTGGAGAACGGCGCTACCGTTGGTCCGCGCTTATAGTGATGGTGATCGCGATGGGGCGCGCGTTTGTACACGACATCATGGCCCTTCCAAACCTTTATCGAGTGCTTTCGTTCGCGGGAATTACGCTGGCCTTCCTGGTGATCTCTTGGGCGTACTCCAAATTCCGGCCGAGGCCGCACCGCAGCGAATCACACCCATCGAAAGAGAGTCCTGCGTCCCATGGGTGAGCGCCGGGACGCCGCGGAGCGGATTTGCGCGACCCTTCGCCGTTCGGGCTATCGTGCGCTGCTCGCTGGCGGCTGCGTTCGCGACATGCTCCTCGGGGTCGAGCCCAAAGACTATGATATCGCCACCAACGCGACTCCTGCGGAGATCGCGAAGTTGTTCTCGCGAACCGTCGGCGTGGGGGCGGCGTTCGGCGTGCAGCTCGTCCTGCTTCCAGAGGGACAATTCGAGGTGACGACATTTCGTCACGACGGCCCCTATCAAGACGGGCGGCATCCGTCCTTTGTCGAGTTCTGTGATGAGCGCACGGACGCGGAACGCCGCGATTTTACGGTCAACGCCCTCTTCTACGATCCGGCGTCGAAAGATGTCGTCGATTACGTTCATGGACGTGAGGACCTCGAGCGTCAAGTCATCCGCGCGGTCGGTGATCCGGTTCAACGCTTCGACGAGGACCATTTGCGTCTTCTGCGCGCCGTTCGCTTCGCAGCGCGGCTGGGCTACACGATCGATCCGCCCACCAAAGACGCGATTCGCGCCAAGGCGCCGCGTATCGGTACCACGAGCGCCGAGCGAATTCGAGACGAACTCGTCAAGATTCTCACGGAAGGTGGAGCGAAACACGCTTTCGACCTCATGGACGAAACCGGTCTCTTGGAGCAAATCCTGCCTGAGATTTCCCTGATGAAAGGTGTCGACCAACCGGCCGAATTTCATCCCGAGGGCGACGTTTTCGTTCACACGCTGCTTGCCTTGGATGAATTAACCGACCCAACACCGACTCTGGCCATGGGCGTGCTGTTGCACGACGTGGGCAAACCACAGACTCAGACCTTCGAGGATCGTATTCGCTTTAATCAGCACGAGAAGGCCGGCGCGGAAATGGCCCTTGCCATTTGTCACCGTCTTCGATTTTCCAACAAAGACACGGAGCGCATCGTGTGGCTTGTGGACCAGCACATGCGCGTCGGCATGACGCCCCGCATGAAAGAAAGCAAGCTAAAACGGTTTGTGCGCGAGGAAGGATTTGCGGAACTGCTTGAGCTCTGCCGGATAGACTGCGTGGCGAGTCACGGTGACCTGGATATTGTGACGTGGTTGAAAGAGTACATTGCGAGCGTGCCCCCCGAAGCCATTCGTCCGAAGCCACTGTTGAACGGCCACGATCTCATCGCCTTGGGCTATACCCCCGGTGCGCTATTCTCGGAGATACTGTCGGCGGTCGAGGATGCGCAACTCGAAATGGCGCTGAGTAACACAGAGGAGGCGCGCGCCTGGGTAATGAGCCACTGGCCTTTGCCGGGCAGAGGGCCTACTCCGTGACCTTTGCCTTCGGAGTCATGACAAGGGTGGCCGCTGGCAGGCAAACCGTGAATGTTGTGCCTCTGCCCACTTCGCTTTCACAGGTGATGTCACCGCCGTGTTCGCGGACGATCTTGTAGCTGCACGCAAGGCCGAGCCCCGTGCCGCGCGATCCTTTTGTGCTTACGAACGCTTGCGACAACTTGGGCATTATCTCGGGCGGTATCCCTGCGCCGGTGTCGCTCACCTCGACGTAGCAGCCGCTGGGTTCGCGGTAGGTCGTAACCGTAATCGTTCCGCCGTTCTCCTCGCACGCGTCCACGGCGTTTGTCAGTAGATTGAGCAACACGCGGTAAATCTCGCGCCCATCGACGTGTACTATGCCGATGTCGCCCCGTTGGAAGTCGAAGACGACCTTGGCGGTCTCCGCACGGTGGCGAAGGACTTCAATCACCTCTTCGATGAGTCCGTTCAAATCGGTGGGCATTATCTGCGGCTGGCGATCTCGTGAAAACGTGAGCAGATTCAATACCAGGGTCTCGATGCGCTCGATGGACCGGCGCAGGATGGGCCAACCGCGCTCGAGCCATTTCAAGTCTTTCTGATCGAGCGCATTGTCAATAAACTGCTCGCCTCCCTTAACACCTGTCAGGATGTTCTTGACACAGTGTCCTACGCCCGCCGTCGCCTCGCCGATCGCCGCCAGCCGTTCGCGTTCCACGTTCTCCTTGTAGAGCCGGGCGTTTTCGACGGCCACACCCACGACGCGGGCGATCGCCGTCAACAATTCAAGATCTTCCGGCGTGAAATTGGCCGCCTGGTTTCCCGGGTCGACATAAATTGCGCCCACAATGGCCTCTCTTCCGCAGAGCGGGGCGCACATCGCGGCGCGTATCGCGTGGCCCAAAATACTGGCGGAAGCGTCGAACCGCTCGTCCGCCTGCGCGTCACGTGTCAACACCGCGCTCTTGCTCATGAACACGTGTTGTATCAAGGTCTTGCTTAGCGGTAGGTCGTCGGCCGCGCCGGTGAGCAGTCTTGCGCGGACCACCGGTTCCGGTGAATCCGGAGACAGGGTCAAGATGAATCCCCGCTTGACGGGCAGCGCGTCAAAAATAAGTCTAAGTATCTGATTGAGCAGATCGTCCAAGTCGAACACACTGCCGAGCAATTGGGCGGCTTTATAGAGTACGCCCAGGCGGCCCGTGCCTTCTTTTTGAAGGATGTTCTGAAACAGGGTTCCCGCGTTCTCGAAACTGATCATTGAGCTGGAGTCGGAGAGCCCCTTGCCGCTTTCTATCGCGAAGTGAGTGTCGCCGACAACGAGGTCGTCCTCTGCGCGCAGGATGCCGCGAAAGACACGGGCGCCATTGACCAATACGCCGTTTCGGGATCCCAAATCTTCGATAGTGAGGTGTGAGCCGTCGAAATGAATCCAGGCGTGGCGCCGCGAGACCAATTGGTCCTTGAGAACAATGTCCACATCCGGTGAGCGTCCGATTACCAAGCCTTTCGGTCCCACCGGAAAAAGCGTCTCCTCCGCTGAACCCTTGCCCATAACTAATTTGAAGGACGGCATCAGCCAAGGACTCCCCCGATGGTGTACATGAGATAATCGGCGTCGACCGGCTTGTCGACGAAACCGTTGGGCGCTTCCACTCCCAACCTGAGGCCCACGGACTCCGCGGTGTGCTGCGCCTCGTTCGAAAGCGTGTTCACCGCGGTGAGCATGATGACCGGAATATCCTTGGTGAGGAAATCGGTCCCACCAAGTCTGGCGTCTCGCGGTTGGCGATGTCCAGCGCTTCTTCGCCCGTCGTGGCCTGGAACGTGTCCCAGTCTTTCGAACTCAGTATGGCCTCGACGAAGGAGCGCGCATCTTCATCATCATCAACAATCAGCACTTTTTTTCGATCGTACATTTATTCCTCGCGTAGACGAACTCTGCCTGCAAACCCGCTGGTTTGAGATGGTCCCTATTTCTCTTCGATTTTATTGGAATTTGCCCGCGAGCACAACAATTGCCGCGGCCAGTGACGGGCGGGCCGCCGGACGCGGTTGCATCCACGGACCACTGATGGTATATTCAGGTCGTACTTACTCCTTGAGGAACGCGCATGAACGCCGCCCAGATTGTTGACCGCCTCCGAAATGACTCCGCCTTCAAGCAGCATCTCACGGAGTGGCGGACCGTTCCGGCGCGTGCGGCGCGATACGGCGGATTCCCCGATAAACTGAATCCGAAGCTGGTGGCCGCGCTGCGCCGGCGCGGTATCACGAATCTCTATACCCACCAGGCTGAGGCCGTGGACGCGATTCTGAACGGAGAGAACATCTGCGTGGTAACGCCGACAGCGTCGGGTAAAACGCTTTGCTACAACGTGCCCGTCCTGAATCGTCTCATGGACAACCCGCAGGCCCGCGCCTTGTACTTGTTTCCGACGAAGGCGCTATCCCAGGACCAAGTCCACGAGTTGACGTCTACCATCGAGGGGCTAGACGTCAAGATAGGAACGTACACCTTTGACGGTGACACCCCGGCGTCGGCGCGCAAGGCCATTCGCAACGCGGGTCACATTGTCGTAACCAACCCGGATATGCTTCACACGGGCATACTGCCACACCACACGATTTGGATGAAGCTTTTCGAGAATCTCGAGTTCATCGTCATCGACGAGGTCCACCATTACCGCGGGGTGTTTGGGAGCCACCTGGCCAATGTCTTGCGGCGCCTGAAGCGCATTTGCGCTTTTTACGGTTCTAAGCCGCAGTTCATCTGTTGCAGCGCCACCATCAACAATCCCAAGGAGATGGCCGAGAAGATCGTCGAAGAACAGGTACGGCTAATAGACAACAATGGAGCGCCGGCGGGGGAGAGGCACTTTCTCTTTTACAACCCCGCCGTCGTCAACGCGGCGCTGGGGATTCGTCAGTCATCTGTGAAAGAGGCCAGCCGATTGGCGGCCCAATTCCTTTCTCGTGGTGTGCAATCAATCGTTTTCGCCCGCAGCAGGCTCCGTGTCGAGATCCTGACGACCTATTTGAAAGACGCTGTCCGCAAGATGGGGAAGGATCATAACCTCGTTCGGGGATACCGTGGGGGATACCTGCCGAGCGAGCGGCGCGCCATTGAAAAGGGCCTGCGAGACGGCGAAATCCTCACTGTTATCAGCACCAACGCCCTCGAACTGGGGATTGATATTGGCGCGTTGGACGTGTGCATCATGACGGGGTATTCCGGAAGCGTGGCCAGCACCTGGCAACAAGCGGGCCGCGCCGGGCGCCGAT